>NZ_CP016199.1:1858802-1862768 GCF_002243385.1 Mogibacterium pumilum | reverse complement strand
AAGGTGAGAGTAGTGATACTCAAACAGTGGAAAAAGCCGAAGACCATATTCAAGAACCTGATGGCTCTGAATAGGATTCAGGAATGTGGCCTTGAGGAGAAAAGATTGTTAAGCGTGGCAAACGCAAGGCAGGGATGGTACCGAATGGCTACTATTCGGGATATTAATTTCCTGCTCAATCCAACGATACTTGGCAAAAAGACAAAGAGCCGACCGGGATTGGTCGACCCTTTGGCGTATTATCTGAATTAACGCTTGATTCTATGTTGATGTAGCGCCGTATACGAGCCCCGTACGTACGGTGCAACGGGAGGGTTGAGGGCTAACGCCCTCGCTCTACCCTATTGACGGGCATGCCGTCAGTCTGTGGTGAAAGTCCACGTAGGGCGTAGTTGCCGACGAACCTCATAGCGATTCCCAAGGTTTGTATTGTGAGGTGCAGGCGAGAAGAAGGGATAGCAAAATCGTAGCCTGACGAACAGGAAGCTAATACCAAGGCGCATACGGCGGATAAGTGGACAGCAAGTAGCGAAGACGGAAGTACAAACCGAGTCATGTACACTATTACAGGGTGGATTGAACGTAAATGGCGGCTCAAAGTCAGTGCTACAAAGAGCAAGGTCACAAAACCATCCAAATTAAAATATCTCGGTTTTGGATTTTGGAAAGACAGAGAAGGGTGGAAGGCAAGACCTCACCGAGACTCAATAAAGCGATTCAAGAGGAAGTTGAAACAGTTAACCAAGCGGTAGCCAAAACCACAGGACTGCACCTCATCAGCAAAGAAATCCTCGCAAAGCGAGGACTCATAAGCTGTTTAGATTACTATTTAGGTTGAACCGCCGTATGTCGAACGGCACGTACGGTGGTGTGAGAGGGGCTACAAGTTAGCCCCTACTCGATTTTAAGTAATGGTGGAGAAGTGATAAACTTCCCTCGATAACTATATCATATGCTCATTTCGATTATCTCAATCATCGGTAGATTAGCGCATGTCCCAACTACTTGATGTTAAGAATTTTCTTTTCTCCTCTTTTTCTGTATTCGTGCAGCTCAGCAGTTGCAGTTAAGAGAACGTCTGTAGAAGAGTTTAGTGCAGTCTCGCAAGAGTCCTGAATTACTCCGCAGATGAAGCCAACTCCAACAACCTGCATTGAGATATCAGCAGGGAGACCGAATAGTGAGCATGCAAGCGGGATAAGTAGTAGTGATCCTCCAGCAACTCCAGAAGCACCAGCAGCACTGACAGCAGTCAGGAATACGAGCAGGATAGCGGAAGGAATATCAACCTTTACACCCATTGTGTTGCAAGCTGCAAGCGACATGATTGCAATAGTAACAGCGGCACCAGCCATGTTAATAGTAGCTCCAAGAGGAATAGAAATAGGGTATGTATTTACATCAAGACCCAAGTCTTCGCAGAGCTCAAGGTTAACCGGGATGTTAGCTGCAGAGCTACGTGTAAAGAATGCTGTGATGCCGCTGTTGCTTAGACACTTGAAAACAAGCGGATAAGGATTCTGGTGCGAAGCCAAGAATACGATTAGTGGATTTACAACAAGTGCGATGAATACCATCGTCCCAACAAGCAGTAGAATGAGTGATGCATATTTTGCAAGAGCACCGATTCCACTAGTCGAGATAGAGTTGAATACGAGACCCATAACACCGAGAGGTGCAAACTGGATAATCCAGCGAACGCATTTAGTGATTGCATCGGAAAGATCAGATAGAAGTCCCTTTGTGGAATCAGAAGATGCTCTAAGTGCAACACCGATGATTACTGCCCATGCTAGTACACCAAGAAAGTTTGTGCTTACAATTGCGTTAATCGGGTTGTCAATTGCGTTTAGAAGAACAGTCTTCAGCACGGATACAATGTTGTCAGGTGCCGAAATTTTCTCGGTAGACTTTACAAGAATAAGAGTCTGCGGGAACAAGAAACTTGAGACAACAGCACAGAGACCTGCGGATAGTGTGCCTACAATATATAGCACGATAACTGTCGTCATGTTGGTTTTAGTTCCAGACTTGTGCTGTGCGATAGCAGCCATTACAAGGATAAATACCATGAGTGGCGCAATAGCCTTTAGCGCTCCTACAAATAAGTCACCGAAAAGTGTCAGGAATGCGAGCTGCTTAGGTGCAATAACGGCAAGTGAAATACCGATAATGAGACCAATGATGATCTGAACGATTAAGCTTAGCTTATTCCAAGCTCTAAAAATGGATTTCATATAGAACCCCCTCAATTAAATAATATATTTCGCAAAGCTATTTATACTACAAATAGCCAAAAGGTGCAATTAAAACAATTTTATATCAAATAGTTTGTGTTATATCACAGCGTGGCACCTAGTGATCCGTGAAACTTGATGTAAATCATACAAACTTAAAACAAATCATGCAAACTTTAAATAAATGACAGCTATTTATAAACTAGCTACTATATAACAATCTACTATGAGCAGTAATCTTCAATTCAATTCACTACTACATAACTTTCTTTTATATATAAAGGCTCGTTGCGGCGAAATACTCAATATGATAGTATTAATAAGTTAAAAGAAATAACTAGGAGGTGCTAGATGAGAATATTAGCTATGATTTCTAGTGCGTTAATGGTAATAGTAGGTACTTTCTGTGTGGCGAACTCAACAGCAGCATTCACTTCGGTAGCGTTCGTTGTAGGTGGCGTGCTTCTTATCATGGGAGCGTTAGAGCTAGTGGTATTCAAGAATGTCGGCTACGAGGATAACATGATTACAAAGACGTACGTTGTCCAGGCGGTAATCTCTGCATTTCTAGGAATAATGTTCTTGTCTGGACAGATTAGCGAAGATGTAGCGGTAACAGCAATATTTGCTATGATTCTCATGACGAGCGGTCTCGCAGCTGTCTTCAGTATCAATATAGATATCAGAACAAATTCTCTAAGCGAGAAGAGAACCTTTATACTCGGGACCGCGATGACGCTGCTAGGTGCATACATGTTTTTCAACAAAAGCGTTTTGAATATGCACGTTATGTTGCTAATTGGTGTCGCTGCTATTCTAATTGGAATTGATAGATTTAGAATCGGTATGAGTCTAGATTATAGTAAGCCTGAATTCCTAAGTAAGAATGAAGAGAAGCTTGAGAGGGCAAAGAGAGAAGAAAAACGTAATACAAGAATCGCTATAGAAGCTACCCGTAGATCTAGAGAGCAGCGCAATAAGATAAAGCAGCTTGAAGAGGAGATTGCTAAGGAGAGGGCTAGACGCGATAGTGTTGGAGCAGCAAGACGAAGCAAGAAGAAAAACTAGCAAACGTATAAATGACGTATAAATATAAATAACAAATTAATAGATATACAGAAGAAAACAAGAGCGTGGAGTGATTCCTCGCTCTATTATATTGGTAGATATAATGAATAATCCTTAAACATATAAAAAACAGTGTAAATCCATATATGTAGTTGCCATAAAAGTAATAAATTGGTAGATATAGTCTAAAAGCAAGTAAAATCAACGACAGAAAAGTATATGCAAATAATACATGTAGAAAAAAAGTGACAATGTATACATATATATAGAAGAAAAAGTGGGCTAAAGATAATAATTAGAAATAGTGTAATTTAAAGTTGCAAAAACTATTGACCGCAAAGAGTAAATTACCTATAATAACAACACTTGCTATCCTGAAAAGTAGCGGGTAAGCGAGCCAAGATGAGTCGAGCAGAAAATCTTTCAAAAAAGATAAAAAAGTGCTTGACGAGTCAAAAATGGTGCGCTATAATGATTAAGCTGTCGCGAGAGAGCCGTTAGCTTAAAAACGCTCAAACGCAGTCAGCAGAACCATGACAACTTCATAGTGTAGAAACTGGTCAAGAGATCGACACAGTGCAAACTGGAGATCAGATCTCAAGATCGTATAAGAGACAAACGATGTACAAATATGTCGTATGTCCCTGTACAATTCAAACAC
>NZ_CP016199.1:1851242-1853258 GCF_002243385.1 Mogibacterium pumilum | reverse complement strand
GAGCCAAGATGAGTCGAGCAGAAAATCTTTCAAAAAAGATAAAAAAGTGCTTGACGAGTCAAAAATGGTGCGCTATAATGATTAAGCTGTCGCGAGAGAGCCGTTAGCTTAAAAACGCTCAAACGCAGTCAGCAGAACCATGACAACTTCATAGTGTAGAAACTGGTCAAGAGATCGACACAGTGCAAACTGGAGATCAGATCTCAAGATCGTATAAGAGACAAACGATGTACAAATATGTCGTATGTCCCTGTACAATTCAAACACAAACAACAATGATTCGGAAATAACGAGTCGAGACGCGATAAGCGTCATCCATTAACAGGATTTGGACGAATCGAAAGATTCTTCAGATAACATTTATTAAGAGTTTGATCCTGGCTCAGGATGAACGCTGGCGGCGTGCCTAATACATGCAAGTCGAGCGAGATGTTAGTGCATGAACCTTCGGGGGATTATATTAACGGACAGCGGCGGACGGGTGAGTAACGCGTAGGCAACCTGCCCTTGACAGAGGGATAGCCATTGGAAACGATGATTAAAACCTCATAACACCGTAGAAGCACATGCTTCAACGGTCAAAGATTTATCGGTCAGGGATGGGCCTGCGTCTGATTAACTAGTTGGTGAGGTAACGGCTCACCAAGGTGACGATCAGTAGCCGACCTGAGAGGGTGATCGGCCACATTGGAACTGAGACACGGTCCAAACTTCTACGGAAGGCAGCAGTAGGGAATCTTGCACAATGGGCGAAAGCCTGATGCAGCAACGCCGCGTGAAGGATGAAGGCCTTCGGGTTGTAAACTTCTGTTCTAAGGGAAGAAACAAATGACGGTACCTTAGGAGCAAGCCCCGGCTAACTACGTGCCAGCAGCCGCGGTAATACGTAGGGGGCAAGCGTTATCCGGAATTATTGGGCGTAAAGAGTGCGTAGGTGGTTACCTAAGCGCAAGGTTTAATTTAGAGGCTCAACCTCTACTTGCCTTGCGAACTGGGCTACTTGAGTGCAGGAGGGGAAAGCGGAATTCCTAGTGTAGCGGTGAAATGCGTAGATATTAGGAGGAACACCAGCGGCGAAGGCGGCTTTCTGGACTGTAACTGACACTGAGGCACGAAAGCGTGGGTAGCAAACAGGATTAGATACCCTGGTAGTCCACGCCGTAAACGATGAGCACTAGGTGTTGGGTCCGTTAGGGCTCAGTGCCGCAGTTAACGCAATAAGTGCTCCGCCTGGGGAGTACGCTCGCAAGAGTAAAACTCAAAGGAATTGACGGGGACCCGCACAAGCAGCGGAGCATGTGGTTTAATTCGAAGCAACGCGAAGAACCTTACCAGGGCTTGACATCCTGCTGACAGGATCTTAACCGATCCCTTCTTCGGACAGCAGAGACAGGTGGTGCATGGTTGTCGTCAGCTCGTGTCGTGAGATGTTGGGTTAAGTCCCGCAACGAGCGCAACCCTTGTCGCTAGTTACTAACATTCAGTTGAGGACTCTAGCGAGACTGCCGAGGTCAACTCGGAGGAAGGTGGGGATGACGTCAAATCATCATGCCCCTTATGTTCTGGGCTACACACGTGCTACAATGGTCGGTACAATGAGAGGCAATACTGCGAAGTGGAGCGAATCACCAAAACCGATCCCAGTTCGGATTGTAGGCTGCAACTCGCCTACATGAAGTTGGAGTTGCTAGTAATCGCAGATCAGAATGCTGCGGTGAATGCGTTCCCGGGTCTTGTACACACCGCCCGTCACACCATGGAAGTTGGGGGTGCCCGAAGTCGGCTAATTAATCTGTCGCCTAAGGCAAAACCAATGACTGGGGTGAAGTCGTAACAAGGTAGCCGTTCGAGAACGAGCGGCTGGATCACCTCCTTTCTAAGGAGACCTAGTCTCTACACTATGATAGTTTATGGGGAATTAGCTCAGCTGGGAGAGCACCTGCCTTGCACGCAGGGGGTCAAGGGTTCGATCCCCTTATTCTCCACCAGCCGAAAGGCAAATGTCGTTAACGCGAC
>NZ_CP016199.1:1847657-1851217 GCF_002243385.1 Mogibacterium pumilum | reverse complement strand
AACCAATGACTGGGGTGAAGTCGTAACAAGGTAGCCGTTCGAGAACGAGCGGCTGGATCACCTCCTTTCTAAGGAGACCTAGTCTCTACACTATGATAGTTTATGGGCTTGTAGCTCAGGTGGTTAGAGCGCACGCCTGATAAGCGTGAGGTCGGAGGTTCGAGTCCTCCCAAGCCCACCATTACATATATTTTATATATGTAAAGTAGCACCTTGAAAATTGAATAACACACCAAGTGTAAAATGAAGACAAATAGACAACGAATCGAGATACAAGCCGAATCTACTAGAAGTAGATTCAAATTGGGTAACGATTTCAAACAGACTATTTGTTGAGAGAAACCAGAATTCACTGAGAGAAATACAATAGTGAATAAGACCTAGACAACGCTAGTCTAGGCAAAAGAACATTTTGAAAGAAATGATTGGTCAAGTACAAAGAGCATCGGGTGGATGCCTTGGCACTGGGAGCCGAAGAAGGACGTGATAAGCTGCGATAAGCTGCGGTAAGGAGCACATATCCGATATACCCGCAGATTTCCGAATGGGGGAACCCACATACGGTAATGCGTATGTATCATTAAGTGAATACATAGCTTAATGAGGGGAACGGGGTGAACTGAAACATCTAAGTAGCCCTAGGAAGAGAAAGAAAAATCGATTTCCTTAGTAGCGGCGAGCGAAAGGGAAAGAGGCCAAACCGGACTGTTTACAGTTTGGGGTTGTGGACCACCGATATTGACGAAGTTATGCAAGCCGAATAGGACTGGAAAGTTCAAGCAAAGAAGGTAAAACTCCTGTAGGCGAAAGCAGAAAGCGCATAGGTGGCACCAGAGTAGGACCGGACACGTGTAACCCGGCCTGAAGCAGGAGGGACCACCCTCCAAGCCTAAATACTACCCAGTGACCGATAGCGAATAGTACCGTGAGGGAAAGGTGAAAAGAACCCCGGGAGGGGAGTGAAATAGAATCTGAAACCTGATGCTTACAAGCATAGGGAGCGCAAGTGACCTAGTACTTTTTGTAGAACGGGCCAACGAGTTATGGTATGTAGCGAGGTTAAGTTGCTGGAGCAACGGAGCCGTAGAGAAATCGAGTCTGAAAAGGGCGAGAGTTACATGCTGTAGACCCGAAACCGGGTGACCTATCCATGAGCAGGTTGAAGTAACCGTAAAAGGTTATGGAGGACCGAACCTATATCTGTTGAAAAAGGTTAGGATGACTTGTGGATAGCGGTGAAATTCCAATCGAACTCGGATATAGCTGGTTCTCCTCGAAATAGCTTTAGGGCTAGCCTCAAGGAAAAGATACACGGGGGTAGAGCACTGACTGTTCGCGGGGCCTTCACCGGTTACCAACAACTATCAAACTCCGAATACCGTGGTATCATACTTGGGAGTCAGACTATGAGAGATAAGTTCCATGGTCGAAAGGGAAACAGCCCAGATCAACAGCTAAGGTCCCAAAGAGTAAGTTAAGTGGAAAAGGATGTGGGATTGCACAAACAGCTAGGATGTTGGCTTAGAAGCAGCCATACATTTAAAGAGTGCGTAATAGCTCACTAGTCGAGTGATCCTGCGCCGAAGATAAACGGGGCTCAAACTTACCACCGAAGCTTTGGAATTAGTACAACTAATTGGTAGAGGAGCATTCTATATAGGTAGAAGGAGGCGCGAGAGCAAATCTGGACAGTATAGAAGAGAGAATGTTGGCATGAGTAGCGTAAGGCGGGTGAGAATCCCGTCCGCCGAAAATCTAAGGTTTCCTGAGGAAGGTTCGTCCTCTCAGGGTAAGTCGGGACCTAAGCCGAGAGCGAAGGCTGTAGGCGATGGACAACAGGTTGATATTCCTGTACCACCAAGGATTGTTTGAATGAAGTGGGGACACAGAAGGATAGATTGAGCACGCCGTTGGTTGAGCGTGTCCAAGCAGTGAGGCTTGAAAGTAGGCAAATCCGCTTTCTGATAGGTTGAGCTGTTATGGGGTGGTCGAATGACCGGTAGCAATCGATTTCACGCTGTCAAGAAAAGCCGCTAATGAGATCCAAGGTGCCCGTACCGCAAACCGACACAGGTAGATGAGGAGAGAATCCTAAGGTGAGCGAGCGAACTATTGTTAAGGAACTCGGCAAAATAACCCCGTAACTTCGGGAGAAGGGGTGCCTGCTTCGGCAGGCCGCAGTGAAGAGGTCCAGGCAACTGTTTACCAAAAACACAGGTCTCTGCTAAAGCGAAAGCTGATGTATAGGGGCTGACGCCTGCCCGGTGCTGGAAGGTTAAGGGGAAGTGTTAGGGCAACCGAAGCACAGAACTTAAGCCCCAGTAAACGGCGGCCGTAACTATAACGGTCCTAAGGTAGCGAAATTCCTTGTCGGGTAAGTTCCGACCCGCACGAAAGGCGTAATGATCTGGACGCTGTCTCAACAATAGGCTCGGTGAAATTGTAGTACCGGTAAAGATGCCGGTTACCCGCAGCAGGACGGAAAGACCCCGTGGAGCTTCACTGTAGCTTGATATTGATTTTCGGCATTGCATGTACAGGATAGGTGGGAGACTAAGAGATCAGCACGCCAGTGTTGGAGGAGTCACCGTTGGGATACCACCCTTGTAATGTTGGAAATCTAACCTAGTACCGTGAACCGGTACAGGGACAGTGTCAGGTGGGCAGTTTGACTGGGGCGGTCGCCTCCTAAAGAGTAACGGAGGCGCCCAAAGGTTCCCTCAGCGCGGACGGAAATCGCGCGAAGAGTGCAAAGGCAAAAGGGAGCTTGACTGCGAGACAAACAGGTCGAGCAGGGACGAAAGTCGGGCTTAGTGATCCGGTGGTTCCGAGTGGAAGGGCCATCGCTCAACGGATAAAAGCTACCCCGGGGATAACAGGCTTATACCCCCCAAGAGTTCACATCGACGGGGGTGTTTGGCACCTCGATGTCGGCTCGTCTCATCCTGGGGCTGAAGTAGGTCCCAAGGGTTGGGCTGTTCGCCCATTAAAGAGGTACGCGAGCTGGGTTCAGAACGTCGTGAGACAGTTCGGTCCCTATCCGCTGTGGGCGTTGGAAATTTGAGAGGAGCTATCCTTAGTACGAGAGGACCGGGATGGACATACCTCTGGTGTACCGGTTGTTCTGCCAAGGGCATAGCCGGGTAGCTACGTATGGAAGGGATAAGCGCTGAAAGCATCTAAGTGCGAAGCCCACCTCAAGATAAGATTTCCTCCGAAAGGTAAGACCCGTGAGAGACTATCACGTTGATAGGTCAGAGGTGTAAGTACGGTAACGTATTCAGCTGACTGATACTAATAGGTCGAACACTTGACCAAATGGTTTAAAGCACAAGGTGGTTATTCAATTTTGAGGGTACAACTCTCAAAAGCGTGGAAGATGATGGAGACACATCTTACTACAACATATGAGTAGATTGCGAGAGCGATTTACAAAATCCGGTGACAATAGCAGAGAGGTTACACCTGTTCCCATCCCGAACACAGAAGTTAAGCTCTTTAGCGCTGAAGATACTTGGTGGGAAGCTGCCTGGGAAATTAGGACGTCGCCGGTTTTTTTA
>NZ_CP016199.1:1828897-1847396 GCF_002243385.1 Mogibacterium pumilum | reverse complement strand
TTGACCAAATGGTTTAAAGCACAAGGTGGTTATTCAATTTTGAGGGTACAACTCTCAAAAGCGTGGAAGATGATGGAGACACATCTTACTACAACATATGAGTAGATTGCGAGAGCGATTTACAAAATCCGGTGACAATAGCAGAGAGGTTACACCTGTTCCCATCCCGAACACAGAAGTTAAGCTCTTTAGCGCTGAAGATACTTGGTGGGAAGCTGCCTGGGAAATTAGGACGTCGCCGGTTTTTTTATTTAAACTAGTCTGCCTTTTTAGGCAGATTTTTTATGTTTCTATTCAATTAAATTGGTTATTTACCACTGCAGTCTACTTTTATTTGCATTGTGGTTATACAAAACATTCCTGATAGTCATTACTATGCTCGACTATATCATTGCTTATGCTACTCTGAACTTAACTATTATTGTTAGTTGTTTCTGAAAGGCAAACTATTATGTTGCATGAGTTTAGTTTTCATTCCTACAATAAGAGAGATGATGTTTAGACATGGATATATGTTCCTGCTTTTGAACCTAAAGGTATTGTTCAGATACTACATGGATTTGGTGAGTATTCACGTAGATTTTTTCTGTTAACTTTGTTGTGGTATATGAGTCAATTTAGTTTACATTACAGACGCTTAACTCAATTTTATTTAATAATTTATTCAAAGTTATCCGATTAATCATTTAGCGAAGCTGGGTCTGGCGTCGGTGAGTTGAAGAGGTTAAGCATTTTCTGCCTCGATAAGTCGCTACCGACGAACAATATTATGTCGCCTGCTTGCACTCTCTCATAAGGTCCAGGGGAGATAAATGTCTCGTCGCCTCGTTTTACCGCTACGATTGTTGCTCCAGTCTGTTGCCATATATCAAGTTCTCCAATTGACTGTCCAATAAAGTTGCAGTTAGCATCTATTTTCATATCGTGCGGAGTCAGATAAGATGTGTTGTGATCCCTATTGTTACGAGCAATTAGGTCGTCCAGGAGCTTAGCTAAGTTCTCGAGGTCTCGGCGCTGAGTAGCAATGGCTTCAACAATTTGCTCTCTTGTCTGTGCGATAGAGACGGTATCGTGAAATTTCTCGAAATAAAGTTGGGCTTTCTCACGAGAAGCAACGTAAGTACCACTTCCGTGCCTTACTGTAACGATTCCCATATCAACGAGAACCTGCATAGCTTTTCTTGCAGTCTCAGGAGATACGTGAAATGTAGTTGCGATAGTCGAGCGCGAGGTGATACGGTCACCTACTTCATACCAACCTTCCGCGATTTTTTCAGCCATTTCAACGGCAATCTGCTGGTATCTCGATTCGTAAACTCTTGTATCTTCAATTGATGACATAGAGTAGCCCTCCTAGAAATTTTATCAATTCGATTATATCACTTTAGAAGTGAAATATCATTATCATAGAATCTTCACAAAACAACTTTTGACAAAGTGACTACACTAAGTTACAATAGTATTGTCAGTAGGTATTGTTACTTAAAAAATTCTAAATTATGACTGGAAACTTCATACTACTACATTAATTAATATGTTTATGAATTTAATTATATATTAGAACATATACAAGAAACACAACATCGATTATAAATATTTGAAAGGGCGTGTCTTAAATGACGAAACAATCTGAATTCGATAAAGTACTATCATCGAAAGATATATTAGTAATAGCTTTTGGTGCGATGATTGGTTGGGGATGGGTAATCTCAACTGGTGATTGGATAAATAGAGGCGGTGTGCTCGGAGCGGCAATTGGATTTGCACTTGGAGGCATAATGATTTTCTTTGTAGGACTTACTTATGCAGAGCTGACTGCAGCTATGCCGCAGTGCGGCGGAGAGCATGTGTTCAGTTACAAGGCGATGGGAGCAACCGGATCATTCATCTGTACATGGGGTATTATCCTTGGATACGTTGGGGTTGTATGCTTTGAGGCGTGTGCATTTCCTACAATTGTCTCGTACATTTTTCCAGGATTCCTGAAAGGATATTTGTATACAGTTGCAGGATTCGACATATATGCATCGTGGCTTGCTCTGGCTTCTGCCACAGCTGCTCTGATGACATTCGTCAATATCATGGGAGCTAAAACAGCTGCTATAGTTCAGACGATACTTACGGCTATAATCTTTGGCGTAGGCGTACTGCTAGTTGGGACATCAGCGGTTAGGGGAGATATAGGCAACCTTATGCCACAGCTTTTTGCAGGAAAGGGAAACCAGTCGACTTTAAGTCATGTAATGCATGTAGCGGTAATGACACCGTTCTTCTTCATCGGTTTTGACGTAATCCCTCAGGCTGCTGAGGAGATACAGGGATCGCTCAAGAAGATTGGTAAGATTCTCATCATGTCAATTGTTATGGCGGTTGCATTCTACTCACTCGTAATACTCGCAGTTGGCTATCTGATGAATTCCTCGGAGATTGATGCATCGATGAGTGGCGCTGGACTAGTAACGGCTGATGCTATGGCAAAAGCTTATGGAACGAAGAAGATGGCGGACGTAGTTATTATCGGTGGACTGTGCGGAATCGTTACTAGCTGGAACTCGTTTATGATTGGTGGAAGCCGTGCGATGTACTCGATGGCTGATTCGAACATGATACCAAAGGCATTTGCCAAGTTGCATCATAAGTATAAGACCCCTGTAAATGCACTGTTGTTAATCGGAGTTATCTCGATGCTCGCCCCTCTTGCGGGTAGACAGATGCTTGTATGGATATGTGATGCAGGAAATCTCGGCTGCTGTCTAGCTTACTGCATGGTATCAATTTCGTTCCTGATATTAAGACGTAAGGCGCCTGATATGCCAAGACCTTATCGCGTAAAGCATTATAAGTTTGTAGGTATAATGGCGACTGTCCTATCTGGAGGAATGGTATCTATGTATCTGATTCCGGGCTCGGGAAGCACACTTGCGATACAGGAGTGGCTGATGGCCGGTGGATGGGCTCTGATGGGAGCAATATTCTTTGCACTAAACAAGAAGAAGTACGGAGAACAGTTTGGCAAACATCTAGATATCGCGGTGGAGTATTCTGTAGAAGATCTCGAAGAGCTGAGAACTCATAGAGAAGTGCGTTCGACAAATGATGTAAGAGTTTCGTAAATAGAAGTTGAGAAATCGGATAAATCAAAAGAAAAAAACTGCTGTCAAGAGAAATGCTTGACAGCAGTTTCTCCTTGTGTTATAGTTTTACGGTATGAAAGAAAATATAAACAATGTTGAATATACGAGCTTGATGTATGACTTCTATGGCAGTCTACTAGATGATAATAAGCGCGAGATCATGGACCTATATCACGAGGACAACCTGTCACTAACGGAGATTGCAGAAGAACTCGGGCTCAGTAGGCAAGGGGTTCACTACGTGCTCAAGAAAGCAGAAGGAAGTCTTGAGAAGTACGAAGCTGCGCTCGGGCTGGTTGCGGAGTGGAAGTCTAACAATGTGCTGATTTCTGAAGCTGATAACCTGCTGGAAAGTATGAGTTCAGTGGATGATGTGGAAGAGCTTCGCGAAGCACTTTCAAAGATGAATAAATTTATGCATAAGGCTCTCGATCTATAAGAGTCTTCATATATGGAGAGATAAGAAAAGATATGGCATTCGAAGGTTTATCGGAAAAATTACAAGAAACGTTTCGAAATCTGCGAGGCAAAGGCGTCGTAAGCGAGAAGGACATCGATGCTGCAATGCGCGAAGTAAAACTGGCGCTACTCGAGGCAGATGTTAACTTCAAGGTCGTAAAGCAATTTGTTGCTACTATCAAGGAGAAGGCAATGGGTGCAGATGTGCTCAAGAGTCTGACTCCGGGACAGCAAGTGCTCAAGATCGTGAAGGAAGAGCTCGTGGATATGATGGGTGGAGCGAACAGCAAACTCACATATTCACCAAGTGGATTTACGGTTTATATGATGGTTGGTCTCCAGGGTACCGGTAAGACAACAACCTGTGGAAAGCTGGCTGCGTGGCTCAAGCAGAATGGCAAGAAGCCGATGCTGTGCGCATGCGACGTATATAGGCCAGCGGCTATAGATCAGCTGGAGGTAGTTGGCAAGGCTGTAAATACTCCGGTATTTACCATGAGAGAGTCGAATGAGCCGCTAGTTATAGCCAAGGCTGCTCTAGAAGAAGCACAGCGCAAAGGCTGCAACGTTCTGATTGTCGATACAGCAGGACGCTTACAGATAGATGAAGCACTGATGGAAGAGCTAGTTCAACTGAAGAAGGGTGTGAGACCTCACGAGATTCTACTAGCAGTTGACGCACTTACAGGTCAGGATGCAGTTAACATCGCGGAGGGCTTCAACGAGAAGCTCGGCATTGATGGTATAATCATGACTAAAATGGATGGAGATTCCCGCGGAGGTGCGGCACTCTCAACCAAAATGGTTACTGGTAAGCCAATTAAGTTCATGGGTACCGGTGAGAAGTATAATGCTCTCGAGCCATTCCACCCAGACCGTATAGCTTCTAGAATCCTCGGAATGGGCGATGTCATGAGCCTCATCGAGCAGGCTGAAAATGCCTACACCGAAGAAGAAGCTGCAAGAATGGAAGCGAAGTTCAGGAAGAATCAGTTCGACCTCAATGACTTCCTCGAGCAAATGGGACAGATTAACAAGATGGGCGGAATTGCGAGGCTTATCGATATGATTCCCGGAATATCGGCAGCAGACAAGAAGCAGATTGATTTCGAGAAGGGTAAAAAAGACCTCGATAGAATGAAGGCGATTATCCAATCGATGACTAATGCAGAGCGTGAGAATCCAAACATTCTAAATGCTAGCAGAAGAAAGCGTATCGCGGCTGGAAGCGGTCAGACGGTGCAGAGCATCAACCAACTTATCAAGCAGTTTGATGAGATGAAGGCGATGATGAAGAAGTTTAATAATCCGGCGGCACTCAAGAAGAACAAGCTTTTTAGAGGACTAATGGGTTAGCTTATGACAAATTTATTTGTTAAGCATAAATTTTATATTTTTTAAGATAATCAGGAGGAACAAATGGTTAAGATCAGATTAAAGAGAATGGGAGCTCACAAGAAGCCTTTCTACAGAGTAGTTGTTGCAGATTCAAGAACTCCAAGAAACGGAAGATTTATCGAGGAGATTGGTACATACAATCCTCTAAAGGATCCAGCAGAGATCAATATCGATAACGAGGCTGCACAGAAGTGGCTTGCTAACGGAGCACAGCCTACCGACACTGTAAGAGCGTTGCTCAAGAAGTCGGGTTGCTTGAAGTAGGAAGGAAGAGATAATGGCCGGCTTAATTGAATTAATTGCCAAAGCGCTAGTATCAAGGCCTGCCGATGTTGTCGTAACTGAAGAAGTACACGGCAATGAGATAGTGATTAAACTCAGTGTTGCAAAAGAAGACATGGGTAAGATCATTGGCAAACAGGGACGCATTGCCAAAGCAATTAGAACTGTTGTGAAGGCGGCTGCAATCAAGCAGAACAAGAGAGTCACTGTTGATATCGTTGAAGAATAGCGCGACTCGGACAATTATCATTATCAAGGCATGCGTGGATAACGCATGCTTATTTCTATAATGAGTAAAGTGTATTTTTAGTGTGTACAAAGGGTGTGAGTGCATCCAAGGAGGAGATTATGTCTCTAGCAAAAGACAAGACAATGGTTAATGTAGGGAAAGTTGGAGCGGCAGTTGGTCTAAAGGGGGAAACCAAGGTGCTCCTATATGCGGAAGAATCCGAGAATCTCTATGAAGGAGCGGTGCTGCTTGTAGATGGTAAGAAATACGCAGAGCTCGGAGCAGATAATTCAGTTTATGGGGTTGATGGATCGCTCGAACTCGAAGTCAAGAGCATACGTTATCAGAAGGGAAGGCCTGTGGTGAAATTCTATAATGTTGCAGATAGAACTGTAGCTGAGAAACTAACAGGTGCAGAACTTTACATACCTGAAAGTGAGCTAGCAGAGCTTGAACCAGGTCATTATTACTATCGTGATTTAATTGGACTTCGCGCTCGCAACTCTGAGAGCGGAGAGATTATCGGAGACGTAAATGACTTGATTGACAATCCGACGCAGAGCTTACTTGAGGTAGTCTTATCACAAGACAGCAGAAAAGTGTTGATTCCATATGTTGATGCTTTTGTAAAAGAGGTTTCGCTTGAGGATGGCACCATTGATATTGCCCTAATTCCTGGGCTGATTGATTAATAGGTAGAGAATTTAT
Source organism: Mogibacterium pumilum (assembly GCF_002243385.1). GTDB lineage: Bacteria > Bacillota > Clostridia > Peptostreptococcales > Anaerovoracaceae > Mogibacterium > Mogibacterium pumilum. Next base: position 1,841,186 of record NZ_CP016199.1, on the reverse strand, counting down.
TATATGAAGATAAATATTATGACCCTGTTTCCTGAGATGTTTGAACCGATAAGGTCTAGCATAATCGGAAGGGCAGTTGATAATGGAATTATTGAGCTTAATATTGTTAATATAAGGGATTATACTGAGGATAAGCATTGCCGTGTCGACGACATGCCTTTTGGAGGAGGCGCGGGTATGCTTATGCAGGTTCAGCCTATCGTTTCTTGCTATAGGCAGAATGGGTTCGCAGGCAAATCTATCTACATGTCGCCTCGCGGGCGCAAGCTCTCTCAAGAGGTTGCCGAAGAGCTTGCAGGCGAGGGCGAGCTCACGATTCTATGTGGGCACTATGAGGGGGTAGATGAGCGCGCCCTCACCGAGCTCTCCGCCGAGGAGATTTCGATTGGTGACTATGTGCTGACGGGCGGAGAGCTGCCCGCGATGGTGCTGGTCGATACGGTTGCGAGATTCGTTCCTGGAGTGCTGGCATCAGATGAGTCAGTGCTAGAGGAATCTGTATATTCGGGGCTTCTAGAATACCCTCAGTACACAAGGCCTAGAACCATGGAAGAGGGAAAAGTTCCAGAGGTGCTTCTCAGCGGCGACCACAAGAAAATCGAGCTCTGGAGATTTGAACAATCCATGATACTGACGAAAGAAAGAAGACCAGATATGTGGCAGAACTTTGTCAAGAAATTCAGAGCTGATGAAAAGGCTTACCCTAAGAAAGAACGACTCTTAATAGAGTCTGTGATTAGGGATTAGCTACCGACAAAGCATTGTTATAACACGCTGTTTCGTGTAAAATCATCCTGTAGAGGTGTGAATGATGAAGAAGAAAAAGACTATGTTCTGGGGAGCAATATATGGAATTGTGTTGATTACCGTTTTGGTAATCGTATATGTACTGCCTTCAGTTGCGGGTCTTTTTGATAGATCGTATGTGGCTAAGTATGGAAACGTTGAAGTTAAGGACGAGACCAAAGGCTACATAGTGAGAAATGAAACCGTTTACACTGCAGGCAAATCAGGAACCGTAAAGCGCTCTGTCACCGAAGGAGAGTTAGTCAAAGGCACATCCAAGGTAGTCAAGATATCTGGCGAAGGAGCAAGCAGTGCTAGTACTAAGTATGACTCTCTTCTCAAGAAGATGAAAAAGAATGATGCGGTTATCAGCACAGATAACGGAAATACCAATCAGCCTGGCTATATAACATATAAATTAGATGGTCTTGAATATCTGAATTCAGATAATATATTTAACATGTCAGAGGCTGAGTTTGAGAAACTAGCAAAGCCGAAGTTTCGTGAACTGGCGGACGGAAAAGTCGCTAAGGGCGAACCGCTTTTTAAAGTAATTGAGAACGGAAGTTGGTGGTATGTATTCTATGCGGATTCAGAAACGGCCAAACATTACACCAAAGGGCAAAATGTTAAGATTTCTGTCGGGGATAAGAATATGAATGCCATTGTCGTAGGACTGAACAAGGGTAAAGGTAAGGATATGCGCGTAATCATACGCTGCAGACAGTACTTCGATGGCTTTACTACTGATAGACTCGAAAAAGCGGATGTTACTGTAGCTAGTTCAGACGGTGTGGTGATTTTGACAAAGAGCATAGTCAAGAAGAATGGCAAGCAGGGTGTCATAACTAAAGATAAAATTGGTAGATTAAGATTCAAAGCGATTAGCATCAAAGCGAATAATGGTGAAAAGGCTGCTGTCTACGAGAATATCTACATGGATAGCAAGGGGAATTACGTCAAGACGATTAGCACGTACGATGAAGTTGTGAAATCGCCAAGCAAGCGCGATATCAATAATGCAAAGGACGTTAGTAAATAATGAGTATTAAGGATAATTATTTAGAGATATTGAGGCGCAAAGGTGAGGCTGCAAAGCGATCTGGTCGCGACCCAGAGGACGTAACTCTTCTGGCTGTAACTAAGAAGCATGAATCAGATGAACTTCAGGAAGCGCTCGATGCAGGCGCTACTGACTTTGGTGAGAACAAGGTGCAAGAACTGCTGAGCAAGTATGATGAAGTTCATCCGGAGAGATGGCATCTAATCGGTCATCTGCAGACTAACAAGGTTAGGCAGATTATCGATAAAGTAACGATGATTCATTCTGTTGATTCGCTGAAGCTTGCTAGGGAAATTAATAAGAGAGCAGCGGCTAAAGACATCGTGATGGATATTCTCATTGAGATTAATCTTGCTGAAGAGGACTCCAAGACGGGAATTTCTAAAGGAGAGGTGAAGGAGCTTATAGAGTTTATTACGAGCGAATGCGATTCAGTACGAGTTCGAGGCATTATGTGCATACCGCCTAGAGTGGATGAGCCTGAAGATTCCCGTGTATACTTCAAAGAGACGAAATCTATTTTCGATAATCTCAAGGAATTGGATCTTCCGAAGGATCGTGCCCACATCGATACGCTGTCAATGGGTATGTCAGCAGACTTCGAAATTGCGATTGAAGAGGGTTCTACAATTGTTAGAGTAGGGAGTTTAATTTTTGGACAGCGAAATTACCGTTAATGTGGTAAAATAAAATGGTATAGGTGAGAAAATCTCACGCAATTTTCATTGAACGATGAAAATAAAACATATAATAGTATAGATATTAAATTGACGTAAATGGAGGAAAGAGTCATGGGTTTTAAGGATGCTCTTAAAGCGGCAATCGGAATGGAGACAGAAGACGAAATCGAAGTTTCGGAAGAAGAAATCGCTGAAGAAATGGACAAGATGAGAGGCGAGGAAACGCCAGCCGCTCCTATGAGCCAGTCTCGTCCAGAGACAGGTATTCACAAATCAGATGCGGCATATGACAAGATTGAGCCACTAATCTCAAAGGGTCCTCAGAATAAGGCTTATTCTATGAATGGTTCAGGCCCTTTCAAGATGCTTGTAATCGAGCCTAAGAATTTCGACGAATGCACTAAGCTTGTAGATAATCTTAAGTCGAGAAAGCCTGTGATTATTAACCTTGAACATGTAGAGACCGAGCTAGCTCGCAAGATGTTCGATTTCCTGAGCGGAGCAACGTATGCACTTAATGGAAATGTTCAGAGAGTAACATCTAATATATTCATCTTTGCGCCTGCTAATGTAGATATAGCTGCCAAAGTTAATCGTGAAAGTGCTGAAGGTGGACAGCTAGGTGAGAAGAGCAGTCCTTGGAGGTAATTGATGGATATAGTTCTGATAAGAGCCGTTACGTGGTTTTGCTCAATACTACAGATGATGCTTGTTATAACTGCAGTGTTCAGCTGGTTTGCAGGAACTAGTGAGTTCATGAGGGGCTTATATCAGATGGGAACTCAGCTTACAAGCCCACTTGTCGATCCGATTCGAAAGATCATCTACAAAAATGGTCACGGACAGATTGGGCTTGACTGGGCGCCGGTGATTGCGTTCCTACTAATCCGCGTATTCCAGGTGCTAGTCATTAGACTAATAACGAATGTTTTTTAGGCGAGAGCCACAATCATACTTGATTAAGAGAGAAATAGAAGGGAAGGTACCGATACTATGATAATGCCAATAGATATCGACAAGAAAGAGTTTACTCGTGATAAAAAAGGATATAACTCCAGAGAGGTTGATGAGTTTCTAGATCTTATTATCGTTGACTACGAGAAAGTTCTTAACGACAACAGAAACATGGCTCATAAGATTAAGTTCCTCGAGAAGCAGCTTGAGGAGTCACAAAAGTCTGATACAGCTATGCTCGATACTCTCGAGACAGCTAAGAGACTTATGGCTGATATCTCTGCAAGTGCTGAGAGAAGAGCTGAGCTCATGATGAGAGATGCTGAGCTAGAGGCTGAGAGCATGCTTCTAGAAGCAAAGACTACAGTTAAGAAGCTCAACGATGAGCACCTCGTGCTTAAACAGAAGGTTGAGAGACTTAGAGGTAACTACAAAGCTATGCTTAAACTAGAGATGGAGAAGCTAGACAACGACGATTATGGTCTTCTCCCTGACCTTGATAGAAGTGATATTCCTGATATCGACAAGGAGCTCAAGACTCCATTTGGTGGAGACGTGGCTGCAGTTACTCAAGATACTCTCGTTATCAAGAAGAAAGAGGAGAAGGCTGAAGAGAACGTTGAAAAGGCTACAGTTTCAGATCTCAGTGAGAGCCTCAAGAACCTTGCTAAGGAGCAGGGTTCAATCGACGATACTATTATCCTAAAGTAGAATAGAGAAGATTCATGATGCTGGTAATTATAGCGAGTGGGCTGCTGGTTATAGATCAGATTACTAAATTCGCTGTGAGAAGCCGCATGGAGATTGGAGAAACGCTCCCCGTTTTTCGTGGCGTATTAGATTTTACATACGTCCAGAATCGGGGAGCTGCTTTTAGCTTATTCCAGAACTCGCAGCTAGTCACAGTAATTTTGCCCATCATAACAATGATTGCTGGGGTGCTATTTCTATTGCACCTCAGGAAAAATAAAGAGAAGCTCGCAGAGTTTGGCGTGCTTCTGATAATGTCTGGAGGAATTGGAAACCTCATCGATAGAACCGTCTTGGGGTTTGTGACGGATATGATTTCGGTGGGAAACTTCCCTGTGTTTAACGTTGCTGATATCTGCGTTACGGTCGGATGTGCAATTCTGATATTGTGGGTAATAATTGGAGACAGAAAAGATGCTTAAGCCAAAACAGAATACGCAAGCGAATAGATTCAATGCTGTGGAAGAGAAGCTAGAAAACCTCATATATGACGGAGTCATAGCCGAAGCTCCTGATCAAGCTGATATGGATTTCGCCGAAGATGGCGATATTAAAAGCGAGGACGGAGTAGGTGAAGAGTTCGGAGCGCAAGCTGGTGACATTTCGCAAGTTCGAACTGCAGAAGTCAAGACTCTTACCCCTTCAGAATCCGACGAAAGTAAGAGACTTGACGCTTATATCGGCGAAGTGACCGACCTCTCTAGGAGCTACGCTCAAAGCCTCATCAAGGACGGTCTGGTCAGCGTCTCCGGCAAGAAGGTAGCCAAGAAATACAAAGTCAAGGCAGGCGAAACCATCACGATATCCATACCGGAGGCGAAGCCTATAGACGCTGCCCCTGAGGATATCACTATCGATATAGTCTATGAAGATGAAGATGTGATAGTAGTCGAAAAGCCACGCGGCATGGTTGTACATCCTGCTATCGGAAACCCTGGTGGCACGCTCGTCAATGCCATAATGTATCATTGTGCCGATTCGCTCTCGTCAATAAATGGAGCAATCAGACCAGGAATCGTCCACAGAATCGATAAAGATACGAGCGGCCTTCTCATGATAGCCAAGAATGACAGTGCACACGAGTCGCTCGCCGCACAGCTCAAGGTACATTCAGTTACTAGGGAATATGTAGCGCTTGTCTTTGATAATATCAAGAAGGATAAGCTGACCATAGATGCACCAATCGGCCGTGATGATATCAATAGGCTCAGAAAGGCTGTAAACGGAATAGGCTCAAGAGATGCAGTTACACATATCAGAGTGCTCAAGAGATATGGAAAATACACACTGATATCGGCTCACCTTGAAACTGGTCGAACACACCAGATTAGAGTTCACATGGCTTATATAAAGCATCCGCTGGTTGGGGATTTGCTCTACGGCCCTAAGAAGCAACCTTTTGGGCTGACTGGACAGCTCCTTCACGCCAGACTGCTTGGGTTTGAACATCCTAGGACTGGAGAGTATATGGAATTTTCTAGCGAGATACCTAAGTATTTCCAAGAAGTGTTAGACAAGATAGAAGATATGGAGAGCAAATGAGTAATAACGAGAAAATCAAGATAAAGCCAGGAACACTGCTGTATCCACTGCCAGCTGTTATGGTGACTGCTGGTACTATAGAGAAGAACAACATCATTACGATTGCATGGACGGGAATCATTAATACTGACCCTGCAATTTTATATATTTCTGTCAAAAAATCAAGGTACAGTCATGCGCTGATTTCAGAGGCTGGAGAGTTTGTAATCAACCTTACTACAGAGAAGCTTGCAAGAGCGACTGACTTTGCGGGAGTGAGATCCGGAAAAAATTTCGACAAGGTAAAGGAGCTAGGACTTACATTAATTCCAGGTGAGACCAATGACACTCCGATGATTGCCGAATCCCCGATTAACCTAGAGTGCAAGGTTATGGAGGTGCACGAGTATCCAACTCACGACATGTTTATTGCAGAAGTCGTGGATGCGCATATCAGTGCTGAGTTTGTGAATGAGAACGGTAGCTATGATTTTGGTCGCATGAATCTCCTCGCTTACAATCATGGCGGATACTATGGACTTGATGATGAGGATATGGGCAGATTCGGTTTCTCAGTCATGAAGGAGAAGACGAAGTGTCGCAAGGAGAAGGAAGAGCGAAGAGCCAGAAGGCAAGCGATGAGACGAAATTCTGTGAAAAGGCAAAGTGAGCAGAAAGGGGGTTCTAACTCCAAGTCTAAACATAAATCCAAGAAAGCGCTTAACTCATAACCTCAGTCTAATATAAACTAAGAGTTAAAACCAATAACAACGTAGAGACATGTCACAAAAATAAATAAAAAGATTTCAATATCGTATTTTTTTGATACTAAAATTGCAATTTCAAGTTGAACACTTGAGGTAATAAATTAAGCTACTTGATCTTTGTTAACTGAATACCCCCGATCCAAGAACTCTTCGAAAAGTTCCGCCGGCGTTGAATAACCGAGTTGCCGTCGTGGCATGTCGTTTATTTCATCAGCTAATCACAGAATCTGTTCATCGGTATAATTCTCAATGGATACACCTTTGGGAACATATTTGCGGAGCACCTGTTGTGACGCTCGTTCTGTGCTCTTTTCCAAGACGAAATTTTTTGATAATATATAAAAGTAATATATTATGAGTAATTGTAGGAGGTAAAAATGTTAATTTTAGGAGTCTTTATAGGTCTATGGGTAGTACTGTTTGCTGTATTTATAGCTTTTTATAGCAAGAAAAAGAAGAGTAATGCAAGTTTTGTAAGCGAAAACAGCAACAAGGCTATAGTTCATCTGTACTGTAAGAAAATTAAGATCAATGGACAGGACATTTCTGCTTATAATCCTATAACAGGAGAGTATCTTGAAAAAGTAGTTGCACTTGAGCCAGGAAGGTACACAATCGCCGGTATATATCAGACTACAGACAATAGATTAAACAAAACTATAAACCTTAAGTCAGATAATGTTGAGTTTGAACTTGATTTAGAGGGAGGTTGTACATATTCAGCAGCTATGTATATGTATTCTCCTGAAGAGAGGGAACAGTACTATAACGGCGATACAGATGAGGCTGTTACAAGTATTCCTTTAAGCATTGTTGAAGGAAGCGACTTTATAAAGGCATATGTTATTTGCTACAAAGAAAAATAATAAACAAGAGGAGCTAGCGCTATGAGAGAAGTGCGCAGCTCCTTATTACTTATACAATCGCGACTAGGGCGATAATGCGGATTTACATTTTTACATAACTAACAAATTTGGATATATGAATTTAGTTATTGTCATCGCCACCAGGCAGCTTTGGAGTGACATAAACTGTAGAATTGTGCGTGAAAATCACCATTCCTGGCTTTGCACCGCTCGGCTTTTTGACATACTTGACGAGCGTGTAGTCAACTGGAACGTTATCGCTATCTTTGCCCTTGCTGTGGTAAGCAGCAATGGAAGCAGCTTCGTATATGGTATCTGCTGAAATATCTTTAAGAGCTTCACCTGTCTCGGTTACAAGTATAACGTGTGAGCCTGGTATATCTTTGGTATGAAACCATATATCTGAACGACTGGCAGTCTTGGTGGTAAGCTGGTCATTTTCCTTGTTGTTTCTACCAACAAATACATAGTGTCCATCAGACAGCCTATACTCGAGTGGTGCCTGTTTTTGCTTCTTGCGTTTCTGACCCGGCTTGCTGCGGTATCTAATGTATCCAGTCTCTACCAGTTCTTCTTTTATCTGATCCAGCTCTACCTCAGTGCTTGCAGCCTCAAGGCTCTGCATTACGCTATCAAGGTATGTGATATCAGCCTCAACCTCTTCAAGCTGAACGGCCTTCTCCTTGACTGCTGTTCTAGCCTTCGAATACTTCTTGAAGTATTGCTGTGCATTTTTAGCTCCCGAAAGTTTCCCCGAAAGCGGGATAGTTACGCTTGTACCATCATAGTAATTTAATACTTCTACAGAGCGAGCTCCAGACTGAATTAGATGGATGTTAGCTGTCAAAAGCTCACCGTACAGACGATACTTATCCGAATTCTCTGCCCGCAGCAGGTCTTCAGATAATCTCTTTTTCTTGAGTAATGCCTTATCTAGCGCTGATTTCACAATCTTATGTAAAGGTACTGATTTCTGTTTGATTATATTAGTGCTCTCACGGTGTTGGTAATAGAACTCAATGCATCTACTGAGACTGTCAAATTCCTCTCGCTTTAGCTCGCAGCACTCCGAAAGCTCTGCAATATGAAATTCGCGGGGAGTATCGTTTTCATCAAAATAGACAAGCGGTGTAAATGATCCAGTTTCTGCGGATTCAGCAATCTCCTTGAGGCGAGCTGCAGGTTCGTCAGCAGAAAGAAGTTCTCTAGCGATAGCGGGAGAAATTCCTGAGATGCGGTTCATAATTAGCTTTTCACTAAGAGTCACACCTTCGCTGTTAGTAAAGTCTTCTGACGATGCTAATTTAAAAGGCGTCTTGTTCTGTTCAGGTGGATACACGTATATAACGCCTGGAAGTAGTTGCCTGTATCTGTTTACATCTATGGAAATTCTCTTTATAGCATCAATGATTTTGCCAGACTCAATATCGATGAGAATTATGTTGCTGTGCTTGCCCATAATCTCAACGATGAGTCTCTTGGATGTGGTAAAACCGAGTTCCGTCTGAGCCTCGATATCTAGCTCTATAATACGTTCAGATCCCTGCTGTCTGACTTCTGTTATACGGCCACCCTGAATATGCTTTCTGAGAAGCATGCAAAAGTTAGGAGGCTGCATTGGGTTGTTATACTTATCCTCCGTGAGGCAGATGCGCGCAGACTGGCTTCCGCACGATGCGAGCAGCTTCACGTTGCCTTTTCTCGTATGAATCTGTATTAATAAATTTTCGCCCGTCGGCTGGTAGATTTTCTCAATCTTGCCGAGTGTAATGGTGTTCGATAGCTCTGTTGCTATCGCAGATGTAATGATGCCGTCAAATGCCAATTCGTATTCCTTTCTAGTGCCAGGATTATATACTCTAATACCGACACGACGCTAAATAGCATATCATGTAGACGTGTATTTTTCAAGCGATGTAGACTTTGTAGAGACAGGAGAGGAGTTCCCTGGTTGTAGATTAAAGTCGGACAGCAAGACTTTTATTTCATGAGATTCACGCGCACAACAATCAGTCGTTAAGGGTACGCTTATTTACTTTAAAGTGCACAAAGGATATAATAAATTGGTTAAACACAAGGAGGTGGACACGTGGTCAAGAGCATGACAGGGTACGGCAGAGGTATATATAGCGATGAGCAGCGAAGCATAACTGTAGAAGTAAAAGCTGTTAATCACAGATACTGCGATATAACCGTCAAGATGCCTAGAAAGTACTCGTTTGCAGAGGAGAAAATCAAAGCCGTTGCAAAGGAGGTGCTGAAGCGTGGTAAAGTTGAAATCGGTGTGTCCGTAGATAATTTCGGCAAGAGTGAAACAGATGTAAACCTTAACCTAGAAGCGGCAAAGCGTTACTACGATGCGTTTACTGAGCTAAGGCAGAATTTCAAGCTGGTTGGAGATGGACAAGTGCCGCTCAGTCTCCTTGCAGGAATGAATGATGTGCTGACGACCGTGCCAGCTACGGAGGATGAAGAGGAATTCATGAGGGAACTGATGGCGGCACTCAAGGAAGCACTTGAATGCATTAGTGCAATGAGAGCAGTTGAAGGTGAGAAGCTGGCACTAGATATACTCAAGAGAGCCGATATCATTGAAAATACTAGGAAGCTTATAACCGAGCGAGCTCCTAAGATTGAAAGGGAATACAAGGAGAGGCTGCAGGCGAGAATCACCGAGCTTCTAGATGGAAGCGTGGAAATTCCTGAGGAGAGACTGGCTCTCGAGGCGGCTATTTTCGCAGATAAGGCTAATATAACAGAAGAAATCGTGAGACTTGGTAGTCACATAGATCAGCTCAGGTCATTTATAAATAGTGATGAAGAAACCGTGGGCAAGAAGATTGACTTCCTCGTTCAGGAGATGAACAGAGAGGCTAATACAATTGGGTCCAAGTCAAATGACATGGACATCACCTCGTGGATGCTCGAGCTCAAGGCAGAGATTGAGAAGATTCGTGAGCAGGTTCAGAATATCGAATAAGATAAGCAGCTTCTCCAAAGAAACTACAGTAGAAGCTAGAGAGAAGAACGTTTTTGTGGTATAATGTTAGCCAAATATTCAGTACAGGAGACAGTGATGGGAAAGTCGAGTCACAACGACGGCAGACTCTTTGTTATTTCGGGACCGTCAGGTGCAGGCAAGGGTACAATTTGTAAGAAATTGCTTAAAGCTGTAGATATCTCGCTTTCAACTTCTATGACAACTAGGTCACCAAGACCAGGTGAAGTTGATGGCAAAGATTATTACTTCGTAACGGTAGAAGAGTTCGAAGAGAAAATTAAAAACGACGGAATGCTCGAGTATGCGAGGGTATTCGATAATATTTACGGCACACCTAAGGACATGATCATCAAACAGCTTGAGAAGGGTAGAGATATCATTCTTGAGATTGATGTTCAGGGCGGTTTGCAGGTTAAACAGAAAATGCCGAAGCAAGCTGTACTTGTCTTCGTCCTACCACCGGATCTTGCTACACTTCGCCAGAGGATTGTAAACCGAGGCACGGAGACTGAAGACGTAATAGATAAGAGATTTAATGAAGCACTTAATGAGATTAAACTGATTGGCGAGTACGACTACTATTTGGTCAATGACGAGCTTGACGATGCAGTATACGACCTTCAGGCCATAATTATGGCTGAGAGAAGGCGCGTACCAGATAAGATAATGCCAATCGTTAGAGAATACGAGAAGGGAATATAGGAGGGAAATCATCATGATGCTATATCCATCAGTTAACGAGCTCAACAAGCTAGCAGACAGCAGGTACACATTGGTTGTTCTAACAGCTAAGAGAGCTAGAGATATCATTGACGGAAAGCCAGTTCTTACAGATGTTGAAGCAGAGAGACCTGTAAGCCTAGCAACTAATGAGATTGCGGAGGGACTTATCACTTACAAGAGAATTGAGGAACACGCTGAAGAGGCTGAAACATTTGAAAACTTTGAACTAGACATAAATTGCGAGGCTGCTGTGACTTCCGAGGTTACTCAGACAGAAGCTTCTGAAGAAGTTCAGGATGAAGTTGAAGCAGAAGAGCCTGCAGAAGAAACTGCAGAGCAGAATGCGTAAGCTTTTGGACGCAATATGGTAATTGGAATGGAAGTCGTTTAGATTTCCATTTTTTATGTAGAGAATACATCAGGCGGTACGATGGAGAATCACATTACAAATATTCCATTTAAATTGGCAAGCAAGGAGAATCATCCTGCAAATACCTTAATAAAAGTTGGCGATGTCACAATCGGAGAGGGTTTTACGCTTATCGCGGGACCTTGCGCAGTCGAGTCTGAGACTGCGCTTATTGAACTTGCATCTTTGATTAAGGCTTCCGGAGCGAAAATTCTTAGAGGTGGGGCATTTAAACCGAGAACATCACCGTATGATTTTCAGGGAATCGGCAAGGAAGGAATAGACATCCTCGTCAAGGCTAAGGAAGTGACAGGAATGCCTGTAGTCAGTGAGATTGTGGATACTGCAGATATAGATATGTTTAGCGATATCGACATACTGCAGATAGGTTCACGAAATATGCAGAACTTCAATCTTCTTAAAGCGGTAGGGCGTTTAGATAAAGCTGTTCTGCTTAAACGTGGTTATGCATCTACATATGAAGAACTGCTACTAGCTGCGGAATATATCCTTGCAGAAGGAAATGAAAAGGTAATCCTTTGTGAGCGTGGGGTAAGAAGTTTCGAGAACTATACGAGAAATACACTAGATATAAATGCCGTTCCTTCGCTTCACGAACTGACACATCTGCCGGTAATCGTCGATCCAAGTCACTCAACAGGTAAATCATCACTAGTGAGACCTGCATCACTTGCGGCAGCTGCAGCAGGGGCAGATGGACTTATCATCGAAGTTCATCAGAAACCTAAAGAGTCACTGTCGGATGGAG
>NZ_CP016199.1:1820670-1828872 GCF_002243385.1 Mogibacterium pumilum | reverse complement strand
AGGCTGTGACGCCAGCTGAATTTGAAGAAATAGCAAGTATCGCAGAGAAGATGAGAGAGATTGCTTATGGGAAATAGTGCAGAATCTGATCTTATTAAATTACTCGCTGCACTCGGTGAAAAGCAGGCGAAAGGTCAGGGCGTATTCATAGAAGAAAAGAAATATGGGCTGATTGGCGGTAGTGTAAGTCATAGCCTGTCAAAGAAGTTACATGGACTTATAGGTGGCTATGCATATAGTCTGATTGAGCTACGAGATGGTACAAGGCTAGGTGAAGTCTTGCATATGGCAGGATTTTACGGATTCAATATAACTAATCCATACAAAGAAGCGGTTATGGAGTACCTAGATGAACTATCTGAAGAGGCGGATGAGATACAGGCTGTTAACACCGTGAAGGTGCTTCCAGATGGAAAGCTCAAGGGCTACAACACAGATTATCTGGGGCTTATGAAGCTGTTTAAAGCTGAGGTCGTGAATGGCAAAAAAGTTGCGATTCTAGGAACAGGTGGAGCGTCGCTATCTGCTGCGTATGCCATGAAAAAACTAGGAGCTCGCGATATCGTAAGAATTTCTAGAGGGTGGGAGTTATCTCCTGAAGATAATAGCGAAAGCGCATGTAGTTCGCGAAGAAGTAGAGATATATGCAGATATGATGATGTCTGCTGGCGAGATGCTGAAATCATCATAAATGCCACTCCTATAGGTATGTTCCCTGATAATGGGAAATCGCCACTGGATGCATATGATATTAAATTGGCGGATTTAGGACATGCAGAGATCGCAGTTGACCTAATATATAATCCGCATAGAACTAAATTTATGCAGGATGCAGAGGCAGAGGGAATTAAAACAATTGGTGGTCTGGGCATGCTGATATGGCAGGGTATATATGCCAGAGATATCTGGGAAGGCAGAGAAATGGAAGCGGATTATTTGCTTGCTGCATCCGTAATGGAGAGGCTTCTGAGGGAACAGCTTAATCTGGTTACTGTTGGAATGCCGGGCAGTGGCAAATCATCAATATCGAGGCAGGTGGCTCTTGCTATGAAACGGAAATTTGTAGATATAGATAGAGAGGTATCACGCGACGAAGAATGTCATATAACAGAGATAATTGAACGGATTGGAATAGATGCATTTAGAGACTTGGAGAGCAATAAACTTAGAGAAGTGTGTGCCGGAAACTATCAGGTGATTGCAACTGGTGGGGGCTCAATTCTGAGGGAAGAGAATAGAGAGATAATCCGCGAAAACAGTGTTGTCATATATATAGATAGACCTACTAATCTCCTGGCTACAAAGAACAGACCCCTCAGCCAAAGCAAAGGCGTGCATAACCTCTATAAAGAGAGAGCTAAACTATATCGGGATATAGCTGATATTAAGATAAACAATAGGTTTAAGTTTGGAAGAAAGAAACATATTGCAGATAAGAGCAAGACATTTAACAAGAAGAGGAGCTCAAACCCGAAGCAATCGCAGTATATACGTGATATAAGAAGATTTGCCAGAAGTGTTGCAAAGAGATATAAGCTGCATATCCGTGATATTGTTGAAAGAGACATCTATGGTGTTGGCAGATAGAATCATAAGCAGATAAGGAAAACGACTCTCAACTGAAAGTCGTTTTCCTTTATATTATATAATTGTTGAAACTATTGACCGAAATGTTGATTTGCATTTAAGCTTTAAGGTTTAGAACAATTTTAGTCCAAAGAAGGTGTTGAGCTGACCTATAAGTATGAAGAATGTGAATACAGGTGCAATCCACTTTAGACAGAATCTGTAGAACTTCTCAGACTTGAACTCTGAACCAACGTGTACTTCTTCAGGAAGTATATCTGTGTGGATCCATCCAAATATGATTGTCGTGATGAATGCACCGAGTGGCATCAGCAGGCCCTCGGCTAAGAGGTCAAATCCGTCTAGCCAGCTGAACTTTCCAAACATTGGTGGAAGGTACTTTCCAAGGCCGTCGTACGCAACGAGTAGACCCATACAGAGACAAACTAGTCCGAATCCCCAAGCGAGCTTCTTACGCTGATTTCCGTAACCCTTATTGATACCATAGTCGATGAATGAACCGATGATCGCTTCAAGTACTGACATCGAGGATGTGATAGCTGCTATTACAACGAGTCCATAGAATAGAACTCCGAATATAGGACCAAGCTTGCCCATGCCGTTAAATACTGTCTGTAGAGTCATGTACAGAAGTCCGGCGCCGCCCTGTGGGTTCTGTCCGCTTGCGAACACTGCTGGCATGATAGCTAGACCAGCCATAAGTGCGATAATTGTATCTGCAAAAGGTATGATCAAACTGCTCTTCTCGATGTTCTGATCCTTCTTCATGTATGAACCATAAGTTACAAGGATGCCCATACCGAGTGATAGTGAGAAGAATACCTGACCACCTGCTGCAGCAAGAACTGTTATCCAGCCTGTGCCCTTAAATACTTCAAAGTTAGGCTTGAATAGGAATGCGATTCCTGCAGAAGCACCAGGAAGTGTAACGCTTCTGATGATGATTACAACGAGCATTGCGAATAGTGCAGGCATAGCTACCTTGTTGAACTTTTCGATTCCCTCAGATAGACCACGCGCTACGATTGCTATTGTTAGTACGAGGAACACTGTCGTATATATCGCTGACTGTGTCTGGTCTGCTGCGAGCTTTGTGAAATACTCAGGCCCAGAGACACCGTTTACACCCCAGCTTGCTCCGAAGATATCACCGAGGTTAGCGACAGTATACTTTAGACAATATCCACCTAGATATGAGTAGAATCCGAGAATGAAGAATGGAGCGAGTGCACCAAACCATCCGACGATTGTGTATTTCTTACTAATTTCTCTATAAGCGAGGATGATCGAGCTGTGAGTCTTTCTTCCTAGAGAAAGCTCAGTCATAATCAGTACGTATCCTGCAAATACTGCTAATAATAGATAAAGTAGTAAGAAGGCAAAGCCTCCGTTCATTCCAAGCTTATACGGGAATCCCCACATATTACCGAGTCCAACGGCAGAACCTATAGCAGCGAGCATAAAGCCCATTGAGCTACCCCAAGATTCTCTTTTTACTTTCTTTTTAGGCATTTTGTTCCTCCGATTAAATTTCTCTTTTCGAATGATGGTATTATACAAGAAAATTAAATACATTGTCAATAAAAACAAAAAATAAACTTAAATTATTGATAATAATACAAATTCGTATATCTGTGGTTGTAAAAAAATTATTATAAATAAAATATGTATACTAGGAAATAAATAAATTACTAGTTGACATACTATACGATGAATGCTAATATTACATCATCACATTAGCGCTTCACTGTACTAAATTACAAAAGCGGGGCGGCTAGTTTAAGAATCCACGGCTTATGATTATTCTCTACATGTATTACATATATACAGTAGAGAAATGATTTTACTCCGAGTGCCGAGGACTAGCAGAAAGAAGCGTATATTTAAAGGAATTATTTTAAAGAGTTATTTAAGAGTTAGGGATGTAATGGAGAAGAACGATGAAGGACAAAATGATTAAAAAAAGAGTAGTTAAAATTTTTGCTCTAACATTAGCAACAATTACTGCGATTGGACTCACAAGCTGTGGTTCGAAGTCTAAGTCAGATCTCGAATATGTTAAGGACAAGGGAACACTTGTGGTTGGACTTGATGACACTTTTGCACCTATGGGGTTTAGGGATAAAGATGATAACCTTGTGGGATTTGATATTGACCTTGCTAAGGTGGTTGCTAAGAAGATGGGACTTAAGATTAAATTTCAGCCTATCGACTGGGCAGCTAAGGAAGGTGAGCTAAAGGCTAAAAATATTGACTGTGTATGGAATGGCATGTCAGCAACGACTGATAGACAGAAGAGCATGTCTTTATCCAATAAATATTTGAAAAATAGGATCCTTATCATGTCTCTAGATCCTAATGTAAAGGTAAATAGTGCAGCGGATCTTAAAAACATAAAGATTGGTACACAAGCTGATTCGGCAGCGCTTGAAGCGATTAAGAAGAGCGATAACTACAAGGATTTTAAGGATAACGTATCTGAATATAAGACTTACGACGAAGCTATACTAGATATGAAGGCTGGCCGCATTAAGGCTGTTGCTATCGACGAAGTTTATGCAATATACAACAACAAGAATAAGGATACACTTTATGAATCTCCATTTAACTTCGGCGCTGACTACTATGCAGTAGGGTTCCGCAAGGGTGACAAGAAGCTAACTAAAGAATTTAACAAAGCCTTTAAGGAAGTTATTGATAGCGGCGAAGCACAGCAAATCAGTGAAAAGTGGTTCGGCAAGAACTTGGTTGTTTTTGAGGGATACGATAAGTAAATACAAAATAGCCAATGTCTTAGGGCATTGGCTATAGATTTTAAAGGAGATTACGATGGCTTATATTCGAGAGATTTTACCGATTATGATGAATGGAGCGATGATTTCACTTAAGCTGTTTGCATTGACGCTAATTTTGTCACTACCACTCGGGTTGCCTATTTGTCTAGGTGAACAGAGCAATATTGCGCCAATCAGATGGGTCTGTAAGACGTTCGTATTTATTTTTAGAGGCACTCCACTGATGCTGCAGCTGTTCTTCTTCTATTTCTTTTTCCCTATTCAGCTTGGAATCCGCATGGAAGCATTTCCAACAGCTGTGATGACATTTGCTATCAACTATGCGGCATACTTTGCGGAGATTTATAGAGGTGGATTTAACAGTATAGACAGGGGGCAGTACGAAGCGGCATATTCACTCGGATTCACACACCGCCATACACTTGCTAAGGTCGTAATTCCACAGATGTTTCGCATCGTAATACCTCCTATTTCCAATGAGGTTATCACGCTTATCAAGGATACTGCACTCGCCTCGACAATTACACTCGCTGAGATGATGAAGGTGTCTCAGGGAATGGTTAATCGCGATGGATCATTGATGCCGTACGTTCTCGCGGCCGGAATATACCTGGTATTTACATTCATCATGACTCTCGGACTTGGTAGAGCAGAGGCTAAATATTCACAGTACTAGACATTTATTTGTTTTTTTAATCAGTACGATAAGTAAATTAAAACTATAATTTGCACGTAAATGAGTACAATGTCAGTTAGTTGTGCTACAATATAAATAATTTAAAAAATAATTATGTATTTTTACAGAAAGAGATGCGAAGTATGAAATTAAGCAGAAATTCACAGGCGATTGAGTTCTCGCCAATCAGAAAATTCAGCCCTATTGCAACTGAAGTCAAAAAGTCTGGGGTAAAAGTTTACCATCTCAATATCGGACAGCCTGATGTAAAGACTCCTGATTGTTTTATGGATGCCGTTCGTGCATTTGACGCAGACGTTCTTATGTACCAACAGTCTCAAGGAGACATCAAGTTTTTAGAGTCCATTTGTGACTACTATAAGAGAGAATATGATGTCGAATATAAGCCAACTGATATCGTGGTTACAATGGGTGCATCCGAAGCCCTCACTATGACATTTACGACGATACTCGATCCTGGTGATGAGATACTAATTGCTGAGCCTTTCTATAGTAACTACCAGACATTCGTGCTTACGAGTGGTGGTATTATTAAACCGATTCCAACAAGCTCAAAGGATGGATATCGTTATGCATCTAAGGAGAAACTGGAGTCAGCTCTGACTCAGAAGACGAAGGCAATTGTCTGTATCAACCCGGGAAATCCAACCGGACTTGCATTGACTGCTGAAGAGATGGATGTCGTTGCAGACTTCGCCATTGAAAATGACCTCTGGCTTATCGCCGATGAGGCATATAGAGAGTACGTGTACGATGGTATGAAACCGCGCAGCTTTGCCAATATAGATAGACTCAAGGATAACTTAATCGTAATCGATTCAGTATCTAAAAGATTTTCTGCATGTGGAGCTAGAATTGGATTCGTAGTATCTAAGAACGAAGAGTTTATGACGGGAGTTATAAAACTCGCTCAGTCAAGGCTTTGCGTTTCAACACTGGATCAGATTGGTTCGACAGAACTCTTCAAGCTGCCTAGTTCGTATTATGAGGAGATGAACAAGGAATACCGCAACAGAAGAGATGCTGCATATGAGGAAATTATGCAGATTCCAGATGTAATCTGTCACAAGCCCGGTGGCGCATTCTATATGATGATTGACCTGCCAATCGAAGATGCTGAAGACTTCCTGATGTTCCTGCTTACTGAATACAGAGATAACAACGAGACAGTTATGTTCGCACCTGCAAGTGGATTCTATGGAACCCCTGGCAAGGGCAAGAGTGAGATTAGGATTGCTTATGTGCTCGAGAGCAATTATATCAAGAGAGCATGCCAGCTAATCCGTACAGGTCTCGAAGCATACAAGACTAAGAATGCTTAATAACTTAACTTTTAACTAATATATATTCTAGATTGTCATATATGCAATTCAGCCAAGACCGCCCCAAATTGGAGCGGTTTTTCTATGTTTATAATGAGATAAAATAGGCTTAAGAGTGTATAATATAACAATATACGGTGATTTATAGCGGCAAAATCGCTTGAATTATAAAGTGAGCCTCAGAGAGTATAGATATGGCAAAAGCAAATTATAAAAAGAAAATGAATAAAAATAAGATTGAGCTTCTCGTACCGGCCGGCGGAATGGAGCAGTTTCTAGCGGCTGTAGAGAATGGGGCAGATGCGATATATGTTGGAGGGAAGTTTTTTAATGCTCGTGCTGGGGCTCATAACTTTAAAGAAGAAGAACTCATACTGGCTCTGGATTATGCGCACAAGCGAGGCGTAAAGGTGTATGTGACTATGAATACGCTTCTCAGTGATGATGAGCTTGAACCAGCGCTTAGATACGCATCTTTTCTTCACGATTCTGGAGTCGATGCGATAATAGTTCAGGATATTGGGTTTGGGGAGCTGGTACGTAAAGCGCTGCCAGAGCTCGAAATGCATATGTCTACACAAGCGACTATCACAGATGCAAATAGCGCAAGGGTAGCTCACGAGCTCGGTTATAAGCGCGTAGTGGTAGCTCGTGAGCTGACGCTGTCAGAAATCGAGGATATATGCAGAACCGGATCAGATGGCGCCTCGGATTTTGAGGTTGAAGTGTTCGTGCACGGCGCCATCTGCATATGCTACTCCGGTCAGTGCCAATACAGCAGATATTACGGCGGCCGGAGTGGTAATCGGGGAAGCTGCGCGCAGCCCTGCCGCCTCGCATATACGAGCTATGGCGAGGACGGCAGGCGGCTCGCGGCAGCGAGCCACCCGATGAGCCCGCGTGACATGTGCCTGCTCGACGAGCTCGGTGGGCTCATCGCTGCTGGCGCAGCTTCATTCAAGATCGAGGGTAGGCTCAAATCGGCTGAGTACGTAGCAATCGTGACTTCTATATATCGCAAATACATAGATATGTATCTAGAGGAAGGATATATAGAAGTTTCAAATGATGATAGAGATGCGCTGCTTCAGATATTTAATAGAGGTGAATTTACAGATGCCTACCTGAAGGGCGAAAGTGGAGCTTCTCTCATGTCTGGCGACATAGTCAAGAATCAAGGTCTGGAGATAGGGAGAGTCGTTGCCACCAAGAAGGGCTCGACACTAGTGGATATAGAGGGCACTAGAGAGCTGGCAATTGGAGATGGAGCCGAGATATATGGCAGAGGCGATGTTCCTCTATCAAGCACGGTGCTGAGCTACGTTAAGGAGCTGGGTGCTGGCAGGTATAGAATTGGAGATTTTAGAGGAAATATATCGGCTGGAGATATTGTGCGGAGAACCTCCAGAAAGTCACAGCTCGAAGCAGCCAGACAGACTTTCAAGGGCGCAGCATTTCTTGATGAAGAAGACACTAGAAAGGTAAAGCGCCGCCGTAAGATCGATATGACCTTACAGATAGAAGGTAATTCTTTAGTTCTCAAAGCGAATACAGTGAAGCTACCAGATGATGACAGATGGCCTAGCTGTGAGCAACAGACCGTATCCGTGGAAGCTGGACCCTTTGATTTCGATTATGAAAGTCCAACTCCGCTTGCGAGATATGAATCAGCTCTTGCCAAGACAGGAACGACTCCGTTTGAGCTGAGTGAACTCCGAATAATCGGTGAGCCTGTAATCAGAGTAAGAACTTCGGAGCTTAATTCGCTTCGTAGACAGTGCCTAGCTGAGCTTAGCAAGAC
>NZ_CP016199.1:1771029-1820645 GCF_002243385.1 Mogibacterium pumilum | reverse complement strand
GTTCAGAAGAGAAAGCCGTGATATAGAAGGTGTGATTTCTGAACTTCATGAATTGGTAAATCAAGCTGATGATATAAAAGAAGAACAGCAGAGAGGAAATCATCAGGCAGTACAAAGCTTTGAGCTCTATTTCAGCAGCATTGATGATTGGAGAAACTTCGAAGAAAATGGTGGAATCAGAAATCTGAACGAAAAAATCGGAGAAACAACAGATCTCTTATACAAAGTTCTTCTGCCAATGGCGGGAATCCTGACGGAGATAGGTAGAGAGGATAATTCCCTGCCGCCAGAAATTGTCCCATATATCGGAAGTATCACGAAGGGGCGTGAAGAGCAGATTTTACAGGACAACTACAAAGCGGTTGCAAAACTTGCGCTGGCACGCGGAATCTATGTAGCACATCTCGGTTGGCTAGCTAAGATGGTTGAGATTGGAGCAGAGGTTGTTGCTGATCCTGGACTTAATGCGTATAACCATATGAGCATTTCTGTTCTCAATGGGCTCGGAGCGAAAGCAGTTAACTGGAGTCTAGAGCTGGCAAGTAATTCAGATGGGAATTATCCGCTTATGCAGACTGAACACAGATTCCCGATGGCTAGGCTAAAGGGTAAACGCGAACACGATGTAAGGATAGTAAACAACGAGTTTAGCAGTCAGTCGGTGGTTCTACCTTGTGGAGATGATTCGAACCTCAGCGAGAGAGTCTTGAAATGCTTACGAGAAGGGCGTTTTAGACTATATGTATAGTACTCAAAGCAACTTAGTTTATATCTGCACTTAATTTTATAATACGTTTGATTGATACTAAATACAGGCATATAATCACTGTTTGGAGAAAAGATATGGATACAGGAATTAAAGGTTTTAAAGAAATTACTGTGACGAAGGAACTCACGGCTATAAGCATGGGAAGTGGAGATCTCGAGGTATATGCGACACCGGCGATGATTGCACTCATGGAAGGAACTGCTTCAGAATCTGTGAAACCCGAATTTGAGGAAGGTCAAGGCTCTGTCGGAACAAGCATCGCGATTAAACATCTTGCTGCCACACCGGTTGGTATGTACGTGAGATGCGAATCTGAACTAGTCGAGGTGGATGGTCGCAGGTTGGTGTTCAATATCACAGCATATGATGAAAAGGATAAAATTGGCGAAGGAACTCATGAGAGGTTTATAATATCGAACGATAAGTTCCAGAGTAAGGTTAATAACAAGTTAGATTAACCAGTAACTGATGGGGTTTTAGTATTTGAATAATTAGTGGTTCCAGAGTAAGGTTAGTAGCAAGTTAGATTAACAGCTTGATTGGAATATTGTTATTAGATGGTAACAATATTTTGATGTCGAGGTGAGAAGAGATGAACGAACATACTAATAGAAATAGAATAATAATTAGAACGAGTATCATAGGTATAATTGCTAATATGCTTTTGGCTGGGTTTAAAGCGATTATAGGTACTGCTACGAATTCTATAGCCATTGTCATGGATGCTCTAAATAACTTGAGTGATGCATTATCTTCGATTATTACAATTGTGGGAACTAGATTGGCTGGCAAAGCTCCCGATAGAGACCATCCACTGGGACATGGAAGATACGAAGATTTAACAGCAATGGTCATTTCAGTAATCGTCCTATACGCTGGCATAACAGCGCTTCAGGAATCGATAAAGAATATCCTTCATCCAGAGAAACCATCCTATACGACGATTTCTCTAGTGATAATCGGAGCAGCGATTGTGGTTAAGATGCTTCTCGGCAGATATGTGAAATCCGTAGGAATCAAGGTTAATTCTAATTCACTCGTGGCGTCGGGAAGTGACGCGTTATTCGATTCTATTATTTCGATTTCAACTCTCGTGGCAGCAGGAATTTACATTGTGGCTGGAGTAAGCCTGGAGGCTTATCTAGGTGCATTTATAGCGGCATTCATAATCAAGGCTGGCATAGACATGCTTCGTGAGACAATCAGTAAGATTCTAGGTGAAAGAGCAGATAGTAGTCTGACGAATGAAATAAAAAATGCGATAACGGAGATTGAAGGCATTTATGGAGCATACGATTTGCTGCTTCATAACTATGGTCCTAATACCGTGATTGGAGAGGTTCACATCGAAGTGCCGGATACTTATACTGCATCGATGATTGATAACCTGACTAGAGAGATTCAGGAAAAGATATACAAGAGATACGGCATCGCTATTGCGACGGTAGGCGTATACTCGATGAATACAAATGATGATAAAGCGCTTGAAGTCAAGAGTGATATCACGAGACTTGTGATGTCAGAGGAGTTCGTGTTACAGATGCACGGCTTTTATCTTGATGAAGAGAAAGCGCTGATGATATTTGACATCATTGTTGACTTCAAAGCTCCGGATAGGACTCTCGTTCGCGATAATATAATAAAAAAAATCAAGGACAGATACCCGGATTATGAGGTGAGAATCACGCTCGATCTGGATATCAGCGATTGATTGAGATTAAAGGGGGATAGATGATGGAAATTATTTCTATTGTAGTGTTCGTAGTCGTCATCGGACTGATCATGAGTGAAAAGGTTCATAGAGCGGCGGCTGCTCTCGCTGGTGCTGTGGTACTCGTATTCACAGGTGTTATGAGCGGTGAGAAAGCACTCTCCTATATCGACTTCAATACTATTGGAGTTCTCGTGGGAATGATGACACTGGTCGCTGTAATCAGACAGTCGGGACTGTTCGAATATGTCGCAATTAAGGCGGCAAAGATGGTGCACGGAGATCCGTGGAAGATAATGATTGCTTTTATCTTAATCACCGCAATTCTATCTGGAATATTAGATAACGTAACGACGGTACTGCTCGTCGGACCGATGACTATAGCTATTGCGAAGATGCTTGAGATTAATCCGGTGCCATTTCTGATGACGCAGATTCTCGCATCTAATGTCGGAGGTACGGCAACACTCATCGGTGACCCTCCAAATATCATGATTGGAAGTGCTGCAAAACTCTCTTTTATGGACTTTCTCGAAAACACTGGCTTTGCCGTTGCGCTTGTAATCGTATTTATGATTATCACGATGCGCTTCAAGTATAAGAAGGAGATTAAGGTAGAGGGACTTGATACATCCAAGATTATGAATCTTGATCCAAATAAATCGATTACCGATAAGCCGCTACTTATCAAGGGAGTTGTAGTTATCGGACTCGTAATCTTGGGATTTATATTCCACGATAAGCTAGGATTAGAATCATCTGTAATTGCGCTTGCGGCAGCAGCAATTATGCTGATTATAGGTGGTACAAGTGTTGAGAATGCCATTCAGGATGTAGAGTGGACAACTATTGCATTCTTCATGTCGCTGTTCGTAGTAGTTGGAGGACTTACGGAAACTGGAGTTATCAAGCAGATGGCCGCAGTGGTAATCGAGAAGACAGCAGGTCACCCGGTTATGATGATGCTAATATTGCTATGGGCATCAGCTATTCTGTCATCTTTCCTCGATAACATACCTTTCGTAGCGACGCTTATTCCACTAGTGCTCGCACTAAAGGCAGACGGCATGGATGTTGAGCCACTATGGTGGGCAATTTCACTCGGAGCTTGTCTTGGTGGAAATGGAACGATGATCGGAGCTTCTGCAAACGTAGTACTTTCAGATATCAGTACGAAGCACGGATATCCGATTACATTTAAGAGCTATCTGCGCGTCGGAATGCCATTTATGATTGGATCAGTATTTATTTCGATGGTATTCCTGCTAGTTAAGTACGGAATGTAGCGGAGGATGGAGGCAACATATGGCAAATACATTTACCACAGACAGAGTTATAAGTGATATGATCAACATGATGGTCAAGCAGCTCGGCGCGACGACCGTTAAGACTATGCCTGCACATATCAACATATATGAGTTTGAGATCAGCGATGAGCTTACTATCAAATATATGCTGGATCTCAGACGTGACCATGCTATGTACCTGCGCAGGGTAAATCCATATCCGATGCTTCTCGGAAAATTTTATGGTGAGACGGACGTTGTGGATTTTATCAGACGCGACATAGCGAAGTTTAAAAATGCTAGTAAGACGGACAAGTTCAACCAGTTTATCGAACTCACAGATAATCTCACTCAATTCAACAGGGAGATTGAACAGCTTTTCCTAAATAGAAAAGTTCCAACAGCTGCATTTGAAGAGTTCTCTGAAGAGATGGAGCGCGTAAGAGAGACAATCGAGCAGATTGCCCGTGAATGCCCGATGCTCTACGAGGATGAGAGAATAATAGATATAGAGAACAAGTAATTGAACACGTGACAGTTAGCTGATTGTGTGGAAAAAGTTCCTTGCATGACGAGAAAGTCGAGGTTAATATGCCTGAATTCAAAGTTCATTCTGATTTTGAGATGATGGGTGATCAGCCCCAGGCTGTTAAGAAAATCGCTGAAAGCATAGAGTCTGGAAATCGTTTCCAGACTCTGCTTGGCGTTACTGGATCCGGTAAGACTTACACGATGGCGAAAATCATAGAGAAGGTGCAGAAGCCTACACTGATTATTTCGCACAACAAGACTTTAGCGGCACAGCTCCATGGTGAGATGAAGGAGTTTTTTCCTGAAAATGCAGTAGAGTACTTCGTGTCCTACTACGATTTCTACCAGCCAGAGGCGTACGTCGCTTCAACTGACACGTATATTGAAAAAGATGCCGATATAAACGACGAAATAGATAAGCTCAGACACTCCGCAACGGCGGCAGTACTCGAGCGTAGAGACGTTATCATCGTTGCCAGTGTTTCCTGCATCTACGGTCTCGGTAGTCCTGATTCATATAGAAATCAGCTCTTATCTCTGAGACCTGGAATGGAGATGGACAGGACGATGATGATGCGCAAGCTCATCGATATGCAGTACGAGCGAAATGACATCGACTTTCACCGCGGTACGTTTCGTGTACGTGGTGACATCATCGACATATATCCTGCTGGCGGTGAAGAGGCGGTCCGCGTTGAAATGTTTGGTGATGAGATAGAGGAAATCAAGGAGATGAACGCACTAACTGGTGAAATTACTGGTGTGCGCAACCATATCTCAATATTTCCGGCATCTCACTACGTAACCAGCAAGGAAGATATGCAGCTGGCGGTCGGCACTATAAAGGAAGAACTTGATGAAAGAGTAAAGTGGTTTAAGGAGAATGGTAAGCTCCTCGAAGCAGAGCGCATCACGCAGCGCACTAATTATGATATGGAGATGATGATGGAAATTGGAACCTGCAAGGGTGTCGAGAACTATTCGAGGCATCTGAACTTCCTGAAGCCTGGGGAGAGACCGTACGTTCTTCTCGATTATTTCCCAGATGATTTTCTGACCATAATCGATGAGTCTCACGTAATGCTGCCGCAGCTCCGTGCTATGTATAATGGAGATAGGGCCAGAAAGAGCTCGCTTGTCGATTTTGGATTCAGACTTCCTTCGGCACTAGATAACAGACCGCTCAAGTTTGAGGAATTCAATGAGGTTACGAACGACCTGCTATTTGTAAGTGCGACGCCAGGCAAGTACGAGCTTGAACACTCAAATGGGATAACCGCTGAGCAGGTTATTAGACCGACAGGACTACTCGATCCGATTATAGAGGTCAGACCGATTGAGGGTCAGATTGACGATATAATCGGAGAGATATATAAGACTGTAGATAAAGGCGAACGAGTTCTTATCACGACGCTCACCAAGAGAATGGCAGAAGACCTCACAGGATTCCTCAGAAATGAAGGAATCAAGGTCAGATATCTGCATTCAGAAATAGATAATTTCGAGAGATTAGAGATAATTAGAAACCTCCGCCTGGGTAAATTCGACGTTTTAGTCGGTATCAACCTGCTTCGTGAGGGTCTCGACCTACCAGAAGTATCGCTCGTTGCGATCCTGGATGCTGACAAAGAGGGCTTTCTTCGTACAGAGACCTCACTTGTTCAGACTGTCGGCAGAGCTGCGCGTAACCAGAACGGCAGGGTTATCATGTATGCCGACCGCATCAGCAAGGCGATGAGATATACCATCGATGAGACGGCCAGAAGACGAGAGCTTCAGGAAGCATACAACAAGGAGCATGGAATCACACCTAAGACTATTATCAAGCCTATACGAGATGTAATCGAGGCGACGAAGGCATATACTGGAGATACTGAGCTCAAGAATCCTAAGGAGATGACTACGAAGGAGCTGCAGCGTACGATCAAAAATCTCGAGAAGGAGATGAAACAGGCAGCCAAGGATCTTCAGTTCGAGCGAGCAGCAGAGCTCAGAGACCTGCTATTTGACCTAAGGAGCAGCAAGAGAGCATAAATAATTTGAAAGGGTATTTCTATGGAGAAGAACATAGTAATTAAAGGTGCAAAGGAGAATAATCTTAAGAGCGTGGATCTTACGATTCCTCGTGACAAGATGATTGTTTTTACCGGGCTTTCGGGCTCTGGCAAATCTTCGCTTGCATTCGACACGATATATGCGGAGGGACAGAAGAAGTACGTTGAGTCGCTTTCTTCGTATGCGAGACAGTTCCTGGGTCTTATGAAAAAACCTGATGTACAGCTCATAGAGGGACTTTCGCCGGCGATCTCGATAGACCAGAAGACCACTAACAAGAACCCGAGGTCGACTGTCGGAACTGTTACAGAGATATATGACTACCTGAGACTCTTGTATGCAAGAGTCGGTATCCCGCACTGTCCTGTTTGCGGCAGGGAGATTTCCAGCCAGTCTGTAGACACTATTGTTGATCATATCATGGCTAACGATGAAGGCACGCGATTAACCATCATGGCACCGATTATCAAGGGACGTAAGGGAGAGCACAAAAACGTAATTTCTCGTATCAAACGCGACGGATTTATCAGAATCAGACTCGATGGCGAGATGGTTAGGGTGGATGAGCAGGAGGAATTTGATCTCAATAAGAATGTTAAACACACCATCGATATAGTTATCGATAGAATTGTATTAAGACCTGAAAATAGAAGCCGTATCGCTGAGGCGATAGAGCTCGCTGTTAGAGAAGGTGAAGGCGCAACCAATGTGCTGTTTCAGTACAAGAGTGAAGATGGAACTACGAAGGACGTGGAGGAGACTTTCAGCACCCAGCTTGCCTGCCCAGAGCACGGCGTGGGAATCGATGAGATGGAGCCGAGAATGTTTTCATTCAATGCTCCATACGGCTCTTGCGAAACTTGCACTGGACTTGGCTTTACCCTAAAGATTGAAGATGAAAACGTCGTGACTGAGCCGGATAAGAGCATCCTCGATGGTGCGATGGGTCAGGTGTTCTCGACGATGGATGCGATGGGATTCTACAGACAGATGCTGAACCAGCTAGCAGTAGACCATAAGACTGACCTCAGTGTCCCATACAAGGAGCTGCCGATAGACTTTAGAAATGAACTGCTGCATGGAACTGGTAATCGCAAGCTCAAGTACACATATACCAGCAAGTCTGGACGTATATCCCATATGAATCATACTTTCGAGGGTGTAATTCCTAGTCTCGAGCGCAGATACGGAGAGACTAATTCAGACTATATAAAAGAAAAAATCGCTGGTATGATGACGAAGGCACTATGCCCGAATTGCCATGGCAAAAAGCTGAAAGACACCGTGCTGGCTGTTACAGTTGGTGACAAGAATATC
Organism: Mogibacterium pumilum; assembly: GCF_002243385.1. GTDB lineage: Bacteria > Bacillota > Clostridia > Peptostreptococcales > Anaerovoracaceae > Mogibacterium > Mogibacterium pumilum. The sequence continues at coordinate 1,812,976 of NZ_CP016199.1, read as the reverse complement.
ATCGAGCTTACTGATATTTCGGTTGAACAGGCGATTCTATTCTTTGAGAAACTGGAGCTGACTCCGAGGGAGCAGCAGATATCGAGGCTTATCACTAAGGAAATCAAGGATAGACTCAGATTTCTCAAGCAGGTTGGCCTCGGATATCTGACTCTGTCGCGTGCCGCAGGTACGCTCTCAGGTGGAGAATCACAGCGTATCAGGTTGGCTACGCAGATAGGATCGGGGCTCGTCGGTGTGCTATACATCCTGGACGAGCCTTCCATTGGGCTCCACCAGCGAGACAACGACAAGCTGCTTGGTGCACTCAGGAACCTGACTGATATGGGCAACACGCTCGTTATCGTTGAGCACGATGAGGACACTATGAATGCTGCTGACCATATCGTGGATATCGGGCCTGGAGCCGGAATTTACGGTGGCGAGCTGGTGGCTCAGGGAACTATCGACGATATCAAGGCCTGCAAGGATTCTATAACTGGACAGTTCCTGTCCGGTGAACGCAAGATTGAAGTTCCTAAGACCAGAAGAGCTGGAACTGGCGCTTATCTTGAGATTATCGGCGCTAAGCAGAATAACCTCCGAGATATAAATGTCAAGATTCCAGTCGGAAAGCTCGTCTGTGTAACCGGTGTGTCGGGATCAGGAAAGTCATCGCTTATAAATGAAATCCTTTACAAGGGCGTTGCAAGCATCACGAACAAAGTGCAAGAAAAACCTGGCGAACACAAGGAGATTCGCGGTATAGAAAACTTCGACAAGGTTATCGATATCGACCAGTCGCCAATCGGACGTACTCCTAGATCTAACCCTGCAACATATACGGGAATGTTCGATCCGATTAGAGATCTATTTGCACAGATGCCTGAAGCGAAGATGCGTGGATATCAGAAGGGACGCTTCAGCTTCAATGTAAAGGGCGGAAGATGTGAGGCATGTCGCGGAGACGGTATAACCAAGGTAGAAATGCACTTCCTGCCAGATGTGTATGTACCGTGTGAAGTGTGCGGTGGTGCGAGATATAATCACGAAACTCTAGAGGTTAAATACAAGGGCAAGAATATTTCGGAAGTTCTCGAGATGAGCGTTACTGAGGCACTACCTTTCTTTGAGAATCACAAGGCTATAGAGAAATATTTACGCACGCTAGATGATGTAGGCCTCGGATACATTAAACTCGGACAGCCTTCTACACAGTTATCTGGTGGTGAGGCACAGAGAATCAAGCTCGCGACAGAGTTATCCAAGAAGAGCACCGGCAAGACTCTATACATATTAGATGAGCCGACAACAGGACTTCATTTTGCAGATGTCGAGAAGCTCATGTATGTGCTAAGTCGACTTGCTGATGAGGGTAACACAGTGGTTGTAATCGAGCACAACCTTGATGTAATCAAGTGTGCCGATCATATTATCGACCTGGGACCAGAGGGTGGCAGCGGCGGTGGAACCATTGTGGCTACAGGAACACCTGAAGAGGTTGCTAAGTGTGAGAAGTCATTTACGGGACAGTATCTACGGAAGATGCTTAAATAGTGACTATAGGACAAGAAATAGAAAAAAGGGCGGAGAGAAATCTCCGTCCTTTAGCAGTCTATTAAGTAGTGCTACGCACCAGCAATAATCGTCTAAACTCAATGTGGTGCGTCGAGATAGATTGCCTGATTAGATTATGTCTTCTCTTCTATTCTCTAGGTCAATCTCGATGCTTGCGTTAGTTCCGGCAACTTCTTTTGTTACTTTAGAAGATGTATCCTTCAAGCAGCTGTCATTGTAGCTTCCTTTGTCCGGAACAGGTAACTTATCAATCTCGGTATAGTCGCCAATTCCTAACGCTTCAGAAGCAACGCCAAGATTCGATACGATGCTCGCCAAATCTGTAGGCATAAATATCTTAGTTGCGCGGCCATCTGCGATATCTCTTAGAGCTTCTAGTCCCTTCAGCTTGAGAACTCCTTCGTTGATGTTAGCTTCCTTAAGCTTTTCAAGACCTTGTGCCTGAGCTTCGTATACGAGCCTGATAGATTCAGCCTCACCGACAGCTAGAGCGATTCGAGCTTCCTTTTCAGCTTCTGCAGCGAGAACTTTAGCTTCCTTATCTCCCTCTGCACGAGATACTACAGATTCCTTGTGAGCCTGTGCCTCGAGTACAGTCTGACGTCTCTCACGCTCCGCTCTCATCTGCTTGGTCATTACTTCTTCGATTTCTTCTGGTGGAATGATATTCTTGAGCTCTACGCGATTAACCTTTAATCCCCAAGCATCTGTTGCCTTATCAAGAATTACCTCCATATCCTCATTGATTTGCTCTCTAGAGGACAGTGTAGTATCAAGTTCCATTCCCCCTATGATACTTCTGAGCGAAGTTGCAGATAGGTTCTGGAGACCGGCGATTGGGTTTTCTACACCGTATGTGTATAGTTTAGGGTCAAATACTTTTGCAAATACAACTGAGTCTACACGTACAGATACGTTATCTTTAGTGATTACTGGCTGAGGAGGGAAGTCAAGAACTTGCTCCTTAAGTGAGATTCTGTTGATTACATTATCTATAATTGGAACTTTGAAGTGAAGTCCTGCGTGCCATGTGCAGAGATACTTTCCGAGTCTTTCGATTACATATGCATGCTCCTGTGGGACGATCTTAATACAGGAGAACAGCAATATTAGGAATATTAGTAATAAAGGAATTGTATAAAACATAATTAACCTCCTTACCAGAAATATAACTGGTTTCACTTGCTATTCTCATAATAGGAGCCATATATGTAAAAGTCAATGAGTTTAAGGTGTAAATAAAATCAATATTACAATTATTCCTATATGAAAATTTATAATGTGCAAAAATCGAATAAACTAGCGAATTGTTAATCTAATACATAGTAGAAGGTAACCAAAATTTAATCTATAAAAGTTATCATAGAGATAAATATTAATAAAAAATACTGATACAGTCCATTAAATTGTTCAATTTCACAACAAAACAAAAAATAATTTATTAACTTTACTAAATAGTATTGCAGGAACGCCAATAATATTTTAGAATTAAAACATGGATTTCACATTATTACAAGGAGTCATATATGCTTAAAATGATTGTTTTTTATAACGACAGGCTAAATGCTTTCATATGGGGTGTACCTTCGATGATTTGCATTATGGGAGTCGGAATTTGGCTGACACTTAACTCGCGCTTTCTTCAGTTTAGAAAATTCGGATATACACTGAAGCACACCTTCGGTGCGATGTTTGATAAAAAGGAAGCGGGAGACGGAGCGCTTACTTCGTTCCAATCTGTATGTACCGCGCTTGCGGGAACCGTTGGAACCGGAAATATCGCGGGTGTCGCCGGTGCTATCGCTTTAGGTGGACCTGGAGCTGTGTTCTGGATGTGGGTTTCTGCGTTACTCGGTATGTGTACGAAGTTTGCTGAGGTTACACTAGCGGTACACTTCAGAGAACGAAACGACCACGGAGACTGGGTAGGCGGTCCTATGTACTATATCAAAAATGGTCTTAGCAAAAAATGGGGCTGGCTCGCAGCAGTGTATTCTATATTCGGAATACTCACTGTATTCGGTACAGGAAATGCTACGCAGGTAAATACTATTACTACGGCTATCGATTCGGCTCTCGTATCTACAGGCGTATTCAAAAATGGTCTGCCATCGGGTGTAAATCTCGGTATCGGAATAGTGATTACGTTACTCGTGCTAGTAATCCTTATCGGAGGGATTAAACGTATTGGAAGCGTAACGGAAAAGCTGGTTCCGTTCATGGCTCTATACTACATAATCTTTGGACTTCTCGTAGTTATCTTGAACTACAAGAATGTTCCTGGAGTATTCAGAGACATCTTTGAAGGTGCATTTGCACCAAGAGCTATAACAGGCGGTGTTGTAGGTTCGATGTTCATCGCTATGAGAAGGGGTGTATCGAGAGGTATCTTCTCTAACGAAGCAGGTCTAGGTACTGGTTCAATTGCCCACTCATCAGCTGACGTAAGTCACCCGGTTCAACAGGGGCTATGGGGAATTTTCGAAGTTTTCGCAGATACGATTGTAATCTGCACGATTACAGCTCTCGTAATCCTCTGTAGTGGTGTTAAGATTAAATTCGGCGAGACTGCAGGTGCAGAACTCACAATCTCGGGTTTCACATCTACCTTTGGAAGCTGGGTTTCGGTAATGCTGGCTGTGGCACTTTGCTGCTTCGCCTTCTCGACTATCCTAGGCTGGGGGCTATACGGCTCAAGATGTATCGAATTCCTATTCGGTAAGGTTGCGATAAAACCGTTCATCATCGTGTATTCGTTTGTGGCTATTCTAGGAGCTACCGTGGATCTTGGAATCATTTGGAGCATCGCAGATACATTTAACGGACTCATGGTAATACCTAACTTGATTGCTGTTCTATTGCTATCAAGTACAGTTATCAGACTAACAAAGGATTATTTCGATAAAGAAAAGTCCGAAAAATAGAATTTATTTACTTTAAATAAACATCACGATTGAGACTCTCGTCCGCAAGGGCGGGAGTCTTTGTCGTAACAACCAAATCTCTCAAAATACGCATTTTTATTGTATAATACATAAGTGCAACTACTGATTGCAACCGTGAGTTGACAAATTTCCAAGTCTAGTTGGTGGTGAAAGGGGTGTCGCTACCATAAAATAAAATCATAGAATGCAGCTGCTCTATAAAGCGAAAATTAAAAACGAGAAAGAAATTCAAAAGAAGTTCTAATGGATTTGGAAATTTAAAAGCTTCATATCAACTATATAATATGAAGCGCAATACGCAATAGGAGACCAGCAATGAGATGGCAATACACTCCTATTAAGTAGTCAAGGCTACAGGGTAAAATAAAAAGTCCACAGTATCTGAATGTATTATGACACAAACAGTAAAATTGGAAAGGAGAGTATGATTTAGCTTCTAATTAATCATACAAGGGTATTATGATAATTGCAGAGAAGATAATGAGCCTACGCAAACAGTATGGTTGGAGCCAGGAGGAACTGGCAGATTTAATTGGTGTATCGAGACAGTCTGTATCGAAATGGGAGTCGGCAGCAGCGATGCCAGATATACAGAAGATAATCAAGCTGAGCGAAGTTTTCGAGGTTTCGGTAGACTATCTACTTAAAGATGAGATGGAATTGCCAGAAAGCACAAAAGTCGTTAGCACTGCAGATATAGGAGTGGATAATGACAGTTCGATTAAGATTGTATCGCTCGAAGAAGTAAATGAGTATATGGATGCTACAGAAAAGCATGCGACCAAGATAGCTTGTGCTGTGGCACTATTTATTCTATCTCCAGTAGCTAATCTGCTCGCTGAAGCGGTTGGAAGGGCAAATGATGGTGATATACTTGAGAGACTATCAATTACTATGTTGTTCCTAATGGTTGGAATAGGGGTTGCTTTATGCGTGATATCGGGTTTTGCCATATCTAAATATGAATATCTATCAAAAGAACAGATAAAGCTAGGATACGGTGTTGAGGCGGCAGTGAAGCGCAAATATGAACCGTTTAAGCAGGTTATGGGACAGCGAATAGCAGGAGGAGTGTTCCTTTGTATCGTCGGCACACTGCCAGGTATCCTCTTTGATAATGGGGATAAATACACTTTTGGTCTAGCGAAAGTATCGGCACCGATTATGCTGATAATGGTTGCAGTTGCTGTATATATGTTTGTTAAAGTGGGAATAATAAGTGGAGGTTATAGCAAGCTTTTTCAAGAAGGAGATTACACTCCGGAGCACAAGCGTGTTGAGCAGAAGATGGAGCCAATTGCTGGTCTTTACTGGATTACTGTAACAATCATATATCTGATACCGGGGTTTTTACTAGGTTATTGGAACAAGACATGGATTATATGGCCAGTTGCAGGAGTAATCTACGGAGCTATATACAAGCTATATGAGATACATCTAAATAGAAAGTACGATAAGTAAGTATCTGGCACGGAAACAATTAATTAAGTTACTAAGATATAAAAACTCCCTTTGAAGGAAAACCTCAAAGGGAGCTTTGTTTTGCTGTTAAGTTTATCTGAATTAGTTAAGCTGCTGCTTGAGTCTTATTGGACTTCACTGCATATAGCACAAGTCCTACTACGAATCCAACTACTGCTGGTACAACCCAGTCCATTCCGATATCGGATAGTGGTAGGAAACCTCCAATTGACTTGATGAATCCTTCCAGGTGTAGTGCAGAGATAGTCTCTGGAGGAAGACTCTTTAGACCGTCAAATAAAGCAGGCACCATAGTGAATCCGATTGACCATCTGTAAACTGTTGTGTGGTAGTTGAACAGTCCACCGATGAGGCTGACTAGTATGATAACAATAGTTAGCGGATATAAGAACATCAGTACTGGTATTGAGTAAGCGATAATCTTAACTAGTCCGAAGTTTGCAAATGTGAACGAGATAACTGTGAATACTACCGCCCAAGCCTTGTATGAAAGCTTGTTAGGGAACATCTCGCCAAATGTCTCTGCGCATGCAGTTACAAGTCCGATAGCTGTCTTGAGACAAGCTAGAGTGATCATTAGCGCTAGGAATACTCCGCCTACGCCGCCAAAGTAGTGGCTAGCTAGCTTGTTGAGAAGTGTTCCACCATCTGGCTGTACTTCGAAGATTCCTCTTGACTGAGCACCTGCAACTACTAGAGCTAGGTAGATAATAGCCATAAGCAGTGCGCATCCTACACCAGCAAGTGCTGTGGACTTAGCGATGTTCTTAGGCTCTTTAACACCCAGGTTTCTAACTGCGTTGATGATGATGATTCCAAATGCAAGTGATGCAAGGGCATCCATTGTGTTATATCCCTCGAGGAAGCCTCTGAAGAATGGGTGAGCTACGTACTCACCTGTTGGAGCAGCACTTGAAACGGAACCCATTGGCTTAACGAAGCACATAACGACTAGAACTGCAAGGAATGCAAGGAATAGTGGGTTGAGAACCTTACCAACGTTAGTAAGGATGTTTGACGGTCTTAGCGCAAAGAATAGAACTACTGCGAAGAAGCATAGGGAGAAAACTCCGAGCACTACTGGAGAGTCCTTGCCAACTGCTGGAACTACTCCGACAGAGTAAGGTACAGTAGCGGTTCTAGGAAGTGCGAAGAAAGGTCCTATAGTAAGGTATAGTAGACACGTAAAGAACAAGCTGTACGGTCTCGACACCTTGCATCCTAGGTCATAGAGACCTTCACTACGTGATAAGGAAATCGCAATAATACCGAGCAGTGGTAATCCCACTCCTGTAATGATAAAGCCGAAAGTTGCCGCTGCTGTGTGACTGCCTGCCATCTGTCCCATAAGTGCTGGGAAAATCAGATTACCTGCTCCGAAGAATAGTCCGAAGAGGAGGGAGGCTAGAACTACGTATTCCTTCATAGTGAATTTCTTATCCATTTTTTGTCCCCTTTTCAAATAATTTGTATAAATTTAATAAAGAGCATAGCATATTTTATTAAAAATCACAACATATTTTTTAAATTTTAAAAAATAGTACAAAAATGATACAACCTTAATATTAAAATTACGTCGACTAAAATGAAATGCAAGAAATATTGCTTTTATGTTGGAACAGGCTTATACTGATATGTAAGTTAGTTACGTCTAACCGATATGAGAGGTCGATGATTTGTTGCAACTGCACATGGAGAGAGTATGTCTGAATTATTGTTAACAGAACAAATGGATGTGGAAAAATGAAAAAGCGTAGGCGAAAAAGAATAAACCCGCTGACGCTTATCATAATCAATGCGGTTATCCCGATTGTTACTATGATATTTCCTTCAGATAAAAGTATTATTCTGGGCTTATGTCTTGGATATATAGCGTTATTTATTGCGGGCAAATATAAGACTGCTTTTAAATCTGTACTGTGGTTAGGTGTTGCTGTACTGATTTATATGATTAATGTCCTATATCTGCATAGTAGCGTTTTTGGAGCGATGCTTAAAATGACGATGTGTTTCCTGCCTTGCATACTCATAGCGATATTAATTGTTACTGATTATAACTCATCTGAGATATTGTCAGCACTACAGAGGCTGCATCTGCCCAAAATATTCATTATTGGCTTGACAGTAACAATTCGTTATATACCTACTTTCAGGAGAGAATTCCTAATAATCAAACAGGCTATGCACATAAGAGGAGTAAGATTCTCAGTGCTAAATCCTCTTCGTACTTTCGAATACTTGCTTGTGCCACAGCTTTTTAGGTGTGTAAGCTTGAGCTCGGAACTTACTGCAGCCGGACTTACCAAAGGAATAGCTTCAGATCAGAAGAGAACTAGCTATTTTGCCGACAACTTTCACAAAGTCGACTATATCCTGTTTATTTTCGGAACAATTGGCTTAATCGTGATCGTGGGAGGTTTTGTATGAGCAGTGTTATAGAAGCTAAAGATCTTTCGTTTATATATGAAGGAGAAAAAATGCCTGTACTTCGGGATGTCAACTTCAAACTTACGGAAGGAAATATAGTTTTTATCTCTGGATTAAGCGGTTCAGGTAAATCTACTTTGCTAAATATAATTAACGGTCTGATTCCGGAAGTTATTGAGGGAAAGGTAAGCGGAGAATTGCTTATTGATGGTAAGTCAGATCTTAACATGGTGGAGAGAAGTCGTATTATCGGTAATGTTTTTCAGAATCCACGCAGTCAGTTTTTCACTACTGATACCACAGCTGAGCTTGTATTTGCGATGGAAAACTTTGGGATAACTAAAGAAGAGATGGAAAAAAGACTCGGAGATATCACAGACAAATATAACATTAGATACTTGCTAAACCGTAATATATTTGAACTTTCTTCAGGGGAACGACAGATGTTGGCTCTAATATCCGCTCTGATTATGGATCCGCGCATTGTCATATTTGATGAACCATCTGCAAATCTTGACTACGGTAATGCCATGCGTTTGAGAAGGCAGCTCGCAGAACTTAAACGAGAGGGGATAACCGTTGTGGTTGCGGATCATCGATGCTTTTATTTACGAGGACTGATTGATACCGTTCTGCTTCTTAATGATAATACAGTAACTGAATATGATAGTGAAGAGGCGTATTTCAATGGTGGTTACGCAGCAAGAGCTGTGGACTTGTTTGAAGAAGATTATGGAGAACGAATTATTGCAAGGTCGAATTCAATCGATGTAATGCTTGAGAAGGTTTCCTATAAAAGAATTCTTACAAATGTTGATGCGGAGTTTAGACGCGGCGAAATTTCGACCATCATCGGTGTAAATGGTGCAGGCAAGACAACGTTGGCCAGACTTATCTCGAGAGTTGTGAAACCGGATAGTGGCAATATAGAAGTTGATGGACAAGCACTATATATAATGCAAGATGCAGATTATCAACTGTTCGGAGCATCGTGTCTCAAGGAGCTTGAGATTAGTAACATGGATAAGGAAATTAATCTGAATGCCTTGGAGGAATTGAGTTTGTACGATCATAGAGATGCTCATCCTCACAGTCTCAGCGGTGGACAGAAGCAAAGACTGCAGATGGCTATAAGCAAGGTAAGTGACAATAGAGTGATTGTTCTGGACGAGCCTACCAGTGGGTTGGATAAGAATTCGATGTATAACGTAATTAGGTTATTGGAATCGATGAAGCAGAATCACGCGATAATAATCATTTCGCATGACTACGAATTTATAAGAAATGTTGCAGATAAGGTGATGTATCTGACAGATGGATGTGTACAAGAATCATTCTATTTGGACGAGGAGAACATAGAACGGTTAAATAAAGCTTTTGAGAAGATGGAGGTTTTTTATGAACAATAAATTAAAGACTAAAGATTTTATTCTTATTGCACTACTGACTGCCGTGTATTTCATTATTTATATGTTGGCAATGCTCGTAATCACACCGCTGGGTGCGTTTGGACACGCTATAAGCCCTGGTATATGCTCGATTTTTTCCGGAACCTTAATCTATTTCATGTCCAGAAAGCTCGGCAAAATGTGGCAGTACACCATTATGACAGTTTTAATTATGGCGTGCTTTACACTCATTGGAGCCGGATATATTCCGTGGTATATAACATCTATCGGTATGGCTATTATTGCTGACCTTATCGCCTCACGAGATGGTAAGGATGTCAGTGTAAAAAAGGTATCGCTGGCATCAGGTGTTATGCACGTTGGTCAGGCTTGGGGTGCAATTATTCCGGCAACATTCTTTGTTAGTCGCTTTAAGCAATATTGGATTGAAAAAGGACAGAGCAGTGCTGAAATGGATATGCACATTAAATATTCTGCAGGTTTGTGGGGTGCAATTTCCACAGTGATGGTATTCATTTTAGCAATCATAGGTGTTTACTTAGGCTACTTTATACTTAGGAAGCATTTTAAGGAGGTGTAAGGTGGATGTTTTTAGGAAGTTATTCGGATACGCTGAGGAACGCAGAACCTGCATGATTATAGCTATGTTGCTTTCCGGAGCAGCAACTATATTGTCATTTGTTCCTTACTATTTTCTGTGGAAGATGCTGGATGAGATAACGAGGGATGCAAATAAAATACAGATCAGCAAGCTATCTTATCTCATATTTACAACTACGATTATATATATAGTCGTGTATCTGGGAGCACTCATATGCAGTCATCTATTTGCTTTCAGGATTGAAACAAATATGAAGAAGAAGGGTCTAAACTCATTACTTGATGCATCTTTTTCATTCTTCGATATGAATCCGTCGGGGCGCACAAGAAAAATCATAGATGATAATTCTGCAAACACGCATACAATTGTAGCTCATATGTTGCCGGACTCTGTAAATGCAGTACTGTTTCCAATATGCTTGATTATCTTGTCATTCATGGTGAGCAAGTATGTGGGAATCTTGATAATATTGGCGATAATTGCTGCGTGTATATGCTTCAAATTCATGTACTCTGACCGAGATATGATGAAGGACTACATGGGATCCTTGGAGGATATCAACTCCGAGGCGGTTGAATATGTGAGAGGAATACAGGTAATCAAGATATTTGATATGGTTGTTGAATCGTTCGAACGACTTTATAAATCAATTATCAAATATTCTGATGTAGTAAACCGACAGTGCCAGATGTGTAAAAGACCATATGTCATATTTCAAATATGTATGCTGTGCTTACCTGCATTAATCATTCCTGTTGCTTTTCGTATGCTTACTGATACATCTAACATTGGTGAAGTGGTAAGTCTTGTCGTCTTCTTTGCATCTTTTTCCGGGCTTCTGATGAACGCATTTATGAAGGTGATGTTTTTCAGTAAGAATTTCGAATTAGCAAAGGATGCGATTGATAAGCTTGAAAACCTTTTTGAAGAAATGGATAAGAATAAGCTAAATCATGGTGAAACTCCGGTAATGGCAGGGCATGATATTGAATTTGAGGATGTGACATTTAGGTACGAAGAGGGAGTAGATGTTCTAAAGAATTTTAGTTTGAAGCTTGTCGGCGGTAAGAAATATGCTTTGGTAGGCTCGTCAGGTAGCGGTAAATCAACTATCGCTAAACTCGTATCAGGGTTTTACCCGGTATCAAGTGGTGTGCTTAAGATCGGTGGTGTGGATATTATCAAGTATACGAGTGAAATACTTGAACATGAGATTGCATTTGTATTTCAGAACGCCCGATTGTTCAAAACCAGCATCTATGAGAATGTCAGAATGGGAAAACCGGATTGCACCTACGAAGAAGTTATGCTCGCACTTGATTATGCAATGTGCGGAAGCATACTCGATAAATTTGAAAATCGGGAAAACACAATTATCGGAGCTGAAGGAGTTCATCTGTCAGGTGGTGAGACACAAAGGATTGCAATTGCAAGAGCTATTCTTAAGGATGCACCAATCATTATACTGGATGAAGCAAGTGCTGCCAGCGACCCGGAGAATGAATATGAAATGCAGCAAGCTTTTTCCAAGCTTATGGAAGGGAAGACTGTGATTATGATAGCGCATAGGCTTTCCAGCATCAGAAATGTTGATGAAATACTAGTTGTTGAAGACGGCAAAGTGTCTGAACGAGGTTCTCATGAAGAGCTTATGTCCAGAGACAGCAATTATAAGAGGTTGCAGAATTTATATAATCAGGCAAACGAATGGAGGATATCGTAATGAAACATAAATTGCAAAGATATTTTTCCCTTACTGATAAAGGCATAGATAATATGATGAGGGCAGCTAGATCGTCATTTTTCAAGTATGTATCATTCATATTGCCGCCGGGTGTTGTCTTCATGTTTCTTAACGATTTGATATCAGGCAGGTTAAAGTCTTTATATTTTTATATGGGAATTTTGACCGCGGTGGCAATTGTAATGTATTTACTTACGGCCAGAGAATACAAGCTCACATATGACGTTACGTATGAGGAAAGTGTAAACCTCAGAATAGAGCTTGCAAAGAAGATTAAAGAGCTACCGCTGTCATATTTCTCTACGCACAATCTCTCAGACCTATCGCAGACCATAATGATGGATGTAAATAATATCGAGATGGCTATATCTCACGCTGTGCCGGAAAGTATAGGGTTTGCAGTCTTTTTTGTTATTATAACTGTAATGATGTGTATCGGTAATTTGATTCTTGGGCTTGCGGTTGTCATGCCAATATGGCTTGGATTTGCCTTTTTGTTTATTACCAAAAATCTTCAGACAAAAAAGATTAAGGTATATTACAAGAGTCTTCTCGAAAATTCAAATGCATTTCAAAATGCATTTGAAATGCAGCAGGAAATTAAGAGTTATTCGTTACAGGATGAGGTTAGAGCGGATATAGCATCAAAGCTTGAAAGCTCAGAAAAAATTCATATTTCTGCAGAATTTACAATGGCAATTAACAATGCAATCATAAGGGTTGTACCTCTTTTGGGTCCTGTTCTGGTGGCAGTTATAGGTGCGTCACTATATGCTAAAGGCAGTATCAGTCTTTTATACTATGTAGGCTATCTTATGGCAGTAACGACGATTTCTCATCAGTATGCAGCACTATCCGAATTCATTATGACTATGTTTTTCTTTGAAGACAGCTTTGGGCGAATCAGGGATCTGATGGATGAAAAAACACAGGCAGGTGAAGATAAAGAGATAAGAAATTATGATATTTGCTTTAAAAATGTTGAATTTCAATATGGAGACAATAAGGTCATAAACGGGACAAGTTTTATAGCTGAACAAGATGCCGTTACTGCGATAGTAGGACCTTCCGGCTGCGGTAAGACTACTGTGTTGAGATTGCTTTCTCGTCTATATGATTATGACAAGGGTGAAATCACGGTTGGTGGGGAAGATATAAAGTCGATTAGCACAGCTTCGTTATTTAGCAAAATATCGATTGTGTTCCAAAATGTTGAACTCTTCAATACCAGTGTAATGGAAAACATCAGACTTGGTCGCAAGGATGCAACTGACGAAGAAGTGCTTGCAGCTGCAAAACTTGCCAATGTAGATGAGATAGCTGCAAAGCTGCCTGACGGATATGCAACTATAATAGGTGAAAACGGTTCAAAGCTGTCGGGTGGAGAGAGACAGCGCATCTCGATAGCGAGAGCGTTCCTAAAGGATGCACCTATAATACTTCTTGACGAAATATCCGCTTCTCTTGATGTAGATAATGAGATGGAAATTCAAAGTAGCATAAATAAGTTGATAAAAAGTAAAACTGTAATTATCGTATCTCATAGAATGAAGTCAATCGAAAAGGCAGATAAGATTATAGTTATGGATGATGGAAAAATTGTCGATTCCGGCAATCATGACACGCTATTGAAAAATTCGAAACTATATGGTGAAATGGTGAGGAAATCGCATCTAACCGAGGATTATCTGTATTAGATTCTTACGGCTCAGCTATTACGTCTGTGCCCAATATCCATAATGTAGCAAATAATATAGGTGGATGCTTGAAACTTCATAATTTTGTGATAGGTAGTAATTTATTGACAGATGAGTATAAATTTAACTAGGTGTGAGCCGAATATGCAATAAATTGTAAAAAGTGACTGTACTGCAACCTAAATTGCGTGACAGTCACTTTTGTATCCCAATATCTCTGGAGGGCTTATCTTTCGTTAGGCAAATCATTATACTTGCTAAGCAGCTCATGCTTCATTGTCCACAGCTTGTTGGACAAGTCAACGTAGTACGTCTGAGGATTTTCAAATCTCAGCATCTCGCTCCAGAGCGTTTCAATCTGCTCTAGGCAATATGCACGGATATCCTCGAGATCAGGCGACTCGTATACGCACTCGCCTTTGTCGAATATCTTTACCATCAATTCCTTAACAGTGAAGTTAGTCAGCCTCTTGCGCTTCCAGATAGCATTTGGATCGAATATCTCAACACCGTCTCTAGTTGGAGCTTCTTCCTCGTGGAGTGCGATGAGGTCGCCCATAACCTTACCGGTATCCTTGTCAAAGAATCTGTATACCTTCTTGAAGCCTGGATTGGTAATCTTCTCGACGTTCTCTGATATTTTCATCTTCGGAACCATCACACCCTTGTTCTCGATAGCAGAGAGCTTATAAACTCCGCCAAATACAGGTTCTGACTTAGCTGTGATAAGTCGTTCACCAACTCCAAATGAGTTAATTTTCGCACCCTCGAGAATGATATCCCTGATTAACCATTCGTCAAGAGAGTTGGAAACTACGATATCGCAGTCCTCAAGACCATTTGCATCTAGGATTTCTCTCGTCTTCTTCGTTAGATACGAGATATCTCCGCTATCGATTCTAACGCCCATCTTGGCAGGCTTCATCTCTTTGAATACCTTGATAGCATTCGGAAGTCCTGACTTTAGAACGTTATAAGTGTCTATGAGTAGAACGGCATTGTCAGGATATATTCTAGTGTACTCCTTGAATGCCTCGTATTCGCTGTCAAATGTCTGCACCCAGCTGTGCGCCATAGTTCCGAGAGCCGAAACCCCGTAGTCTCTATCTGCGATTGCGCAAGCAGTTCCAGCGCATCCGCCGATGTAAGCTGCTCTAGCTCCGTAGATAGCTCCAGATGCACCCTGTGCTCTTCTGGAACCAAACTCCATAACAGGTCTTCCCTGAGCCGCTCTAACAACTCTGCTCGCCTTAGTCGCGATGAGACTCTGATGGTTAACAGTGAGAAGTATAAACGTCTCAATGAACTGCGCCTGAATCAGCGGACCAGTTACCGTGATAATCGGTTCGTGAGGGAATATCGGAGTACCCTCGGGAACAGCCCATACATCACAGGTGAATTTGAAGTCTCGCAAGTAGTCTAGAAATTCTTCGCTAAAAATTTCTTTTGAACGCAAATACTCTATATCTTCCTCTGTAAAATGCAGCTTCTTGAGATACTCAATTACCTGCTCGAGTCCCGCCATAATCGCGTATCCACCGTGGTCAGGAACTCTGCGGAAGAACATGTCAAAACACGCTTCATAGTCGCGCACGTCCGAATGGAAATAGCCGTTAGCCATGGTGATTTCGTAGAAATCCGTCAGCATCGTTAAGTTGTAATTATCAAGCATTGATTGTCTCCTGTACTCCTAGCCTACCAAGTCTGAAATTACAGACTCAACAGATGCACCCTTCTTAAACGAATAAGTGCCCGCATCTATATCTGATACATCGTGTCCCTGTGCCTTTACATCGGCTGCGAACTGCTTATAATCTGTGAAAAGATTCTTATCAATGAGTTCAGATACATCTGCCTCGCCGCCACCATTGATGGTAACACTTACGCTCTTCTTGAGGACACCATTCTTAAATGCGCTACCGTGCTTGAGTGTAGAGGCCGCGTTAAGAGTTTCCTCAGATTGCTTGCGGTTCGATTGACTTGCAAGAACCTGTGGGTATTTCATAATTACGTTGAAACGCCACACTATAACACCTGCTGCCATCATGACGATTATAATTGCGATTACAATGTCATTGGTGTTATGAAATAAATCCTTGAAATTCTTCATTCTAAATTCTCCTTCATGCTGCGCCACCAGACGCAACTTTACAGAGAATTATACATTCTTTTGCGAATGATTGCAAACAATAGAAGCACTCGGATACCTTGTTAATAAGCCGATTGCATGGTACAATATACAGCACGATTTAAAACAGAAAGCAGATTTAAATGAAGCAAATTGAGATAAATTCCAACGATGCAGGTAGACGCCTCGACAAATTCATGCGCAGATACCTTCCCAAAGCGACGCTTAGTACCATTTACAAGATAATTCGCAAGGATGTTAAGATCAATGGGAAACGCGAGGGCAACAATTATATGCTCGCTGAAGGAGATGTTCTTACGCTATATATCAGCGATGGTCTGATTGAAGAGTGGAGCGCTCCAGCAAGGAATGACAAGAGACCTAAAGTGCGCCGTAATTTCAAGATCGTGTACGAGGATGATGACATTCTAATCGCTGACAAGCCGTTCGGACTACTGACTCACGGTGACAGCAACGAGAAGAAAAACCATCTGGCTAACCAGGTCAAGGATTACCTTATAGAGACGGGTGCGTACAATCCGAGGGAGAAGGTATTTACACCAGCTCCTGTAAATCGCCTCGACCGCAATACGACTGGTGCTGTGCTGTTTGGTAAGAATAGTGCTTCGCTGAAGGCTCTCGGGGAGATGATTCGCGAGGACAAGGTGGATAGGTATTACATGACCATCGTGTATGGACATCTCGACGGGGAAATCGATCTCAGAGGTAGGCTGGTTAAGGATCAGAATACAAATACTGTTAAGATTCTAGATATCACGGACTCGAGGGGCCGTGAGATTGAGACTATCGCAAGACCTGTACGCAAGATTGGTGATTTCACGCTGGTTGAGATCAGACTCGTGACGGGAAGGACTCACCAGATTAGAGCTCACATGGCATCCGTTGGGCATCCTGTAATAGGAGACGTCAAGTATGCCAGAGGCAGGGCTACGGATGTCAATCGCAGACTGAAGCAGAGGTTCGGACTCAGCACTCAGCTTCTACACAGCTGTCGGATAACCTTCAAGGAAGGGGTAGGCACACTTGAGAGACTTACGGGGCAGTCGATAAATGTGGATTTACCAGAGGAATTTGAAAGAATAATAAACGGACTAGAGCTAGCCGCTAGAAGGAGGAACGCTAACAATGAGTGATTTTGCAAAGAGTTTAATCAAGGATATCCTTGTTGCGGCCGTGCTTGCGGCAGTCGTTCTAACGTTCGTCAGACCGACAATCGTTAAGCAGACGTCGATGCAGGATACGCTGAACCCTAATGACTATATTATTATGTCAAGGCGTGCTTACTCAGGCGATAAGGAGCCGAAGCGTGGTGATATCATCATCTTCAAGTCTGAGCTCCAGGATGAGAATGGCAAGGACAAGCTTCTGATTAAGCGTGTGATTGGTCTCCCTGGTGATGAGGTAACGATCGATGATGGCAAGGTGTATCTCAACGGCAAAGTATACGAAGAGAGCTACATCAAGGACGGATATACACCGGGTTCTGTCAATAAGCTCAAAGTGCCGGAGGGGGAGTATTTCGTGATGGGAGACAACCGAGTTGTCAGCATCGATAGTAGATACAGCGAAGTTGGCTGTGTCAAGAAGGATGCGATTAAGGGTAAAGCAGTTATTAGGCTGTTCCCGTTCAATAAGATAACTAGGCTATAATAAATAAATACTTTGAAGAGGAAGGCATGGCAAGAAGCAGGAAGGTAGTAGCTAATAATAAAAAGGCAAGACATGATTACTTTGTCGAGGAGACCTACGAGGCGGGAATCGCACTCACTGGGACCGAGATTAAGTCTGTTCGTGCTGGCCGCGTTAGCATCAAAGAGAGCTATGCGCACATTTATAACGGCGAAATTACCATTCTGGGCATGCACATCTCACCGTATGAGCAGGGCAACCGTTTCAACGCATCGCCGCTTCGTGAACGCAAGCTGCTGATGCATAAGCGCGAGATTTTCAAGCTGGCAGGACAGATTAAGACTGACGGTCTGAGCCTTATTCCTCTCAATGTATATATAAATGAAGCAGGTTACTGCAAAGTTGAGATTGGTCTCTGCCGAGGCAAGAAGAATTACGATAAGCGTGAGACTATTGCCAAGAAGGAGGCTAATCGCAAGATGGATAGGGCTATCAAGGATAGTCTGCGCAAGTAGTAAGATTATGGTTAGATGAAGGGTGTAGAAGGGATGCTGACCGATTAGCAAATGATGAGTAGCTAGGGGCTGATTAGATAGCGAAATATTGCTAGCTAGCTGTCTTCTGACCGACCATCGAGATGTTGCCGATTCTAACCTAAAAACAAACACCCTGCTGAAATCTACATAAGCTAGGGGGGCGTCAGGTTTCGACAGGAGTGTGGAACAAGGATAAGCGAGCCGTGGAGCCGAGCCACGTAAAAAGCGGCGGTTAAATTCAAACGCTAAACAGAATAACAATTTCGCACTAGCTGCTTAGTTCAGCACCGCGCGTCAACCGGTATTCACCTGCAGATAACGGATTTGGCGTCGATTATGCAGGAAAACCTTGCGTGAGCTCCCGGTAGCGTAAGGGAATAACGGGATAGTGATTGTGTAGTCTGCTGACTTGACGCCACATGAGCGAATTCTAAAGTATCAGCTGCGCTCGGAGAAAGTCCTTCGGAAATGCTCTTGGACGTGGGTTCAAATCCCACCGCCTCCACCAAAAAAATCGGCTCTGGTCATATTTGGCCGGAGCTCTTTTTATTCAAGCAATAACGAGATTTATATTCGGATTCTTACTGCTTGTATAATATCAATGGTTCAGGAGCTACATGCTGTATTCAATTTGGAGTGCGGCTATTTTTATTAGCTTGATATGGCGAAAAGGATATTACCATGTTTGATATTAATGATGAAAAAGTAGGAATTTGAATTATGGTTGAGTAGTATAATAAAAAACTGAACAAACGAACAGAGAGCACGATAAAAGCATTGAATAAACGCATAAATATTGGCAAGTAAATAATACTACTATAGATGAGAGAAAAAGCGCCAAATGGCGCTTTTTACTGTCTATTCCCCAACCGAAGACGCTGTATATGTCACATATTTTTTACTTCCGATAGAGTACTTAATCTCAAATATGCAGAACCAGATGTCATCTTCCTCACTATCTGAATCATCACTGCTTTTGCTGGAAGTATCATCTGCACTGTTACTATATGAGTCGCTGAACACTAGCTTATCTGCTGGGATAAATTCTGACAGATACATGCTCAGTTCTTCAGTCTTATGGTCGTAATCGTAGAGAACTCCGATATCTTGTCTCTTTTTTGGATTTACAGGCATCCCGGCAGCTGTATAGAGCGTAATGCTGTCAATATCAGGTGATTTCTTCTTAAATTTCTTATCCTGAAAACTAATCTTGATATAAGAATCATCTTTGTTCTTGAGAGATACATAAGGAACATCTCCCTCAACTTTACCGCAAGTTGAGCTAAGGATATTCAGCTTTCTTGATTTTGATAGCTTCGAAAATTTATCCAATTCATAGGTCTTAATGATAGCTGACCTAGACTCGTCAGCCGTTCTCACCATAACTTTGATATCGGTCTCATTTGTCACGCGATCCTTATCTGCTGTTGGTCTATATGCAATCTGCAAGAAGGCAAACATAAGAAGTAAGATACCAATAAATAATCCGATAAAGATGAGTAGCTTGTGATAACGGCTATTAGTTTTTGATGACATAGTGACACCTCTGGTTGATAATTGGTGCGAATGCTTATTATTGCTATAATATCATAAAAAATGGGGGGAGTTTTAGTGAGACAGAATTAATATATATAAAATGCCTGAAAAAACAAAACATAAAGCGGAGAAATTCGCGCTAAAATGATATAATATTACTCAAATAAATGGTTAAAACCATATGCAGTATGATTATAAGGAGTCTACCATGAGAAAGCTTGTAAAGGGTAACGTAAGTTGGGTCGGATACATGGACTGGGAACTCGAGATGTTCCATGGTGACGAGTATTCTGTTTTGAATGGGTCTAGCCAAAATGCATTTTTGATTGAGGAAGAGAAAACGATTCTGGTAGATACCGTATGGCTTCCACACAGAGATGAGTTTATAGAGAATTTGAGGGCTGAAGGAGTGCTAGATAAGATTGATGCGATTGTCGTTAATCACGGCGAGCAGGATCACTCAGGTTCGCTGCCAGCGCTACTAAAGGAGATTCCAGACACACCGCTATACTGCACTGCGGCATGTGTAAAGAGCCTTGAGGGTCAGTACGGACAGCAGGGATGGAACTTTAATGTGGTAAAGACTGGTGACAGTCTCGATATTGGAAACGGTAAACAGCTTGTATTCGTGGAGATGAAGATGCTTCACTGGCCAGATTCGATGGCGACATATATGACTGGTGAAAACATCCTGTTCTCGATGGATGCATTCGGTCAGCATTTCGCAGTTGAGGAGATGTTCAATGACCTTGCGGATCAGGCACTGCTTGATAAGGAAGCGATGAAGTATTTTGCAAATATCCTTAATCCTTTCGCTCCGTTCGTAACCAAGAAGCTTGAGGAAATCGCTAAGCTGAACTTGCCGATTGATATAATCGCTCCGTCGCACGGTGTGGTATGGCGTGACAATCCTGGTCAGATAGTTGAGAAATACGCAGCTTGGGCAGATGCATATCAGGAGAATCAAATTACTGTTGCCTATGACACTATGTGGGAGGGCACGACTAAGCTGGCACACGCAATCGCTGATGAAATTCACAAACAGTCGTCGGATACTATTGTAAAGGTTTATAACATCGCAAAGGCGGATAAGAACGAAATCATGACCGAGGTATTCAAATCTAAGGCTATTGTCGTTGGTTCTCCGACCTGCGTGAATGATGTTTTGACAAGCGTTGCGGGATGGCTATCGTTCCTCAAGACGCTTAAGTTCAAGAATAAGAAGGCTGCTGCATTCGGTTGCTACGGCTGGAGCGGTGAGTCGGTTAAGATTCTGCAGGCTAAACTCGCTGAGGCTGGGTTTGAGGTTTTGGAAGGAAATGTTCGTTCCTGCTGGAATCCGGATGAAGAGGACTTCGCAAAGATTCCGGCCATGGTTTCGGAGCTTGTTAAATAGTTTTGCCTAAAAATTTTATACTAGTTAATGCAGTTTTATTTTGGCTGAATAAGGTCTAATGGATATAAAAAAAGATAAAATCAATATACGGATCAACACAAATACAAATACAGATACAGATACGATAATGGATACTGAATATGGGTATATATTTCATTCAGAATTCTATGAAACCTTTATAAAAATATTTTTTTTGGTTGCTGCGATACTTGTAATTATTGTTGGGGTAAGTTTGTATCAAACCAACCCTATACAAAGTCAAAAGGTGGAGATAAGAGCTAAAATTGTTTTCGTTGAGACTGTTGTTTTATTATTATTTCTTTTACTAAGACGAAGTTATTTGGGATTTATTATCATAATCACCCCTAAAGGCATAATAATAAGAAAAGGTATATTTAGTAAGTTTTTTATTCTTGGAGAATACTATCAATATCTTCCTTGGGAAGATATTCAAGCTATAGTGAATATGGAGATAGAGGCCGGATTGTTTAAGCCGGAATACTATCTGTGTATTATCCTTGAAGAAAATGCTGCTACTTTATTTACAAGAAAAATCGTTATCCCGATGACTCTAATTGAAGTAGAATGCCGATCAGCTCTTGAAAATGCTATAAATGAGTATAAGCCAAACTTTATTGAAAAAAGCGAGACTCCAAAGTCGATTATATATAGCTACGTCAATACTGTAGAACAAACACATAAAGTAGCAAGCAATATTAAAACAAAAAGGCATACAAAAATTCAAAAACTTCGTGTTTTTTGGATTTTTGTTATCTTCATTTTTTTCGTATCAATACATGAAACAAAAATGTATCACAATGCAGATGATTCATTTTTCTTTATGCGTTATGATCTCGATATACTTAATTATTTTCCTGAAGATGATTTTGCTATGAAGTTTAATGTGCCAGAAAATTGGTTGGAGTGGAATATGAGATCTGAAGACAATATTCTAACCGGCACATATTATATAACACTCAAACCAAATAAGAAAAAGGATGATTTTTTTAATCACCAAGCAGAAGCAACGATATGTATGTGTGAAATAGATAATGACCTATATTCAGATTATAGTTCTCTAAATCTTGACGAATGGAGTTTGGTCAAAGAATCAACTGACACATATAATGTTAAATTAATGAATGAGAGTATTACATACCCTAAAAAAAATATTAAACAAACTCGAAGAGATTATCTTAAGTTGTTTTTATCTGAATATAATTCTGGTGATTATGAAGATGAATCTGTAAAACTGATGACAGAAATAATACTTGAATGTGAAGATAAAAAAATTTCAATGTTAATAGAAACCACTGAAAAACGGAATAAGTTTGGCAAGAGTTTAGAAGATGATAAAAATTTTGAAAACATGAAAAGGATGCATGAAAAAGTTATATCAGATGCACTTTTAGCAGCTGTTCTCGATAAACCGTCAAAATTATAGAAATAATAAAGTATTGCTAGTGTGAATACACTGGATATATAAGGGGGGGGAGTTTAATTGAATAGTAAAAAAGAAAATGTTGATAAAAAGATTGAACGTATTCACTGGAACTTAAAGTATAAACGAAAGTTTCTGCGAATATTATGGTTAATACCGGGCTATGTGTTCGCACTTTTTTTAATGGTAGTCACCGAGATGCAAGATGCTCACATATATTATTTTCTGATTTCATATGCCTTCAGTTTTATTGCGATTGTGTTATTATCTTATACATTCTTCAAATGGATATGTGGATCAAATGAAGAGGCTACAACACGCGAAAATGGCAAGTGTATAAAAAAATCTAGATTCAGATGATATGGGCTTTGAGAAAGTTAGGGAATCTAGAACAAATAATGCGCGTACCAAAACAAACTATGTAGGCGAAATCAGCGATATATCATGAAGAAGAAATAATAAGGCTGTGATATACTGCCTGCAATGGAATTGAATTAGAAATAGATTGCGCTATTCGGAAGGTGAGGGATATGTTGCACCAGCCGCTAGCGAGAAACACGGATAAATAAAGGGAGACTATATGACAGATTACAATAAGGGACTTATGTCGTTTCTGGATGAATCGCCGACTGCTTTTCATGCGGTTGCTAGTATAAAGAAAAAGCTTGTTGCGAACGGCTATTCCGAACTTGCGGAGTCAGAAAAGTGGGATTTGACCGAAGGAGGAAGGTACTTCGTCACGAGAAACGATTCGAGTATCATCGCATTTAGTGTGCCTCACTTTAACTTTACAGGATTCATGATTAGTGCTGCGCACTCGGATTCACCTGCATTTAAGGTTAAGGAGAATCCTGAAATTGTTGAAAATGGCTATGTAAAGCTTAATATCGAAGGATACAGAGGCATGCTCATGGCTTCGTGGCTCGATAGACCGCTGAGTGTTGCTGGCAGAGTGATTGTAAAAAGTGGCAATAGATACGAGGTGAAGCTCGTTAATGTAGATAGAGATTTGCTCATTATTCCAAACGTCGCAATTCACATGAACCGTGACGTTAACAAGAATCAGACGTGGAATGCGCAGGTCGATATGCTACCAATTCTAGGTTCTTCAGATGACACAAAGGGTTCATTTATGAGAATCGTGGCTGAAGCGGCCGAGGTTAATGAAGAAGAGATTATATCACACGACCTATTTATATATGCTCGTGATAAGGGCAAGGTCTGGGGCGGTAGTGACGAGTATATCTCGGCGCCACATCTCGACGATTTGCAGTGCGTGTATGGATGCCTCGAGGGATTCCTAGGTGCGAAGCCTTCAAGCAGTGTTCCTGTTCTGGCAGTTTTCGACAATGAAGAGACTGGCTCTCTCTCCAAGCAAGGTGCAGACTCTACATTTCTCGAAGACGTACTAAGGCGTATCTCTCTATCTTGTGGCAAGGATGAGGAGGGATATTACAGGTCAGTTTCGTCGAGCTTCATGGTTAGTGCAGACAATGCGCATGCACTGCATCCAAATCACCCTGAGAAGGCAGACCCTGTAAATAGGCCAGCGATTAACAAGGGTATTGTAATCAAGTTCAATGCGGCTCAGCACTACACGACAGATGCCGTGAGCTGTGCGGTTTACCGTGATATGTGCGAATCGAATGATATACCTGTACAGGTATTTACAAATAGGTCTGATTCGCGGGGAGGGAGCACCCTAGGTAACGTATCGAATGCGCATGTATCGATAAATACTGTCGATATAGGGCTGGCACAGCTGGCTATGCACTCGTGCTACGAAACAGCAGGTGCAAAGGATACCAAGCATCTTGCCTGTGCGATGACGATATTCTACTCAAAGACTTTTAGAACAGATAAATCAGGCACTTTTGAATTAGTGGACTAGGCGGAGGAAGTATGGCTAAGAAAAAGAGAAAGACACTACCTAGCGATTTCTATGAGATGATTCATAGAGGAGATATTGATGAACTAAAGGCGGTATTCGATAACTGTGAGATCACAGCTTATGCAGGTCGCTGCGATCTGAATACTGCTTTACATCACTACGGCGTTCCCGTTGAACTCGTTAGATGGCTAGTTACAGAAGGGCTCGATGTCAACACGTTAAATTCGTATGGACGCACGCCGCTTAATTTTCATGCTGGAAATAGTGCCGAGGTTATGAAAGTTCTATTTGAACTCGGCGGGGATGTCTCTAAAGCAGATAATTACGATAATACTCCGCTTCACAGTGCGGCATCAGGATACAGACCGGAGAATGTAAAGCTGCTAGTTGAACAAGGTGTGGATCTGGATGCTAAGAATAGGATATGGGAACGCACGCCACTTGAAGAGGCACTTGTATCTTGCCGAGGAATAGATATCGGAAGATGTGCTGAAGTGGCAGAGATTCTCGTGAATGCGGGAGCTAAAGTGACACCTGCTGTTAAGGATTATGTGAGGAAAATCGGCGAAGACACTGAGTTCCATAGGGAGGGTTTTCACGAGGACTATATCGAGGAGATAGATGCAGGGCTTGCCAAGCTATATAAGCTGTTTGACGTGGAACCTATAAAGAAGCGTAAGATTCACGACGGTGTATCTCCAATTATAGTTGAAGGCAGCGATTGGAAGGAGCAGTATGATAATCTCTGGGAGATGCTTATTCCATCTCATGGTGCGGCTAAGACTGTTCAGGGTGAAGTTATTAGAATTGCAGGGCGCGTTAGAGATGAAATGAACAGAAATGGCGGCTGCAACTGGAATCGAGATTATCGTATGATGCTCGATGATTTTGTAAAGCATGTCTCTACTGGTAAAGCACTATCTGAGGCGGAGCTTGAAGAGGTTAAGAGACTAGCTTCAAGCATAAGTCCTAGAGGTGATTTTGATGAAACCTTACTAGATAGGCTGTGCGAGCTGGCAACTAAGTGGGTGCTGCAGAATCCAGAACCTATTAAGCTGGAGGATCCGAAGTATAAGAGGTAGTGTTGCTCTACAAACATGCAAAGTGAAAATATTGAAAAAATGCCGCACTTCCCACTCGGGCAGCTGCGGCACACTTTTTATAAACTTATTTTCATTACTCGCTCTTCGACTTAAAGAAGATTATAGTAGAAGCCGTTATGATAATCGCATAGCCGATGAAACTGTAGATATCTGGAATCTCTCCAAACACTATGAATCCAAGCGAAGTCGTGAAGATAATCTGCGAATAATCATAGATTGAGATTTCCTTAGCTGGTGCATATCGGTATGCCCCAGTAATTGTGAACTGACCGCCAGCGGCGGCAAATCCGGCACCGAGAAGCATCATAAGCTGGTACATACTGATTGGCTCGTGGTATTTTAAGATAATCAGCGGCACCATGGCGAGGCAGCTGAATGCCGAGAAGCAGAAGACAATGACCGCCTTTTGTACGCCGTTTGAACCGAGCTTTCGCACCATGGTGTATGCAAGTCCAGCACCAACGCCACCGACAAGACCAGCAGCCATTCCTAGCGGATTTCCGGAGAAGCCCGGCTTGATTACGAACAGCGCACCGGTCATGGCGAGCATTAGGCAGAAAACCTGGTATCGCTTAGGAACCTCTTTGAGGAGGATGATCGAAAATATAATCGTTGCAAATGGCGAGAGTTTATTAAGCATGCTGGCATCGGCAACCATTATATGGCTCACCGCGTAGAAATTTCCGAGGATTCCGATAGTGCCTGCAGTTACTCGCACGAGCATCGGGATGTAGTTCTTACGCCCGATTACAAGCGGTTGCTTGTCCTTGATGAGTACGATTGCGGCGATTATTGCAGCGATTAGGTTTCTAAAAAAAGCTTTCTCAACAGCTGGCAAATCGCCCGCAAGCTTGACGAAAATTCCCATTAGCGCGAAGCAAAATGCCGAAGTGACTATCAGCAGGATGCCTTTGTTTTTGTTATGTATTGTTTTTCCCATTCTGTTTATTCCATTCTGTTCAAATATATTTATACACGTGTACTAGGGAGTGCACGGTAAGTGATTATGCAATTTAGATATCTACTATTCTATTGTATGTCATTAAATCAGTCAAATGCGATATATAGCCAATGCAAGTGCTTTGTGTTAGAATTCAAGTTAGTACATTTATAAAGGAGAAACAAAATGGGCGAGCATATTACGAGAGAGCAGGCTAATGAGCTGCTACACAAATATGTAAAGGGCGAGAACTACATCACGCATTCTTATGCAGTTGAAGCGATAATGCGAGGGCTTGCAAAGAAGCTTGCTCCTGATGAGATAGAGTTCTGGGGAAACTGCGGATTGCTGCATGACCTAGACGAGGAAACTGCTGATTGGCGTACAGATATGTCTACGCACGGACCTGTTTCGGCGCAGATTCTAAAGGATGAAGGCTACGATGAGCCGGTGATGGCACGGGCTATTTGTGCGCATAACCCGGAGTCGGGCGTTATTGCGAAGTCTACTCTTGAGATTGCACTTCTTGCCGCAGACCCAATGAGCGGTTTCTGCAAGGCTGTTGCACAGATTTACCCAGATAAGAAGATTGCGAGCGTTAAGCATAAGTCGGTAAATAAGAGATTTAAAGAGACGAGATTTGCAGCAGGCGCAAACAGACAGTACATGGCGGCTATCGAGGAAATCGGAGTTAGTTTCGATGATTTTATCGATATTTCGCTGGAGGCGATGCGCGAAATCGCTGACGAGATAGGACTGTAAATGTAAAAGCACTTAGCATCCAGAAATGGGCGTTAAGTGCTTTTTTTCAAGTAAAGTCAAATTATTATTTGTGAGGCGCCTTCGGCAGCTCGATTTTAACATTCTTAGGATTTCTCGCCCTTCTGTAGAGCACGAAGCGGCGGCCGATTGCAGCGACGAATTCAGCGTGGAGCATCTCTGCAAGTTCGCTGCACACCTCGGTCGGGTCGAGTAGTGAGCCCTCCTGAATCTGTCCTTTTACAAGCTCATTTGCCGTAAGGTTCTCGTCGATAGAGCGGATGATATTCTCCGTGAGATCCGCCTTGCCAATATATACTGTAGGCTCGATTTTCTGCGCGAGCCCTTTTAGATAACTTCTTTGTTTGCCTGTGAGCATGTGTTCTCCTTGATATTTCTGAAATGTATTATAGAATTAATTGTATGCACTATATTAACACAACAGTGAGCGCTAATCCATAAAGAGGTAGTAGAAACATGGCAGACGGAAGATGGGTTATGACGGAAAATGAGCTAAATAACGTAGTTTCCGGTTTTAAAGAAACGGATATCAAGGCTCTGCCAAATGCAGGTAAGAGCATTGCGGTAGACGTCCGAGGGGGCGTAGGCGATGCGTGTAGCCGAGAGATGAAGTATAATGAGATATGCGCATTTTGCGGATCGGACAAGATGCGTGTTGGATTTGGTAAATACGGTCAGGGCTTCGGCTGCCGCTCGTCCAAGTGCGAGTCATGCGGAGGCGTGACCGACTTCGTGTATAAGGATGAAGTGGGGAAGTTTTTTAGTAGGTTGTAAAGTAGGAATATTAGTATAAAATTAATCTAACAAGGAAGGAACATTATGTCAGATATACAAATTGTAAAAGGTGAAGTGGCGAATACCGCAGCTAAATTAAGTGCGGGATCCACTTTAGTAATGGTAGATGAGCTTCAGAGGGATGAAGAGTCGACAATAACTGCAGTCGCAAGTGCCCAGACCTTGTATGAAGATTTTTCCAAGGTAGTAAATCAGCTTAAAGAACAGATATCTGATGATTCTGCAAAGCTGTTTAAAACAGATTCACTATTTGCAAGGTGGGATTCAGGGACAGCGAGAAAGTTCGCAGGAAGACATAATCGCAAGTCTGTAAAGTAGAATAAGGGATTTATAATGAGTGTAGATGACAGAAGAGAACTTATAAACGCGAGAAAAAAGCTGGAAGAGCAACTAGAAGAGCTTGAAGCTGCAGAGAAAAAAATCAAATATAACGAAGATATTTTTAGTGAAACATATAGAAATATAAGGATTATTGAAGAACAGCGTGAAAAATATTCGCATGATAAGGAAATGGTGAATTTACTTGATGATGCATATCTAAGTATGAGAGATAGCGAGAGACTACTTGAAGAGATAGCGACCGAAATAAAAGAGTCTAAACAAAAAAGCAGAAACAGACTAGAAGATATTAATGAAGAGTTGAGCCGGAAATAGAGGGAGAATGTATGGGCGGAAGAGTCGTAAATCCTCATTGCATTAAAATGCAATGCGATAGCATG
Source organism: Mogibacterium pumilum (assembly GCF_002243385.1). Lineage (GTDB taxonomy): Bacteria > Bacillota > Clostridia > Peptostreptococcales > Anaerovoracaceae > Mogibacterium > Mogibacterium pumilum. The sequence goes on along the minus strand of NZ_CP016199.1, from coordinate 1,784,199 downwards.
TTAAATGGAATTTCCAAGGTTATAGAAGCTACCGAGAATATCAATTCAACCATAGATAGCTTTGCCTCAAATGGGAATCTAAGCGGTAACTGGTATATACATGCTTGCACGCACATGATGGGAGTAAAAAAGATAGTACATGGACTATCTTCTCTTGCTGATATTGTCAAAACTGACTGCAATACATTGATAGATGCTGTAAGTGGTGAGATATTGCGAGAAGATGATATCAATGATGATATAAGAAAACATAAAAATATTATTGCAGGTATTGATGCTTCGCTACTTTTGTGTACGACTTTAATGTTATGTCAGCCAACTACAGGTGTTGCACTTAGTCAAACAATATATAATTTGAGACATTCTAAAGAAGTTGAGCTCAATGTAATAACTGTTCTAGAGAACAAGATTAAGAAAATAGATGAAATAGAAGCTACTACCAAAGATTTGTTTCTTGAAAATGGCAACTTGATTTCGCTAATGAAAACAGGGTTATCAGCATTAGCAACTTCAACAGCTAATGGCTTCAGTTTGCCGGCAAATCAGAAGTGGATGAAAGAAATCGATGAAGCTATCAATGTTGCAAAAGCTAAAGCACTAGAAAATGCAAAGGGCAAATATGATATAACTCATGCCTTTAGTAAAGATCCGGTAAACCTATCATCTGGTAATTTTATTTATGAAAAGGATGATCTAGTTATTGGTGGCAAGACACCTCTAGTGTTTGGGCGATTTTACAATTCGATAAATACATATAAAGGTGAGTTTGGAAATAGCTGGAATCATAGCTTCGAAGTAAAACTTTTTATTGAAAAAAGCACTGATGGCAAAGAAAAAGCTAAGATTATTAGAGAAGATGGTAGAGAAGAATCGTTTACCTTCATAGGAAATGAAGGCGTGGTAAATTTTGGTGCAAGTATTGGAAAGTTAAGCAAAACCAGTTCCGGATACATCTATGAGACTGAAGATTATACAAAGTACATCTTTAATTTCAAAGGTCAGTACATAAAAAGAAAAGATAAGAATCGTACAGCTATAGATCTATTATATGAGGACGGACTGCTCGTGAGCATTAAAAAGTCTTCGGGTGAGGGATATACGCTTGAGTATAATGATCATCAGATGATAGATATCGTAACTGACCACACAGGACGTACAGTTAAATATGAATATGAAAAAGGTACGCTTTCAAAAGTAATAATGCCAAATGGAGGAGCGTATAAGTATTTATACGACTCACGTGGCTATCTGTCTGAGATTGTTAACGCAGATAATGTAAGTACAATCACAAATAAATATGATTCATATGGAAGAGTCTTAAGCCAGACATTTCCGGATCAGAGCTTTATGTCCTATAGGTACGATGATGAAAGTGGAAGGACTGTACAAACTGAACGCAACGGTGCAGTAAGCTATCACTATAACGATAGTCGGCTGAGAACTATAAAAAATGTGTATAGCGGTGCGGAGGAGCGATTTAGCTATAACAGTAGAGATAAAAGGACTGCCGAGATTGATAAAAATGGCGGAAAAAGAGAGTTTCTGTACAATGAAAATGGTAATGTAACAAAAACAATAGATGCTGTTGGAACAGAAACAATAATAGAGTATGACAGCAAAGGAAGGCCTGAAAAGCTCATCGTTGACGGTAAACTTAAAGTTAAAAACAGATATAGTATATTTGGAGAAACGCCAATTGCTATTGAAGATGGAATTGGCAGAAAGACGCTCTTTAGACACGATAAGAATGGCAATGTGTGTGAGATTATTAATGCTGAAGGAAGCATTACATCATTCAGCTTTGATGAACGAGATAATATAGTTGAAGTTTGTGATGAAAGAGGCGGAAAGCAAACTTATACATGGGATGCCCTCAATAGACTTTCAAGCACAGCAGATGCTAACGGTAATACAAGGCAAATTACATACGATGATGAGAGTAACATTACTGCAGTAATTCAGCCGGATAAGAGCAACATAACTTTTGAATATGACAAAGCAGGCAGAATGATTAAGGAAACTGCTCCGAATGGTGCGGAAACAACATATAAATATAACTGCCTTGGTTTTCCATCCGAAAAAACAGATCCACTCGGTAGAATCACAACATATACATATGATGAAATGTGGAACCTCAAGGAAGAGATACTTCCTAATGGAGGATGCATTTCTTATGAATATGATAAGAATAATAGGCTGATTCTGCAGGTTGACCCTGAAGGTGGAAGACGGACCTATGTGTATGATGGCATGGGCAACCTTGTCATGGAGACAGATGAGGTTGGAAATGTAACGGAATATGAATATAACGGAATAAATAGACTCACTAGTGCGAGATATCCGGATGGAGCTGAAGAACATTTCTACTATGATGGTTCAGAAAACATAATCAAATATACGGACAGAGGCGGAAATGATTATTCATTTATATATGATGCAGCAGATCAGCTAATAGAAGAGATCGACCCTATTGGGAATAGCAAAAAGTATGAGTATACGCCAATCGGCAGGATAGCATCACGAACTGACGGTTCAGGGTGTACTACCAAGTATAAGTATTATCCAGGTGGCGTTTTGAAATGCATAATTCATCCAGATGGGGCGACGGAGGACTTCGTTGTTGATCCTGCAGGTAATATCACAGAATATTCTGATGTGAACAATTACAAGAGGTTTTATAAGTACGACTGCATAAATAGGCTTATTGAAGTCAAGGGTGAAAATGGGGAGAGAATAGCATACACCTATGATGCCATGAATAACGTAACGTCTAAGACAAATGCAGACGGAGGAGCGTCATTTTACGAATACTCTCTTTCGGGCATGCTCATTAAGGTTACAGATGAGCTCGGCAACGAAGTAGAGTACGATTATGATGCCATGGATCAAATTACTGAAGTGCGCCGTATATCAAAGGGAGAAAACGCATCTCATGTAATGAAGTATGTAAGAGATTTGATGGGAAGGGTGACAAAGTCCATTAATCCGCTCGGAGATATTGCGTCTTTTAATTATGATGCAAAAGGTAGGCTAATAGAAAAAACTGATAGAGACGGATTTGTAACTAAAACCACGTATAACTCGCTCGATAAAATAACAGAAATTCTCTATGCGGATGGAAGCTTTGCAAGGTTCGCATATGATTTGCTTGGAAAAATCAATAAAACAGAAACCACAAATGGTTCAACATTAATCGAACATGATAGCATGGGGAGAATGATAAAGGAAACGTATTCGGATGGTCAAACTACAGGCTATGTGTATGGTAAATCTGGCGAGAGGACAAGTATTACTTATCCTGATGGGGCTACAGTATATTATAGATATGATAATAAGCACAGACTTTCTGAAGTTGTGGATGAGGGAAGCTCCATCTTATATCATTACGATGAACTAAACAGGCTAGCAAGGCGTACTATGCCTAATGGCAGTAGCACATCATATGAGTACGATAATATCGGCAGGCTGCAAATGCTAACACATTCTAGTGATAATGAAGTCATAGATAGACAACGTTACGAATACGATATAAGAGGCAATATATCGTGTATTGAAAAGGAGAGAAACGGGTTTAGTGAACATAGCGGCTCATTTAACTACAAATATGATGCCATCGGCAGACTGATAGAGGTGACGAGAGAGTCGAAAGCACTTAGGGAATATCAGTATGATGCTTTTGGTAACAGAACCAAGAAGATTGTAGGTGGCAGTGAAACCACTTATTCATATAATGAAGCAGATCAGCTTGTGACAAAGACCGAAGGCGCATCAAAAACACTATACAGGTACGATAGACGAGGAAACATCACTGGCGTGATTGTTGATGGCATCTTAGCAAAGAATTTTGTATACGGTGCAGCAAATAGACTTGATAAAGCAATCGACAGCAACGGTCTCGTGTCCGAATACATATATGATGCAGCAGGTCAGAGGGTAAAGGAGATTATCGATAGCGTAGAAAGCGAATATATAGTTGACCACTCCAAAGAACATAGCAATCTGATTCAGAAGAAGAGAAATGACATCAGCCAGCGGTTTATATGGGAAGATTCAATCCCATTAGCTATGAAAGGCGAAGAAGATTATTATTACCTAGCTGATATACAGGGAACGCCAATGCGCCTCGTGGGTGCTGATAGTGCAATTATCGAGAGCTATGCGTATGATGAATTCGGCAACGAGCTAAATGGCATGGATAGAGAAAGCATACAGCCATTTACCTATACAGGTTACCGCAAAGATGTAGTGAGTGAAACGTACTTTGCACAAGCAAGAGAGTATATGCCTGATGCAGGAAGATTTGCAGGTGAAGATATCGTTAGTGGCAGTATCACTAAGCCTCTCGCGATGAATCCATACAATTACTGCCTTGCGTCGCCGCTAATAATGGTTGATAGAAATGGAGCATTCCCAAGCGTAGAAACTGTAGTGGATGGTACATTCGATTTCCTTGGAGGAACTGGAATCTTACAGGGCAACCCAGAGGGCAGGAACTGGTTATTATCTAAATCACGAGAACTAGCAGAGACTCCAATTCCAGGATTTTCATCGACAAATGCAAGTGACTACGCAGCGGCCTTATCCAAATCAAGGATAGGAGAACAGGCTATAGGCGTAACCCTTAATATGGATAGGGACTCTAATGGTGTATATCACGCTAGGCGAAACTGTATACAAGCTATGGGTGGTTACAATGACACTTATGACTATGTGTTTAAGTCGTTTACGTCTGCAGGTATAAATAAATTCGATTTTGTTAGTGATGGTAAAAAGTATACAATCTGGATGTGGAAAGGTGATTACTATGGTCTAGGAGCCGGTGCTGAAACAGGAATATACAGAGGCAGCGGCTACCACAAACTCACATACCAAGATAGCAAACTCATAATGAAGCTCTCTCTCTATGACAAGTTTGGAAGGCAGATAATGAATTACGAACCTGGTAATCCACAGTGGTGGATAACAGGATTCAATCCTGAATATCAAGATGTTAATTATAAAAATCTTAGAGTTGAGGGAATGATCGACTTTAGTAAAGAGCCTGAACTTTGGGATGCATTTATAAAAGAGTATGGATATGACGCGCTACGATTAGGTATTTGTGTAGACGAGAAAAATAAAACTATTTATTACAGGTGGTAAAGAGGTGTGCAATGAAGAAAATAATGTGTGTTATGATGTGTCTGCTCATGATTATATCGACAATATTCTGTCTTGGAGGTTGTAAAAGCAGAACAGATGAGATGGTTGACTTGGAGACTTATACAACTAAACAGATGAATAAAACTAAAAAGCAGGTCATCACGTGCATAAATGAACAGGACAAGGAAGGTCTCAAGAAGCTTTTCTCGAAGGATGCACAAAAACATATTGAGGATTTAGATGGGAAACTTGACCAGCTTATAGGGGCTTTTAACGGAAATAAAATTAAAAGTGCAAAAGGTCTTAGTCCCGCATTTGAGGGGTCAGCAGATGCACATCCATTGCATATCTACGGCAAGTACCATCTCACACTAAATAGTGAAGGGAAGTCTATACTATATATTAGTCTTTGTAAAAATGATGATGATCCAGATAAAGAAGGGGTGTTTCAAATAGAATTGAGAGTATTCTCTAGAGAAGAAACGCCTAAAGATTTTAACGGTGGTCCATACAAAGATGATTACGGAATATTCATTTATACTCTTCAAAATTACCCAAAGGAATAAATGTTGTTTACTTGCTGAGCGAGGTGCGGTGCAATGAGAAAATTAACATGTGCATTATTATGCCTACTAATGATTTTATCAACAGCATTCTGCCTTGCCGGCTGCAAAAGTCGTGAACAAAGACTAAACGAAGAAACTGCATATGAAGAAACACAAATGAAAGCTGTTAGGGAAAAGGTTATTAGATGTATAAAAAAGGATGATAAAGAAGGGCTAAAGAAGCTTTTCTCAAAGAGTGCACAAAAGGATATCGAAGATTTAGATGGTAAGATAGATGAATTGCTCGAAGCATTTAAAGGTAAGTCAATAGTGTCTGTAAAAAGTGAATCTGCTGGTTCTAGCAGGACGAACGATTATGGTAAGAAATCAATAATAATATATGGAGATTATACCCTTAAACTTAGTACCAAAGGAAAGTGCACAATTTTTATAAGCTTCTGCGACAAGAATGATGAAAATTCAGATGATAAAGGTGTGTTCCAAATGGAATTAAGAATGTTTTCTAAAGAAGAAACTCCAAAAGATTTTAGTGGGGGTGCATATCAAGATGACCACGGTATATTCATTTATACTCTTCAAAACTATCCAAAGAAATAAATGTTGTTTACTAGTTGAACGAGGTGCGGTGCAATGAGAAAATTAACATGCACATTACTATGCCTGCTAATGATTTTATCAACAACATTATGCCTAACAGGTTGCAAAAGCAGAACAGATGAAATGGCAGATCAAGAGATTTATACAGAAAAACAGATGAACAAGATGAAAAATAAAGTCATCAAGTGTATAAATGAACAAGACAAGGAGGGTCTCAAGAAGCTTTTCTCGAAGGATGCACAAAAACATATAGAGGATTTAGATGGGAAACTTGACCAGCTTATAGGTGCTTTCAATGGGAATAAAATAGAAAGTGCAAAAGGCCTTAGTCCAGCATTTGAGGGTTCTGCAGATGCACAACCCCTGCATATCTATGGTAAATACCATCTTAAACTAAAAAGTGGTGATAAGTATATAATACTTATCGACATATGCGATATAGATGATGAGAATAAGGAGAAAGAGGGCATATTTCAATTAGATTTATTGACCTTCTCAAAAGATGAGGTGCCAGAAGATTTCCATATGGATGGCAGTGAGGATGACTATGGTATATTCATCTATAACAAAGATGGAACTGAGCAATAATAAGTAAGTTAGCTGATTGATTGGAGGATACAATGAAAAAATCAACACTTGCTATACTATGCCTACTAATGATTTTATCAACTGCGTTCTGTCTTGCTGGCTGCAAAAGCAGAACAGATGAAATGGGAGAACAGTCTGTGTATGCAGAAAAGCAAATGAAATCGGTTAATAAGAAAATTGTAAAATGTATAAATAATAAGGATGAGAAAGGATTAAAATCGTTATTCTCAAAGAATGCACAGAAAGAGTCAGAAGAAATGGACAATAGGATAAGTGAGCTGATAAGTGCATTTAACGGTGCAAAAATTAAAAGTGTTGAAGGGAAAGAGCCAGGGTTTAGTGGTGATTCTAACACACAACCTATTAATATTTATGGCAGCTATACATTTAACCTAAGTAATGGTGAAAAATATGTTATGTGGATAGATTTTTGTTCTATGGATGATGAGAATAAAGAGAATGTCGGGCTGTATATGATAGAGATGATAGATTGTACTAAAGATAAACTACCAAGTGATTTTAAGTGGGATGGAATTAATAACGATAAACCTGGTGTATTTATACACCATATCAAGTAATTAATAGTAGTGGTTATAAAATGAAGAAACTGATAAGTGTTGTAATGTGTCTATTGATAATTTTATCAATAGCATTCTGCCTAACAGCCTGCAAAAGCAGAACTGATGAAATGACTGACTTGGAGACTTATACAACTAAACAGATGACTAAAACGAAAAAGCAGGTAATCATCAGGTGCATAAATGAACAGGACAAGGAAGGTCTCAAGAAGCTTTTCTCAAAGGATGCACAAAAACACATAGAGGATTTAGATGGTAAACTTGACCAGCTTATAGGTGCTTTTAACGGAAATAAAATTGAAAGTGCAAAAGGAGAGGGTTCTGGATTTGAAGGGTCGGTAAGCACACAACCAATACATATATATGAAGATTATAATATTACACTCAACAATGGAGATGAGTATACATTGTTTGTTAGTTTTTGTGACAAGAATGACAATGAGCCAGAGAAAGTTGGTTTGATTCAGATTGAGTTAAGAACCTTTTCCAGTGAAAAAACTCCCAAAGATTTTAGTGGTGGTACATATAGAGATGACTACGGAATATTCATTTACACTCTTCAAAATTACCCAAAGAAATAAAAGTTGTTTACTTGCTGAACGAGGTGCGGTGCAATGAGAAAATTAACATGTGCATTACTATGCCTGCTAATGATTATATCAGCTGTGTTCTGTCTTGAAGGCTGTAAAAGTCGTGAACAAAGGCTAAGCGAAGAAACTGCATATGAAGATGCACAGATGAATGCAATGAATAAAAAAGTCGTTAAATGCATTAATGAACAAGATAAAGAAGGTCTCAAGAAGCTTTTCTCGAAGGACGTACAAAAACACATAGAAGATTTAGATGGTAAGATAGATGAAATGCTCGAAGCATTTAAAGGTGAGTCAATAGTTTCTGTAAAAAGTGAACCTGTTGATTCAAGTAGGACGTATGATTATGGAAAGAAATCAATAACAATATATGGAGATTATGAGCTTAACCTTGATAATGGAAAAAAGTACATATTACTTATAAGTTATTGTGATACGGATGATGAGAATAAAAGTAGTGTTGGAATTTTTAAGTTAACATTGCTTACTTTTTCTAATGAAATGTTACCTGAAGATTTTCGAATGGGCAGTAGCGTAGATGACCACGGTATATTCATTTATACTCTTCAAAACTATCCAAAGAAATAAATGTTGTTTACTAGCTGAACGAGGTGTGGTGTAATGAGAAAATTAACATGTGCATTACTATGCCTGCTAATGATTTTATCAACTGTGTTCTGTCTTGAAGGCTGCAAAAGTCGTGAACAACGGCTAAGCGAAGAAACTGCATATGAAGATGCACAGATGAAAGCGATGAATAAAAAAGTCGTTAAATGCATTAATGAAAAAGATAAAGAAGGGCTCAAGAAGCTTTTCTCAAAGATTGCACAAAAGGATATCGAAGATTTAGATGGTAAGATAGATGAACTTTTTAATGTATTTGATGGAAAAGTAATCAAAAGTGTACGAGTAAGTTCTAAAGTAACGGATGGTTCTGTTAATGTCCAACCTTTTAGTATTATTGGGAAATGCACATTTTCTCTAAACAGCAAAAGGCAATATATTGGATACATAGATTTTTGTGATAAGGATGATAACAACAAAGATAATGTAGGTCTTTATATGATTGAAGTATGCACGTGCTCACGTGAAGAATTGCCTGAAGAATTTACTTGGGAAGGTGTTAATAGTGGAAAATCCGGTATATTCATCCACTATATCAATTAATCTATAATAGCGGTGACAAAATGAAGAAACTGATAAGTGTTGGACTGTGTCTATTGATGATTCTAACAACAGCATTCTGCCTAACAGCCTGCAAAAGTAGAACAGATGAAATGGCAGATCAAGAGATTTATACAGAAAAACAGATGAACAAGATGAAAAATAAAGTCATCAAGTGCATAAACGAGCAGGATAAGGAAGGTCTCAAGAAGCTTTTTTCGAAGGATGCACAAAAACACATAGAGGATTTAGATGGGAAACTTGACCAGCTTATAGGGGCTTTTAACGGAAATAAAATTAAAAGTGCAAAAGGTCTTAGTCCAGCATTTGAAGGAGCTGCAGATGCGCAACCTCTGCACATTTACGGAGACTACGACTTAAAACTTAGTAATGGTGAGAAATATGAAATACTTATAAATATATGTGATATAGATAATGAGAACAAAGAAAAAGAAGGACTATTTCAAATAGTACTTATGACCTTTTCAAGTGATGACTCGCCAGAAGATTTTTACATTGAAATTAACGACGACGACTACGGGATATTTGTTTATACCCTGCAAAACTATTCAAAGGAATAAATATCATCTGCTAGTCGAACGAGGTGACTTAAAATGAAAAAATCAATAAGTGCCATACTGTGCCTATCGTTAATTTTATCAACAGCATTCAGCCTTGCTGGCTGCAAAAGCAGAACAGATGAAATGGCAGAACAGTCTGTGTATGCAGAAAAGCAAATGAAATCGGTTAATAGGAAAATTGTAAAATGTATAAATAATAAGGATGAGAAAGGGTTAAAATCGCTATTCTCAAAGAATGCACAAGAAGAGTCAGAAGAAATAGATGGCAAGATTAATAATCTGATAAACATATTTGATGGTGTAAAAATTAAAAGCATTGATGGTGAAGAGCCAGGATTTAGTGGCGATTCTAACACACAACCTATTAATATTTACGGTAGCTACACGATTAATCTAAACAATGGTGAGAAGTATGTGATGTGGGTGCAGTTTTGCTCTATGGATGATGAGAATAAAGAGAATGTTGGACTTTATATGATAGAGATGATAACCTGCACCGAGGATAAGCTTCCAAGTGGCTTTAAGTGGGATGGTGTTAATAGTGGAAAACCCGGCATATTCATCCACTACATCAATTAATCTATAATAGCGGTGACAAAATGAAGAAACTGATAAGTGTTGTAATGTGTCTATTGATAATTTTATCAACGACATTCTGTCTAACTGGCTGCAAAAGCAGAACAGATGAAATGGTTGACTTGGAGACTTATACAACTAAACAAATGAATAAAACGAAAAAGCAAGTCATCAAGTGCATAAATGAACAGGATAAGGAAGGGCTCAAGAAGCTTTTCTCGAAGGATGCACAAAAAAATATAGAGGATTTAGATGATAAACTTGACCAGCTTATAGGTGCTTTCAATGGGAATAAAATAGAAAGTGCAAAAGGAAGTGGAACAGATTTTGAGGGATCCGCAGATGCTCAACCACTGCATATCTATGGGGATTATACTCTCAAACTCAGTAATGGAAAAGAGTATTCTATGTTTATTAGCTTTTGCGACAAGAATGATAAAAGCCAAGATAAGGCAGGGTTGATTCAAATAGATTTGAGGGCATTTTCTAAGGAAGAAACGCCAAAAGGTTTTCACGGAGGTGTGTATAAAGATGATTACGCTATGTCTGTACATACTTTAGAAAATGCTACGCAATAACAGCATGCTGATTTACATTGGGAGGATACAATGAAAAAATCAATAAGTGCCATACTGTGTCTACTATTGATTTTATCAATAGCATTCGGCTTTGTTGGATGCAAAAGCCGTGAACAAAGGCTAAATGAAGAGACCGCATATGAAGATGCGCAGATGAAAGCGATGAATAAAAAAGTCGTTAAATGCATTAATGAAAAAGATAAAGAAGGTCTCAAGAAGCTTTTTTCAAAGGGTGCACAAAAAGATATTGAAGATTTAGATGGCAAGATAGATGAGCTTATACATGTATTTAAAAGTAATAAAATACTGGGTACGAAGAATGATGCCCACGTAACATCAGGCTCTCCAGAATCTCAGCCATTAAATATTACTGCGAATTACATCTTTAAATTAGATAATGGAAAACAATATGTAGGGTGGGTTAGCTTTTGTGCCATAGATGATAAAAATAAGGAGAATGTGGGACTAAAGCTAATAGAGATATGTAACTGTTCACCAAAAGAATTGCCAGAAAATCATATGTGGGATGGAATTAATAGTGGAAAACCAGGTATATTCATCCACTATATAAATTAAACTATAGTAGGGGGGCAAATTAAGAAATATCTAAAGACGTCTAAAAGAATATAAACGTATACGATTACAGAATATTCATTTATTGCAAATGTATACTTTGCAACAATAAACATAAATATTGTGAATGGGAGACAAGATGAATCGCAAGGAAATTAGAGAAATTAAGAAGAGATTTAGTCCAGATATGAATAATTTTGGGCATATTTACGGTTGCTACGTCAATGCTGCGCGAGAGGTTATTACGTACATGGATTCGCCGACGATGCTCATGGAAAATGAAGAGCGTGAGATGTACATGAAGACTCTAAAGAAGGTGCTGTCTGGTGCGCTAGGCAGAAATCTACTAGATGTTGAGTTCTCAACGGCTCAGGTCGAGGATAGCGATGAGCATAGGCTGCTTCAGACGCTCAGAACCTCACACCTCAGCAACGAGACTATGCGCAAGATTCTGTTCCAGAGAATTATCGATAGCGTGGACATGGGTGATACCGGCTATGCTATTTTGCTTGCTGCTGATGCCTATGATGTGCCATATAAGGATAGCGGTAGTGACGAGTGGTCAGAAGAGTCGACGGATCAGTTCGAGTATTTCGTTTGCTGTCTGTGTCCTGTAAAAGACCCGAAGGGTGCACTCAGATACCTTGCCGAGGAGAAGAATTTCCGTGGAGTGTCGACTGGTAGCATCCTCGGTGCACCAGATATGGGCTTCATGTTCCCGACCTTCGATGATAGGATGACTAACATATATCAGGCGCTCTACTATACGAGGAGTTCGGCTGACGTTCATAGCGATTTTCTCAAGGCGGTGTTCAACCTAGACAAGCTGCCGATGGCTGCGAATACTCAAAAGAACGCATTTGACAGTGCACTGGCCGATTCGCTCAAAGATGAGTGTGACATCGATGTTGTGAAGGCACTTCATAGCCAGATAGGGGAGAAAATCGATATCCTTAAGGAAGTTAAGTCCGATGAGGCACCGGAGATTCACATCAATGAGCTCGAGGAAATTCTCATGAAGAGCGGAACCTCTGACGAGGCAATCGAGAAGTTCCATGATACGTGTAAACAGTACTTTGAAGGGGAAGAGTTCTTCAACCCAGAGAACCTAATTAATCGCAAGCAGTTCAAGATTGAAACACCTGAGGCGAATATCAGTGTGGATCCAGAGCATGCCTTTGGAATAAAGACTGAGGTTATAGATGGACGCAGCTATCTGATGATTCCAATCAGCGAGGGCATCACTGTGAATGGTGTGGATGTGAGCCTGCCTGATGCTGGAGAAGGCGAAATTTCGGAAGGCGAAGAGGCGTAAATGCCGATGTGATGGATTATCATTGAGAGAGCTACAATAAAGGAAATGAAAACAGAGAGCTTAGACCGTGGGGCTAGCTCTCTGTTGTGTTTGTGGTGTGCCGGGCATGGCACAGTTCTTACTGGTGAGAGTCCAGTCACGGGTATTTACCGCCAAGTGTAGCGAACCGCAAGCGGAAAGCAGTAATGCTCAAGTGAAGGAAGCGGTGTAGCAAAGCCATCGAGCCTACGAACAGAAACCGGATACAAGGCTAAACGGTGGGTGAGGTTGCTACACAAACCGAAGCCCAAAAGGTAAACGTATCACCGAGACAGTAAATCCG
>NZ_CP016199.1:1768596-1770754 GCF_002243385.1 Mogibacterium pumilum | reverse complement strand
TTGAGGAACAACAAAGGACGGAGAATTTAACTAATCATGGTTAAATCTCCGTCCTTTTTAGATTATCCAAATTATGATGTGTACCCCTTGTCAGGGACAACATTGATTTTTTTGGGGTGTTTTTTTATTACCCCAACAAGTGTATAGGTAGGGGTTTAAAACACCACAATGAAATGGATAGGTACCTCCTAAACCCCAAAAGAATTTATAGAACCTGAACTTTTAGATGTATTAAGGTCGGTGGCATATGCTACCGACCTTTTGTCGGTGTGCCGGGCATGGCACAGTTCTTACTGGTGAGAGTCCAGTCACGGGTATTTACCGCCAAGTGTAGCGAACCGCAAGCGGAAAGCAGTAATGCTCAAGTGAAGGAAGCGGTGTAGCAAAGCCATCGAGCCTACGAACAGAAACCGGATACAAGGCTAAACGGTGGGTGAGGTTGCTACACAAACCGAAGCCCAAAAGGTAAACGTATCACCGAGACAGTAAATCCGGAGGTTGTGTGGCGAAAGAACTATGTCTTACCCCGGGAGACCCGGACGGCGTGGAAACACGTGCGGAAAAGGCTTGCGTCCGGGAGTCAGCTTAGACCATAGTACCGGGAGCACGAACGGGAAGGGTCTAATGTCAATGTATTGCAAATCACTGCAAGCAAGGTCGGAATAATCCGAAATCGAGGATATGCTCTGAAAGCAGAAACGTAAGTCTGTGGAGGCAAAAGGTAGAGGGGATGATTTCCGGCAGTTTTACGAACAGAAAGAGGAGCAACAAGTGGAATTAATCGAATGGATATTACAGGACAGGAATATTGACGAGGCAATCAAGAACGTCAAGCGAAACAAAGGTGCAGCCGGAGTCGATGGGATGACGGTAGATGAACTTGACGTGTATTTTACTCTTCATAGGGAAGAGCTGAAGACTCAGATACGTGAAGGTAAATACAGGCCGAGTCCGGTAAGAAGGGTCTACATACCTAAAGCCAACGGCAAGAAGAGACCTCTCGGAATACCGACAGTCACAGACAGAGTTGTACAGCAGATGACAGCACAGATACTGTCTCTGGGATATGACAAATATTTCAGTGACCATAGTTATGGGTTCCGAGCGAACAGAGATTGCCATGGAGCGATAGAGAAAGCCCTCGAATACCTCAACGAGGGATATGAGTGGGTGATAGACCTTGACATCGAGAAGTATTTCGACACGGTAAACCATGACAAGTTAATTTCAATACTCAGAGAACGCATTAATGATGCGAAAACGCTACGACTGATTCGACAGTTTCTAAGAGCTGGAGTCATGGAAGATGGCTTGGTAAGCCCAAGTGAAGAAGGGGTACCGCAAGGTGGACCTCTTTCACCTATACTATCCAACATCTACCTTGACAAGCTCGACAAGGAACTGGAATCAAGGGGACTTCATTTTGTCAGATACGCTGACGACTGCGACATCTTCGTGAAAAGTGAAATGGCGGCAGACAGAGTGATGAAGTCTGTGACAAGCTGGCTGGAGCGCAAACTTCGGCTGAGAGTCAGTGCCACTAAGACAAAGGTAGTAAGACCTACGAAGAGTAACTTTCTGGGATTCACATTCTGGAAGAGCAAAGACGGTTGGAAGTGCAGGCTTGCCAAAGACCGAAAGAAGAAACTCTATGAGAAGACTCGTGAGATTCTTTGTCGGAAGAAAGCGGCTGCGCGAACCATAAAGTCTACCTTTATGCAACTGAACTGGCTCATCCGGGGGTGGATAAACTACTACAGAATCGGTAGCATGAAAGGCTTTCTTGATGAATATGGACAATGGCTGAGGCACAAGGTGAGAGTAGTGATACTCAAACAGTGGAAAAAGCCGAAGACCATATTCAAGAACCTGATGGCTCTGAATAGGATTCAGGAATGTGGCCTTGAGGAGAAAAGATTGTTAAGCGTGGCAAACGCAAGGCAGGGATGGTACCGAATGGCTACTATTCGGGATATTAATTTCCTGCTCAATCCAACGATACTTGGCAAAAAGACAAAGAGCCGACCGGGATTGGTCGACCCTTTGGCGTATTATCTGAATTAACGCTTGATTCTATGTTGATGTAGCGCCGTATACGAGACCCGTACGTACGGTGCAACGGGAGGGTTGAGGGCTAACGCCCTCGCTCTACCCTATT
>NZ_CP016199.1:1764961-1768571 GCF_002243385.1 Mogibacterium pumilum | reverse complement strand
TTCTGAATAGGATTCAGAAATGTGGCCTTGAGGAGAAAAGATTGTTAAGCGTGGCAAACGCAAGGCAGGGATGGTACCGAATGGCTACTATTCGGGATATTAATTTCCTGCTCAATCCAACGATACTTGGCAAAAAGACAAAGAGCCGACCGGGATTGGTCGACCCTTTGGCGTATTATCTGAATTAACGCTTGATTCTATGTTGATGTAGCGCCGTATACGAGACCCGTACGTACGGTGCAACGGGAGGGTTGAGGGCTAACGCCCTCGCTCTACCCTATTGAGGATACTGTGTTGATGAGTTCAAAAGCATTTACAAATGGGGGTTATAGTAATATTATGAGACGTAATTAATATAGATATAAAAAGTGGAGGTGGACTATGAATGCACATGATATCTTAAACAACCCTTTTCTAAATAAGGGTACCGCATTTACTCTAGAAGAGCGTCAAGAACTAGGGCTTATAGGTTTGTTGCCGCCTTATATTCAGACTATTGAAGAACAGGCAGCTGAGACGTATGCTCAGCTACAGACTAAAGCGAATGATCTTGAAAAAAGACTATTTCTCATGGAGATTTTCAATACAAATCGTACGTTGTTCTACTATCTGTTCTCTCATCATTTGGAAGAATTCAATCCAATCGTATATGACCCAACTATTGCAGACACTATAGAAGGATATAGCAATCTCTTCGTTAATCCGCAGTATGCAGGTTATCTAGATATTAATCACCCTGAGCATATCGAGGAAACACTTAAAAATGCAGCAGGAGGTCGTGAGATAAGACTAATTGTAGTAACAGATGCTGAAGAAATTCTTGGAATCGGTGACTGGGGTGCAAACGGTGTAGATATTTCTGTTGGAAAACTCATGGTATATACTGGTGCTGCTGGCATTGATCCATCTACGGTACTACCTTTAGTTATTGATGCAGGAACCAACCGTGAGTCTCTGCGAAATAATCCAAACTATCTCGGAAATCGTCATGAGAGAGTTCGTGGAGATCGTTACTATGATTTCATTGATCAGTTTGTTAATACAGCAGAAAAACTCTTCCCTAAGCTATATCTACACTGGGAGGATTTTGGACGTTCAAATGCTGCAAATATTCTCGAAAAATATCGCAAGAATATACCTACATTTAACGACGATATACAGGGAACGGGTATTGTGACGCTTGGCGGAATTTTCGGATCACTTGCTGTTACAGGCGAAAAGATTACCGATCAGGTTTACCTGTGCTTTGGCGGTGGAACTGCAGGGGCAGGAATCGCACATCGTGTGCTTCGCGAGATGATAACTAAGGGATTGTCAGAGGAAGAGGCATATAAGAGATTCTTCATGGTGGACAAGCAGGGGCTCCTGTTTGACGACATGGATGATTTGACTCCTGAACAGAGACCTTTCGCTAAGAAACGTTCGGATTATCCTAACGCAGATAAGCTGACAGACTTACTTGAGGTTGTGAAGACAGTAAAGCCAACAATACTTGTTGGAACATCAACAGTACCAAATACATTTACGAAGGAAGTTGTAGAGGCGATGTGTGAGAATACAGAACGTCCTATGATTTTTCCGCTGTCTAACCCAACTAAGCTTGCAGAGGCAACTGCTGAAGACTTGATTACTTGGTCGGATGGAAAAGCGTTTGTGGCAACCGGAATTCCTGCAGATACTGTTTCATATAATGGGATTGACTATGTAATTGGACAGGCTAATAATGCACTCATTTATCCAGGACTAGGTCTAGGAATGCTGGCATCAGAGGCAAGTCTTCTTACCGACGAGATGATTGGTGCGGCAGCCCATTCGCTCAGCGGTATCATCGATATGAGCAAACCAGGAGCACCTGTTCTTCCGCCATTTAAGTATGTTGCGGATGTATCAATTAAGGTTGCTGAAGCAGTTGCGAAAACAGCTCAGGAACAGGGGCTTGCCCGTGCGGAGGAAAAGGATATGGCAAAAGCTGTTCAAGCACTAAAATGGTATCCAAAATACTAAAATGAAGAGGTTGTATATAGTTATGAAAGCTAGGTATGTTAAGCTTTCCTATAAAGGGCTTAAGCTCTAGAAAGGAGCAATATGGAAATATTAACTACCTCTATACAGAGTATTATTCCTATCATTGCAATAATTGTGCTTGGGTATTTTCTGCAAAACCATGGGTGGTTTGGACAGGAATTCGGACAAAATCTTTCTCGGTTAATTATGAATATTGCGCTTCCAGCATCGATTTTTGTATCGGTAATGAAGTATTTGACATTTGATAAACTTGTTAGTCTATCTGAAGGATTATTCTATACATTTGCAGCATTTGGACTAGGATATATTTTTGCATATATTGTAGTTAAAGTATTTCACGTAAGACCTGGACGCAGGGGTACTATGATAAATACCTTTGTGAATGCTAATACCATTTTCATTGGACTACCACTTAATATAGCTCTGTTTGGGAATAAGGCTCTGCCATATTTCCTTATCTACTACATTACTAATACGATTTCGACATGGACTCTCGGAGTGTACCTGATGACGAGGGACAGTAAATCGGGGAAGAGCAAAGGTGCGGAAAAGTTTGACTGGAAGAAACTTTTCCCAGCACCACTTATAGGATTTTTAGTATCACTAGTATTTCTAGTTCTAAAGATTCCTGTCCCAACTTTCGCTACAAGCACGCTTACATATATAGGTAATATCGTAACACCACTGTCGCTTATCTACATCGGTATAGTCCTTGCAAAAGCAGGGCTTAAAACGATTACTTTCGATAGGGATACGATTATAACTCTAATCGGGCGCTTTGTTTTAGGACCGCTGGTGATGGTAGCCGTTCTCTTGCTTACCGCCAAGAACATGCCTACTGATGAGTTTAAGACCTTTGTAATACAGTCGTCTGCACCTGCTCTAGCAGTTCTTCCAATTCTTGCAAGTCACGGAGATGGAGACGTAGAATTTTCAACCAATGTGGTAACGCTGAGTACGATTTTGTTCGTAATAGTTATACCAATTGTCGATGTTCTGCTAGGGTACATTTAATACGACGGAGCTCTAATAAGGAATAACGATATTCAGGATAAATACTGAGTGAAAGAAAAAGGCTATAGTATAACAATTTAATGTTTTACTATAGCCTTATTTGAATTTACAATCTAAGTGCAACAAATGGGGGTGCGGACAAAAACCTGGACACATATTATGGCTCTGAAAGGAGTCATTAATGTATTCAAAAGAACAGAGGGCAAAGGCGCTACGCATTTATCATCAGATAGGATCTGTTACAGATACAGTGCGTCAACTTGGTTACCCCAGCAGAGAACACCTATATAGATGGATTCGCAACGAGGGAAAAACAAAAGAAAAACGAAAGAAGCTTAATCTTAAAAACACCACCGAACATCCCAGAAACCCTCCAGCGGAGTTTAAATTGAAAGTACTTCGTCGTTGTTTTGAAAATGGAGAGAGTGTAAAATTAGTATCAGAAGAGACTGGATACAGTCGTGTCATCATATATGTGTGGCGAAAGCGATATCTTCAAGGAGGTGTGTTTTCTCTGATGAACACGAAAAATATCAAGCCGGAAAAATTACCGGATACGGATGGGAATATA
>NZ_CP016199.1:1762778-1764936 GCF_002243385.1 Mogibacterium pumilum | reverse complement strand
TTGAGGAACAACAAAGGACGGAGAATTTAACTAATCATGGTTAAATCTCCGTCCTTTTTAGATTATCCAAATTATGATGTGTACCCCTTGTCAGGGACAACATTGATTTTTTTGGGGTGTTTTTTTATTACCCCAACAAGTGTATAGGTAGGGGTTTAAAACACCACAATGAAATGGATAGGTACCTCCTAAACCCCAAAAGAATTTATAGAACCTGAACTTTTAGATGTATTAAGGTCGGTGGCATATGCTACCGACCTTTTGTCGGTGTGCCGGGCATGGCACAGTTCTTACTGGTGAGAGTCCAGTCACGGGTATTTACCGCCAAGTGTAGCGAACCGCAAGCGGAAAGCAGTAATGCTCAAGTGAAGGAAGCGGTGTAGCAAAGCCATCGAGCCTACGAACAGAAACCGGATACAAGGCTAAACGGTGGGTGAGGTTGCTACACAAACCGAAGCCCAAAAGGTAAACGTATCACCGAGACAGTAAATCCGGAGGTTGTGTGGCGAAAGAACTATGTCTTACCCCGGGAGACCCGGACGGCGTGGAAACACGTGCGGAAAAGGCTTGCGTCCGGGAGTCAGCTTAGACCATAGTACCGGGAGCACGAACGGGAAGGGTCTAATGTCAATGTATTGCAAATCACTGCAAGCAAGGTCGGAATAATCCGAAATCGAGGATATGCTCTGAAAGCAGAAACGTAAGTCTGTGGAGGCAAAAGGTAGAGGGGATGATTTCCGGCAGTTTTACGAACAGAAAGAGGAGCAACAAGTGGAATTAATCGAATGGATATTACAGGACAGGAATATTGACGAGGCAATCAAGAACGTCAAGCGAAACAAAGGTGCAGCCGGAGTCGATGGGATGACGGTAGATGAACTTGACGTGTATTTTACTCTTCATAGGGAAGAGCTGAAGACTCAGATACGTGAAGGTAAATACAGGCCGAGTCCGGTAAGAAGGGTCTACATACCTAAAGCCAACGGCAAGAAGAGACCTCTCGGAATACCGACAGTCACAGACAGAGTTGTACAGCAGATGACAGCACAGATACTGTCTCTGGGATATGACAAATATTTCAGTGACCATAGTTATGGGTTCCGAGCGAACAGAGATTGCCATGGAGCGATAGAGAAAGCCCTCGAATACCTCAACGAGGGATATGAGTGGGTGATAGACCTTGACATCGAGAAGTATTTCGACACGGTAAACCATGACAAGTTAATTTCAATACTCAGAGAACGCATTAATGATGCGAAAACGCTACGACTGATTCGACAGTTTCTAAGAGCTGGAGTCATGGAAGATGGCTTGGTAAGCCCAAGTGAAGAAGGGGTACCGCAAGGTGGACCTCTTTCACCTATACTATCCAACATCTACCTTGACAAGCTCGACAAGGAACTGGAATCAAGGGGACTTCATTTTGTCAGATACGCTGACGACTGCGACATCTTCGTGAAAAGTGAAATGGCGGCAGACAGAGTGATGAAGTCTGTGACAAGCTGGCTGGAGCGCAAACTTCGGCTGAGAGTCAGTGCCACTAAGACAAAGGTAGTAAGACCTACGAAGAGTAACTTTCTGGGATTCACATTCTGGAAGAGCAAAGACGGTTGGAAGTGCAGGCTTGCCAAAGACCGAAAGAAGAAACTCTATGAGAAGACTCGTGAGATTCTTTGTCGGAAGAAAGCGGCTGCGCGAACCATAAAGTCTACCTTTATGCAACTGAACTGGCTCATCCGGGGGTGGATAAACTACTACAGAATCGGTAGCATGAAAGGCTTTCTTGATGAATATGGACAATGGCTGAGGCACAAGGTGAGAGTAGTGATACTCAAACAGTGGAAAAAGCCGAAGACCATATTCAAGAACCTGATGGCTCTGAATAGGATTCAGGAATGTGGCCTTGAGGAGAAAAGATTGTTAAGCGTGGCAAACGCAAGGCAGGGATGGTACCGAATGGCTACTATTCGGGATATTAATTTCCTGCTCAATCCAACGATACTTGGCAAAAAGACAAAGAGCCGACCGGGATTGGTCGACCCTTTGGCGTATTATCTGAATTAACGCTTGATTCTATGTTGATGTAGCGCCGTATACGAGACCCGTACGTACGGTGCAACGGGAGGGTTGAGGGCTAACGCCCTCGCTCTACCCTATT
>NZ_CP016199.1:1761582-1762753 GCF_002243385.1 Mogibacterium pumilum | reverse complement strand
AAAACACCACCGAACATCCCAGAAACCCTCCAGCGGAGTTTAAATTGAAAGTACTTCGTCGTTGTTTTGAAAATGGAGAGAGTGTAAAATTAGTATCAGAAGAGACTGGATACAGTCGTGTCATCATATATGTGTGGCGAAAGCGATATCTTCAAGGAGGTGTGTTTTCTCTGATGAACACGAAAAATATCAAGCCGGAAAAATTACCGGATACGGATGGGAATATACCTTCCGAAGAAATAGAATCATTCAGAAAGCAGATGTACGAGCTTCAATTGGAAGTAGATATCTTAAAGGAGACAATCAACGTATTAAAAAAAGACCCCGGCGTCGACTTGAACGACCTGAAGAACAAGGAGAAGGTAGCGGTAATCGACGCCATGAAAGAGAAGTACCCGCTACCAGTCCTGCTTCGAAAGATGAAGCTGCCAAGGAGTAGTTACTACTATCAGATAAAAGCTCTTGCAACAGAAGATAAATATAAGCATATACGCCGTGAAGTTGATCGGATATTTATGAAAAACAAAGCCCGATATGGGTATCGTAGGATACATGCAGAACTAAAAAAGATAGGGATAAAAGTATCGGAGAAAGTCGTTCGGAAGATGGTCTTGAAGTAAAAATCCGAAAAAAGAAGAAATACAGTTCGTATAAAGGGGAAATCAGTCCCGCTGTTCCAAACGAAGTACAGAGGAATTTTCATAGCGAGAAGCCGGATGAACTTCTTTTGTCGGATATTAGCGAGTTTGCCATTCCGACAGGCAAGGTATATCTGTCTCCGACAGCAGATTGCTTTGATGGAATGCTTGTCACGTGGCGAATAAGCGAACATCCAAATGCCGATCTCGTCAATGGCATGCTCGACGATGTGATTGCAAATATGGGCGCAAAATCTAAACCAATTATTCATACAGATCGAGGATGCCACTATCGCTGGCCGGGTTGGATTGAGAGGATGGAGATAAACGGATATACCAGATCCATGTCACAGAAAGGGTGCTCTCCAGATAATGCTGCTTGCGAAGGTTTATTTGGACGAATAAAAAATGAGTTCTTCTATAACCAGGACTGGAAAAATGTGACCATAGAGGAATTCTCACGTGAGTTAGATAAATACCTTCATTGGTATAATGAAAAAAGAATCAAGAAATCGTTAGGATATTTGAGCCCT
>NZ_CP016199.1:1691112-1761557 GCF_002243385.1 Mogibacterium pumilum | reverse complement strand
ATTCATACAGATCGAGGATGCCACTATCGCTGGCCGGGTTGGATTGAGAGGATGGAGATAAACGGATATACCAGATCCATGTCACAGAAAGGGTGCTCTCCAGATAATGCTGCTTGCGAAGGTTTATTTGGACGAATAAAAAATGAGTTCTTCTATAACCAGGACTGGAAAAATGTGACCATAGAGGAATTCTCACGTGAGTTAGATAAATACCTTCATTGGTATAATGAAAAAAGAATCAAGAAATCGTTAGGATATTTGAGCCCTGTGGAGTACAGACGATCTCTTGGATTGGCTGTCTAAGCTATCCAAAAAAACGTCCGCACCCCCCGCTCTCCGAAACCCCAGACTTATCAACTATGATTCCTAAGATTTAATTTGCATGTGCTTGCAATATGCTTGCAAAAAATCAGATAAACAGAAATAAAATGGAGGATAGGGCTAAAATTGATAATAAAAACATTGATTTTATGCCATTTATACAAAACGATATGCAAGACACTACACTATTGCTGAAGCCCGTCCCTCTACAGATTTTCTACATGGGCTTTTGCAGTATAGGAATCTATATTTATTTCAATCACCGTAACCGCATCTGCCATTTTTTTCATTGATTTCATGTTCCTTACCTGATTGTAATTTCATAAGAATGCGAAGCGCCTCACATTTATCTTCAGTATTCTGAAGAATCGTCGCTCTGCCACGGCACATAACACTCGCAAATTCCGCACTATATTTGCAAGGAGTGTCTGCTGTGATGAGCTTTTCCCCACAATCAATTTCAACAAAAACGCTGTTGTTTTTCTGAAGACAATCCAGCTTGTGCCCTTCTTTTGCACAATGAACATAAAAAGTCAATTTCTTTCCGTCTAGTTTGTATCCGTAATGAAGCGAAACAATATAAGGATATTCATGATCAAACATTCCTAGATGCAAATATCTTGCTCTTGCCAGTATTTGTTCAATTTTATGAAGATCTACGATTTCTCTGTCTTTTCTTCTCATATTTTTTATATTCCTTTCGAACGGCATTAAGTGTATATACGGATTATAGGCAATTCTTTTCAAGGTAAATTGTAAAATCAACTTGAACACCTGAATAAAAAAGTAATCCATGATAGATTATTTGGTAGAATTAAGTTAGCAAAAAATTCACGAAAGGAATCAACATCATGGATCAACTCAATTCTACTACACTTACACCTGATAGGGAAAGAAGTCAGAACTTTAAATTTTAATTTTAGCACCAATCTTTTCTTGACATTATACGTACTAATTGATAATATAACGATGTTATATAACAGTGTTATATGGTGATGTAGTTTAACTACAGGAGCAATATGAATACTAATCCTTTTACTACAGATGAAGTGCAAACCAAGCACAAGATTATAGAAGTTGCGCTCTATGAATTCGAGCTTAATGGATATCAGGGGGCATCTTTGCGTCAGATTGTGAGAAATGCAGGGGTGACCACAGGAGCATTTTATGGATATTATTCCAGTAAGGCGGAACTATTTGAGGACATCGTTGGCGAGCATTATAATGCTATGATGCAGCACTATATAGACGTTCAAGACTCGTTTGCCGGCAAAGATTTTGACGAACAGAAGGCGGATATGACCGATGTATCACGTGATTGTATGCACTGGATGCTAAATTATGCATATGATCATCTAAGAGAAGTAAGACTTATGCTCCTGAAATCAGAAGGAACAAGGTTTTCGGATTTTGTAGACCGATTAGTCGAGATTGAAATTGAATCTACTGAGAGATTCAAAGTGGATCTCCGTAGTGATGTTAAGGAACAGACTAAAGAACTTCTGGATATCGATTACAGATTCGAGCATATTATGGCGACAAGTATGTTTAATGCTTTTCGTGAGCTTATAGTTCACGATATGACTTATTCAGAGGCTAAGATGCAGCTTGAGCTCATCCGCAGATTTTATACTGCGGGATGGCAGGAGTTATTTGGCGGTATTTTTTAAGCGGATATTTCTATGCGAAGATACCGCTTTTTTTGGAAACCTAAGTTAGTTCAGACTAACCGACAGTTGGCGATTGGACTACGAACACCTATTTATCAATTTCTACTATCATTTTTTAAACAATTATAACTATCTAAAAGATACTATACGAGGAGGAAAACACATGAATGATTCTTCAGGACGTCAAGGCAGTAATGCACTTGCTATAATCAAACGATTTGCGAGTACACGAAAGAGTAAATACATTTTCTCCGTGATATTCGCTTTGCTGGGAGTAATTTGTTCCCTCATTCCATATTACCTGATGAGCTGCATTGTTGTTAAACTGCTAGATGGGGTTAGGGATTGGAATGCCTATGAGAACTATTTTATTTGGATGATTATTCTGTGGACCCTAAGGGCGTTGCTGCATTCTGTGTCTACAGGATTTTCACATGCCGCAACCTTTGCCGTGCTCGGAGATATAAGAAAAGCACTCTGTTTCAAGCTTACCAGGATGCCGCTGGGAGATGTTAAACGAATTCCGTCGGGTTCTCTAAAGAGTATTATAGTTGAGAGAGTAGATAGTCTTGAAACTACACTTGCACACATTGTACCGGAATTTACCGCTAATCTCATTGCGCCAGTAGCAGTTCTTGTTTATATCTTTACCATTAATTGGAAACTGGGTATTGCAAGTATTATGACACTACCTGTGGCGGCTTTTTGCATGGGAATGATGACTAGAAACGCCGGAAGTCGCTGGGCAGATTGTGTGGAAAAGACAAAAATTCTCAACGATACGGCAGTTGAATATATCAACGGAATTGAGGTAATCAAGGCGTTTGGGAAGACGGATAGCTCCTATGAGAAATTCGAGAAAGCTGCACATGACGGTGCATACTGCTTTATCGATTGGATGAAGGCTACTATTCTATTTTTTACAATTGGTATGGCTATAACGCCTACAACTATTCTAACCATAATACCAGTTGGAGGGATTCTCTTTATGCACGGTTCAATCACGGCAGGAGAGCTTATCACGGTACTCATCCTCTCTGTGGGCATGCTGGCACCGCTAATAACTGTTATGTCATATACAGATGATATGGCAAAGATAGAAATTGTTTTCGGCGAAGTTCAGGGAATCCTTGATCGCAAGGAGATGGAGCGACCTGAAGAGACAATCCGTCAACCTGAGGGAAATGATATTGTCATTAAAAATGTCAGGTTCTCATACGAAGAAGGCACCGAAATACTACATGGGGTTAATCTATCTATCAAAGAGGGTAGCGTAAATGCACTTGTAGGTCCGTCAGGATCCGGTAAATCTACGATTGCCAGGCTTATTTCAGCATTGTGGGACGTGGATAGCGGTGAGATTACCTTTGGCGGAGTTAATATCAAGGATATGAGCTGGGATGATTATAATACCAAGATTGCCTATGTAGCTCAGGATAATTATCTCTTCAATCGTTCAGTCATGGATAATATTCGTATGGGACGAAAGGGTGCAAGTGATGAAGATGTCATCGAAGCGGCGAAACGCTGCGGTTGCCACGACTTTATCATGAGGCTGGAAAAGGGGTATGACACTATAGTCGGCGATGCCGGCGGACACCTTTCCGGTGGTGAGAGGCAGCGTATCTCTATAGCAAGAGCTATGCTAAAGGGCGCGCCGATTGTTATTCTTGATGAAGCTACGGCTTACACGGATCCGGAGAGCGAAGCGGTTATACAGCGCTCGATTGCCAGTATGATTAAGGGGAAAACTCTTATCGTCATAGCACATAGACTATCTACCATAGTTGATGCAGATCAAATTATCGTGGTGGATGATGGACATATTGATGATATCGGAACTCACGAGCAACTCCTCGAGAAAAAAGGGCTTTATAACAAAATGTGGATCGCTCACGTATCGGCAAGAGATACTGTAGATGGAGGTGAGGCTGATGTTTAAAATTCTGATGAAATTCTTCGAGTTCTCAGGAACTGAAAATAAAAAAAGGTATTATGAATCTATAGTTCTCGGCATAATTGAGGCTATTGGTCAAGCTATGAAGATTCCCGCTATCTATATATTAGTGAAAGATGTAGTTCGCGGTGATGTGACTTATAAGACAATCTTACTGTCTCTTGCAGTTTTGATTGGAGGAATGGTGGTTCAATGCATTGTATCTCGAAGAAGCAAGATGCTGCAGACCGTTGCAGGGTATACAACCTGTGCCGGAAAGAGAATAGAGATAGCCGAACATCTTCGTTATGTACCTATGGGGTATTTTAATGAGACATCGCTTGGAAATATCACAAGTATAACTACTAATACTATGGAGCTGCTGGCCGATATTGCAACACGTGTTGTAATGCTGACGCTGGGAGGCACACTTGAGTCATGCTTAATCACATTGTTGCTGCTGATATTCGATCTTAGAATTGGAGCTGTGGCTCTTGTCGGATTACTGATATTCTTTGTGATTAATTCTTTACTGCAGCGACATTCGGTTGATGTGTCGAAGCAAAAGCTTGACACGGATACTGCGATGATCGGTGAAATTCTTGAGTTTATACAGGGTATTGCAGAAGCAAAGAATTTTAAGCTTATCGGAGAGAATAATAAAAAGCTTGACAATTGTATTGATGATGCGTCAAGAGCAAACATTCGCATGGAGTTCAAAATTGTGCCGTTCACTACTCTGCAGAGCTGGATTATTAAGATGACGGGAGTCACAATGTGCATGCTCTCGTTACGATTCTACTTTGCGGGAACTATGGATCTTGAAACTACTATAGTTATGATGATTGCATCCTTCTTGATGTATGCGGCACTTGATTCTGCAGGTAACTTTTCGGCTCTTCTTCGTGCAGTTGATATCTCCGTTGATAAAGCGAAATCAGTATTGGCTATTGAGAATATGGATATTGATGGAGAGTATATTGAGACTGAAACACAGAATATTGAGATGGATCACGTAGATTTTGCGTATGACACCAGAAAGGTTATCGATGATATAAGTCTTTCAATTCCGGAGAAAACCACGGCGGCCTTTGTCGGTCCATCGGGAAGCGGTAAGACTACGATTTGTCATCTTATAGCAAGATTTTGGGATGTGCAGTCAGGGCAGGTCAAACTGGATAATAGAGATGTTCGAGTGTATAATATGAACTCTCTGATGGAAAACTTCAGCTTTGTGTTCCAGTCTGTATATCTATTCCATGATACGATTGCCAACAATATTAGATTCGGTCAACCTGAAGCTTCGATGGATATGGTCATAGATGCAGCTAAGAGAGCTTGCTGCCATGACTTTATAAGCGAGCTTCCGGATGGGTATGATACAATTCTTGGGGAGGCAGGAGCCAGCCTTTCAGGTGGTCAAAAGCAGCGTATATCCATTGCTCGTGCTATTATGAAAGATGCGCCAATTATTATACTTGATGAGGCTACGGCTAATGTCGATCCCGAGAACGAGCGTGAACTCATGCTTGCGATTAAAGAGCTTACCAAAGAGAAGACTATATTGATGATTGCACATAGACTCAAAACTGTGCGTAATGCTGATAGGATATATGTTATCGATAAAGGCAGAATCGCACAGCAGGGCACTCATGAGGAATTGATGAAAGATAAAGGGATTTATAGGGATTTTGTGTCAGCTCGCTCTGAAGCGATTGGTTGGAAACTATAATAAGAAACATGTACAATAAAGTCGTAGTTAAAACTCAAATGCATCACAATATCATATAAAACACGTATAATACAATCAAAGTACCTTTATGGAAAAGAAAAGTTTGAATTTAACATTATATTATGGTTTATGTATAATTCTCTGTCTATCTATCATTGTTTCAGGATGTGCAGTAAAACCATCAAGAGAATATGGGGTTTTTCTAGGTATCAATAACGAACAGATAGAACGGCTGCGTGACTATCGGATTGTAGTAATTGAACCATCTGAATTTAGTGCCGATCAGATAAGTATGCTTCGCAAATCTGGGAAAAAGGTATATGGGTATATAAATATTGGTGCTATTGAGAAATATCGTCCATATTTTGACCGATTCAAAGACAAAACACTGGGGACATATAAGGAATGGCCTAATGAACGATGGGTGGATGTATCTGATGCGGAGTGGCAGAGATTTGTTGTCGATGAACTCGGTAAAAAGTATTCAGAAATGGGTTTTGATGGATTTTTCATAGATAATGCGGATGTTTATCATCACTATCATACAGACAGCACATTTCAGGGGCTTTGCTCAATTCTGAAAGGGCTTAAGTCATATAAACTTTCAATTCTTATAAATGGCGGAGATGTTTTTGTTTCAAGATGTATGGATGAAAAAATTGCCAATACTCTGTTTGATGGTATTAATCAGGAGACTGTATTCACAAATATAGATTTTGAAAGAAAGAGCTATGGAAAGCAAGCTGCGAAAGAAACTCGCTATTTTAAAGAGTATCTGTCGAGAGTTAAGAAAAACGGTTTATCAGTATATCTATTAGAGTACGGAGCGGATGCTTCACTTGCAAAAGAAATTGACAATTATTGTAAGAGAAACGGCTTTTGTTGGTACAACGCAAAAAGTCTGGAGCTTATATAATCTATATTGACGCACTGGAATAATCAAAGAAATGCATGAATACAAAACGGGTGCAAGCATAAATTGAAGCGCACCCGTTTTATTAATTCCAGAGTTGAATATTCAATAATCAGTCCGGGATAACTTGCCCGTCTGTACCAAACAAGGGAAGTTTTTCAAGAAAAATTATATCGTCTCTATCAGCAGCTTCTCCTTCTGCAAGGACGGACATCTGACCGACGATATTTCCACCAACAGCATTTACCAGCTTGTCTAGTGCAGTCAGTGACTCGCCGGTGCTGATTACATCATCGACAACGAGGATTTTTTTGCCTTCCATAACCTCGCGTTCCGTACGTCCTACGCATAGAGTCTGCATGTGGTCTGTGGTGATAGAATCAACACTTACAGTGATAAGGTCGTCCATGTAAATCTTAGGACCTTTTCGTGCTACGATGTAAGGCTTGTTTCCTGCCTGTCTTGCCATTTCGTATGCAAGTGGAATCCCTTTTGATTCTGCTGTAATGATAACGTCGAATTCAGGTGCTTTTTTAAGTAGCTCTCTAGCACACGCAACAGTAACCTCAACGTCATTGAACATGATGAAAGCTGCAATATATAAGTCGTCTGAAACTTTGCATAGAGGAAGGTGTCTCTCTAATCCTGCAACATTCAGTAAATAATCCATTTGTAGTCCTCCGTGTCTTGATATCTACCCTGCATTATAAACAGGCATAGAAGTCTCTGATTGAATTATTATAGCACCGTCTATGATAGGCTTGCAAACGTTGCAATATAACGCAAAAAATGATAAAATCTCATGATACAAATTGATAGTAAAATTGATAGGTGTGTGCACTTTTCAGAGTATAGATAAAGGGACATGGGCTAACAGATATGAATAAAAAGAAATATGAAAATCAACTATACAATGTTAACTATGTAGAGACACTCAAGGAGCTTGTAGATACCTCCGTTCAGAGGTTCCCGGATAGAGCAGCATATATGTACAAGGACGACCATAAGGAGCCGTTCAAATCGATGACTTATGCCGAGTTCAAGGAAGAGCAGAACGCGATTGGTACAGCTCTCGTAGCTAGAGGTTTCAAGGGTAGCAAGATTGCGGTAATCGGAGATAACTCACACAGGTGGGTTCTGTCATATTATTCTGTTGTATGCGGAGTTGGTGTTATCGTGCCGATCGATAGGAACCTTGAAAAAGGTGAGATTACTAACCTTCTGGAGCGTGCCGATGTAGAGGCAGTGTTCGCATCGACGAAGTTAACCGCTACTGTTGCTCCGCTGTTAGAAGAGCTTCCGCTAATTAAAAAGGTTATCATCATGGCGGCACCTGGAGATGACGTAGATGAATACCTTGCTGATGATAGATTCATGACCATGGATCAGCTCGTGGCCGAGGGTCGTGAAATCGTAGCAGAGGGTAATCGCGATTATATAGATGCAGAGATTCATGCAGAGGACTTATCGACAATTCTGTTCACTTCAGGAACAACAGGACTAGCAAAGGGAGTTATGCTCTCACACAGGAACCTGTCTCAAAACGTATTCAACATGTCAAAATACGTAAAAATTCCAGACGGAGGTCGTGTACTCGACGTACTTCCGATGCATCACGTGTATGAAATGACTTGCACTGTTATGACGAGCTTCTATCAGGGTGCTACAGTAGTAATTTGCGAGGGTCTCAAGTATATACAGCAGAACTTCGTAGAGGCTAAGTGCAACATCATGCTCGGTGTGCCATTGATATACGAGAATATATACAGAAAAATCTGGTCAAAGGCTGAGAAGAGCGGAAATGCTGATAAGCTCAAGAGAGCGCTCAGCATGTCGATGAAGCTCGACCTTAGAAATAACAGAATGGCTACCAAGAGGCTGTTTAAAGCGGTACATGATATATTTGGCGAAAGTCTATATATCCTCATTGCTGGTGGAGCGGCAATCGATCCTAATGTAATCTCAGAGTTTGAAGCGATGGGGCTTCCGATGATGCAGGGATACGGTATGACCGAGAATTCTCCTATAATCGCAGTTAACCAGGATAGATACGGAAAGGCTGCTTCTGTTGGTAAGCCAATGCCTGGAACAGAGGTACGCATAGTCGATAAGGATGAGAGCGGAATCGGAGAAGTTATCTGTAAGGGACCATCCGTGATGATGGGATACTATAAGGATGCTGAGAACACAGCCAAGGCAATCAAAGATGGCTGGTTATATACAGGTGATTATGGGTACCTGGATGAGGACGGATTCTTATATATCACAGGACGTAAGAAAAACGTAATCGTAACTAAGGGTGGTAAGAATATTTTCCCAGAGGAAGTTGAGTTCTACCTATTGCTGAGTGAATTCATCAGCGAAGTCATCGTCTACGGCAAGCGTGAAGAGGTTAAGGGTGATCTGATTTGTACAGCGATCATGTATCCTGACTACAAAGCTCTTGAAAATGCTGGCTGTATGACTAACGAAGAGAAGTATCTTAAACTCAAGGAAGCTGTTGAGGAAGCAAATTCAAAGATGCCGCCTTTTAAACGAGTTAAGAGAATCGAGATTCGTGAAGATGACTTTATCAAGACAACGACACTTAAGATCAAGAGATTCGAGGAAGAAAACTATGAGTACAAATTCGATGACAGAGACTTCGAGAAAGGACGTAGATTCTAAAGTGGCAGAT
Organism: Mogibacterium pumilum; assembly: GCF_002243385.1. Taxonomy (GTDB): domain Bacteria; phylum Bacillota; class Clostridia; order Peptostreptococcales; family Anaerovoracaceae; genus Mogibacterium; species Mogibacterium pumilum. The sequence continues at coordinate 1,752,308 of NZ_CP016199.1, read as the reverse complement.
AACAGCGATATTAGAAAAGAATACCGCGAGATTAAAGCCAGAGAGATGGAAGAAATGCAGGCGATTATGGACGCAATCAATAAATCCACAGATCCTGTGATTAGATACACTTGGCGCCGCGCGGTTACAGACATCAAGAATATATTAGAGACGAGTGCAGAGCTTTATAGAGATAAACCGCTATTCCTTCAGAAATTCGATAAAAACGAACCGTTTCAGGAGATATCCTACAGCAAAGTGCTCGCGGATGTGAATGCGCTCGGAACTGCCCTCGTTGAGCTTGGACTAAGGGGCAAACACATAGGCGTAATCGGCAAGAACTGCTACGAATGGGCAGAGAGCTATCTCGCTGTAGTAGGTGGAACTGGCGTAGTCGTACCTCTTGACAAGGAGCTCAACGAGGATGAACTATCTCAACTGACAACGAGTGGAGAACTATCTGCTGTCATCACCATGGACAAGCACTATGATATCTTTAAGCGAATCAAGGAGAGGGATGACAACAACCTTGAATTCGTAATCAATGCCGGCATGTATAGTCATGAGAAGACTGATAAGGGGCTGCTGTCATGGCATAAGTTGAGAGAGCACGGATACGAGCTCGTTGAAGCAGGCGACAGAAGTTTCATAGATGCTGAAATCATAAATACGGATTTGGCGATTATCCTCTTTACATCGGGAACAACTGGCACCTCCAAGGGTGTAATGCTTAATAACAAAAATATCTGTTCTAACGTAATGGTGGCGCAGACTTTCCTAAATATTGAAGTTGGAGATGTATTCTTCTCCGTGCTTCCGATACATCATACTTACGAGTGCACATGCACCTTCATCGAGTCGATGTACTGCGGAGCGACGGTAGCGTTTTGTCAGGGGTTAAAGTATATCGTTAAGGATTTGCAGGAGGTTAAGCCTCACTTGATGCTGGCAGTGCCATTAATCTATGAGAATTTCTACAGCAAGATTACCAGGCAGATTAAGAAGAGCGGCAAGGAGAAGCAGCTCAATACGCTGATAAAGCTAAGCAAGTTTACAAAGCGTGTGGGAATAGATGTGAGTAAACCTGCAACTAAGAAGATTACGGAGCTTTTCGGTGGTCGTATAAAGACACTGATCGTCGGTGGTGCGGCAATTGATGAAGATATCATGGGATTCTTTAGAAACCTGGGTATCACGGTGATTCAGGGGTATGGACTCACTGAAACATCGCCTATGGTGTCGCTCAACCCGGAGGATCCAAAGCTAATCGACGATGCGTCGGCTGGACATTTGCTTCCTTTTGTTGAGTGCATGATTGCGGATAAGGATGCTGACGGAATTGGAGAGATTTGCTTCCGCGGCCCTAACATCATGATGGGATACTACAAGAATCAGGAGAGTACCGATGAGGTAATCATCGACGGATGGTTCCACACGGGTGACCTCGGATATCTGAACGATAAGAATTACGTATATATCACAGGCCGTAAGAAAAACGTAATAATTGCGGCAAATGGCAAGAACGTTTTCCCTGAAGAACTCGAGTTCTATCTCATGAAGAATGAGTGTATCGAAGAATGCATGGTTTGGGGAGATGAGGATAACGATGATCCGCTGAAGCGCGGCATCTATGCAACTATCAGACCTAACAAAGAAATTCTTGCTGAAGAGCTTGGTGAAGACGCGACAGATGGACAGATTAGGGAGTACATTGAGCGAATCGTGGATAAGCAGAACGAGACAATGCCTCTGTTCAAGAAGATCAATCATGTAATCATTCGCGATAGGGAATTTGATAAGACGACGGGACTAAAGATCAGAAGATTTGTTGAAGACAATAAGTGGTCATAGAAAGTGAGATGAGCGAGATGGCAGAATACAAGTATCCAGCGTTGTTTCATGACAGAGCAAAGCTGGTTAACAACATGAAGAAGCTCTCATCCAAATGCAGTGAGCAGGGAATTGAGATTGCCGGTATCATCAAGGCCACGAACGGAACCGTTGCGACTGCGGAGGATTTTGTAGCAGGAGGAGCTAAACTAATCGGCTCATCGAGACTTGACCAGCTTAAGAGGGTTAAAGAGAGTGGCATTGCAGTGCCTCTTCTTCTGATCAGAATTCCTATGCTGTCAGAGATTTCTGAGATGGTTGATGTTGTAGATATAAGCCTTAACAGCGAGGTGGTTGTGCTCGAAGCTATCAACAAGGTAGCTCTTGAGAAAGATACTACACACAAGGTGATCTTGATGGCAGACCTCGGAGACCTTAGGGAAGGATTCTTCGATCTCGATGAACTAGTTGAGACGGCTGTCAAGGTAGAGAACGAAATGCCGGGACTCGTGTTAGCGGGCATTGGAACTAACCTGGGCTGCTATGGTTCAGTAATCCCGACAGAGGATAAGATGGTGGCTCTTGCCGAGCTAGCTGAAAGAGTTGAAATGAAAATTGGCAGAGAACTAGAATACGTATCTGGCGGAGCTACAACGAGCTTACTCGGAGTGTACCACGGGTATATGCCGGAGAAGATTAATATGCTTAGACTTGGAGCTGGTCCTTTAATTGGTCCACTCGAAGACGTAAGATTGTGTTATAATCTTGAAGCTATGGGTGAATTAGATACACCATTCGTACTCAAGGCAGAAGTCATAGAGCTTAAGATGAAGGCAAGCTACCCACAGGGAGAACTTGGAGTAGATGCTGCTGGCAAGAAGCGTGAGTATGTAGATAGGGGTATGCGCAAGAGAGCGCTACTAGCAATCGGTAGAGCTGACTATGGTGATATTGATGATTTAGTTCCAGAAATGGAAGGAACTTCGGTGATAGGCGCATCGGGCGACCACACTATTATCGATGTCGAAGATGTCGAGGGCGATGTGAAAATCGGTGACATCATGACATTTAGACTGAAATATTCCGCACTGCTTAACTTGGCAGAAAGCGAAGATGTAAAGAAATACGAGATTTAATACCAGAAGGTTGAAAGGAGCAAGAGACCAATGGCACCACATGATAATGAAATGACTAGAGAGGGTTATGACGCCCTTCAGACAGAGCTCGAGCATCTAATTACTGTAACAAGAAAGGAAAATGCCGAGAGACTTAAGGAGGCAATCTCATACGGAGATATTTCCGAGAACTCAGAGTATGATGCAGCAAAGGATGCACAGGCTGAGACTGAAGAGAGAATCACTAACATCGAGGCTATGCTTCGTACAGCTAAAATCGCTGACGAGGATGAGATGACTGACGAGGGTGTAATAGCTACTGGTAGAACAGTAACACTTCACGATTTAGTGTACGATGAAGAGGTTACTTACAAAATTGTAGGAAACACAGAGGCAGACCCATTCAACGGTAAGCTTTCAAATGCATCTGCAGTTGGACAGCACCTATTAGGAGCAAGAGCTGGAGACGTGCTTGAGTTCCCAATCATCGATGGAACTGCGAAGTACAAGGTTCTTGACGTAAGAAAGTAATACTTTTGTGCTGTGCACCAAAGGGGGAAATTGCGGTGCACGACAGTATGTTTAAATAATTCGTGAGAAAGGATTACGGAATCATAATGAGTAATGACAATGTAAAGACTCCTGAGCAGGAACAGCCGGAGCTTACAGCAGAAGATATAAGTGAACAGCGACAGATTAGAAGAGATAAGCTGCAGGAACTTCGTGCTATGGGTAGAGACCCATTCGTGCAGGAGACATATGATGTAACTGCTCACAGCAAAGATATCAAGGACAACTACGACGCTATGGAAGATCAGGAAGTAGCAGTTGCTGGACGTATCATGAGCAAGAGAATCATGGGCAAAGCTGCATTCTTCGATATCCAGGATAAGCAGGGTAGAATCCAGTGCTACGTTAAGCGTGAAGATATCGGAACTGAAGAATACACAGTTTTCAAGACATACGATATCGGTGACCTCGTAGGTCTAAAGGGCATCGTGTTCAAGACTAAGACAGATGAAATTTCAATTCACGTGCAGGAGCTAACACTTCAGGCTAAATCCCTACAGGTGCTTCCTGACAAGTGGAGTGGTCTCGTAGATACAGATCTTAGATATAGACAGCGTTACGTTGACCTTATCGTAAATTCTGACGTAAGAGACACATTCCTAAAGCGTGCAAAGGTAGTGAGCACCATTCGTAGAGTGCTCGAGGATGACTATGGCTTCCTTGAGGTTGAAACTCCAGTGCTACAGACCATCGCTGGTGGTGCTAATGCTAGACCGTTCAACACACACCACAATGCGCTCGACTTTGATCTTCACCTCAGAATCTCTCTCGAGCTTCCGCTCAAGAGACTAATTGTCGGTGGACTCGATAGAGTGTATGAGCTCGGCAAGGTATTCCGTAACGAGGGTATGGACAAGAATCACAGCCCTGAGTTCACTTCTATGGAATGCTATATGGCGTACGGAAACCAGGAGAGCATGATGGATCTCATGGAGCAGATCGTCTACAAGTGTGCGATGGAGGTAAATGGATCACCGATTATCTCTTATGAAGGCAAGACTTTTGACGTTACACCGCCATGGAACAAGATAGATATGACGGAATCTGTAATCAAGGTTACAGGAATTCCTTTCGATAAGATTGAGGATGATAGAGAGGCGCGTGAGCGTGCAATCGCATACGGAATGGAAACTGAAGAGGTTAATAAGTGGACTCGCGGCAAAATCATCGCTGAGATGTTTGATGAGTACTGCGAAGACATTCCAGGACTTCTCGATGGACCAGTGTTCCTGACAGGACATCCGGTAGAGGTATCACCTCTAGCAAAGAAGGATCCAAAAGACCCACGCATCACTCGTAGATTTGAAGCATATATCAATGGCTGGGAGCTATCCAATGCATTCTCAGAGCTTAACGACCCAATCGATCAGTACGAGAGATTTGTCGAGCAGCAGCGTGAGCTAGACCTCGGACTTGACGATGAAGCTCATCCGATGGATATGGATTTCGTAAATGCTCTCGAGGTTGGAATGCCTCCAACTGGTGGACTTGGAATCGGAGTTGATAGACTGGTTATGCTTCTCACTGATTCTTCAACTATCAGAGACGTGCAGCTATTCCCAGTAATGAAGCCAATAGGCTTAGAAAAGGCAGAAAATGGGGATTTGTCAAAAGAAACTTACGACAAACTTACGACAGAAAAAATTGACTTTTCAAAAGTGAAAGTAGAACCAATATTTGAAGATATGGTTGATTTTGATACATTCTCAAAATCTGATTTTAGAGTTGTAAAAGTTAAGAACTGCGAAGAAGTTCCAAAGTCAAAAAAACTATTGAAATTTACATTAGATGATGGTTCTGAAAAAGAAAGAGTTATTTTATCTGGTATTAAGGAATATTACAGCGCAGAGAGCTTAATTGGAAAGACACTGCTTGCGATTTGTAATCTTCCTCCTCGTAAGATGATGGGAATCAACTCAGAAGGTATGATTATATCTGCAATTTGTGAGTACGACGGAGAAGAAAAACTTAATTTAATAATGTTGGATGATAATATTCCAGCAGGATCAAAATTATATTAAAGGACACGCTAATTATGAAACTGGGGTTTGTTATGAATCCCAGTTTAATTTTTAGGGGTATGTATGAGATGGATAATTAGAATAATTTTATTACCGATAAGATTAGTGTTGAGTTTGCTCATAGCTTTTTTAACCTTCATATTAAGTTTGAGTACTGCGTTGTTAAGCGTAGTTTCTACTTTGATTTTTATAATTGGATTAGCTAGCATTTTTCAAGGAGACAAGCAAATTGTAATTGAAGCACTAATATTAGCATTTTTATTTAGTCCATTTGGATTACCTAAATTAGGTATATATGTTATTGGATTATTAGAATTATTAAACTATACAATAAAATCAATTTAAAGAAAAATAGGGTTATAGGACAAAACGTGTTGGTAAAAACCGCTGTAGTCGTTGAAATTTCAACGACTACAGCGGTTATATCTTTTTTGAAAGAAGATACAGAGTGGACAAAACGTGTTGGTAAAATTGTCTGAAACCCTTGAAATCTCAAGGTGAATTAGGGTTATATCTTCCTTAGAAATAGTATTCTAGGAGGATAGTAAAATGAAACGTGTTATTTGCCCTGTTTGTAATAGTTGTTGCTCGAAATATGGTAAGACAAATGCAGGAACACAGAGGTGGTTTTGTGGTAATTGCAAGATGGCGTTTTCCCCTAAAATAGATAATCTAACTAAGCAGCTTAATATATTTCTTAAGTGGCTTTTTAGCAAAGATATTCAAAAAGATATGCCTGGAGGCGGTCGTACATTTAGGCGAAAAACCTCCAAATTTTGGGATATATGGACATTACCGCCAGTTGTAGAAGAACAGCATTCAGTAGTGTTCGTAGATGGAATTTACCTGTGCCGTAATGCTTGTGTTTTAATTTGCTGTGACAGAAGGCATGTGCTTGGTTGGTACTTATGCCGCTATGAGCATGCAAATGCATGGACCTCATTAATGTCCAGGATTACTGAGCCTGCACTTGTAGTTTCAGATGGAGGAAAAGGATTTAATAAAGCCCTGAAAAAGGTATGGCCTCATGCAAAGCACCAGAGATGCCTTTTTCATGTGTTTTCTCAAGTAAGAAGATTATACTACAACAAAACCTAAAACCCTTGCAGGGGCTGAATTATATGCTCTTACTAAAAGACTGCTACACCTAGAAACTAGAGCTGAAGCAGATAAATGGGTAGATAAATTCTTAGATTGGATGAGAAGACACAACAAGTTTCTGAGTCAAAGGTCACTAGATGAAAACGGCAACTGGAGAGCAACGCATGAAAGACTTTTAAAGGCACAGAGATCTCTTTCTAGATTGGTAAAAGAAGGCACTTTGTTCACTTACTTGGATGAAGATTTAATAGCTGAGATAGATAAGGTCCCATCTACAAATAACCAGATAGAGGGTGGCATAAATGCAATGCTATAATTATGCCAAAAGCTTTGAACAAATGAAGAAAGACAATGTTGGACTTTTATTTTATGGAGATGTTGGTAGTGGAAAGACTTATCTTGCTTGTTCAATTGCAAATGAATTAATCGAAAGAAAACAAGTTAAAGTTAAAATTATGAATTTATCTCAGGTTATAAATCAAATACAAAAATCAGCATTTAAGCTAGATTCAAATGAAATTATCAATAACTTATCTAATATTCCTTTGTTAATCCTAGATGATCTTGGAATTGAAAGGGATACATCTTATGCAAGAGAACAGGTATATAACATTATAAACTCAAGATACTTAAAAGGTAGGCCGACAATTTTTACTACAAACTTATCATTGGAAATTATTCAAAATCCTAATATAGACAGATCAGATATGAATATGATAAAAGATTACGGTTTACGATGAGAAATAGGCTGTGGAATTCAAATCAGGCCTTGCGATAAAAGGAGATGAATGAAAAGAATATATTAAAATAGGGCACCTCGTCAGGAAATGGCGGGGTGATTTTTTGTAGGAATACTTTAAACATAAAAAGCATATGAAATTGCTACGGCATTGTCGAGTGGTATTAACATATTTTTACTTGACAAGGCAATAATTTATGATATAAATAGTATGAAATGTATAACAAAGAATACTAATCCTCAAGGAGATAAAATATGAAAAAAAGCAAGCAATATCATAGTAACTTGGAATATGAGAATAAAACTGAGAAAAACGAACAGGGGCTTTATGCTTGGACTGCAAAAGTTGGCTCAAAAGGACAGATTGTAATTCCAAAAGAGGCAAGAAATTTGTTCCATATAGAAAGTGGTGACACAATTCTCCTGCTGGGTGACCAAAATCAGGGAATAGCATTGATAAGTGGTGATAAAATGGCTGAGATGCTACAGGCAATTAAAGGAAAGATATTATGAAACGTATGAAACGATTAAAAATTATTATGGTTATTTTGATTGTAATAGTTGTGATTCTAGTGGGTTTTGCATATCGAACGCTTCACTTTGATTATGGAAATGATCGGTTTATGAAGAAAAAGGGGAAGCAATTAGGATTTACAGAAAAAGTGTACAAGACGACTGATGGCAGTGAAATAGCATACTTAGAAGGACCTGATAATGGGGAGCCGCTTTTACTAATTCACGGTCAGATGGTATCAAAAGAAGATTATGCGAAGGTTTTACCGAAACTATCGAATCATTTTCACATCTTTGCAATAGACTGCTACGGACATGGAAAATCGTCTAAACATCCTGATAAGTATCAGCTAATTCCTATTCGTGATGATTTGATCGACTTCATGCGTGATGTGATTGGTGAGAAAACATATCTTTCAGGCCATTCCTCAGGTGCTTTGATATCAGCGGCAATAGCTGCAAAGGAAAAGGAACAGGTAAAAGGGCTTCTCCTTGAAGATGGACCTTTCTTCTCTACAGAGCCTGCTAGAGCAGAAAATACTTTTTCTTATCTTGAGTTCAAGACAATCCATGATTTTCTGTCGCAGCAAGCGGAGAAGAATTATACGAGATATTATCTTGATCATACTTACATGAAATCACTTTTTAATAAAGATGGAAAAGATAATTGGGACTTTATAGTTAAAAATCCTTTTTCCAAGAGAATCAGAGAAAATAGTAGCAAAATGCCAATTGTTTGGTATTATCCTCCTGAAATCGGTTTGAATGGAATGATATTCTTAACGAATAATATGCAGGACGGAACAGGGAACTATGATCTTCGATTCGGGGAGGCTTTTTACGATTTTTCCTGGTTTTATGGAGTTGACCAGAAAAAGATGTTGAGCGAAATAGAATGTCCGACAATCATTCTTCATGTTGCGCCTTCAAAGGAAACCGCACCGAGCTATTATGATCATAATGGAATACTGCTATCTGCCATGGACGAAAAAGATGCAGAAGAAGTGCATGCGTTAATTAAAAACAGTACTCTTAAATCAGGTTATGAATCAAGCCACAATATTCATGCTGACTTACCGGAACAGTTTGTTCATGAAATGATGGAGATGAAGCAGCAGAAGTAGTGTATATTCTAATTGAACGGGCTTTGATATGTACCCGAATATATCATTTCTTTTGCAACTTCCACCGTGCAACGAGTGTGAAGGCTCTCTTCCTGATGTATTGCTATCGTCAGAGTGGTCTTGATACATGTTATGACTAATTATAGTATTGATGTCAAGAAATTAGGATAATGGTAAATAAAACTCTTGAAACAGTTGGCTTTTAAGATCTCTAGAAGAAATCTTAAAAGCCATTTTTCTATTTGGAAAACACCTTTTGGAAACAGTTCAAGTGTAGATTATTTCAGGGTGTGTAGACACTATGGATATTTTAGGTGGAGTGAACAGGATGGATAAGTTTAGGATACTCATTATATAATAAAAATGATATAATAATAATTGGGTTGAATTAAGGAGATAATTATAATGAGTCCTTTAGTTGTATATTATTCATATTCAGGAATAACAAGAAGATTAGCAGAAGATATTGCGTTGATTACTGATGGAGATTTGAGAGAGCTGAAGCCACAAAAGCCTTATTCATTCTCATATAATACAGCTGTAAAAGAAGCGAGAGAAGAAATGGAAAAAGGATATTGCCCACCTCTTATTCAAGGGGCGGAAACTATTGAAAATGCAGAGGTGGTTTTCATTGGTTCTCCTAATTGGTTTAAAACTTTTGCCCCACCCGTGCTATCGTTTTTAAGAACGGTTGATTTAAGTGGAAAGACAATTATTCCGTTTTGCACGCATGGCGGAGGTGGTTTTGGGAGAATGATTGAAGATTACAAAAAGGAATGTAAGAATTCAATTATTAAAGATGGAATAGCGTTAAAAGGAGATTACAGTTTTGATGAACTAAAAACATGGTTAGATAAGGTTCTAGCTTGTTAGGAAGTTCCAAAGAGCAAGAAGCTACTCAACTTCACTCTCAATGATGGCTCAGGTGAAACTAGAACAATCCTATCTGGCATCAAGGAGACATACTCTGCAGAGGAGCTAGTTGGAAAGACTCTAGTAGCAATCACTAATCTTCCACCACGCAAGATGATGGGAATAGAATCATGTGGCATGCTTCTATCTGCTATCTGTGACTATGATGGTGAGGAAATCCTCAACCTAGTTATGCTTGATGATTCGATTCCGGCAGGAGCGAAGCTTTACTAATATAATAAACTTTAATAACTAACCCTCAAATCGTTTGAAATACAAGGGTATTTGCAAGAGAACAGATTGAATTTACTACCAATTTACTACTTTTGAGGAAAAAGCCTTGATGTGCTGTAAAAACTCTTGCGAATAAAGGTATTTTACCACAGATGCCGTAAGGTATGTTGCAGGGATCAAAATTAAATAGGAAATCGTAAAAGCGGTGATCTTTCGCTTCTGTAAAGGAAGTATAAGAACACCGCTTTTTTATGCCCATGTTACGAAGTAGAAGCCAATCAGGGCTTGAAATACAAGGCTTTCAGAGGACGGTTTTGACAAAGTAAAGGGAATATACCTTTTCCCTCAAAATCGACCTTTAACTGCGTAACAAATAAAAATAAAAGGAGCAGAGATTATGGCAGTTTTCAGAGTAGAGAAAAACAAGGGCTATACCGTCATGAGCAATCACCACCTGCGAAATAAGGAACTGACCCTAAAGGCGAAAGGCTTGCTTTCTCAAATGCTTTCACTTCCGGAAAACTGGGACTACACCCTTGCGGGACTATCCCATATCAACAAGGAAAGCATCGATGCCATTCGTACAGCCGTCTTGGAGCTTGAAAAGGCAGGATATATCGAAAGAGTGCAAGGCAGAGATGAGAAAGGAAAAATGACAGCCATTACCTACACCATTTATGAGCAGCCGATTAGTCCGGTACCCAAAAATCCAACATCGGATAAGCCGATATTGGAAAAACCGAAAGCGGATAATCCGACATCGGAAAATCCAATGCAATTAAATAAAGATATACAAAATACTGATCTATCAAAAAAAGAAGAAATAAATAAAGATGGATTAAATACCGATTCCATTCCTATCCTTTCCCCTGACCCCTCTCCTTTGAGTGAGCAGAACACCTTACCTGAAAAGAACGGAAAGGAACAGAAAGACGCATACAAAATCTATGAAGAAATTATCAAGGACAATATCGAGTATGAACACCTCATAAACGCAAAACGCCTTGACCGTGATCGTATTGATGAAATCCTTGACCTCATTCTTGAAACCGTATGCAGCAAAAGAAAGAAAATCATAATTGCAGGCGATGAATACCCTGCGGAGCTTGTAAAGGCAAAATTCATGAAGCTTGACAGCAGCCATATTGAGTTTGTCCTTGATTGTATGCAGGAAAATACCACAAAGGTACGAAACATCAAGCAGTATCTAAAGGCGGTGCTTTTTAATGCCCCGTCCACCATCGGAAACTATTACACCGCACTTGTCAATCACGATATGTACGGAAGAAATGACTTCTAAAGGAGAAAATGTATGAAACAGGGAACCCTTATCTTTGATGAATACCGCGATCGCTACGACATCCGTTTTGACTTATCCGAATATTACGGAGGGCTACACTGCGGGGACTGTCTTGAGGTATTTACCCGCGGCAAGTGGAAGCACGCACGAATGGAGTACGGCAATAACTGGTACCTTACGGGCATACGCACCGAGGACTTAAACGGGCTTTTGGTACGAATTTAATTGATATAACCGCGTAGGAAGCGGAGAAAGGAGGAGAAAATTGCAGGAAGAAATAAACGAAAAAGTAATTGCCCTGTATATCAAGGGCGGAAAAATCACGGCAAGGCTATTACAAAAGGCAATGAAGATATTTCTTGCTGAAATAAAAAAGCAGGCGGAAAAGCAAAGGCTTCCGCACGGAAAGCAAAGCCTAAAGCAGCTTATGAAGCAGAACGCCGGCGTTTCCAATATTGAAATCACAGATGAGAATATCAAAGCCTTTGAAGCGACCGCAAAGAAATACGGGATCGACTTTGCCTTAAAAAAAGACAGAAGCACTTTGCCGCCACGCCACCTTGTATTTTTCAAGGGACGGGATGCGGATGTTCTAAAGGCGGCCTTTGACGAGTTTTCAAAAAAGAAGCTCACAAAAGAAAAGCTCCCCTCTGTAAGAAAAGTGCTTTCCGCCTTTAAGGAGCAGGCAAAGGCAATCAATAAAGGACGGGAGGTCGTGAAAAATAAAGACAGGGGGATTGAGAGATGACGGAAGAAACAAAGAAACAAATTTTACTGCATCTGCCTTATTTGGTCTTTGTCTATCTCTTTGACAAGATAGCGCAGGGCTTTCGCTTATCCTACGGGATGGATTTTGGAACAAAGCTTCTACATTTTCCAAAAGGAATGACGGAAGCCTTTTCTTCTCCCCTTATCAGCTTTCACTTATCCGATCTTTTTATCGGAATCATAGCTGCGGCACTCATTCGCCTTGCCGTCTATGTAAAAGGGAAAAATGCAAAGAAGTACAGGAAAGGAACAGAGTACGGATCCGCCCGTTTTGGAAATAAAAAGGATATTAAACCATACATCGATCCGGTCTTTAGAAATAACATTCCCCTTACAAAAACGGAGTGCATTACCATGAGCAGCCGTCCGAAAAATCCGAAATACGCAAGAAATAAAAATATCCTTGTGGTCGGAGGATCAGGCAGCGGAAAGACGCGGTTTTTTGTAAAGCCGTCCCTTATGCAGATGCACAGCTCTTATGTGGTTACCGATCCGAAAGGCGAGCTGCTTCTCTCCTGCGGGAAGCTTCTGCAGCGAGGCGGATATAGAATTAAGGTTCTGAATACCATCAATTTCAAAAAATCCATGCGGTATAACCCTTTCTCATATATCCGAAGCGAAAAGGATATTTTGAAGCTGGTAAATACAATCATTATGAACACCAAAGGCGACGGTGAAAAATCCGGAGAGGACTTCTGGACAAAATCGGAACGCCTTTTCTACTCTGCCCTGATCGGATATATCTTCTATGAAGCAACAGAGGAAGAAAAGAATTTCACCACGCTTCTTGAAATGATAAACGCATCGGAGGCAAGGGAGGACGATCCGGAATTTCAAAGCCCGGTTGACCTAATGTTTCAGAGATTAGAGGAAAAAGACCCGGAGCATTTTGCGGTAAGGCAGTATAAGAAGTTTCTGCTTTCCGCAGGAAAAACAAGATCCTCAATCTTAATTTCCTGCGGCGCCCGTCTTGCTCCATTTGACATCAGAGAGCTTAGAGAGCTACTTGAAAAGGACGAAATGGAGCTTGATACCATAGGAGATCGAAAAACCGCACTCTTTGTTATCATAAGCGATACCGATGATACTTTTAACTTTGTTGTAAGTATTCTATACACCCAGCTATTTAATCTTCTCTGCGACAAAGCCGATGATGTGTACGGCGGAAGGCTGCCTGTTCATGTGCGCTGCCTACTGGATGAGTTTGCAAATATCGGGCAGATTCCAAAGTTTGAAAAGCTCATTGCCACCATCCGAAGCCGTGAAATATCGGCTTCTATTATTTTGCAGTCCCAATCCCAGCTTAAAGCCATATATAAGGAAAATGCGGACACCATCACAGGAAATTGCGACAGCTTCCTCTTTCTTGGAGGAAAGGAAAAGACAACGCTAAAGGATGTATCTGAAATACTCGGCAAGGAAACCATCGACAGCTTTAATACCTCTGAAACAAGAGGACGGGAATTATCTCACGGACTGAACTATCAAAAGCTCGGTAAGGAGCTTATGACGCAGGATGAGATTGCAGTAATGGATGGCGGAAAATGCATCCTGCAAATAAGAGGGGTAAGACCGTTCTTTTCGGATAAGTACGATATTACAGCACACCCCAATTACAAATACCTTTCCGACTATGACAAGAAAAACTCTTTTGATGCGGAAAGGTATATCAAACGCCGCCCCGCTGTCGTAAGGCAAAATGAAGTCTTTGACTACTATGAAATCGATGCGGAGAAATTAACGGAAGAATAAAAGAAGGAGGAAAAACTTGATCTATAAGACAGCAGTATATAGAGCGCGGGCGCCTGATGCCTGAATGCTTATCCGCCAATCCGGCGGTTTTTTTATGAGGAAAACAGCAAAATTTATGTTTAGCCGAGGTATCGGCAGAAAGGATGAATCTATGGGATTTTTTAATTCAGCAGTCGGAGTATTACAGACACTTGTTATCGCACTTGGCGCAGGTCTTGGAATCTGGGGCATCGTAAACCTGTTGGAAGGATATGGAAACGACAATCCCGGCGCGAAGAGTCAGGGCATCAAGCAGCTTATGGCAGGAGGAGGCGTTGCCCTTATCGGTACAACCCTTGTTCCGCTTCTTCGCGGATTATTCGGATAAGGAGGTAAAAGGTGCAGAGCATACTTGATGCAATCAATGAATGGATCAAGGAAATTTTAATCGGCTCCATTCAGGGAAATCTTGAAGCTCTGCTTGGCGATGTCAACGAAAAGGTAGGAACCATAGCGGCAGAGGTAGGCAAGACCCCGCAGGGCTGGAACGGCAGCGTATTTTCCATGATAAAAACCTTGTCGGAAAATGTGATCGTTCCCATCGCGGGACTTGTCATTACCTATGTTCTTTGCTATGAGCTTATAAGCATGATTATTGATAAAAATAATCTGCATGATGTTGTATTCTATAAGAGAAGTTATTCCAATATAGAATAACCTCAAATATAAAATACAAATTATCAAGCCTACTTACGATTATTAAAACTTAATGGATTAAAGAGTTTTTGCAAACTATTTTTTTCTTTTTCTAAAATTGATACCGGAGTTTTTAATGATAGGAGATTTTTTGAATAATTTTCTTAATAACTCCTTTTCATCTTCAGATAACCTTTTATATTTTAGCTGAAAGGAATTACAGAAAATCTCAATGAATTTGTCCATGTTATTTCCGGAAGAAATCATAATCTGACGAATTTTCTGTAATGATAAGGCAGTATCATCTTCAGGAATACTGTCAATATCCTGTTCATGATTTTTACGAATATCTTTTATAATACTATCCCATGTTTTATGGGTAATATGACAAAAGAAGTCCTCTTCACCGACTTGAGCAGCCGATAGAGTTCTTAAAGTATGGTCATTAGATACATTAGGATTTTGGTTTATGATTTCAGCCCTTACAGTTTCAAGAGAAGAATTTAAGTCATTAAATCGTTTAGTAGCAACACCGTCAACAAAAATCTCCGTATCAGCCATAAGCTCCTTAAACTTATCATGTGTAGCAATTTCACAAAGTAAACGGTTATTGATAGAACCACTTAGTAATAAATCAATCATATTATCACTCAAGTGTAGATTAGTTAAATCTGTATTTGAGTGATTTTTGTTTTCTGTAAGACAAAGCAAGTAATCAGTGGATACCTTATAAAATTGTGCAAGTGTAACTAAATTCCCATGATTTATTTCTTTATAATCATCATTTTCATAGTTACCTAAAGCAGATTTTGAAATGCCTGTTAGTTTAGCCAATTCCTCTAAATTTAGATTATGTGCAACTCTTAAATCTTTTAAGCGTTCCTGTAAGGTTATTTTACACTTCATAATAGATAACCTCCTTGATACAAAATATTCTTATAAATATTATACCATACCATTTCCACAATTATGGAAAAGTGGGAACAAAATGAAATATTCCAAGATTTAGGACATACGGGAAGAATAGCAAAAATACAATATCATACAGACACAAAGAAAATTGTTCTTTGACAATTGAATGAGCGGTCTGTAAGGATATGTATCTATGGGGAAGTAGGCGATGACTTTCTAAACTTTAGAAGAGAGCCTGCCAATTAGAAGAAAACGTCGCTATGAGATTCGGGGATAGGAACTATATCAGGTGTAACCGACAATTATTTAATGTTATACAAGTATTACTTGTATATTGTCAAACTATATGGTATAATTCAAATAAAAAAAGGGGTTTTAATTATAATGGCAAATAGAATTGCAGAATTAAGGATAGCTAAAGGTATAAGTCAAAAATGTTTGGCGGAGATGATTGGGGTATCTCAACAATTCATTAGTAGTGTAGAGAGAGGGGGAGCAACACCCTCCTTGAAGTTAGCGTGTAAAATAAAGAAACTTTTAGAAGTTAGTTTGGATGATCTTTTTATATGCGAATAACTTAAATGACTTCTGAATAGTTATTATTGCTTGCATTATTTATATAAGAGTTTGGTAATTACACCATGGGAGGGTTTATTATGTATGACACACTTGCATTTGCATTAACAAAGAGATGTACTGCTGCATGTGAAATTTGTTGTTTTTCTTCATGTCCAACAGATAAAGAAACTTTAAATTTAGATAGGGTTAAACAATATATAGAAGAGTCTAAAGACATAGAAGAAGTAAAAACGATAGCATTTACTGGTGGAGAACCATTTTTGTTGTATGATGATTTGCTTGAACTTGTATCAAAAGCAAGAAATGCGGGCAAAAGGGTAAATGCAATAACTAATGCATTTTGGGCAAACACAGAGAGTGTTGCATTGGAGAAATTAGGTGCATTGAAATCACAGGGATTGAATTTTTTGAGTTTAAGCTTCGATTCATACCATGAAAAATATGTTGATGTTAACAATGTTCGTAATGTCTTACGTGCGGCAACTGATTTGAATATACCAACGGCAATTTCAATAGTAAAAGTGAAAAATGAGAATATTGGTCATATTGTTGATAGGCTTGGAGATGCTATATATACATCGGATATTAAAGTAGCTCCTTGCTTGCCTTCAGGTAGGGCTGCCGTTAACTTTTCGATTGACGATTTTGATAGAACAATTAATGTAGATACGTGCAAGTGTGAATATGGTGGTAATCTGGTTGTTTTATATGACGGTAAAGTCTACCCATGTTGCTCGCAAGCAGTTGTAGATATGGATTTGTCTGTTGGTAATTTTAATGAACTTAATTTACACGAAGTTATGAAACTATTAAAAAATAATGCTTTATTGTACTTTTTAAGAAATGCAAATTTCTCTTTCTATGTAGACTATGCAAGAGAAAAATTAAAAATGGATGTTCCAAATAAAGTTGTTAGTCCTTGTGAGTTATGTTCAATATTATTTAAAGATAATAAGGTTGATTTATACTATGAGCATGTAGAAGGAATGATAAGAGAGTTGAAGGAAACTGTTGCGAAATGAGAAAATTACCGTTATATATGAGTAGTGAGTATTATGAGGTAATTGAGGAAAGTAATGGGGACTGTTTCATAAAAGATATAGAGCAAAATCGGTATTATTTTAAGAAGAATTTCTATGCTTCGCAAAATATAAACTTTAGGAAAATTGAAGAAATAAAATGGAATTTATGGGATTCTATTTTTGTTATATTGATATTAGCATCTATTTTCTTAGGAATATACGTGGCGTTGAATTATTCGAACATATATCGTGCTGAAAGTTTTAATACTAGTATGTATGTATACTCTGCTATGTATGTTGTTATGAGCATAGTTACGCACGAATTAGGTCATGCGATGACAATGAAAATTTATAAAAGAAAATACGGAAAGATACGATTAAAAATATATTATTATCTTTTCCCCGCTATTGTAACAGATACCACAGATTCATATATATTGCCACGATATAGAAGAGCTTTTGTGTATTATGCGGGGGTGATGGTTAATCTAATAACATTTGGATTAACCTTGCTATTAGTACCAAATTCTGAATATCTTCTGCGTATAGTTATATGGGGCCCGGTATACAATCTAATACCATTTGGCGGAATGAAGACGGATGGATACCATATCTTTATAAATACTTTAATGAATGTGAAAGACTTTAAATTAAAACACAATTTGATTTCAGATATTGCCAAGTATATATTCTTCATATTTATGGGAATTACGATACTAGACTCCATATTGCGTTGCATGGGATATGAGGGAGTTTTTGCGATTTTGTAACTGTTGGCGACTTCTTATTATATAACTAAAAATTTTAAGGAAAGGAGGATAGATATCATGAAAAAGTTTTTTATGGATTTAAGCGATCTTGAAGAAATGGAAACATTAGAAAGCCCTACTTGTATTATAGGACGTTGGTTCTTTGTTCACAAATAGTATATTCAAGTAAACACTGAATAAATTTAATGCATCCGGCACATTTGTTTTGCTAGTCGCCAACAGTGTTAAATTAAAATGTGCCGGATGTTATTTGTAAAATGAAATGAATCAAAAATCTATGAGAGGGGCGACTTGAAAATGAGTGAATATATATTACGTACTGAGGGATTATCAAAAGAATATGATGGGCATTTAGCCGTTAATGATTTAGATTTAAATTTATGTAAAGGAGATATTTACGGTCTAATAGGTAAAAATGGAGCGGGGAAAAGCACCTTGCTTAAAATGATTTCCGGGTTATCGAAACCAACTTGTGGGACGATTACTTTAAATGGCGATTTATTGCAGGGAAATAATATCAATGCTCGAATTGGAACTTTAATAGAAAGACCGGGTTTAATCTCTAATATGAGTGCCTATGACAATTTAAAAATGAAAAAAATTTTTGTAAATGAAAAAAATTTTAATGATATAAATGAATTACTTAAATTGGTTGGTTTATATAGTGAAAGAAATAAATTGGTAAAGTCTTTTTCAGTTGGAATGAAACAACGTTTAGGAATAGCAATGGCATTGGTTGGAAAGCCAAATTTAATGATATTAGATGAACCTATAAATGGGTTAGATCCTCAAGGAATTGTTGACATAAGAAATTTAATTATCAAACTCAATGTTGAAATGGGAATAAGTATGATTATTTCTAGTCATATGCTGAGTGAGTTATCAAAAGTGGCTACGAAATATGGAATAATAAACAGTGGAAAACTTATTAAAGAATTTACAAATGAAGAATTGCAAAATGAGTGTAAGAGATTAGATGTAGATATTGAGAGTTATTTTTTGAAGATTACAGGAGGACAGGATAATGTTTAATTTTATAAAAATGGATTTTTATAGAATGACTAAAAACCGTATGTTTTGGGTATGTCTTCTTGCGACTATAGTTATAATGTTCTCCTCTGTGTTATTAACTAAATCTGATATAAATTACTATGAACAGAATCCAAAATTATTAGAAGCTGTTGAGGAACAAATGTCAGGTACTGAGGATTGGGGTGTTTATATCGGTAGCACATTGCCAGAATGGTGTAAAGGGGAACGTGTTGCTACAGATATTTTAATAGTTAATAATATACAGAGCAAGTTGCTATTGATATTTTTGGTTGTTTTCTTGGTAGGTTATATAACTGCTGAGACTAAGTCGGGATTTTTGCAGCATATTGCAACAACGAAAGAAAATCGTAGAAAAATAATGCTTTCAAGTATGATTATGGCTTTGATTTTTACAGTTTTACAGTTTATATGTGCAGTAGCAAGTATAGTAATCACATCGAATTTTGCATTTGGATATTTAAATATTATTAATTTTGATAAGCTAATTGCATTTTTAGTCATGGAAATTTTATTGCAAGTTTCATTTGCAAGTTTTATCCTTATGTTGATAATTGTAACAAGAAATAGAATAGTCAGTGTTGTAATAGGGCTTTTATCTAGTGCAGGTTTGTTACAAGTTATAGACCCTCTTGTTCAGACTATTATAAGCAGAACAAGAGACTTCAGCATTATGCCATATTCAATTGTTGGAAATATAGGGACAGTTTCTATAAACAGCACAACGGAAGTTTTTATTAGGGCTATAGTTATTATGTTAATGTCATTATGCATCTATTTGTTGATTAGTGTCTATTGGTTTGAAAAGAAGGATATTGAAACGTAGAAGTGAAAATTATAAATTTTAGTTAGCGATACTTATAATTTTCATCAGAATATTATATAAAAGAATAAGAGTGGTAAGAAAGTAACGGGGACGAAGGTTGTCTCCGTTTTTATATATTATATTTGAATGATGAAAGAAAGGAGACTTTAAAAGTGAAGAAATTAGAAAAAGTAATGGAACAAATAGAGAAAGAAGCAGATAGAATTGAAAAAGCACAAAACAGAAAGAAACTTCTTACTCAAAAGAAAAACCAATTAAAAAGAAAAGCTGAGACGCAAAGAAAAATTCAAAAGGGTGGAGTATTTGAAGCCTTTGAAAGAGAAATTACGGGTAGGCAAGAAGATACAAATAATGATTTAATCTATGCCTTTTTAGACTATGTTTTATCAGATAACAGAAACAGAGAAAAGTTAAAGAAACTTACGGAAATTCATCTTAAAGATAAAGAGATTGATGTAGAAGAAATTAATAATTCTGATGATAAAAATGACAGTGTAGATAATCTAAAAGAAGAAAACTTAAATGAAGATATGGAAGCTGATTTTTTAGAAAGTGAAGATTAAAAATAAGGATTAGACAGGCGGCTTTTATGAAAAGCAAATATGAGAATTGATGGTGCAAAGTGGAGAGAAATTTTAACACTTTGCATTTTTGTTGATTATCATAATCTACAAAAAACAAAGTCCACAGGGGTTTAAGGGGGAGTAGCCCCCTTGAATAACAAAAATGCTTTAGCGTTTTCGTTTCCTTAGCGGAGCGTATAGCTTTCTGCAAGAACGCAAAGCACCGAATGTAGTCGGTGTATCTTTGCGCCCTTTGAAAAAGGGAGCGAAGATACCTATCATCATAAAGATACTAAAATATGAAAATTAAATATTAAATAAAGAAAAGCAGATAGAAAAATTTTAAGAAAAATCTATCTGCTTTTCTTATGCCTAAAAATATAAAAATCATAAATGGAAAGGAGCGAAAAGAATGGAAATCAAAAGTTTACATACCCATGTAGATATAGTTTCAAGGTCAAAAGGGCATAGCGTAATTGCAAAGGCTGCATATAATGCAAGAGATAAATTAAGAGATGAATACTATGTAAAAGTCCATGATTACTCTAAAAAAGATGACCTTTTTTTTAAAAAAATATTCTTGCCGGAACATATCCCAAAAGAGTTTTCCAATAGAGAGTATCTATGGAATAGCGTGGAGAAAATAGAAAAAAGTAAAAACTCACAGCTTGCAAGAAACTTACTCTTTGCACTTCCAAGAGAATTAAACGAAGAAGATAGGATAAAACTCATCAGTGAGTTCATAGAAGAAAACTTTACCTCTAAAGGGATGATAGCAGATTGTAATATTCATAATCCTACAGCCAGTGATAATGAAGAACAGCCACACGCCCATATCCTACTTACCCTTAGAGAAATTGACGAACAAGGAAAATGGAAACCTAAAAGCAGAAAAGAATATATCCTTGATGAAAATGGAGAAAAGATAAAGCTAAAAAGTGGAAACTATAAATCAAGAAAAGTAAATCTAAATGATTGGAACGAACCTGACAAAGCAAAAGAATGGAGAGAGAATTTTTCAAAGAAAGCAAATGAGTATTTAGAAAAAAATAACATAGATAAAAGAATAGATCCACGCACCTTTGAAGAACAAGGAAGAGAAGAACTACCACAAATTCATTTAGGAACAAAGAGCTTTCAGATGGAGAAAAAAGGCATACAGACAGAAAGAGGAAATCATAACCGAAAAATCATAGCCTTAAATACTGAGTTCAAAAAATTAAAAGAAGAAATTGCAGAAATAGGCAGTTGGATTTTAAGTTTGGTAAATATGGTAAAGGGACTGTTGAAAGGATTTTCTAAAGAAAAACAAGAAGAATATAACCTGACTCCGGACCTTTTTGATGTCTATTCCTATCTTGAAACCTACTATAAAATTCAAAAAGAACTGTCTAAAAATCTAAGTTATGACAGCAGAATGAGAAAGGAACATTTTGACTCTAAAAAGTATGTCAATGCCCTATCCTATATGAGCAGTAACAACTTAAAAACAATCATAGATATACAGTGTAAAAAAGATGAAGTATTGACAAAGTTAAAAGAAAATAAAGAAAGAATAGCAGACTATAATAAGCAAATTAAGAACATAGAAACCTTAATCAAACAAGCTGAAATAATGAGAGAACATAAAACTGTCTATGATAGATACAAAGGAGCTGATAATTCTATCTTCAGTAAAATAGCCGGAGCAAGCAAAGAAGAATATTACAACTCCCATAAAGAAGAAATTGATAAATATATTAGAGCAAAATCTATTCTAAAAAAATTAAGTGGAAGTGAAAAGATAGAAACAAAAAAATGGGAGAAAGAAAAAAGAGAGTTACAGACTGATATAAATCATCTCACTTTCAACCAAAAATTTATAAAAGAGGAAATCTCTCAAATAAACCATATCAAATATGTAGTAGGTGAAGTAAATAAAGACTTTGGAATAGATATAAATATTGAGATAGAAATAGCCTATAAAAAAGCTATTGCAAGAGGAGAAAAACCAAGCGTAAAAATGGCACTTGAGGAATTTCAAAGACAGATTAAAAAAGAGGATAGGCAAAAAGCATGGGCTAAGGAGCATTATAAAAAGAAAGACCATATCCATAAGGAAACTGAGAGATAGAAAATAAGTGATATTTTTGGTATAATTATATCAATTAAACTAAATTTGTAATGATAAAATGGGTTTATAGGCTGTAAGCTGAAGATAATGATAAATACATGATCAACGGGCTGTTGACTTAAAAGAATATATTGGAGGTGCATTTTGTGGCAGAACAAAATAAAGAAATTGTAGTTATAGATGAAACTACAATTAAAAGTAAGATTTACTATATAAGAAATCAAAAGGTTATGCTCGATTTTGAACTTGCTGAAATTTATGGGTATACGACGACAAGATTTAACGAACAAGTAAAAAATAATTCGGAGAAATTTGATGATGATTTTATGTTTCAGTTGACGAAGTCAGAGTTTGAAAACTTGATATCGAAAAAATCGACATCAAGTTGGGGCGGGCGTAGAAAACTACCTTATGCTTTTACAGAACAGGGAATATATATGCTTATGACTGTATTAAGGGGAGAGCTTGCAGTTAAACAGAGCAAGGCTTTAATACGAATGTTTAAGCAGATGAAAGACTTTATTATTGAAAATCAGGATTTTATCGGTTCAAAGGAATTAGTACAAATTGCTATTCAAACCAACCAAAACACAAATGATATTGCAGAAATAAAATCTCAAATGGCTACCAAAGAAGATTTGAAAAAGGTAATGGATAATTTTATAGACCCGGAAACATATAAACATTTCCTTTTGATGAACGGAGATAAGATAGAAGCTGATGTTGCCCATACGAAAATATATAAATCAGCAAAGAAAAGTATTTATGTTATAGATAACTATATAGGGCTTAAAACACTTGAACTTTTAAGAGCTGCAAGAGATAAAACTCAAATTATAGTCTTTAGTGATAATGTTAAAAATAAGGATATGCTTACAAAAAATATTTTAGATGATTTTAGAAAAGATTATCCTAATATAGACCTGAAGCTAAAGATAGCCGGTAAAAAGTATCACGATAGATACATTGCCATAGACTATGGAACAGAAAATGAAGCCTTTTATCTTTGCGGAGCTTCATCAAAGGATGCGGGAAATAAGGTATCAAGCATTACCAAGATAGAAGAATCTTCTAAAGATATGTACCATGATATGTTTAGCAAGATGTTGAATAATAAAGACTTAAAAATTTAATATATAATTATGAAAAAATCATAACAATATGCAAGGCGGTAGAAGTGAAAATCTATCGTCTTTTTTAATTGAAGAAAGGTAGGAATAAATGGCAGAAAACCGAAGATATTATTGGTTAAAATTGAAAGAAGATTTTTTTACAGATAAGAGGATAAAAAGATTAAGGAGAATATCCGGAGGAGATACTTATACAATTATCTATCTTAAATTATTGTTATTAAGCCTAAAAGATAGTGGAAAGCTATATTATGACGGAGTGGAAACAGACTTTATAAAGGAACTTGCCTTAACCATTGATGAAAAGGAAGATGATGTAATGGTTACAGTAAATTACCTTATAGCACAGAATTTAATGGAAATAATTGTAGAAAATGATGAATATTTTCTAACAGAAATTCCAAGTCTTATAGGTTCAGAAACAGCTTCTACAAGGCGTTCAAGAAAATCAAGGGAACAAAAAATGTTGCAATGCAACAC
The DNA here is from genome assembly GCF_002243385.1 of Mogibacterium pumilum. GTDB lineage: Bacteria > Bacillota > Clostridia > Peptostreptococcales > Anaerovoracaceae > Mogibacterium > Mogibacterium pumilum. Next base: position 1,728,230 of record NZ_CP016199.1, on the reverse strand, counting down.
TACTGCAACGCTTATGCAACAAAACTGCAACACAGAGATAGAGAAAGAGATAGATATAGAGTTAGAGAAAGAGGGAGAGAGGAAAAAGCGACCCCTACCCCATAGTTTTTATGGAGAATATAAAAATATCCGATTAACCGATGAAGAATATAAAAAGCTACAAGATAAGCTGCAAGCTCATACCGATATAATGATTGAAAAACTGTCAAGGTATATCAAGAGTAAAGGGACAGACTATAAAGACCATTATGTAACAATCCTTAATTGGTATGAACAGGATAAGGAGAAACTAACACAGAAAAATATTCAAAATGGTAGTTCTAAAACCTATTCATCCAACTATGAGGATAGCGACAGCCTGTAAATATCATATAACAAGGTGGAAAGGTGTTTTTAGAGCGTTAAAACTAAAAGAGATATCAGAATATACCTAAGCCAAAAACAAGCCTTAAAACGCATTCCACCACTTAACAGGAAAAAAGGAGAATAAAAGTTATGAATAACAAAGAAACTCAAAATATGGTAACTATAAAAATTCAAGGTACGGATTTTACCTACAATAAAGTTACTTACTATGAAAAAGGCGGACATATCTATTGCAAGACTTGTAATGAAAGGATAGACGGCAAAGCAATTCCAATGTTAGATAAGCCTATGATTATTAGAACAGCTTGTAAATGTGATAGAGACAGACAGGAGCAAGAAAAACAAAGAGAAAAGCGGATAGAACAGGATAGGTTAAGACAAAACTGCTTTATATCCAAAAATCAAAAAGCATATACCTTTGAAAATGCTGATGAAGATACCGATAAAGAAATCATCAAAAAAGCTAAAAACTATGTAAAGCATTTTGAAGAAATGAGAAAAGATAATGTAGGCTTACTTTTATATGGGAATGTAGGAAGTGGCAAGACATATATAGCTTGTAGTATTGCCAATGCCATAATTACAGAGTATTCCTATACGGTTAAAATGAGAAACTTTGCTCAGATACTAAACGACCTACAAAAAGGTGGCTTTAACCTTGATAGAAACGAATATATAGAGCAGATAACAAACGCTACTCTACTAATCCTTGATGATTTTGGAATAGAGAGAAATACAGAATATGCCTTAGAGCAGATTTACAATGTAATCAATGCAAGATACCTAAAGGCAAGACCGACCATTATAACGACAAACCTTAATTTTAAGGATATAGAGAAAGAACAGGAAGACATAATGCTTGGCAGGATTTATTCAAGGATAATAGAGATGTGTTTACCCCTTAGAGTAACAGGATTTGATAGAAGAAAAATACAAAGCAAAGAAAAGCTGAAGAAAGCACAAAACTTAATAGATGAGTAAAGGCGATTGGAAAAGTAAAAATTCTAATCGCTTTTTTATTACAAGGAAAGGAGAATTTATGAATACTATACAGACAGAAAGCACAGATAATAAAAAGACTAAAGTAATTCAGAAAGAAATTGGAAACACAAAATACACCGTTAATATCTTCTGTAAGAAAAATGGAAAAGAGCTGAAAGATAAGATGAAATCAATCATCAAGCAGGAAGTTATAAAAAATAACGACAATTAGCGGTGGAAAAAATCATGAAAAAGGAGTATAATACAAGTATCGTAGGTAGGCTTGATAGACAGGAGGAAAATATGTCTATTCAAGCTAACAGAAAAACAGCTCTTTATTGTCGTTTATCAAGAGATGACGAACTTCAAGGAGAAAGCAATTCCATTACAAACCAAAAGAAGATTTTAAGCCAGTTTGCTAAGCAGAGTGGCTTTTTTCGGTGTGAATTTTTTATTGATGACGGATATTCCGGAACAAATTTTGATAGACCTGAGTTTCAAAATATGATAACAAGGGTTGCAAACGGAGAAATAGGAACAGTAATTGTAAAAGATTTATCCAGATTTGGAAGAAATCATCTTCATGTAGGTATATATACAACGGAATTTTTTCCGAAGCATAATGTAAGATTTATTGCCATAAATGATAATGTAGATACCTTTACTACCGACATGGAAACAGATATAAGTATTCCAATTAAAAATATTATCAATGAAATCTATGCAGTAGATACCAGTAGGAAGATTAAGGCGGTATATAGGACGAAAGGACTTGAGGGAAAGCATACAGGAAGCCATGCCATTTACGGATATAAAAAAGATCCGGACAACAAAGACAAGTGGATTATTGATGAAGAAGCTGCAAAGGTTGTAAAGAGAATTTACTCTTTAGTAGTAAGCGGACTTGGACCTTATCAGATAGCAGATTTATTGTATAAAGAAAAGGTGTATTCTCCGTCATACTATATGGCTATGAACGGTTATGGGAATCGTATAAATAAGGAATTTGACACTCCTTATCGTTGGTGGGGAACTAGCATACAATGTATTGTAAGGCGTGAAGAATACTTAGGTCATACTGTAAATTTTAAGACCATAAAGCCAAGTTTTAAGGATAAGAGAAGATATACCAATAAAAAAGAGAATTGGGCTATTTTTGAGAATACTCATGAAGCCATTATAGATAAAGAAACATGGGATATTGCCAATTCCCTTTTGAAAACGACAAGAAGGCAGTCAAGAGAGGGGACGGTAAATCCACTCACAGGTAAGCTGTTTTGTGGAGATTGTGGAGAAAAATTATACAATTCAAGAGGGATAAATCGCAAGGGGACAGGACATTACAAAGAAGATGTCAGGTATGATAATTATATATGCTCAACCTATCAGAAACATAGAAATGAATGCTCTGCACATTACATCAGAACAAAAGTCGTCAGGGAGCTTATTTTAGAAGCCTTAAAAGATATTAGTAAATATATTGAAAACAATGAGGAAGAATTCAAAAATATCGTTATATCAGCAAGACTTGAAGAAAGGGAGAAAAGTCAGAAGGAAAATATAAAGAAATTAAAGGCGGATAAAAATAGGCTTGCTGTGATAGACAGGCTGTTTGTAAAACTGTATGAAGATAATGCAAGTGGGAGAATAAACGATGAAACCTTTAATAAGATAGCTGTTCAATATACAAAGGAGCAAAAGACACTAAATACTGAAATAGTTGAACTTGAGGAAGTAACGGAGAAACTACAGTATGTTAGTGATAACACAGAACAGTTTATTAAAACCATTAAGAGTTTTACTGATTTTTCCATACTCACAACCTCGATGATAAATCAACTGATAGATAAAATAATAATCTACCAAAAGCAAAAACTTAAAAGATATAAGTTTACCCAAAGAATAGATATTTACTTTAACTTTATCGGTAAGTTTGAAATAGAAAAAGATGATGAAATAAAGGAAGATACTTATATAGAAAAAACAGATGATAAAAAGTATATTCATAAAGACAGCAGATTTTTACCAATAACAGAATATCTGAAAGGGCAAGATAGAGAAATAGAGCTTGATTTTTCAAAGGTGGAAGAACTTATAGGCAGAAAACTTTGTAAATCAGCAAGGAAATATCCAAGCTATTGGTATGCAAGTGAAGATAGACCTATGGGAAATTCTATTTATAATGCGGGATATGATATTGTAAAGGTAGATGTAAAAAAAGAAACAATAAGGCTGATAAACTATGATAAATAAAATATAGATGAGATTAGAGGTAACTACTACAAAATGGTGGTTATCTCTTTTTTTATTTGTAAATATTTGAAAAACTTTGTTGACAAATATCAACCGAGCTGGACACCTTTATGTTTTTTAAGTGGTTTTTCAAGGCATGGGTAGCGGTATTTATCGTTACCCATACCTTTGATATTACTATGGCGGTATTCGATGTGGCGCAGCATGTCGTATCCGGTGCCGCCGGTGTAATCAGTTCAGACACCAGCATGGATATTTCTTCAACTATAAGCTCTATGGGAGATAAATTAAAGGATATGGAGATACCGGAGCTTCTGCTCCTGTCCATAGAAACCGGACTTGTGAGCATTTCTATGAAAATCATGTCCATTTTTATTACCGTTGTCATCTACGGCAGAATGATAGAGATCTATTTAGTCTGCTCCGTCGCCCCGATTCCTTTTGCCACCATGACAAATAAGGAATGGGGATCGATCGGAAACAATTACCTTAAAAGTTTATTCGCACTTGGTTTTCAGGGCTTTTTAATCATGGTATGCGTCGGAATTTATGCCGTCTTGGTAAAGGGCATGACTATATCGGATAACCTGCATACCGCGATATTTTCCCTTGCGGCATATACCGTGCTGCTTTGCTTTATGCTTCTAAAATCAAGTGCTATTTCAAAATCAATTTTCGGGGCACATTAGCCCTTAATGGAAAGGAGGAATCAGAACAATCAGTAAAAAATACAGCATTATCTATGCCGATCCGCCGTGGAAGTACGAAAGAAGTAAGGTACAGGGCGCAGCAGAAAATCACTACCCCACCATGAGCATAGAGGAACTTTGTGTGCTTCCCGTTTCTGAAATTGCGGAAAAGGACTGCGTACTTTTTTTATGGGCTACTTTCCCGCAGCTAAAAGAAGCCCTGCAGCTTATCAAGGCATGGGGCTTTCAGTATAAGACGGTTGCTTTCGTATGGCTGAAAACGAACAGGAAAGCAGGCACATGGTTTTACGGGCTTGGCTTTTGGACAAGAGGAAACGCGGAAATCTGCCTGCTTGCAACGAAAGGTCATCCCAAAAGGAAGGCTGCAAATATCCACCAGCTTATCATAAGCCCCGTTGAAGCACACAGCAAAAAGCCGGATGCGGCAAGAGAAAAAATCACAGCCCTTATGGGAGATCTTCCTAAAATAGAGCTTTTTGCAAGGAAAGAAAGTCCCGGCTGGGATATATGGGGAAATGAAGTAAAAAGCAGTATAACGCTTTAGCGGAAAGGAGGTTTTTATGGCGTATGTACCCGTACCGAAGGACTTAACAAAGGTTAAGACAAAGGTTGCCTTTAACCTGACAAAAAGGCAGATCATTTGCTTTACGGCAGCCTTAATTTTAGGGCTGCCTGTTTTCTTTCTCCTAAAGGGAAGCACAGGAACAAGCCTTGCGGCTTTTTTCATGATTTTAGTGATGCTTCCCTTTTTTCTATTTGCCATGTACGAAAAGCACGGACAGCCCCTTGAGGTCATCCTGAAACACATCGTGCAGACAAAGTTTATCAGAAAGAAAGAGCGTCCATACAGGACGAGAAACTATTATGCCCTGTTAATAAAGCAGAGAAAACTTGAAAAGGAGGTATTTCATATTGTTAAAGGACAAAACAAAGGGAAAAAACAGCGTAAAAAATGAAAGAAAGCTCACAAGAAGCGAGAAAAAGCAGATTGCGGAGCTTATCCGAAAGACAAAGCCGGATAAAAAGGCATCTTCTGCGCAGGAGAGTATACCCTACCTTTCCATGCATCCGGACGGGATATGCAGAGTAACGGAAAACCGCTACAGCAAGTGCATTTCCTTTTCCGACATCAATTACCAGCTTGCAGGAGCAGACGATAAAACCGCTATCTTTGAAAACTGGTGCGATTTTCTAAACTATTTTGATTCCTCTGTGGATGTGCAGCTTTCCTTTATCAATCAGGGAAGCCGCGGCGAAGCAAAGGCCGCAATCGAAATTCCAATGCGTGAGGATGGCTTTCAGTCCATAAGAAGCGAGTATCAGGCCATGCTTTCTAATCAGCTTTCCAAAGGAAACAACGGTCTTGTAAAGCTGAAATTCGTAACATTCAGCGTGGAAGCGGAAAATATGAACGCGGCAAAGGCAAGGCTTAACCGCATTGAAACGGATATGTTAAACAATTTTAAGGTGCTTGGAGTAAGTGCTCATTCCATGAACGGATATGAAAGGCTGAAAACCATGCACGGCATCTTTCACCCGGAGGGAGAACCCTTTTTCTTCTCTTGGAACTATCTTGTGCCGTCAGGACTATCGACAAAGGACTTTATCGCACCGTCCTCTTTTTACTTCGGAGAAGGCAGAACCTTTCGCATAGGAAAAAAGCTTGGCGCGGTAAGCTTTCTTGAAATCTTAGCCCCGGAATTAAACGACCGCATCCTGTCCGACCTTTTGGATTTGGAAACGGGAATGATTGTAAACCTGCATATCAAAAGCATCGATCAGGCGGAGGCGATTAAAACCATAAAGAGAAAAATCACCGACCTTGACAAGATGAAGATTGACGAGCAGAAAAAGGCGGTACGCTCCGGCTATGACATGGACATCATCCCGTCCGACCTTGCCACCTACGGAGGCGAAGCAAAAAATCTCTTGCAGGATTTACAGAGCAGAAACGAAAGAATGTTTCTTGTTACTTTTCTTGTGGTGAATATGGCGGGCAGCAAAAGAAAGCTGGATAACGATATTTTTGCCGCCGCAGGAATCGCACAGAAATATAACTGTGCTTTAACCCGCCTTGACTTTCAGCAGGAGGAAGGCCTGATGTCAAGCATCCCTCTTGGAAGAAATGAAATTGAAATTCAAAGAGGACTTACCACCTCAAGCACCGCAGTATTCATTCCCTTTATCACGCAGGAGCTTTTTCAGGGCGGCGAAGCCCTTTACTACGGGCTTAACGCTCTTAGTAACAACATGATTTTATGCGACAGAAAGCAACTGAAAAATCCGAACGGCTTGATACTGGGAACGCCCGGTTCCGGTAAATCCTTTGCGGCAAAGCGTGAAATTACAAACGCCTTTTTAATCACGGACGATGACATCTATATATCCGATCCCGAAGCCGAGTACGCCCCTTTGGTAAACAGCCTTTTGGGTCAGGTTATCCGTATTTCTCCCACAAGCAAAGAATATATCAATCCGATGGATATAAACCTTAATTACAGTGATGATGATAATCCCCTTGCGCTAAAATCGGATTTTATCCTTTCCCTTTGCGAGCTTGTAGTCGGAGGAAAGGAAGGACTTGCGCCGGTGGAAAAAACGGTCATCGATCGTGCTGTCAGAAATATTTACAGGGAGTTTCTTGCAGACCCTGTGCCTGAAAGGATGCCGATTTTAGGAAATCTTTATGAGGAGCTTTTAAGACAGCCGGAACCGGAAGCGGAAAGAGTTGCGGCAGCCCTTGAGCTTTATGTAACGGGTTCTCTTAATGTATTTAATCACCAAACCAATGTAGAGCTTAATAACCGCCTTGTGTGCTTTGATATAAAGAGCCTTGGAAAGCAGTTAAAAAAGCTTGGAATGTTAATCGTGCAGGATCAGATATGGAACCGCGTTACCATAAACAGAGCAAAAAAGAAAGCAACCCGCTACTACATGGACGAATTTCACCTTTTGCTTCGTGAGGAACAGACAGCGGCATACAGCGTTGAAATCTGGAAGCGTTTCAGAAAATGGTCGGGAATCCCCACAGGTATTACTCAAAATATAAAGGATCTTTTATCCAGCAGAGAGGTGGAAAACATCTTTGAAAACAGCGACTTTGTACTGATGCTGAATCAAGCGGTAAGCGACAGAAATATCCTTGCAAAGCAGCTTAATATTTCTCCACAGCAGATGAAATATGTAACCCATACGGAATCCGGCGAAGGACTTCTCTTTTACGGAAATGTGATTCTGCCCTTTGTAGATCACTTCCCGAAAGATACGAAGCTTTACAAGGTCATGACGACAAAGCCGGAGGAAGTGAGTATTGAATGAAGAAACTGACCCATTTCAGCCTGTTTACCGGAATCGGAGGAATCGATCTTGCGGCGGAAGCCGCAGGCTTTTCCACCCTTTGTCAATGCGAATGGGCGGACTTTCCGACTGCCGTACTGAAAAAGCATTGGCCGGATGTGCCGCGTTTTCAGGATATTACCACAGTTACAAAGGAGGCATTTATTGAAAAAACAGGACAAGACAGCGTCACCCTCATATCGGGAGGCTTCCCGTGCCAGCCCTTTTCCGCCATCGGAGCAAAAAAGGGCTTTACAGACCCCCGTTATCTCTGGCCGGAAATGTGCAGAGTTATTAAAGAGCTGCACCCTCGTTTCGTGCTTGGCGAAAATGTTGCTAACTTCATCAATATGGGGCTCAACAAAACGATCATTGACTTGGAGAAGGCGGGATATGCCGTTTGGACATTCGTACTTCCTGCTTGCAGCGTCGGCGCATGGCATGAACGCAAGCGAACTTTTATCGTGGGGGCAGATGTTTCCTACGCCCCTTGCTTCCGACACCGGAACGCGTCCGAGAGTGCCGCAGGTAATCCTATCTCCTGCGGGCTCCTTTCGCAGAAAGAAGAAAATGGGGCACTGGTCGGCGAATCTTTCAGAAGCAATCTATTATCTGGAAAAGGATGCAGCTCCCAATCTTCGCTTCAATCCGGAGTGGGCGGAGTGGCTGATGGGATTCCCGCGAGCATGGACGGAAATCTCCTCTGGATAACAGAGCCTACGGATATTCCGAGGCTTACAGAAGATAAGAAAGACAGGGTAAAGCGCTTAAAGGCACTGGGTAATGCCGTCGTTCCCGCGCAGGTTTACCCGATACTTAAATACATTGCGGATATTGAGCTTGGATGCTGCAAGAGCGCTTGCGTCTTTTCAGGAAAGGAAGGTGATGCACTTTGAAAGAACCGCTAAAGCCACGTGACAAATTCAGGCAAAAGATGAGCCAGGACGGGCTTATAAGAGAAAATATGACAACCGGAGAAACAGAAAATATATCAAAAAGGATGCAGGAAAATCCCAAAAATGATATTCCCAAAAGTCCTATATCGGATAAGGAAATCCTGAAAAGAAAATCCTCAAGGCTTACCTTTACCGAGGAAGAAAGAGCTATCCCGGAGCTTCAAAGATATATCAAAAAATCCGATCAGGCGGCGGACCGTCTTGATAAAGCAAGAGATAAAATCCCAAAGAAAAAGAGCCTTTCCTTTGAGCGTGAGTTTGATGAAAGATCCGGCAAAGGAAAAACGAGGCTTCACTTTGAAGAAAAGGAAAAGCCCATAGGCTCCGGTAAGTCTGCAAATCCTCTTTCTCCTGCCCTTGATGAAGCAGGCGCCTTTGTGCATAAGAAAATTCATGAAACGGAGCATGACAATGCAGGAATTGAAGCAGCCCACAAAACCGAAAAAGCCGCAGAAACACTTGGTCGTTACAGCGTAAGAAAGGCAAGAGAAAATTACAGAAATCAGAAGCTAAAGCCCTACCGCAAGGCAAGAAAAGCAAAGAAAGCCGCAGAGAAAGCAAATGCAAAATACTTTTACAAAAAAGCCATGTATGAAAATCCAAATCTGTCATCTGCAAATCCTATCAACCGTATGCTGCAAAAGAAAAGATTAAAAAAGCAGTATGCCGCAGAGCTTCGTAAAAAAGGACAGAAAGCGGCAAAGGCGGCAAGGAAATCCGCAGAGAAAACAAAACAGGCAGGTTCCTTTCTCATACGCCACAGACGAGGGCTTGCCCTTATTATTTCCCTGCTTTTAATCTTCATTCTGATTTTTACCGGCTTATCGTCCTGCTCCTCTCTTTTATCGGGTGGCTTAAACGGAATTTTAGGCACAAGCTATACATCCGAGGACAGCGATCTTGTGGCGGTGGAAAATGCCTATGCCGCTATGGAAAGTGAGCTTCAGGGGAAAATAGATAGTGTAGAAAAAGATCATCCCGGCTATGACGAGTACAAATATGAGCTTGACGGCATCGGGCACAATCCCCATGAGCTTGCGTCTATCCTTACAGCAAAACACCAAAGCTACACTCTTTCCAAAGTGCAGGCGGACTTACAGCAAATTTTCGGAAAGCAGTATTCTTTGACCCTGCAGGAAGAAATAGAGGTACGCTACCGAACGGAAACCCATACCGATCCTGACACCGGAGAAACCACAAAGGAAGAAGTCCCGTATAACTATTACATTCTTCATGTAAAGCTGAAAACGACACCGCTTTCTGATATTGCAAGAGAAATCTTAAATGAAGAACAGCTTAAAATGTACCGCGTCTATCTTGAAACCAGCGGAAACAAACCCCTTGTATTCGGCGGAGGCTCCCCTGACGGCAGCGCGTCGGAGGATTTAAGCGGCGTTCACTTTGTAAACGGCACACGTCCCGGAAATCCGGAGCTTGTAAATCTTGCAAAGAAGCAGGTCGGAAATGTGGGCGGCTATCCTTACTGGAGTTGGTACGGCTTTAACGGACGCGTGGAATGGTGCGCCTGCTTTGTATCTTGGTGCTATAACAAGGCTGGAAAAAGCGAGCCACGTTTTGCAGGCTGTCAGTCGCAAGGCGTTCCTTGGTTTACCTCACGCGGACAATGGGGAGCAAGAGGCTATAAAAATATTGCACCGGGTGATGCCATCTTCTTTGACTGGGACGGTGACGGCGGAGCCGATCACGTGGGAATCGTTATCGGAACGGACGGCAGTCGCGTCTATACCGTTGAGGGAAATTCAGGCGATGCCTGCAAGATAAAAAGCTATGACTTAAATTCCGGCTACATTAAGGGCTACGGTCTGATGAACTGGGATTAAAAAACGAAAGGAGAACACATTTATGGCAAATAAAAAAATCCTGAAAATCGAAAAGGAAATTCAAAAGACCCGTGAGAAAATCACGGAGCAGCAAGGCAGGCTAAAAGAGCTTGAAATGCAGAAAACGGAGGCGGAAAATCTTGAGATCGTGCAGATGGTAAGATCGCTTCACATGACTCCTGCCGAGCTTTCCGTATTTTTAGCAAAGGGCGTAATCCCTGACAATGAATCTGTTACAAAAAATGAGTATATGGAGGATATGGAAAATGAAGAATAAAATCATGATGAGAATAACGACAACTCTCTTTGCCGCACTGATCTTTATGTGCGGCTTTTCAATTCCCGCTTATGCAAACGGCGGCGGCGAAGCTACCGATGACAGCAATGTAAAGACGGAGGAAAAGAAAGAAGAAAAAACGCCCCTTACCCCTGACGGCAATATGAGCCTTGTGGATAATGTCAAGGGCGATGCTGCAAAGGATAAGGAATTTATCATTGTAAAAAGCAAGGGCGGAAATTACTTCTATATCGTGATCGACCATGCGGCGCAGGGAGAAAATACGGTTCATTTCTTAAATCAGGTGGATGAAAAAGACTTGCTCTCCATCATTGATGAAAAAGATAAGCTGACCGCAAAGCCGGAGCTTCCAAAAGAGGAGGAAAAGAAAGAGCCGGAGGCGGAAAAACCGAAGGCAGAGGAAAAGCAGGAAAAAAAGAACCCTGCCGGAATGATTGCCTTATCCCTCATCTTAATTCTCGGACTTGCAGGCGGCGCTTTCTACTATTTCAAAATATTAAAACCGAAGCAGGATGTAAAGGGTACAACCGATCTTGACGAGTTCGACTTTGAGGATTACGAGGACGATTTTACAGAGGAAGATAGCGAGGACGGCGAGGAAGCTTTAGAAGAAACAGAGCCGGATGGAACAGTATGACGTGGTTTACAGACAGTATCTATGAACGACTGATGACGGAAAAACCGAAATGCGGGCGGTCCGAAAAAGAGCCGCCTGCTTCTTTTTCCTCAAAATGTGAGGGCTGCCCTTACAGGGGAAAGTCCCCCTGCATCGGTTACTGTATCAGGAAAATAAAAGAAAAAAGCGAACCGGAGCTTTAGAAAGGATCAGATATGAAGCTAATTATATGCGAGAAACCGAGTGTCGGAATGACAATCGCATCCGCACTTGGAATAGAAACGAAAAAGGACGGATATATGGAAGGTACAGACTTTCTTGTATCTTGGTGCATCGGACACCTTGCAGAGCTTTCCGAACCGGCCTGCTATGGAAAGTGCTATGAAAAGTGGAGCCTTGAAGCCTTACCTGTCCTGCCTGAAACATGGCAGCTTACCGTATCAAAGGATAAGGAAAAGCAGTTTTCCGTATTAAAGGCACTTCTTTTTAGAAATGATGTTACCGAGGTTATAAACGCCTGCGACAGCGGGCGCGAGGGGGAACTCATTTTCCGCTTTGTTATGGAAAAAGCGGGATGTAAAAAGCCTGTAAAAAGACTTTGGATTTCCTCAATGGAAGAAAGTGCCATCCGAAAAGGCTTTGAAAGCCTGAAGGACGGAAAAGAGTATGACAGCCTTTATCAGTCCGCCCTGTGCAGAGCAAAGGCGGACTGGCTTATCGGAATCAATGCAACCCGCCTCTTTTCCCTTTTATATAATCATACCTTAAATGTGGGACGCGTGCAGAGCCCGACCCTAAAAATGCTTGCGGATCGAAGCGAGGCGATTACCAATTTCAAGAAAGAAAAGTATTACCATGTCCGCCTTGCTTTAGACGGTACGGAAGCTATAAGCGATAGATTTTCAAGTAAGGAAGAAGCGGAAAAAATCGCAGCAGCCTGCAAAGGAAAAAGTACAGTCTGCACTTCTGTTACCTCTGAAAAAAAGGAAGTACTGCCGCCGAAACTCTTTGACCTTACCGCACTTCAAAAGGAAGCAAACCACATTTTCGGGTATACCGCAAAGCAGACACTTGACCTTGCGCAGAGCCTTTATGAAAAGAAGCTTCTGACCTATCCGAGAACGGACAGCAATTACCTGACGGACGATATGAAAGAAACAGCGGATAAGGTTATTCTAATGCTCTTTTCAAAGCTTTCCTTTATGCAAAGCATAGAATTTACACCGGAGATTGACGGACTTCTTAACAGCAAAAAGGTATCGGATCACCATGCCGTGATTCCTACAATGGAGCTTGAAAAAACGGAACTTTCCCTGCTTCCCGAAAGTGAGCGAAACATTCTCTTTCTTGCATCCGCAAGACTTCTTATGGCTTGTGCTTCTTCCCATATCTATGAAACGGTTACGGCTACATTTAACTGCGAGGAGCACACCTTTACGGCAAAGGGAAAGACTGTGTTATCTTTCGGCTGGAAAGATATAGAAAGACGCTTTCTTATGAGCGTAAAAGAAAAACAGGAAAAAGAAAACGAAAAAGAGCTTCCGGCATTTTGTGAGGGAGAACGCTTTGACAGCTTCCCAATAAAAGTTACGGAGCATGATACACTTCCGCCGAAGGCATACACGGAAAGCACGCTTCTATCTTCTATGGAGCGTGCAGGAAACAAGGAAACAACAGAGGATGCGGAGCGGAAAGGCTTAGGTACTCCTGCAACCCGTGCAGGCGTAATTGAAAAAATCATTAAGGCAGGCTTTGTTACAAGAAAAGGAAAACAGCTTATCCCGACCAAAGACGGAATGAATCTTATCTCCGTACTTCCCGAAGCCCTGACCTCTCCGCTTCTTACAGCCCAGTGGGAAAACGAGCTTTCAAGGATTGCAAAAGGCGAAGCGGATGCAGACAGCTTTATGGAAAAGATTGAAGCTCTCACAAAGGAGCTTATAGAAAATGAGGACGCTGAAAAAGCAAAACCGGAACTTTTCAAACAGGAAAAAACCGTGATCGGCTTATGCCCGCGCTGTCAAAATCCCGTTTATGAGGGAAAGAAGAACTACTATTGCAGTGATAAGGATTGCCGCTTTTCCATGTGGAAGAATGACCGCTTCTTTACAGACAGGAAAATTACCTTTACGCCAAAGATAGCAAAAGAGCTTCTGAAAGATAAGACGGCAAAGGTAAAAAACATCTACTCTTACAAAACAGGCAAAACCTATTACGGAAATGTGGTTCTTTGTGATACCGGGGATAAATATGTGAACTATCGTATTGAGATTGAGAGAAAGAAAAAAGAAGAATAGCAAGCATAGGAAAGGGGTACCCTTTCCGTAAAAAACCTCCGTTTTCCGCGTTTGTGGCGGCGGAGGTTTTTGCTTGCTGGGATAGTCCCAGACCCTTAACCATTTGGACAAAGGAGGCTTGCCGATTTAATGCAAAAAATTACATTTGAAAATCACTTGTGCATGATTGATACAAAGACAAATTCCTTTGATATGCAGGAGATTGAAAATCGTCGCTTTATGTATTCTCCCGATTCCTGCGAGCTTATTATAGGGAAACAGTACAAAGGGAATCAGCTTATCGCAAGCCACGCAGAAGAACATGGAAAAGCCGGTGTAAAAGCACCCTTTGACAGCTTCATTAGAGGCTGGATAGGTACAGGAAAAGGCTACAAGGATGGCGTAATACATTTTGCACCGCCTATCAATACGCACAATATCGATCACTTTAATCGCGGATTTTCCACGCTGGAAATGTTCGCTGCAAACGGAGCAAACAGCCGGACAATAATTCGAGGTTTCGGTGATCGGTGGGAACAACCACTATCTGATTTAATTTCACAGAAAGGAGAAAAATTTATGCCATATATGGAAAAAGCAGAAGAAATAAAAGAAGTTTCGCCCATTGTCCTGACCTCTGAAAATCAAAAGGACAGACTAAAGGAAATCACGGATCGTTTGGAGCAAGGTATTTTAGAAGTTTTTGAAAGCGAAAGGTACAAGGAGTATCTTCGCGTTATGTCAAGGTTTCATCATTACAGCTTTAACAATACCATGCTGATTACCCTACAAAAGCCCGATGCTTCTCTGATTGCAGGCTTTAGTGCATGGAAAAACAGCCACGGAAGAACGGTCAAAAAAGGAGAAAAAGGAATCCGTATTATCGCCCCTGCACCCTTTAAGGTAAGGCAGGAAATGGAAAAGCTTGATCCGAAAACAAATATGCCCCTTGTCGGAGCAGACGGAAAGGCAGTTACCGAAGAAAAGGAAATTACCATTCCTGCCTACAAGGTGGTATCCGTCTTTGATGTATCGCAGACGGAAGGAAAAGAGCTTCCCTCTATCGGAGTAAATGAGCTGACCGGCGATGTGTCGCAGTATGAGGACTTTTTTACGGCACTGAAAAAGGCTTCTCCCGTTCCGATTGCCCTTGAGCATATCGAGGGAAGTGTCCACGGCTACTATCACCTTGCAGAAAAAAGAATCGCCGTTGACGATAACATGAGTGAGCTGCAAACACTAAAGACCGCCATTCACGAAATCGCCCATGCAAAGCTGCATGACATTGACCTGAACGCACCGAAAGAGGAAAAAGAAAATCGTCCGAACCAGCGTACCCGCGAGGTTGAGGCGGAAAGCGTTGCCTATACCGTATGCCAGCATTACGGACTTGATACTTCCGACTATTCTTTCGGATATGTTGCAGGCTGGAGTAGCGGCAAGGAATTATCCGAATTAAAAGGCTCTCTTGAAACCATCCGCCTTGCCGCATCAGAGCTGATTGACAGCATAGACGGGCATTTCAAGGAGCTTCAAAGGGCAAAAGAAAATGAGCTTTCGGAAAAAGAAACGGAACCAGCTTTACAGAAAGAAAAACAGGAAGCGGCTTACCTGCTTGAAAGCGGAAATTATCTCTATATTCAGACCTGCGAAACAGGCTATGATTATACTCTGTATCAGCCGGACTTTACAGACCTTGACGGCGGACAGCTTGATAATCCGGAAATCTCTATTGAAAAAGCCCGTGATGAAATCCTAAAAATGCACGAGCTTTCAGGGCAAGACTTAAAGGAAATCTCCATAGATGATTTTGAAAAGATGCAGGAAGAAGCTTCACAGGAAAAGGAAGCCGGAATACAGGTAAGGTATTATCCCATCAATGAAGCTGCGGCAAAAAGGGCAAAGGAAATGAACAGCTTTTCGGACTATACGCCGGGAAGTGCAACTCATGAATACAAAAGCCTTGTGGATCAGGCGGCGGAAATTGCTGAAAATCAAAAAAAGAGAGTGGATCCGTCCTTTCATACCAAAATCGACGCCCTGCTTGATACCTACTCTAAAAAACTTGCGGCAAATATGAATAACGGTTTTGCGATTGATTCACGTGTTCCCTCTGTACTGATTGCAGGAGGCTCTAATTTCCCCACGCGAAAAAAGGAAAAGCAAAACGCCGCCCGTGATAAAAACTACGGAGAATGGAAAGAGATTCAGGGACTTCTTGAAAAAATCAGAAGCACCGGAATGGGCGGAATCAGCGCAGATGATCCGGATGCCGTAAAGAAATTAAATGCAAAACTTGAGAAGCTGATAAGGGCGCAGGAAACCATGAAAGCGGTTAATGCCTACTACCGAAAGCATAAAAGCCTTGAGGGCTGTCCGGAGCTTGACAGTGAGGCAATCGAAAAGCTAAAGGCGAGAATGGAAATCAGAGGCATGCAGGACAAACCCTATCCGTCATGGGCACTTTCCAATAACAATGCGGAAATCAGAAGAATTAAAGAGCGTATTCAAAGCCTTTCCGTAAATAAGGAAGAGCTTTACACCGGCTGGGAGTTTGCCGGAGGCAGAGCCGAAATCAATGTAAAGGATAACCGCCTGCAGCTTTTCTTTGATGATAAACCGGACGGCAAAATCAGAGATGAATTAAAGGCAAACGGCTTTCGCTGGTCGCCGAAAGCTTTAGCGTGGCAAAGGCAGCTTAATTCCAATGCAATCTATGCGGCGGATGCCATCAGCAGCATAAAGCCCCTTACGGGAGAACGCGTAATAGAGCTTCAAAGAAAATTCAGAAAGAAAGGCAGCATTGAAGCTGCCCCGGAATATATCTACAAGATACTTGAAGAACCCTCTGAAAAAGTCAGCATAAAAAACTTTCGCCTTGAAGCCTATCTTGTCAAAGAAAACGGCAAGGCACAGTCCGAGCTTTTATATACCGGGACAAAAGAGCAATGCAAGAAGATTTTAGATAAGGTGCAGTCCGGGAAGCTCACAAACGGACAGATTAAAGAGCTTTATGCGAAAGCGGAAAATACCGGACTTGAAAAAGATACCTTTCAGATTTATCAGCTAAAGCGAGGCGAAAAAACAAGAGAGCTTCAATTTGAATCCTATGACCGCTTAAAAGCATCGGGACAGACACTTAACCCGGATCATTATGTAAAGGTATATGAGGCGGAGCTTACAGAGGGGCTTTCCCTTGAAGATATTTACACCCGCTTTAATATCGATCATCCAAAGGATTTTTACGGGCACAGCCTGTCCGTTTCCGATGTGGTTGTACTTCATAAGGACGGAAAGGACAGTGCCCACTATGTTGATCGCTTCGGTTATAAGGAAGCACCGGAATTTCTGAAACCGCAAAATTACTTAAAGCACGTGGAAGATATAGTAGAGCAAAACGACAATAACTTTGACGGGATTATCAACAATACCCCGAATACACCTACTGTAAGCGAGCTTGAGCAGAAAGTAAAGGCGGGAGAAGCTATTTCTCTTACCGAGCTTGCAAAGGCGGTTAAGGCGGAAAACTGCAGCAGCAAAGAACCGGAGAAAAAGCCGTCTATTATGGAGCAGCTAAAGGAAGCAAAGAAACAGTCTGAACAGAAAAAACATAACACGAAAACAAAACATCATGAATTGGAGGTATAGCATGAATCCTTTTACAGTTGAAGAAATGAATTTGTTAAGCATTTACAAGGGCAAAAGCAAGGAGGAAGTAACGGAGAAGATTGCATTTGCACTTTCCTTTATGGATAGTGATATGCGGGAGCTTGCAAAGCGTACGGTAAAAAAGGTAAACAGCCTGTCAGATGAGGAATTTGCCGCGCTTTCCATTGATCCCGCCGATGAAATATGAGGAAAGCAAAGCCGCTTTCACCGAAACAGGTAAAGCGTGTCAATCGCCTTGTAAAAAAAGAATGCTGCAACTTTGATAGTGGAAACTGCATTTTACTTGATGATGGGGAGCCTTGTCATTGCCCGCAGCTTATTTCCTGTTCGCTTCTTTGCCGTTGGTTTTCAGATGCGGTGCTTCCTCTTGACAAAGAGCTTTTTGCAGAGCTTTACGCACTGGAGGAAAAACGACGCTGCACCGTATGCGGAGCGCCCTTTGCGTCAAAATCCAACAATGCGAAATATTGCCCCGATTGCAGAAAGAAAATCACAAGAAAGCAAGCGGCAGAGCGTATGAGAAAAAAGCGAAGCCTTGTTACGAAATAGAGGGTGCAAATGCCTTGTATAACCTTACTTTTTAGAAGCATTTCAGCTTATGACAGGGATTCATACCTAAATCCTTAAAAACGAGGTTTAACTGCGTAACACAAGGAAAACTCTCAAGAGAAAAACGGACGCGGCAGCCATGAATTTGTGGCCGCTGCGTCCGTTGTTTTTTTGTGTCTGAAATTCCGTTATTCCTTGACAAGCTTGTATATTGTAAGCGGAATGTACCATGCCGCAACGAGAAGCTGCCAGATAATCACAATGCAGCCGATCAGTCCGCCGGCTATGATATTTACGGCAAATATTCCCACCGTTGCGGTAAAGTCGTGATTTATCGGAATCAGCCACAGGAACATTCTTCGGATACCGAAAGGAACTCCGCAAAACAGCCATACATAGAAATAGTTGGTTTCTCCGTTTTGCGTAAATATTTTCGTTCCCCAGTAAAAGAGAAATCCCGTCAGTAAAACAGGGATAATTACTTTCTTAAAAAAATCTTTCCATATTTCTTTGCGCGTCATTCTATCAGCTCCTTTTCTTCCGGGAACTGTTTTCTGCCCTTAATATTGTGTATTTCCCGTTTCTTTAGTTAGCCATATCATACCATGAATTTTAGTCATCATCCACAAGAGGAATTATTCAAGGTTTTTTGTATGCTCCCTGCCTGTGTTTTTTCTTTGTAAAATCATATCAACATTCTGTTTGATTTTTTGATATTCCTTGACTTTCTTTTTTAATTTTCCATAGTCGGAATATATGGCATCTTTCTTCTTTTGCAGATCAGAATATTCTTTCTGCAAAGTGGTAAGATTCGGAAGCTTTTTAATGCCTGCATCCTTTAACGCCTTTGTCGCAGCTTCATAAAGAATCAGGCTGCTTTCATGCTTATGCTTGTATGCTTCCTTATTCTTTGCCTTGATATATCCTCTGTAAATATCCTTTGTCTTTTGATAGGTTGAGATATTTTTTATCAGAACAGCCATATCGGACAGCTTCTTTTCCGCCTGCTTCAAGTTAGTTGCCGTCTGTTCGCTGTCGAGGACGATTTCATCTATTCGACTGATTAAATCCTCATACTGCTTAATGTTATTTTCCGTAAGGAAATTCATTGTCTTTGCAGCCTGTTTCAGATTATGGATTTTTGCCCAATGCTCATAGCTTGCCGATTGCTGTGCCTTGATATTATTTTCAATATCAATCAGTAGAGATATTCCTTGTTCCTGCTTCAGTGTCTTGACATTATGGCTTCTTATTCCTGCAATGCGTTTTTTGATTGCTTCTTCCGTATAATCAATACCGAGAGTTTTCAGCCTTGTAAATCGCTCCTGTCCGGGTGCACAGCAGGATGTATATTTCCCGCGTTTGATTTCATAACCGGAAGCTTGAAGCTTCTCTAAAAGCTCTTCAAAATCCTTTACCTGAGGAATCAGAAGATCAACCGTTTCTTTCAGTTTTCCTTTCCAGCTTGTACCTTTCTTTGCTGTCTGATACTCAATATAGCTTTTTCCTTTTCGTCCTTTTTCCGGAGTGATAACCGACAATCCGTTTTCATAGCATAAACGGTCGCTGACATTTCTAATCCCGTAATAACTTCTTTTGTTGGAATTATATTTGTGATAATCTACGAAATTGACAGCACAAAAAATAATGTGATTATGGACGTGCCCTTTATCAATATGGGTAGTTAGGACATATTCATACTGTCCTTTTGTTACGGCGTCCGCAAGCTGCTTTCCAATTTCATGGGCTTTTTCAAAACTGACCTCTCCCGGCTCAAAGGACTGTATGAGGTGATGGGCTAAATTGTTTCCTTTATCAAGTGCCTGTGAAAGTGTGAAGGCAAACTCTATATCTGCGGTTTCATAGCTGCATCCGAAAGAGGAAACGAGCATTTTGTCATCGGTTTTATCGGGATTTTGGATATATTCAAGAGCTTTTTTCAGTGTGCTTTTAATAGGCTTAATCTTTGTAACCGCCATATCTCTTTTAATGCTCCTTTGATTTCTTCTATATCTTCCTGATACACATTTCCTGTCGCGTTCGCTCTTTTTGCAATCTGATTGATGTTGACTCCGATTTTTTGAAGCTCTGCCGTCATTTTCTTTATATCGCTGTGATCGACCTGAATGATATATCCGTCTATCGCCATTTTCCGAAGGTACGCTTCCATATTTCTTGTAGGCACCTGTTTCATTTTTTCTTCAATCAAGCTGCGTTCTTCTTCCGTAACACGAAATTTAATCTGCACATTTCTTTTTCTGTTATTCATAGGTGAATTTCCTTTCTGTTTTCATAGAGGGTTTGGGACACTTCCCAACAAGCAATTTTCAGCCTATAGCGTAAGCATACATAGGTTGAAATACGGAAAGGGTACCCCTTTCCTATGCTTGCTATTCTTCTTATCCCTTAATCTCTACAACAACGGAAATTCACTTTTTGCCA
The DNA here is from genome assembly GCF_002243385.1 of Mogibacterium pumilum. Classification (GTDB taxonomy): domain Bacteria; phylum Bacillota; class Clostridia; order Peptostreptococcales; family Anaerovoracaceae; genus Mogibacterium; species Mogibacterium pumilum. The sequence goes on along the minus strand of NZ_CP016199.1, from coordinate 1,707,937 downwards.
ATAAATACATCTGATAAAAAATATATAGAAAGGATTTTACTCTGACAATAGTCGTCAATATCTTAAATAAAAATAAACTAATTGGAGCTTTTTTACCTATATAGAGTAGTTAGCTTTTTTAGAGCATGGTATAGTAAAATATATGTGTTAGATAGCACTAACTGATACAGGAGGTAATATTATGAACAACAAATTACAAGCAAAAGATTTAATTAACATTGGTATCTTTACAACCATCTATTTTGTCATTTATTTTGCGACAATGATGCTGGGATATATTCCTATTCTTGATGTATTGTTAGGACTGATATGCCCTATTACATGTGGAATTCCGTTTATGCTTTATGTTACAAAAGTACGGAGCTTTGGGATGATTTCAATAACAGGAATAATTTTAGCAATACTCTTTACAGTTATGGGTAGTGGGCTATTAGTAGCATCCTTTTGTGTTGCCTGCGGTTTTTTAGCGGACGTAATTATGAAAATGGGCAAATACCAGAGCATGAAGTATACAATAATTGGATATGCCGTTTTTTCTATTCTGACAATGGGCTTTTTTAGCAGGCTGTTTTTTATGAGAAATGAGTTCTTTATGACTATGGAAAAGGGTTATGGAAAGGAATACGCAGATGCACTTGCATCACTTACACCAAATTGGATGTATCCTGTTCTTGTTTTATCTTGTCTTATTGGTGGAATTTTAGGTGCGATGTTGGGCAAAACTGTTCTAAAAAAACATTTCAAAAAAGCAGGTATTGCTTAATGGAAAATCTCAAGCAATTACCATTTGAACAAAAATCCATTTTTCATATTGACCCACGCACTAAAATTTTCTTAACTATTACAGTAACTACTATTATGTGTGCAGGAAAATTTGATGGGGCGATGATTTATATTCGCCCTATAGCCGCTGTATTTCCCATTCTTATGTTGCTTTTTTCTATGCGATTAAAAGCAGCATTAAAGTTTTTTTTATTTTACACGATACTTTTTTGTTTAAGTATATTTCTGTTTCCAACATTAAAAGGTGCATTTAGCTTTATGTTAGGTGCGATATTAGGAATATATACTCAAATATTACCGGGAATAGTGATGGGATATTATCTTATTGATACAACAACAGTTAGTGAATTTATCGCCTCAATGGAAAAGATGCATATCCCGGAAAAAATAATCATTCCAATGTCTGTGGTATTTCGATTTTTCCCAACAGTAAAAGAAGAATATAGAGCTATTCAGGATGCTATGAAAATGCGAGGTATTACAACTTTTAGAAGCCCTATCAAGATGTTGGAATATCGCATTGTTCCACTAATGATTTCTATTACGAAAATCGGTGAAGAACTATCAGCAGCTGCACTTACGCGTGGATTAGGGAGTCCAACAAAACGAACAAATATATGCAAAATAGGATTTAATATGATTGATGCTATTTTTATTATAGCAGCACTCATATGTTGGATTGGTTTTCTGGTTTGATGAAATAGGGTGAAAAAATGATAGAGTTAAAAAATGTCAACTTCCGATATAATATGGAAGGAGCGTCTGGAGGTTTGCATGAAATAAATCTTGTAATTCCAAACGGAGAAGTTGTCCTATTATGTGGAAAATCAGGGTGTGGAAAAACCACATTAACAAGGTTGATAAATGGGCTTATTCCAAATTATTATAATGGCCGTTTATCAGGTGATGTAATTATTGATAGCCATAATCTTAGTAAACTTTCACTTTATGAAATTCCAAAATTTGTTGGAAGCGTGTTCCAAAATCCAAGAACTCAATTCTTCAATGTGGATTCAACAAGTGAATTGGCTTTTGCGTGTGAAAATCAAGGATTACCTGAAAATAAAATCGTCAGCAGTATATTTGAAACAGCTGCCATGTTCAATATAAATCATCTCCTTGGTAAAAATATTTTTAATTTATCTGGAGGGGAAAAACAGAAAATAGCATGTGCTTCAGTATCAGTCAGTTCCCCTTCCATTATTGTATTAGACGAACCTTCTTCCAATTTAGATACACATTCAACCGATGATCTTCGGAAAATGATTTCAATATGGAAAAATCAAGGCAAAACCATTGTGATAGCTGAACATCGTCTTTATTATTTGAGAGGTCTCTTTGATCGTGTAATATATATGGAGGATGGGCAAATACAAAAAGAATATACCAGTGCCGATATTGAAAAATTATCTATATCCGAGCAAATAGATATGGGGCTTCGTCCTTTTGAACTAAATTTATTTCCATTGTCTGTAAAGAACATGAAGAGAGAGGATGAAATATTTTTTTCAAATTTTTTCTTTTCATACACAAAGAAAGATAGAGCTTTACAAGTGCCCTCTCTCACTTTACCAGCAGCAAATGTAATTGCAATAATAGGAAATAACGGTGCTGGAAAATCAACTTTTGCAAGATGCATTTGTGGACTTGAAAAAAGATGTAAGGGTATAATAACAATAAATAATAAAGCATTAAATAGAAAGCAGCGTCTTTCCTATTGTTATATGGTAATGCAGGATGTGAATCATCAACTTTTTGCCGAAAGCATATATGAAGAATTGATATTAAGCATGAAAAACCCGAATGAACCGGAGATTGACTTGATATTAAAAAAACTTGAATTACTTCAATTTAAGGAAAAGCATCCCGCTTCACTTTCAGGAGGTCAAAAACAAAGAGTAGCAATAGCAAGTGCTTTGGCATCTCAACGTGAAATTATGATTTTTGATGAACCCACAAGTGGACTGGATCTTCTTCACATGCGAGATGTTGCAAAAGAACTTACCGATTTATCACAGATAGGAAAAACTGTACTTGTTGTTACTCATGATTATGAGCTTATAGCAAGTTGTTGCACTTATATACTTCATTTAGAAAATGGAATGGTGAAAGAACAATATCCTTTAGATTTAAGTGGAACGGAACGCTTAAAGAAATTTTTCTTACAGCGAGGTGATAGTAGTGTTTGATATTGATAAAATTTTCAAAGAGCAAAAATTTGAATTGCTCTGTAAAGATGATTTATGTTCTGTATATCAGCTTAACGGTGGAAATGCAGATGGTACGGTTATATATTACCCTCTTTATCCGGGAATATCATTGATGTATAACAGTTTTCATTCCGAAGAAGGAACAGGAAGAAAAATAGACCCCGGTCATTATATTAGTATTCATCATTGCAGTGAAGGGAGAATGGAATCAGAAACTTCCTCAAATGAATATTTGTATTTAGAACCGGGAGATATTTTAATTGAAAATTTGCATGTTGCAGAATACCGTTATTGTAGTTTCCCCTTGAGCCATTATCATGGTATTACAATCAATTTGTCTGTTACAGATATTATGGAAAGCAGCGTTAAGGAGCAATTACAACTTTTTTCCATAGATTTATTTGATTTGGAGAAAAAATTTTCTTTGAATGAGAAACCTTGCATTATACATGGGGATTCTTTAACAGATCATATTTTTTCCGAGATTTATAATGTGCCAGATTCAATTAAATCAGAATATCTTAAAATCAAAATTTTGGAACTTCTTGTTTCATTAAAAATTGCGGATGTTTCTGCCATTCGTAAAGAACGACCATATTTTTATAAAACTAAAGTTGAAAAAGTAAAAGCTATAAAAAACTTTATAACGGCTGCTCCGGAACACCATTACACGATTGAAGAACTTGCAAGGCAATTTGATATTTCAGAATCATCCTTAAAAGAATGTTTCAAAGGAATCTATGGATCAGCAATATACTCATACATGAAAAAATACAGAATAAACATGGCTGCAACACTCCTTACAGAAACCGATAAAACTGTTTCAACCATTGCAGGAGAAGTGGGATATTCAAACAGTAGTAAATTTGCAGAGGCGTTTAAGAACATAAAAGGTGTAACCCCATTAGAATATAGGAAAATTAAAATCTAAATGGAGTTAAGCATACCTATGTAGAGTAGATGAAAAATTTAATATTGGTAGAATAGAGAGTGTCGAATAATATACGATACTCTCTATTTTTTATTGAAGGAGGAACAAATAATGAAAAAGAGAAGCTGGATTTCCATTGTCTTCTCCTTTGCATCACAATGTAAAGGCAAAATTATATTATCTGTTATATGTGCTTTGGTTAGTGTAGCCTCAGGTCTTATACCTTATTGGAGTGTGTATCATATTATTACTTCATTTATAAACGGTTCGGCTACAATTCCTAATGTTTGGGTATGGGGTTTGATCGCTGTATGCGGATATACTTTTAGGTATATTTTTCATGGTATTTCTACAAGTCTGTCCCATGCATCTGCGTATAGTATTTTGGAGAACATACGACTTGCTCTTGCCGAGCGGCTGATGAGGGCTCCTCTTGGAACAGTAGTTGAAGAATCTGTTGGAAAATTAAAAAGCGTAATTGTAGATAGAGTTGAAACCATCGAATTACCTTTAGCACATATGATTCCTGAAGGAATTTCTAATTTATGCCTACCGATTGCTGTTTTTATATATTTAATAAGCATAGATTGGCGTATGGCTCTTGCGATGTTAATAACTGTGCCGATTGCTTCTGTTGCATATTTTAGTATGATGAAAAATTTTAATAAACAGTATGCAGATTATATGGAATCCAGCAATTATGTAAATGGAGTGATTGTTGAATATGTTGAAGGAATAGAAGTAATCAAAGCTTTCAATCAATCTTCTACATCCTATGAAAAATTTTCAAAAGCTGTAAAATCATTTAAGGATTACACTTTGAACTGGTATAAAAGTGTGTGGAAACTAATGAACTTTGGAAATTCGGTGCTTCCATCCACCTTTTTAGGAACTTTACCTGTAGGAATGATTTTATATGCCACCGGTACATTATCGCCTGAAAACATGGTAATGTGCTTTATTCTGTCAATGGGCATCGTTGATCCTTTAATGAATTACACATTACACGTCAGTAATGTTAAGGCGGTAGAATATGCAATTCATGATGTAGATAAGCTACTACATGTAACAGAGCTTCCTGATTCTAAAAATTCACTTTCCATAGAGAACCACAATATAGAGCTTAAAAATGTTTCTTTTGCATATAGCAAAAATAAAGATAATAAAGTTCTTTCTAATATTACATTTTCGGTTCCTGAGGATTCTTTTACAGCTCTGGTAGGGCCTTCAGGAAGTGGCAAATCTACGATTGCACGACTTATAGCCCGGTTTTGGGATGTAGACGAAGGCTCTATATCTATTGGTGGTATAGATATACGTCAGATTCCTATATCACAGTTATCTGACATAATAAGTTTTGTTACTCAAGATAACTTTCTCTTCCACTGCTCCATAAAAGAAAATATCCGAATGGGCAAACCGTCTGCTACTGATGAAGAAGTTTATGCTGCTGCAAAGGCTGCTTGCTGTGATGACTTTATACAAAAGCTTGAGCATGGATATGATACGCAAGCAGGTGATGCTGGAAATAGATTGTCCGGCGGTGAAAAACAAAGGATTTCTATTGCAAGAATGATATTAAAAAATGCTCCTATAGTTATTCTTGATGAAGCTACTGCTTTTGCAGATCAAGAAAATGAAGAAAAAATGCAACGATCAATATCGGCTTTAACCAAAGGAAAAATACTTTTTGTTATTGCACACAGACTATCCACTATAACAAACGCTAATCAAATTATTGTCTTAAAAAATGGAGAAATTCATTCGATCGGTACACATAAATTGCTATTAGATTCCGATTCCCTCTATCGTAATATGTGGGAAGCTCATATAGGAGCAAGAAATTGGTCTGCAAATTCTAAACAGGAGGTGGAAAGCATATGTTCAGAACTGTAAAAAGGTTGATTGATTGGACTGGAAACTATAAAAAACGAGTATATATAGGGTTTATTTTTGCTTTTTTGAATGGAATATTTACTGCTTTGCCGATTATGTTGGCATCTTATGGATTAAATGCCATTTTGAATGACTTTAGCGGAAAAGAACCATTAGATCATACAATGATATGGAAACTCCTTTTTTCTGTTATTGTATGTGTATTATTACGATTTATTTCATCATATCTGCGTGCAATTACTCAAGAAAGTGTGGGATATGAGGCGACAGCAGAGCAACGTATCAAATTGGGAAACCTTTTTAAGAAAGTATCACTTGGATTCTTCAATCACAATAATATAGGAGAATTATCTTCTGCTGCTACAACTGATCTTTCATTTATAGAAATGTACTGCATGCATATGATAGATATTGTCGTTAATGGTCATATAACAGTTGTTGTGATGATAATATCTTTGACAATATTCTGTCCGATAGCAGGAGTTATATCCTTAACAGGGCTACTTGTTTCTACATGCATTATGTATGCACTTGAAAAAATATCACACCGTAACGCAGTATTACATCAAAAAGCCCAAGATGAAATTGTAGAAAACACAATAGAATATTTGAGAGGAATGCAAGTTGTAAAAGCCTTCAAACAGGAAGGTGCAGCCGTAGAAGGAATAAGGAACGCATTTCAAAACCATAAAAAAGTAAACGTAAAATTAGAGTTGGAATATTGTCCATATAATTGCCTGCATCAGTTAATTCTTAAAACTACTTCCATTGGCGTAGTCATTGCTTCAGCATATCTCACCTTGAATGGAAGTATGCCTATTTTCGTCATGCTTATGCTTGATATGTTTTCGTTTGTTTTGTTCAATCATTTGGAAAAAGTGAATAGTGCTATCCATGTAATTGAGGTTATCAATGCGACATTGGACAAACTTGATTCTATTCAGAAAGCAGAAGAAATTGACAAGAATGGAAAAGATATATCTTTAGATGCATATAATATAGAATTTCAAAATGTTTCTTTTGCTTATGACAAAAAAACAGTTTTATCAGATGTTAGCTTCATATTGCCACAAGGTGCTACAACAGCGATTGTAGGTCCATCCGGAAGCGGAAAAACAACTATATGTAATTTAATTGCAAGATTTTATGATGTGAACAAGGGAACTATACGAATAGATGGACACAATATAAAAGATATGACATGTGAAAGTATTCTTCGCAATATTTCTATGGTATTTCAAAAAGTTTATCTATTCAATGATACAATCGCAAACAATATAAAATTTGGTAATCCTAATGCAACCTATGAAGATATTGTAGCAGCAGCGAAAAAAGCAAGGTGTCATGAGTTTATTACATCATTTCCAAATGGATATGAAACGATTGTTGAAGAAGGCGGAGCAAATTTATCAGGTGGTGAAAAGCAAAGAATTTCTATTGCACGTGCTATTCTAAAAAATTCTCCTATTATAATTCTTGACGAAGCAACTGCAAGTATTGATCCGGAAAATGAACATATGATTCAACAAGCTATTACGGAATTAACGAAAGGAAAAACGGTAATTGTTATTGCACATAGGTTAGCGACCATAGAAAACGCAGATCAAATACTTGTAATTGATAACGGAAAAGTTGTTCAAAAAGGAACTCATCAAGAGCTGATAAAACAAGAGGGCCTTTATCAACGTTTCATAAGTATAAGAGAAAAAGCAGAAGGATGGTCTTTCGCTTAAAGTGTTCTTAAAAATAAAATCGAAAGGTTTGTGATAAGGAGATAAATTTTATGCAAGTAATAACATCACATCCAAAATAAGGCCGCTGTAAATAACGGAGAAGGTTGAATTTAATAATATCATACGAAAATGCGGCGGTATCAAAGGAGGTATCGTCGTGTTTATTTTTCGCTATATTAAAATCTTGTTAAAGGGGATATATTCTATTTCCGGGTTTCCGTGCCTTTACGGATAACCTGTTACATCCTATCCATATAGCTATCTTTTCATGTCCGATCCCGGCTGCCCTGTGCAGTCGGGATTTTTTGTGTTCACAAAAACTTTTTTCTAAAAATATTCGCTTTTCTTTGGCAGTTTTCATCTCTCCGTTGTTGAGGGTTTACGAAAGGGGAAATTCTACCCGCTTTCGCGGCTGCGAAAGGAGGTGAATACCATGAATGAACCTGAGCGGACCGAATGGCAGATACGCTGCGCATTTAACGGCTTCTGCAAGCGGACATTGAAAAACGAAAGTATCAATGCCCATAAGGCACTTCGGAAGCGGCAGGCACACGAAATCAGTTTTTCCGACCTGACACCGAAAGAGGAAAACCAGCTTTATACCTGTGAAGATTTCTTTGCAGAAGATAAAGAAGAACAAACCTTTTTCGCAGGCGGAAAAGAATTGAGCGCAAAGCTTATCGCTGACGCAATCCACAGCTTGCCGGAAGAAAAAAGAAGAGCCGTTCTACTCTACTCTACTACTTCTTTGATATGAGCGATGCGGAAATTGCAGCACTCTATCAGATTCCGAGAAGCACAGTGCAGTATCGGAGAACCAGCTCATTTGAGCTGCTAAAACGCTATTTGGAGGAACACGCTTATGACTACCCAGACTGGTAAAACAACCGACGATGAACGCGGCTTGTTGCCTTATCCGGTAATCATAGCCGCAACCAAGGGAGAGCCGCAGGCAATGAATATTGTCTGCCAGCATTACGCAGGCTATATCGCACACCTTTCTATGAGAAAACTCCGTGATGAACGGGGAAACACCTATTACGGCATAGACGAGGATATACGAGATCGCCTTCGTTCAAAGCTGATGCAGGCTGTCCTGATGTTCAAGGTTTAAGACTGTAACAATCTGCGTTCCCCTTTCCGCAGATAAGGCAGTAAATCTTGAACCTGTTCTTTGACAAATATACCCGCAAGATAACGGCGGCGTATCATAGGGCAAACCGGATACTTTCCTTTTGTGCTTTAGCTATGCGGAAAATGCGCCATGACACTTCCCTACCCGGAAGCCGAGCGAGAAACATTTTGCCGTAAAGCAAGCGTAGCTGCTTGCGAGCCATGACGGCGCAAAATATATAATGATACTCCCCTATAGCCACAGTCCGAGCGTTCAAAGCGTCGCAGGCAATGGGTAGGGCTGGATGAGATCCATGCAGGAGTGAAATTCCCGTGAGGCTAATGCTTAAAGCCGTCCGGTAGTGCCTTTCTTAAAACATACAAATATCAGAACTTTTACTATACCTATTTTGAGAAAGGGGGCGATGAGATGAATCATACTGATGTGCCTATCTGGGAAAAATATACCCTTACAATAGAAGAAGCGGCAAAGTATTTTCGCATTGGAGAAAATAAGCTGCGAAAGCTGGCAGAAGAAAATCCTAACGCAAATTGGGTGATATTAAACGGCAACCGTATTCAGATCAAGCGCAAGCAGTTTGAAAAAATGATCGATACGGTTGACACAATCTAATGGAGATCGAGCCTTGACGATGTTATAATAGATATAGCATATCAAGGCTCTTTCCGTCTTGGAAAGGAGCATAACATGTCAGAAAAAAGACGGGACAGCAAAAACCGAGTTTTGCGGTCAGGAGAGAGCCAGAGAAAAGACGGGAGATATGCTTACAAATATATAGACACCTTTGGAAAGACGCAGTTTGTGTACGCATGGAAATTAGTTCCAACGGATAAGACCCCGAAAGGAAAACGCGAGGATAAATCCCTGCGGGAAAAGGTCAAGGAGATACAAAAAGACCTTGATGACGGGATTGACCCGGTGGGAAAGAAAATGACCGTCTGCCAGCTTTACGCAAAGCAGATACGAAACCATGCAAATGTAAGACACAGTACAAAGCAAGGCAGAAAACAGCTTATGAGAATCCTTGAGGAAGATACTATAGGCACTTGCAGCATCGAGAATGTAAAAATGTCTGATGCAAAGGAATGGGCTTTACGAATGAAAGAAAAAGGCTATTCTTTCAAAACCATCAGCAATTACAAGCGTTCTCTAAAGGCAGCCTTTTATACCGCCATTCAGGATGACTGTATCAGGAAAAATCCCTTTGACTTTCATATCAACACAGTTATTGAGGATGACACCGAGCCGAAGGTTCCTCTTTCGCCTGCACAAGAAGAAAGTTTACTTTCCTTTGTGAAAAGCGATAAGGTCTATCATAAGTATTATGACGAGCTTATCATTCTGCTTGGAACAGGACTTCGTATTTCAGAGTTTTGCGGATTGACGGAGAGCGATATTGATTTTGAGAATCGGACAATCAATGTGGATCATCAACTTCAATACTCCGGTAAAAAATCGTACCGCATTGAAACACCGAAAACGGAAAACGGTATTCGGAAAATTCCAATGAGCGACCGAGTTCTTGAGGCCTTGCAGAGAGTTGTGCAAAGCCGAAGAAAAAGTAGTTTCGAGGTTGACGGCTACACAGGCTTTCTTTTTCTCACAAGGAACAGAACACCACAGGCTTGTATCAACTATGATGCTATGTTTCGCAGACTTGTAGAAAAGTATAACAAAAATCATGAGGAAGCTTTGCCGGCGGTAACAACGCCCCATACCCTGCGACACACGTTCTGCACTAACATGGCAAATGCGGGAATGAATCCGAAAGCCTTACAGTATCTTATGGGACACGCCAACATTACCATGACACTGAACTATTACGCACACGCCACATTTGACAGCGCACAGGCGGAATTTTTCAGACTGGTGGCTTAAAGGAAAAGAGATGTTTTACTACTTCTTTACTACCTTTCAAAGCGAAAACACAAGCGGATTTAAGAAAATATGTGAGCATCTCCCGATAGATAAAATGCCGGAAATACCTGAAACAACAGGCTATATCGGCATATAAGAACTTTTGAAAAGATAGTTAAAAATCGTATTAGAGTTTGAGTCAAAAACTATGCATAATGTAGGACTCCAGATGGAGTCCTGTTTTTATCTATATATCTAGAATCATCTTCATAAACAAATAGACGATTTGAATAAATAACGTCAGTTTGGTAAACTTTAGCTAACTATCAATAGAAATAGGCAATGTGTGATTCATAATTATTGAAAGGTGGAATTTTGATGAAAAACAAATTAATAGTTTTTCCTGAGATTGCAAAGCTCAAAGAAGAAGTAGATTGGGCTCGTACTGAGCTATCCATGGCACTGCTCGAGTATGATGAGTTACGTTTCGTTGTTTGCAAAAATCTAGAGGCGAATTACTTTGCCGAATTTGGAGCCATTGAGTACAAGCTCTACGAAGCTCAGTGTTTAGAGGCTAGATTGAGAAGAAAAATCGAGCTCATCCAGGCTAAAAAGAATAGACAAGAAAAGATTGATTTTAGCGAAATAGAAGCACTCCTTGATGAAGAGTTTGAAGACTACAAGAGAGAGCTTGAAGAACAGCTGGAGAAGATAAACGAAGCGATTGAACGAAAGAATCTAGAACGCTTATATAAAGAAGAATCCAAGGAGCTCAAGACTCTATATAGGCAGATTGTAAAGGCTCTTCATCCTGATCTTAATCCAGACTTATCTGAAGTAAAGCTTGAATTGTTCAATAATGCTGTGCAGGCATATAAAAAAGGGGATTTAGAGACGATTAAGACAATTAGTATCATAGCCAATGATGAAATTCCGGCTTACGAACATGAAGATGTAAGAGTGCACCTTTTGAAGGAGAAAGAACGAATTCTACAGAAGAGTGCCAGGGTAAGGGCTGCTATTGAAGTTGTAAGGGAAGAGTTTCCTTATAACATACAAGAAATTCTAGAAAGCGAAGAGGCTATAGAAGCGAAGAAGAAAGAGTTAGAAAAGGGACTTGTGGAATTTAAAGAAATTATTGATAGACACAAGATCAAGATACTGCATATAACGAGGTAACATAGTGGGGTAACATTATTAAAGATGAGGATTCTGGCCTCATACCAGCGATGTATGGTAAAGGTGGTCTGGTTATTCCGAAGCCTTTTGAACGAGATATATTCCTAAAATAAAGCATTGAAAAAACGGTTAGAATGTATATAATTAAATTGTACACAAGCTATACGGACGGAGACAGTTATGCTTATTAATTTAGATGTTTGTGTCGATAAGGAGAGAAACAATGAGTAAGAATATATATTTTGCCGGTGGTTGCTTCTGGGGCACAGAGAGGGTGTTCAAGGAGATACCGGGGGTTATAGAGACAACTGTTGGATATGCAAATGGAAGTACTGAGAACCCTACATATGAGCAGGTTTGTAGAGGCAATACTGGTCATAGAGAGGCTGTTAAAATCGTGTATAATCCCGAGAGATTATCGCTTGAGAAGCTTACCCATGCGTTCTTTATGGTTATCGATCCAACTGTTCAGAATAAACAAGGAGCTGATATCGGAACACAGTATCAGACGGGCGTGTATTACGAGGATGAGAAGGATCTGCCGACACTAGAGAAAGTATTTGCCCAACAGGAGGAAATCCATGAGGAAATCTACGTAGAGCTTGAACCGCTGTATTCATTCTATGATGCTGAAGATTATCATCAGGACTATCTCGATAAGAATCCAGGCGGATACTGCCACATTACAAACTATGAAATTGAAGAAGTTAGAGCTCTGTTCGCAGCAGAAACTGCAGAGGCTGGTCAGGAGGTAAAGGACGACCTCTATCCGTCAGATGAGACTGAGGAGGAGCTATTCTACCGCATCGGACCACAGGCTTATAACGTCGTTAGAAAGTCAGGAACTGAAAGAGCATTCTCTGGAGAATACGACGACTTCTTTGAAAAGGGAATTTACGTAGATGTCGTGAGTGGTGAACCGCTGTTCGTATCGACGGACAAGTTCAATTCTGGCTGCGGATGGCCTGCATTTACGAAACCTATAAGCGAGGAGCATGTGACATATCTACGCGATACTACCTTCGGCATGGAACGAGTAGAGGTAAGAAGCAAGGGTGCAAATTCTCATCTGGGACACGTATTTCAGGATGGACCAGCAGAAGATGGCGGCATGAGATATTGCATCAATTCTGCAGCTCTAAAATTTATTCCAGTAGAAGACATGCTAGAGGCAGATTATGGTGACCTGATTGAACTTGTAAAGTAAGAGGGAGGATGACTATGAAAGTTCTATTTAATGAATATCCTAAGTGCAGCACATGCAAGAAGGCTAAAAAGTGGCTCGATGACAACGGTGTTGATTACGATGACAGACATATAGTTGAAAACAATCCGACTAAGGAGGAGCTAAGGGACTGGCTTTCGAGAAGTGACAAGCCGGTTAGAAAGTTCTTTAACACAAGCGGAATGCTCTATAGAGAAATGGAGCTCAAGGATAAGTTAGGTGCGATGAGCGAAGATGAGCAACTCGAGGTTCTAGCATCTAATGGAATGCTTGTAAAGAGACCGCTGGTCGTTGGTGATGACTTTGTGCTCGGTGGCTTCAGAGAGAAGGACTGGGAAGAGAAGTTGTTAGGTTAATAAGAGAAAATTTGAGAACACATATACGTTTAGAGAAAAGAACCCGACTGGGCTCCTTTTGTATGTGCGAAATGTAAAATTTAGTTGACTAATTGTAAATAAAACCTCATAAGAAAAGTTAATTTCAATAAGTCGTCATATAGAAATATGAATTTAAGCGAGTTGTAAAAGTAGCACTATTGCAACTCGTATTATATTTATATCTCTTCTTGCAGTAGAGCTTCATTAAAATATGATACAATATATTAATTTATAGTGGTGCAGGTAAAGGGGTTCTCAAATGTCTGAAAGCTACACAGGTAAAATCAATCGCAAATTGCAGCGTAAACAGAAAGTTATAAGAGCAGCTGCAGGAAAATGTAAAGCGGATTTAGTTCTTAAGAATGCAACATATGTGAGTGTATTCTCAGGTGAACTACGAAATGCTGACATTGCAGTTACGAATGGATTAATTGTTGGAATAGGCGAATATGATGGAGAAAAGGAAGTGGATGTGACGGGTAAGATAGTATGCCCGGGATTTCTCGATGCCCATATCCATCTCGAGAGCTCTCTGGTTACACCTGCTGAATTTGTGAGAGCAGTACTCCCACATGGTACGACTACTGTGGTTACTGACCCGCATGAGATTGCAAATGTAATGGGTACAGACGGAGTCGAATACATGCTCCAGTCTACCGAAGGGCTGCCGATTGATGTACGTTTTATGCTCCCGTCATGCGTTCCTGCGACTCCTCTTGACGAGTCTGGTGCAATGCTCGATTACAGGGCGATTGATAGTTTCTACGAACATCCTAGAGTGCAGGGGCTCGCAGAGATGATGAATTACGTCGGTACAGTCTCTGCAGATGAACAGGTTGTGGAGAAAATCGTTGCGGCACAGGCACACCATAAGAAGATAGATGGACATGCACCAGGGGTGAAGGGGAAGGCGCTAAATGCATACGTCGCTGCTGGAGTTTATTCCGACCATGAGTGTGCTACGGCTTGTGAGGCTATAGATAAGCTCGAGCTTGGACAGGTGATTATGATTAGAGAGGGTACAGCAGCTCATAATCTGGAGGCTCTGATGCCGCTTTTGACAGATAAATATGCAGATAGATGTATGTTCTGCACGGATGATAAGCATCCGTCTGACCTACTGGAGAAAGGACACATAGACTATATAATTAAGAAAGCTATTTCGATGGGAGCAGATCCGATACTGACAATTAAGGTTGCAAGCACCAACGCAGCCAGGTATTTCAGATTGAATAATCGTGGCGCGATTGCACTCGGATATCTTGCTGATTTCGTAATAATTAATAATTTTGAGGAGTTTACAATTGAACAAGTTTATAAAAAGGGAAAGCTGATGTTCAGCGGCGGAAAGCTCAAGGACTTCAAAGCTCCTCCTGTAGATGAGTTCCTGACAGAGAGGGCACATAGCACATTTAAGGTTGATAGGCTCACACCTGAAGCATTCAAGATAGACAGACCAAGGGGTGTACTTGGCATGGTTGCAGGTGAACTGATGACTACAGATGAGGGATATGCAACTGGTGTGAATGTTGCCGCAGATATCCTCAAAATCGCTGTAGTAGAGAGACATAACTATACGGGACATATCGGAATCGGATATATAAAAGGATACGGGCTGAAAAGCGGTGCAGTTGCTACTAGTATATCGCACGATTCACATAACATAATTGTTGTCGGAACCAATGATTGGGATATGGCTGCCGCAGTTAATCATATTGCGGAGAATGGCGGAGGAATCACGGTATTTGACGGCGGTAAATGTATCGGAGACGTAAAGCTGGAAATTGCCGGTCTCATGAGTGATGCTACGTTAGTTGATGTGAATACGAATCTTGAAGATGCAAAGGCAAAGGCTTTTGAACTAGGTGTTAGTAAGTTGATAGATCCTTTCATGACGCTATCCTTCATGAGCCTACCCGTTATTCCGAAGCTGAGACTCACGACGCGCGGCGTGTTCGACGTTGAGAGTCAGAGCTACATATAAGAAATTGACAGATGAACAAGATAGATAAAGAAATAATTGAAAAGTTAGCCGTCAGGGTAGCAGAACTGGGAGGACGTGCATATTTAGTAGGTGGAGCAGTTCGTGACGAGGTTATGAGGCGTCCGATTAAGGACGTAGATATTGAAGTGCATGGAATCTCTGAGACAGTTTTGGAAGAGGTGCTAAAGGAACTTGGAAAACCGTTACGCTTTGGTTCAGCTTTTGGTGTATACTCGCTTGCTGGTCATCAGATAGATGTTGCTCTTCCACGCTCAGAACGAAAGTCTGGAGCTGGTCATCGTGACTTTGAGATTGAAATCAATCCGTTTATCGGAATCAAAGAGGCAGCACGGAGGCGTGATTTTACAATGAATGCGTTACTGAAGGACATCCTGAGCGGTGAAATCACTGACCCTTATGGTGGAGTGGAGGATATCAGAAACCGAATTATCCGCCATATAGATTATAAGACATTCGGTGAGGATCCACTCCGCGCCCTCCGTGCTGCCCAATTCAGATCCAGATTCGGATTCCAGGTCGCGCCTTCCACGATTTCAATCTGCAGGACGCTCGACCTCAGAGAGCTGTCGGCCGAGCGAGTCGAGATAGAGATGAAGAAGGCGTTATTGGAATCCCACCGTCCATCCGAATTTTTTGAATGCCTGCGGGAAATGGGCCAGCTCGGATACTGGTTCCAGGAACTCGAGCAGCTGATTGGACTCGCGCAGAATCCGAAATTCCATCCCGAAGGTGATGTCTGGACTCACTCTATGATGGTGCTGGATAGAGCGGCCCATTTCCGATCTTGCGTGAGTGACCCATACGCGTTTATGCTGCTGGCTCTCACTCATGATTTCGGTAAGATTACGACGACTGAATTCGTAAATGGCGCAATTCACGCGTATGGTCACGAACTACAAGGAGCAGAAATCGCGGAGCGATTTCTGGATCGTATTAGTCATAATAATTATATAAAAAGGTACATTAGGAACATGATTCCAAATCATATGCGACCTAATATAGTAGCTGAAGCAAGGTCGTCTATAAAGAAAACAAATCACATGTTTGATGATGTTTTGGCTCCAGTCGATCTTATTTACTTTGCTATTTGTGATAAAACAAAAAAATTGTATATGGTGGAGTCACAGAAATATAATAGATGTTCTTCAGTGCCATATATAGATTCTAAAAATGCTGAGGAAAAAGAATGCGTAAAATTTTTGTTTAACAGATTTAATGTATATAAGGAGATAATGGCTAAACCATATGTCACTGGAAAGGATTTAATTGATAATGGAATAGAGCCAGGAGAAAATTTCAAAGAAATTCTCGACTATGCACATAAACTAAGACTTGCAGGGATAGCAAAAGACATTGCGCTTAAACAGATACTTTCGTTTGCAAACAAAATATCTAATAAATAGTTGAAACTAAAACTTCTATAGTATGTTACAATAAAAACATATAATAAAGATGTACTTTCAATTTATGTTTGGGAGTGGAGTAGTATCATTT
>NZ_CP016199.1:1681338-1691087 GCF_002243385.1 Mogibacterium pumilum | reverse complement strand
GTTAAATCCACCAATAAGTGATATCATATCATCAGAAAGGTGAGAGCGTATGAAATGCGACAAAGAATTCAAGTTGCAAGCCTTTCAGTTATCCGATGAGATCGGTGTGAAGGCGGCTGCTGAGTAACTCGGCCTCAAATATTACACATTGGCCGACTGGTGTAAGCTCCGAAAGGAACGCGGTGAGCAAGCTTTCGTTAGAAGCGGACACAGTGCTCCACCTCTTTCCGAAAAGGATCGTCGAATCAGGGAGATAGAAGCTAAACTTTGCGAAACAGGACGAACCAATGAAATTCTCAAAGAGGCTTTAGATTTTTCGCAAAAGGCCGGAAGAAGTAAGGTCACGTGAGCGGTTCGGTTTCATCTATGAACATCGTAACAGATGGCCCGTAAACATCATGTGTGATATCCTCGAGGTAAGCGAGACCGGTTATTACAGATATGTAAGGAGTCTCGATAAACCTGGTAAGGATGTGTTTTTTCGGCTACTATGCGGGAAGTTCTTAACGAATCCCCATTTAACGATAATTACGGTATTAAGCGAATGATCCTCGCACTAGCTCATCGGGGCATCAAAGTCGGCAAACGCAGGGCAACGCGCATGATGTGTGAAAACGGCTGGTTACATGAACGCAGGCGCAAGCATCTTGGCCTAACGAAAGCAACTACGGAGATTCAGGAAAGAGAGAATCTGATAAAACAGGACTTTCATTCCGATGAACCATATCATAAGTTGCTGACAGTTATATCTCAAGTAGCTTGCTACTATGGCAAATTATATATCGCCAATAATGGACTTCTTCAACGGCGAAATACTTTCATTGTTGATGCGTGACAATATGCGCAGGGAACTGTTCATTGACAGTTTTAAGGCTACTACGAACAGGTTCCATATTGCAGGGGCTATCCTGCACAGCGGTCGCAGCAGCCAGTATACCAGCGAAGATTTCAAAGCGGTGCTTGCCCGTCACAATATAATTCAAAGTCTTAGCGGAATAGGTCACTGCTATGACAATGCTCGCATGGAAAGTTTCTTTGCTACTCTTGAGAATGAGCTCCTTTACAGGATTCCAACATATAGGATGAAGAAGAATCAAGTGAAAATGGTCATCTTTAGATATGTCTTTACCTATTACGATCGAATTAGAATATACACTTCAAATCCAAACGGTCTTCCACCGGCAGCATACCGAAGGCTGATGAAGGAAAATAAGTTAATGGCTGTCTGGAATAATTTTGCGGGTTTATTAACTGCACGATTATTGACAATTTCAGATAGTTTAATTCTACCAAAGAATCCATCATGGATTACTTTTTTATTCAAGTGTTCAAGTTGATTTTACAATCGGTCTATGGTAAAAATTTAAAAATGTGATATCATATAAACTATAAAATCCAGATTGTGAAATTAAGATTTTGATACTTTTGCATTTGATGATATTTAAAAGCATGTCACAATTGAGTATCATCAACTTCTTGACTTCAGTTTCTGTTCATTCGAAAAAATAGTTTTACAGGATGGGATGTTCTTTTTTTTAGTGTTTCCAATAAAGGAGCATATCAAATGTAGTGGTTTTTCATTTCTTGTAAAGATAATAGTAGATTGGGGGTGTTCCATTGAGAGGTTGAGAACAATCGCGTTGTTTTTTTATTAGAGATATTAAGGGAGCAGTAGAATAATGAAAAGATATTATAGGATAATTAGAATTGCTTTTATTTGTGTTTTTTCTCTACAGATGATTGTTTACGGGTTTATGCAAACTTCATATGCAGAAACACCCGGAGCATCTATAAATACAAATGATAATAGCACGAATTCTTATGCAGCACAAAGCAGCAATTTAGACAATAAGCTGAACTTGTTGCAAAGCCCGCAGCAAGGAGATCCTACTCAGAATATTTCACTTAAGGTAGGAACTATCAATAGCGGTAAGTTCAGTACAGACAAAACAGATTTCTGGACAGATGAACCGGTAGGAGCCGCAGTTGATATGGGAATATCGGGTTATGGAGTCAATATTTATAACGCGAAGCTCAAAATCACCGTACCGAAATCCGAAGGAATTAAAAAATCTCTCAAATTTACAGATTCTGTCAACGCTAAATTGAGTGAAAAGACGGAGGATGCGAATAATTGGTATATGACATATACCTTTGATCCTTTGACTGGAGCGAGTGCGGGAACGTATGCCTTGCCGTTCATTTTTGACTCGGCTACAACTGCGGAAAATGATGAGATAAAAGTTAAAGCGGAGCTTTTTGACGGAGACGGCAAGCTTCTGAAATCTGCGGAACACATTTATAAATCAAAGGTCCATAAAATGGACTCAAGACTTTGTGTGTATGGACAGAAAAAATATGATAAGATTAATAACGTATACGTGTATGATGCTGCGACTACCGTGGGACACCCTGGTATTACAAACCCAAAAGATGGTGCAATCATCAGGTTTATAGATGCATCGGTTAAATTGGATATGACAAACCAGGATGAGAGAGGCTTAGGTCATCCTAATCCTAAAAATGTTGAAATAGTTATTTATCTTCCGCCTGAAGCCACTGTTCGTGATGGCATCCTTGATAATCTATGGAAGTACGATAAAGCTACTAATACTCTTAGAGTGAATATTGATAAACCTAATTTTGTAAAGGGCGGTTCTGTTTCGACGGATTATTGTGATGGGTTCGGCAAGGCCCTTCCATATATAATATTTAAGGGTGCGCCCATTGATAAAATTTACACGTTGAAAGCGGAATATACTGTAAATAAGGGTGAAGCAGGAGAGTATCGACTTGCAGATCGTGAGCTAAGATTTAAATTTGAAGCTATGCCCTTTTCACAAAAAGGCAATATAGAAGTGTATAAAACTGGTCATGGATATTCAGAATATAATAATGATCCTAAACTTACAGGCTATGAAAAAGGTCACAACTATTATTATATGAAATCCGGACGATATTTCATTGGGGATCACGAATTCACCAATGAAGGTATGCGCTACGAAACGCATATTAGAGCATGGCACAACAGCTCTGGATTTGAAAAGCCTAATGAAGTTAAAATGGGACAAATATATGATGTAACGACGTCAATAAGTGATGAACGTGTGCATTTTGTGGGATTTTCCGCAGGCTTTTTTGTTCCCAACGACACAAATCCTGGATGGGAAGCCAGGCTTCAGAAAGCAAAGGATGATTTTTTGAAGACTCCAAATAAACTTTACGGAGTCGATAAAGATGGTGGTATGACTGAGATCGCCCAGAATGTTAAGCTGTTCGAAAACGGCGCAAATCGTGTGAAAATTAATGATCCAAGTAGAAAATTCGTAGCACTTAAACTCGTTTTTGATTCACCGATTGAGCTCGATAATATGTCTTTTGGGATTTGCGATTATGTTAAACTTATGCCTGGAGAAGAGGCAAAATGGGATAATAAAGAGAATGGTAAGAAACAGACTTATAGCGGACGTTCAAGCGTCACAGCAACGCTTAAGGGAGTCAGTATGCCTAAAACCGTATACGATGATGGAAAAGATGGAAAAGATGGATTTTTGAATGTAATCCCTATTTATCCACTTATTGCGGCTTATCAGAGTCAAAATCAAAATGTGGTTTATGAGACTGGAGGTACACAGACGCCTTATATAGTAGGACCTGATCTTAGAAAAGGTAATTGGGGAACTTACAAGACAGCAAAAAATGTCAAATCAGTTACCCTTCTTCCTCCCGGATATAACTGTGGAAAAGATGAAAATAACAAAGCGGTTCCAGTATTCAAAGAGGCTCAAAAAGCTGGTAAAGATGGAATACTAACTCAGTGGAGAGAATTCGGAGAATCAAGGATAAAGGTTATCGAAAATTATAAAAAAACGGGTCGCACTGCCGTTATAGTGGATTATGGTGACGTTGATTATAATCAAACGCGTAAGGTAACGCTCAATATTGTTGCAACAAAGCAAGTTAGACATGGCTCTGGGATTGTTGATAATTATTATGTATATGATGATAATAATTATATTGAGCCATATACAAGTGGGATGAAATATACAGATAAACTTGATCTGGATAATGATGGTGATAACAAAGAAACTTTTGCGCAGGTTAAGAGTGAGCTCAACTTTATACCGCCATATGAGTTGATTTTGAATAAGTATGCCAAGTTACCAAATGATAATGCCGCAGGCGTTGTTGCGAATGCCGATCTCGGAGGGGAGGTCGACTACAATATTTCTGTGTATAATCAAACTATTCACACGGTAAAGAAATTCAGTGTGATTGATACTATGCCAACCAATGGGGATCATACTATTGTTGAAAATGATCAACACAAATATCCAGCAAGAGGTTCAAGTTTTTCAACGCCACTTCGTATGGCTCTTGAAGATTACGCCCCTAATAAGGAAGTAATGAAGCTTTTTGATGTCTTCTATCAGCTTTCGCCGCAAGGAAAGGATTTAGCGAGTGTAAGGGACGGAGAATGGTTAACAAAAGACCAGGTAAGTGATTTCAGTAAAGTGAAATCTTTTAAGCTTGTGCTCAAGAGCGGTCAGGAGATAGCCGCCAAGAAAGAATTAATAATTGCGGTACCGTCACGAGTTCCTTTCAATATGAAATTGAATGAGAAGAGCGACAGTGCTTTCAATACAGCAGCAATGTCAACTAATAGTGTGGATTATCTGGAAGGTAGAGCTGCGAGAGTGAACTTCGTTACATATGGAATAAGCGGAAAGGTTTACTATGATGCTAACGAGAACGGTATATTTGATTCCGAGGATAAACCAGCGAAAAACGTAAGTATAACTTTAGTTAACAAAGCTACAGGCAAAACTGCGGTTATTCCGGACGGGCATAATACTCCTGTTACAGCGGTGACTGACTCCGAAGGGAATTACAGAGCTACGGTATATGATCGGGGTGATTATGTGGTTAAGTATTTATTGAATTCGGGAAATACCGAATTCAACCGGAATAAGACCATAGGACACGGGATATCCGAGGATGACGTAAATAATAAGTCCGGAAACTCTATAGTGCCAGAAAGCATTTCTGCGGACAAACGTTCTGCATTCTCTGGTGATTTTAAGTTGAACCCCGCTAATAAAAAGTCGGTTCAAAACGCCGCTTTAGTAGGATATAACAATTTAAAAATAACAAAGACTGGCATGGACGGTAATAGGACGGAGCGGCTTA
Organism: Mogibacterium pumilum; assembly: GCF_002243385.1. Lineage (GTDB taxonomy): Bacteria > Bacillota > Clostridia > Peptostreptococcales > Anaerovoracaceae > Mogibacterium > Mogibacterium pumilum. The sequence continues at coordinate 1,685,897 of NZ_CP016199.1, read as the reverse complement.
AAGATGTTGGCTTTACCTTATACAGAATAGAGAAGGAAAACGGCAAAGAAAAAGAAGTCAAGATTGAAGAATGCAAGACGGATCAAAATGGCGAATATGTATTTAAGAGACTCAAATTCGGAAAATACATAGTTAAAGAGACCTCAGCCGCTCCAACATATAACAACGACAATGCCGAAGGGAAAGTAATAGAGGTATCTGATTCGACAAGTGAATTCAGGATAGACTTTACAGATACCAAGATAAAAGGAAATATCAAGGTTCACAAAGTTGACGAAAACGGAAAACCTCTGAAAGGCGTGGAATTCACAATCAAGCAGAATGATCACATAATATCAAGGGCTGTCACTGACGAATTAGGTTATGCCAGATTCAACGATATTGCCTATGGTCAGTATGAGGTTATTGAAAGCAAAGGCATTAAAGGCTATGAAGTAAGCAAGGAAGTACATCAGGTTGAAATTAAGGAGACTGGACAGGTTGTGGAATTTGAAGTCGTAAATAAGAAAACTCCATATCAACCGCCTGAAAATCCTCCGAAAGATAATCCAAAGAAGGGTAAACATACTCATCCTACTACTTCAGATACATTAGATTTACTCGGATGGGGAGTGTTGCTCACTCTATCAGCAGTAGCCTTTGTGGCAATTGTTAAACGTCGCAGAGTTAACAATTAGGGTTATTTAGGTAATTGTAGTGATGTGAGTTCAACTCATGATTCTGGTTTGGAGTCAATAGAATCCAGTAATGCCGTAAATCTTCATGTCTTCAAGAAATTGATTAATTTGGTATTTGGGATTTTGAATTTTAGAGATGGTGTTTCGCCTGTGAATCATAACCGCCGGCTGAGCCGGTGGTTATGATTCACATCGTTCTCACTCGGAGAATCCACTGCTAAAGCAATACAAATTAAACAACTTGATAACGATATTTGAGTTTGATACGCCGCTACTTCTTGTAGTGATTATTCTTGGGATGATATTAGCGGAAGATGAAACACGATATATCGGAAAAAATTTTATTTTATATACACAATATGAGAGTTTGTGATTGATAATATAGAGGTGTGTATAGTCATTTGGTTTTGTTTGAATATTTTGTTAGGAGGTTTTATGAAAATGAAGTTTAGAGAATATCGTAACAGAACATTATCCATTTGCTTGACTTTGATTTTGCTTATCGGCATGACACCGTTTCGTTATACCGCATTTGCGGATGAAGGCGGGGCAAAAAACTTAGGCTCGGATAAAGTGAAGGTGGATTCATTTAAGATTATAGACGAGGCTAATGCCGGTAAAGAAATTGACTATGTCACTGATGAGGATACGACAAAGTATAATCTCTATTTCAGTGATGCGAATAATTTCAGTAGTGCTGTGTGCCAGAACCAGAAAGACAGCCGAATCAAGTTGCAGCTTGTAGCATCGTATGCCGGTACAGAAAGAATTAAGGAAGGAGATAGTCTAACACTTAAGGCTTCTTATGGCACTTTTTCAGGACAGACGTTTGCGGAAAAGACTCTTAAAGATAGCGAAGGACATACCCTAGGAACGTATAAGTATGATAAGGGAGCATTTAAGCTTCTGTTCTCCGGTGATTATATCAAAGACAACGCTGTTACCTCGTTCAAGACCGCTACACTTGAGAGTAATGCCGTTGCACAAAAGTCTGATGAACAAGGACTTGGTACAAATAATGAGCGTAAGGTTCTAGTTGGCAGCTTGAATAGCCGCAAGCTTGCGGTTGCATATGAGCTTAAGAATAAGCCGAATTCCGGACCTAGTTTAGATGACGTAAGTATTAAGAGCTTTAAGATTATTGACATTACACATGGCAACAAGTTGATTGATTACAGAAAATCATCGGATGTAGATTATGATACATGGAAGAATAACCCTGCCGGTTTTGGGTATGCGTTAAATCAAGACCAACAGTCGGCCGATGTTGTATTAGAGCTAGAGATGCAATATAAGAATCCTAATCGTGTTTTACAAGAGGGGGATAAATTAACGATACCTGCATATTATGGTGGGACAAACATACCTTCGTCAGAGGTATCACTTCCTCTCAAGGTGACTGGTGACAATGGAGAATATACTCTTGGAACATGGAAATATGAAAAGGGAGCATTTACAATTACTTTCGGCGGTGAGTATGTTAGAAATCATAATGTAAGGAACTTTAGTGCGAAAATGGGCACTAGTAAAATGATTAACTATAGTGCTTCACGAAAAAAGAGTAAAATTTTAGGCGAGAAATATGTTCTTGACGGTAAACTTGGAAATGATACGCTCGCTGTAGCGGCAGAGACGCGCCATATAAAATCGGAAGCTATACCTAAAAGCTATCTTTATCTTATGGGAGATTTAGAGAGCACATCGGATCACAGCGTTACATGGGTAACTAAAATATTCAATGATTTTTGGAACGAAAAATCTCCAGATGGAAAGAGAGGTTATGATTACTTTAATCCATATTTCGTGCAGAATAACGGGCAATATAGACCGGGGTCTGCGACAGGAGTGTATGTTGAAAGCACATATAAAAATTGTACATCTGCACCCGTAATACAACGAGTTGCTATTGAGTTCTCCGGTATTGACAATTCCGGTAAGGTTACAAATGGATGGTATAATGCAGCATCAAGTAAGCTACTTACCAAGGTTGAGCAAGGCTCTAAGACGAAAGCTCAAGTCAAGGCTGATTTGAAAAAGGGTCAGTATTGTATGTATGATAACCATGACGGAAGTTATACTTTCATGATGAAATGGTACGATATGAATGATTCAAGTGGCGCAACATACAACGATATACCTGAAGTGAAGAATTCAGGTGGTGTGGGAAACCTTTTGAAGAAGAAGTTTCCGGATGCGTTTGGAGATTTGTCTGACAGTACTGTTCAGAAACTTAACAACATGTATAATGGTAAAGCTCTACAAAATTTAATGGTGGCCGTCGAAGCACCATATAAGACAGTCAAGGTACCTACAGTAGTTGAAAATGAAACGAAAATCACCACTGATCAGACGGGTGAGAAGTCTTATACAGCCGACGCTCGTATGTTGCCAACCGGAGCAGCCAGTGAAGCTGACAATGATCCACTTGCAATCAGACTTGTAAAGTCGGATCGTTACACTGGAGAGAAGCTGTCTGACGGATTTAAGTTTGAACTACAGAAATCCACTGATGGAGGAAACAACTGGAATAAAGTAAATTTGACTACAGCTATGATAAAGTCGGGAGAGTTAAATGCAGATGGCACAATAACACCGAAGAACGGAGTGGCTGAAGTTAAGAACTTGACAGGCGGACAGAAGTATAGGTTTGTTGAGAAAGCACATGCTGCAGGCTATCAAAATACCAAGATTGATGAGGCTCATCCTAATAGTGCTACTCACTTTACCTCTGCTAATTCAAGAGCGGTTGACGTGAAAAATACAGGCAAAGGAAACGTTGTCAATATGTACAATGCGAAACTTCCAGCTCCTGTAAAGATTGTCATAGGTGGAAAGAAGAATCTTTCCGGTAGAGCAGTTAAGAATGGAGAGTTTCGTTTCCAGCTCTTTGATAAGATTACAGATGATAAAGTGGGGCAACCAGTTAAGAATGATTCACATGGTAACTTCAAGAAGGAAATGAGTTTCGATAAAGAGGGTGTATACAAGTATTACTTTACAGAACTTAATGACAGGCAGAAAGGCATTACATACGATATAAGTAAGAAACCTGTTACGATTGAAGTAAGGAAAGGTAATGATGGTAACATGCATGCTAAGGTGATTTCGGAGCCTATAATGTTTAATAATAAGTTCACACCTGATCCTAATGCACCTAATAAACCTAATAAACCGACAAATCCAACACCTACAACAAAAGTTGTAAAGACTGTGCGTGGTCCTAGAACAGGGGATAATACTAATATAGGGTTATTCGTACTGCTTCTTGCTGGAGCTTCCGGTGCATTAGCAGCAACACAGGTTTTCAAGAGAAAAAAGAGATAATTGTGATATACGTTACAAGAAACGATTTGCGTTAAGAGTTGTTTAGTATCTTGATGCATAGTTAGGTAACTGGATTTATAGGGTTGATGGGAGTCTTATAAAGTCTTTAACCATTTTGGTATTAAAGCGGAAATGACGCCTTGCCAATATCGGTGGTAAGAAGAAAAATGGGCCTATAACTTTCTTTGTGGTAGGGTCTTAAATCCTATTTCACAGATTGTGGTCTAAAATGATTACAGAGATTAATTATTTCTCGAAAACGAGAATATTAATGGCTCTATAAACTTTTTAGGGGTTTTGTAAAAATCACCTTTAACGAAGTTTGGGGTGTTTTATGAAAAAAGAAAGACGATAATCATTTTTACACATTGAATTGATTATCGTCTTTTTAATTGGAATCAAAGAGTGGCTTTTGCTCAGTTACTGATTAGAATTTGGTGGATGAGTGCTTGTTAAGGGTATATAGACATCTAAGCCTGAAACGATAGAAGTTCTTGTACCCATTAGCGTTACGCTTGATTAGTTTGATTCTTGAATTCATAGATTCTATCTGTCCGT
>NZ_CP016199.1:1679772-1681313 GCF_002243385.1 Mogibacterium pumilum | reverse complement strand
GCTCTATAAACTTTTTAGGGGTTTTGTAAAAATCACCTTTAACGAAGTTTGGGGTGTTTTATGAAAAAAGAAAGACGATAATCATTTTTACACATTGAATTGATTATCGTCTTTTTAATTGGAATCGAAGAGTGGCTTTTGCTCAGTTACTGATTAGAATTTGGTGGATGAGTGCTTGTTAAGGGTATATAGACATCTAAGCCTGAAACGATAGAAGTTCTTGTACCCATTAGCATTACGCTTGATTAGTTTGATTCTTGAATTCATAGATTCTATCTGTCCGTTTGATATTCTCCTGCCTCTGTAGGTCAAGAAGCTGTTAACAATCTCATACTTCCAATTCTTTAACATTTTAGAAATTGGAATAAATTCCGGTATCCCATAAACGTGGAGATCTTCGATGTATTTATCAATGTATCTGCCTGCGTTGTGATATGTTGCAATGGAGTTGATTTCGTCATAATCGCATTTCAACGCATAGGCAATTTCAAGTTCGGGATCTATTTCGAGAAGTCTGTTAATTAGAGCTTCTGGCGAAATATACTTAGAACCTACGATGTAGTAGTAGCGATGAAGATTAATTATGCTTTCAAAATCAATGTTATCTCGCGATTTTTTAAGCAGCCAGTGAAATCTTTTAAGTAGTCTGTATTCCTCACTAGCCCTATCATGTGAATTCATAATTCTGATACGAACCTTATCAAATGCATAATTTACATTTTTAACCACATGGAAACTGTCGACACATACCAATGCGTTTGGGAAATACCGATGTGCTAAGTCACGATAATTCTCCCACATGTCGATGCTTATGTATTTAACATAGTTACGTGTACCTTTGTTGATATTTGAGAAGTAGGAAGAGAGTTCATCCTTCTTTCTCGAAGGAATGAGGTCATAAATTGCCCCAGTATCAAAGTCTAGAAGAACACAAGCATATTCTGTCTGTAGATATTTGCTTACGTATACCTCATCAATACACAGGCAGCGAGGGAAGGGAACTGTGGCTATGCCAGCGTGTTCATCAAACACCTTCATAACTGTTGTTATACTGACATCTGTAAGTTTTGCAGCAGTAGAGAAAGTTATTGATTCACGCTTAAGCAATTTCATAATACGAATAACAGTTGCTTGCGAGATTCTTTTTCCAGGTAAGGAGAATGGATTGTTTTCTGGGAAATGCTTTTGACAAGCTGTACAATAGTAACGTCTTTTTCTGTAAACAACAATCAAGTCATTTTCAACAAGAACGGCATGCTTGAGTGTGCGCCTGTAATAGTCGTGAACCCTTCTTGATATTTTGCCACAGGATGGACACGGAGTTGGTCTGTGTTGAAGTGTTATGTTACATTGCATAACACTTCCGCATGGTATAACTTCAAACTGCTCAATGTCTGAAGGTTCCATGTTAAAAAGCTTTATGATAATATCTTTCATGTACTGGTTCCTTTCTGTACTCTTTGATTCGCACTCTAAAGATAACATTGAGGAACAACAAAGGACGGAGAATTTAACTAATCATGGTTAAATCTCCGTCCTTT
>NZ_CP016199.1:1641584-1679733 GCF_002243385.1 Mogibacterium pumilum | reverse complement strand
TGCAGGGTCTCCCCACTGATTGGGTATCTAATCCGTGCAGCTTTAAGAGTATCGATACATAATTCTTTCTTCATGTTATCACGCATGATGAGCGATAGGAGCTCCCCTTAAAGCAGTCTATGATCGGTGAAATGTACAGTTTTCCATCGATGTATTGTATCTGAGATATATCTGTAAGTAGCTTAGTATATGGCTTATCTGCGGAGAAGTCCTGCCGGATCAGGTTTTCCTTCTCCTGAATCTCGGTTGTAGCTTTGGTCAGGCCCTTAGGTCTGTGCTTTTGTTCATGGATTAGTCCCATTTTGAGCGTGATCCGTCTGAGCTTGCGTATACCGACCTTTTGCCCTCTTAGCGCAAGAACCATCTGCATACGGGGAACTCCATAGTTGTCATTGAATACAGACTCATCAATGATGGTCTGTATAGCTGCCGAAAGAACCGCATCCTTGTCAGGCTTACCAAGATTCTTAAGATACCTGTAATAGCCTGACTCACTCACTTCCAGTAAATGACACATAGAGTTTGCAGACCATATACCTTCTCTGGAGTGTATGAATTCATAGCAATGATGCGCTTTTACTTCTTTCGGCTTTCTGCGAAAAAAACGAGGGCATCCTTGAGTATCTCATTGGCTCGCTTGGTTTCACGCAGTTCGGCTTCAAGCTTCTGTATCCGACGATCTTTCTCGTCAACAGGTTTATGTTTGTAACCACTGCCTACAAAATATGAAGCACCTTGATGCTTTCGGATATATCGCCAATCAGCAAGTGTGTAATATGGAATGCCAAGCTGCTCTGCAGCCTTTCTGACACCGATTTCGTCTGAAAGTTCGAGGGCTTCCTGCTTGAATGAATTGTCGTATTACATAGTCTCACCAATCCTTTCATTGATATACTACCATGAGAATTTGGTGGATTTACAGACTCTACTTAAATGTTACAACTCCAATAATAGTATTGCATAATTACCAGAGAATTTTTGGATACTTTCCGTCGGTCTTCATCTCAGCAAGCTTTGCAGCAACCTCATCCTTGTCTTCCTTGTAGGTAACACCGAACCACTTATCGCTCGACTGAAGGACTGCAACAGTAGCTCTGTCTGCTTTTACCTCGTTATCGATGCAGTAAGGGAGGAAGTATTCTCCTTTTAGCGGGTTCTCTTCCATGATATTATCAAGCGCGACAGGGAAGCCATCTTTCATGATGCCTAAGAATTCAGTACCGAATCCCCAAAGGTTCATAGAAACTGAATGGCCATCTGGCACATTGTGCCTCACACCTTTAGAGTTTGTTGCACGAATTACGCCATCATCCTCACGAATTACATCCGAATGTTCCTCAATATCCGACAAAAATCCGTCCGTAACTTCACAAAGTCCACGAGCGACGGAGCCGTTTGCGGAGAGAGTGTTTTCGATTTTGAAACCTACCATACAGTGATGAGTGGCATCAGCGAATTCATTGAGGAATTTATAGATCTTCTCAAACGCTTCCTGACCATAGTAGTCGTCAGCGTTGATAACTGCAAAAGGTGCATCGATGTAATCCCTTGCTGCTAGGACAGCGTGACCGGTACCCCAGGGCTTCGTTCTTCCTTCTGGAACATAGTAACCTGCAGGTAGGTCGTGAATGTCCTGAATTGCATAGTGTGTTTCAAAAAGTTTTCCAGCTCTACCTTCGATGTGAGCCTTAAAGTCCTTTTCAAAATCTTCCTTGATTATGAAAGCTACTCTCCTGAAGCCAGCCCGGTAAGCATCGTAGAGGGAGAAATCCATGATTATATCGCCCTCTGAAGTAATCGGGTCAATCTGCTTTGGTCCGCCGTAGCGACTTCCCATTCCCGCAGCCATGATAACTAGAATTGGTTCCATTTTATTTCTCCTCTTCTATCATTCGGTTAATTCTGCTTCTAACCATATCTTCGCCCATAATCTGCTGAATTGCCCATACGTCAGGGGATTGTGCACGACCAACGAGAGCTAGTCTGATAACTGTACTTACATGTCCTACATGACCCTTGTAGTCATCGGGGTTCTTCTTAAAATCCTTAGGCTTTGCAGCATAGCCGAGCTCAGTTGCAATTTCTCTAATCTTGTTGAACCACTCTTCCTGTGTGTCTGCGTGTTTGTAAGATGATAGGTAAGATTCTAGAATCTGAATCTTATCAGAAACAGCCTCAGCAGGAACTTCATCAACAATCTTGAAGCTCTGGTCATAGAAGTAGCTGATGAACTCTATAATCTGTCTTGCATATACGAGATCCTTACGTGGTTTCTTTTCATCTCTACCAAGGTCGAGAATTTTAACGAGCAGATCCATGTCCTTAAATACATATTCGTATTCAGGGGCGAACTCGAGTGACCAGGCCTTTAGGAACTCTGCGATTTCAGCTGCAGGAATGTGCAGCATGGCTTCCTTGCTCACGTCGTTGAGCTTGTCGAGGTCAAAGAGCGCACCGGAGTTACTCATCTTCTCAGTGGTGAAAATGAATTCGTTGATATCCGCTTCTGGGTTCTCCATACGCCATTCTTCGTAGTTCGAGTTGAGAATGGTAAGCAGATATTCTCTAACTGCAGCAGGGTGATATCCTTGATCTCTGTAGTAATCGAGAGAAAGCTCTGGATCCTTACGCTTAGATAGTTTTCTCTTGTTGCCATCCTCGCCAATCTTCATCAGTTGAGCAGTGTGGCAGTATACTGGAAGCTCAAATCCGAGCTTCTCAAAGAGCTCAACGTGAATTGGAAGTGAAGGTAGCCATTCTTCTCCACGGATGACATGAGTCGTCCTCATTAGGTGATCATCGATAGCGTGTGCAAAATGGTAAGTTGGTATACCTGTAGTCTTTACGATTACGATATCCTGGAAGTTTTCAGGTACATCGAGAGAACCTCTGATTCCATCAATGACTTTATTTCTCTTTATGTCTTCGCCGACAGCATTAGGAACACCATCTGATTTCAGTCTTATTACAAATGGGTCACCGGCCTCCATGTGGTCAGTAACAATCTTCTGAATCTCTGGATCCTTACACCAATCCCTGTACTTCGACCAACCTGAATAGATACCAGGTGCTAGTTTCTCCTGCTCCTGCTGCTCTCTTATTGCACTGATTTCTTCCTCGGTGAGGAAGCAAGGGTAAGCTTTGCCTTCAGCGAGCAACTTCTTGGCATAAAATCTATATATTTCGCCGCGGTGGCTTTGTGTATAATCGCCGTAGTTTCCGACATCGCCATTCTCAGTGACACCTTCATCGAACTTGATTCCAAAGAATGCGAGAGAAGAGATGATTGTTTCTACAGCATTTTCGACAAATCTCTTATCGTCAGTGTCTTCGATTCTGAGGTAAAAAATACCGTTACTCTGGTGAGCGAGTCTCTCGTCTACAAAAGCTCCGTAAAGGTTGCCGAGATGGATAAATCCGGTAGGACTTGGACCGAGTCTTGTAACTTTAGCGCCTTCCGGGAGATTACGCTTAGGGTATATGGTCTCGTAGTCAGTATCGCATGCAATCTCAGGATAGATGAGTTCGCTGAGTTCTATTGAATTCATATTAATCCTCCTGCGTTTAAATCTAATTAACTAATTAAGTTTACCATATTAATGACTTCAGTTGTAGGGTAGCATGCATACACGGGACTAACTTATTTTGATAAGAATAAAAGTATAATAAAGACTGTCACGAGTATATTCATGTTTTTGCCAAAAAGACACTTTATGGAAACTGTATCTTCCTTAATCTTATGGTATAATACATTCTGTATAAATGTGAAATTATAATACACAAAGTGTGGGAAGGAAGGCCCTAATGATATTGTTCAAATACATATTGGCTCTGCTACTAACTATACCTATGGCTGTTCTTGGAAGGTATCTGCTTGCAGACTACTTTTCGACAGTAAGTGGCAAGAAGCAGGCTAAGCAGGCTGCTGAGAAGCGCGAGGCAGCAGAACGCAAAAAAAATAGAGAAAAGGGATTTACAATCCACATTCCAGATTCGATAGAGCAATCTGATAGAAGTACACATAGATAGGTGGTGGCATGGTGCCAAAGGGAATATTTATTACGCTTGAAGGACCAGATGGCTCCGGTAAAAGCACACAAGTTGAGAATATTAAGTCATATTTTGCAAATGTAGGCAGGGAAGTCGTAGTGTCCCGAGAGCCCGGCGGAACATCGATCAGCGAGAAGCTCCGCAGCATCGTTTTAGATAATGAGAATGCTGAAATGGACGACATCACAGAGATGTTTGTATATGCAGCAGCGAGAGCACAGCATGTCGCAGAGAAGATAAGGCCGGCACTCGATAGGGGCGTGGTTGTAATCTGCGATAGATTTGTGGATTCCAGCATCGCATATCAGGGCTATGGTAGAAATCTCGGAGATCAGGTAGCTGAGGTGAACAGGTATGCGACAGGCGGTCTTGAGCCGGATATTACTTTCTTTATGGATCTTGACCCTGAAATTAGCAGGTCTAGAATCGGTAAAGGCGTGAGGGATAGATTAGAGCAACAGAAACTGGATTTTCATTACCGTGTGTATGAAGGATATAAGGCACTATGTGATAAGTATCCAGAGCGAGTGATTAGAATTGATGCGACTAGAACTATAGACGAGATCAAAGAAGATATATATTCGAAGCTTGAGGTTCTATAAAGATAAAGTGAACCCAACAATAGATGGCTCGAGATATTTGCAACTATCAGAGTATATGGGAGAGATATGGCACGGGAATACGCACATGCATATATACTGGAAGGACGAAGCGATGAATCGCGGGACGAATATATTAGAAGCTTTGTTAAGGATATAATTTGTCCTAATACCCATGTTTCTGGACATGCATGTGGGATCTGCCCCGCGTGCATTAGGGTTAATGGAGGTACTCATGAAGATTTATTCTTCATGAATCAGAGTGGCAAAGAGACTTACAAGACTGTCGATGCAGCAGCCATGATAGAGCGACTGGGGATGAGACCGTATGGAGAACGTAATGTAGGTGTCATCGACAATGCTGAGAGGCTAAGCGAGATAGTTCAAAATAAACTTCTCAAGACTTTGGAGGAACCATACCCTGGGACAGTTATAATACTGGCTACTGATAACAAAGAGTCGCTGCTACCAACAGTTAGATCCAGATGCGTTGAACTCAGGGTTAATGAGGAAACGCAAGATAGCAGCAATTCTGATAGCGTTGAAGCTCTGATGAAGGAGTGGCTTGGTAAGACATATTTCTTCAAGATTCGTGATATCGTCAAGAAAAATTTTAAAAGTAACGAGGAGGCATTTAAATTTCTCGATGCGCTAGAGGAGAATTTGCATGAGAGACTGCTCGGTGGTGGCAATTTGCCTCAGGACGCTGAAGCGCTACTTCAGATGATAGATCAAGTTGAAGATACGAGGATTAACATTAAGCGCGGCATGACTCCAGATTATGCGCTAAACTCACTATTTCTTAATAAAAATAATCGATAAATAGCAACTAATTCGGGTACATAGTATTCGGTTTTGAATAGATAAGAAGGGAAATTGATAGATGGTAGAAATTATAGGCGTAGGCTTTATGAAAGGCAGCAAGACATATTACTTCGATCCAGCAGGCGTTATCTACGAGCTAGGCGAGCTAGTCATCGTGGAGACGGCAAGAGGTATGGAGCTTGGGCATATTTCGATAGCTAACTGCGAGATTGAAGAGAGTGAACTTGTGGCTCCGCTCAAGGGCGTAGAACGCAAGGCTTCTAAGGAAGATATCCGGAGATACAAGGACAATCTAGCTAAGAGAGATGATGCTATGAAAGTCTGCGAAGAGAAGATTTTACAGCACAAGTTGGACATGAAACTCGTAGATACAGAGTTCACAATCGATGGCACCAAGGTTATATTCTACTTTTCAGCGGACGGTAGAATCGACTTTAGAGGGCTTGTAAAAGACTTAGCCTCTCAGTTTAAGATGAGAATAGAGCTCCGCCAAATCGGGGTTAGAGATGAGGCGAAGATGCTCGGCGGCATCGGAATTTGCGGTAGACCGCTTTGCTGCAGCAAGTGGCTCAGCGACTTCCAGCCAGTATCTATCAAGATGGCTAAGCAGCAGAATCTCTCGCTCAATCCATCCAAGATATCTGGTACTTGCGGCAGACTTATGTGCTGCTTAAACTTTGAGAACAAGACGTATCAGGAGCTTCGTAAGGGAATGCCTAACGAGGGAGAATGTATTGAAACGCCTGACGGAGTAGCGAAGGTTATAAACGTAGATCTATTTAACGGCAGGGTTACAGCTAGGTTAATCGTCGAGGATAATGAAACTGGCGAGGATACGCTTGGCCCTGATTACAATATCTACTTCAAGAAAGAAATCAAGCGCATAGATAAGAAACATAGTCATAAGAAGAATGATGATCTAGGTGATCTAGATGAAGAAACTTTGAAGGAAATCAAAGAACTGATACGCGACTAGTTTAGTAACTTGATTTGCATAGAGCAAGGATTAGAGGCATATGGAGAGAAAATCAGAGCGAATCGATGAGATAGGTATGGGTGGATTCAAGGTCGTGCAGGGGGATGGCTTCAGCTACGGGGTTGATGCTGTGCTACTGGCAGCTTTTGCCAGCGGAGAGACTGGTGCGAAGGCTATCAAGAGTCACTTCAAGACGCGTGTAGCTGACCTCGGAACGGGCAATGGCATAATTCCGTTTGTACTTGCGCACAAGCTACCACTATCTGAATTCGTGGGCTTTGAAAAGAATCAAGTGTCGCTAGATAGGGCTGAGAGAGGCTGTGTGATGAATAAACTAGAGAGTCGGATAAACTTTGTTCTAACCGATATCTCTGAGCTCAAAGGGTATGAAAGCGACTTCGATGCAGTAGTCTCAAACCCACCATACTTTAGACGAGGCTCGGGAATTCCAAATGAAGACAGCGCGAAGTTTATAGCGCGTCATGAGACGACTGCAAGCATCGCTGAATTTGCGAGATGTGCCAGCGGAATCTTGAAGTCCGGCGGTGACTTCTACATGATACACAGGCCATCACGCCTACCGGACATCATCGAAGCGCTGCGAGCAGCAGCACTAGAGCCTAAGGAGCTGCAACTCATCGTACCGAGCAGCGGAGAACCAGCTAACATGGTTCTAATCCATGCTGTCGCAGGAGCAAAGCCTGACCTCAAGATGCTACCAGAAATAGCAGTCTACAATCCTGATGGTGAGGACTACACTGAACTGATTAAACGCATATATCTGTAAGTCGCAACATACAGGTTGGATTAAACAAATATTTATAAGATTGAACATACAATATGCCTAAGGTATAATTTAGGTACTACCCATGGAGTAGAAGGAGGGAATGATGAGAGTCTCATTAGACATCAAGCAGGCAGCAATATTGCTAGTGCTGATTGCACTGTTTATACTCATAGTTTTCTTGATTAGATTAGCTATCAAGTTAGCTGGCACGCTTAGAAACGTGGATGAGCTGTTAGCTGATACCAAGAGAATGACGACGATTGCTGCAGCTAGAACAGAGCAAGTGGATGAACAGATCGATAATGTGATCGACATGTTTGCGAGTGTAAGCAACAAAATCAACGAAAACCGCTCTATTATAAGGACTGCAGGCAATGTGGGAACTGCTGCTGGTGCGCTCAAGTCATTTAGCAAGAAGTCAAAGAAGCGTGCAAATCGATATGAGATGGACGATATGAGCTATGATAGTCCTAACAGAATTCGTAAAAAAAGACGCAGATAACGAACATAAGGCAATTATTTAAGAGATGCTTTTCAGCATCTCTATAACTATTTATCAAGGAGAAATTTCAGTGGCAAAGATACTAGTTAACAACAGCGGATCTTTAGAGGGAGAAGTTAAAATTAGCGGTGCGAAGAATGCTGTTCTTCCACTAATGGCGGCGACTCTGCTGACACCGGATACATGTGTGATTGACGGTGTTCCAGAGCTATCAGACGTAATGGTTATGCACAAGATGCTCGAGAGCTTTGGTGCTGTCGTATCTACGCCTAGTTCAGGTAGACTGTCGGTTAGTGCGGCTGAGATTACCACTGTAGAAGGAGATGCGGAGTTAGTATCCCAGATGAGGGCTTCTACAATGGCAATGGGACCTCTGCTAGCAAGGTTTGGCAAGGTAGTTATGCCTCTACCTGGGGGATGCACAATTGGAAAGAGACCGATTGACCTCCACCTCAAGGGATTTAAAGCTCTTGGTGCAACAGTGACAGAGGACTTAGAACATTCATGTATTGTAATCGAGGCTCCAGAAGACGGCCTTGTTGGTGATGCTATCTATCTAGACTTCCCTAGTGTTGGAGCGACAGAGAATATCCTAATGGCAGCGGCTCTTGCTAAGGGCCCAACAATTATCGAGAATGCAGCTAAGGAGCCAGAGATTGTCGATTTGGCAAATATGCTCAACAAGATGGGTGCCAAGATTAAGGGTGCAGGTACAGATACTATCCGTATCACGGGAGTTGAAGGACTTTCAGGTGCTATCCATACAGTAATTCCGGATAGAATTGAGTGCGGTACTTTCATGCTTGCGGCAGCGATTACTAGAGGAAAAGTTCTTATCAAGAATGGTATCCCTGGACACGTTAGACCGATAATCGCTAAGCTCAAGGAGTGTGGTGTTAAAGTTGACGTTGAAGACTATGGCATACTCGTAGATGCAACTGAAGGAAACCTTGTTGCTACAGATATCAAGACACTTCCATATCCGGGTTTTCCTACAGACATTCAGTCGCCGTTCATGGCATTCTTGACTACCGTTGAGGGAACAAGTGTTGTTAGAGAAACAGTTTTTGAAAATAGATTTATGCACGTGGTTGAGCTCAACCGAATGGGCGCAGATATTTCTGCAGATAATAGCAGAGAGGCGACAATCCCGGGTGGTAAGCAGCTTCACGGTGCAAAGGTTAGATCAACAGACCTCCGTGCAGGTGCAGCGATGGTTCTTGCGGGACTCGTAGCAACTGGAACGACTGAGGTCAGTGAAATTTATCATATCGAAAGAGGATATGAAGACTTTGTAGGCAAATTCAAGAGTTTAGGTGCAGACCTCATGAGAGTGGAGGAACACGATGTCTAACAACAAGTATCTCGAGATGCTAGCTCAGAAATATCCTAATCATCGTTCTGTAAACACTGAAATTGTCAATCTTAAAGCGATACTTGCCCTGCCAAAGGGTACGGAATACTTCCTGAGCGATCTTCACGGTGAATACGATGCGTTCCAGTATTTTGTGCGTAGTGCATCCGGAACTATCAAGATGAAAATCGACGAGAATTTCGGAACTATATTGAGTGCAACTGATAGGGAGCAACTGGCTGCTCTTATCTACGACCCTGTAAATGAGCTCAAGAGACGCGAAGCAAATGAAGATGATTTCAACGCATGGTGCTCCGCGGCTATCTATAGACTGATCATCATCTGTAGAGCGGTTTCTAACAAATATACCAGATCTAAGGTTAGAAGAATCCTTCCTGACAACACTGGCTATATCATGGATGAGCTGATGTTCGCAGATGACGATGACAACAGACAGAAATACTACCAGGAGATTATCGATTCTGTAATTGAGTTCAAAATTGCCAAGACACTTATTACAGAAATTGCTAATACGATAAGTGAGCTGGCAGTCGACCACTTGCATATCATCGGAGATATTTTTGACAGAGGGCCTAAACCTCACAAGATTATGGACTTCCTGATGTCACGCCGCAGTGTAGACATTCAGTGGGGTAACCACGACATCGTATGGATGGGTGCAGCTTGTGGAAATAGACCGTGCATCGCAAATATAATCCGCATGAATGTCAGCTACAACAACTTCGATATGCTCGAGTACGGATACGGCATTAACCTACGTCCGCTAGCGACACGTGCTCAGCAGATTTACGGAGATGACCCGTGCGCAGACTTCATGCCTCATGTGCTTGAAAAGAATAGATTTGATCCGATTCCAGAAGAGCTTGCAGCTAAGATGCACAAGATGATTGCAATCATCCAATTCAAGGTTGAAGGTCAGACGATTATGAATCATCCAGAGTTTAAGATGGATCATAGACTAATGCTAGATAAAATTGATCTCAAGAAGGGAACTGTTGAGTGCTATGGTGAGACTTATCCGATTAAGGATACGAACCTACCGACTATAGATCCAGCTGATCCATACAAACTTAGCCATGAAGAGGAAGAGGTAATGGTAGCTCTAGAGGCATCCATTACAAATTCCAGAAAACTTCAGGATCATATCAACTTCCTGTACACTCACGGAGCGCTATTTACTACTTATAACGGCAACCTTCTGTTCCATGGATGCATTCCATTTACAGAGGATGGCGAATTTATGGATGTTTCAATTGCTGGTAAGACTAACCATGGAGCGGCTCTCATGAGACAGCTAGATCAGGAACTCAGAGAGGTGTACTTCAATCCTGGATGCGAGCTCGATAAAGCCGATGCCGCTAACCTGATGTGGTATCTCTGGCTCGGTCCGGACTCGCCTCTATTCGGCAAGGATAAGATGACGACCTTTGAGAGACTGTTCATTGCAGACAAAGCTACACACAAAGAACGCACTGTTCCATACTATAAGCTGATTAAGGATAAGGATATCTGTATCAAGATTATCCGTGACTTCGATCTTGATCCAACGAGGGGAATCATTCTTAATGGTCACGTGCCGGTTAAAATTAAGGACGGAGAGAGCCCGATTAAGGGCGAGGGTAAGCTGATAGTAATAGATGGTGGTATTTCTAAGGCATACCAGAAGACGACTGGAATTGCGGGATACACATTTATCTTTAACTCTTGGTTTATGGCGCTATCGGAGCATGAGCCATATCATCCACTGCAGCCAGACGGCACGCAGGAATTTAACAATCCTAATATCGTGACGACTCACACGTTACCGGAGCGTATGCTGATAATTGATACAGATATAGGTAAAGTTCTTCAGTCGCAGATAGATGATTTGCAGCAGCTAAATGATGAATTCCGCAAGGGAACCATCAAGGAAGTCTATCCGAAGAGAGGCAAATATTACTCCAAGAACTAGTAGAGCTTCCGAGATTGCTAAATTACACTCAAACTTATTGTGGCTATCCTGATAAGGTGACAGCTATTCTGCAAAAACTTGGAGATGACCTAATAGTACGTGCTATTAGAATAACCTGAAACTTACCATATAAACTTGTTTTATTCAATATAGTTGGTTTCGCTCACAAAATTAACCGAAAGAAGGTGCTATTATGATTCGCATAGTAAGCGTTGTGCTCGGCGGGGTTCTATTCGTACTCTGCATCTACTATTTCATGTTGCTATACAAGAATAATAGGAGAAATAGACTGTAATGAACACGCAGACAATCAGTATTCCAAATATAAAGTCCGTTAGTCCAGCTAGCGGACTTGCGTGTATAACCGGTGCCAGCTCGGGCATCGGAGCTGAATTTGCGCGCCAGCTTGCCGCTGAAGGTTACTCAGTTATACTCGTTGCAAGGAGAGAGGATAGACTCGTTGACCTTGGGCAAGAGCTAGCAAGTGACTATTATGTTGAATGCGAGTGCATCACGGCTGATTTATCAGACTTAAATGAATGCGAGAATCTCGTTTCACATCTCAAATCAAAGCGCGAGATGCCTCTAGATATACTTATCAATAATGCAGGCTTCGGAGCAGTGGGCAGGTTTGACCGGAGTGATATTTCAAAAGATTTAAATATGATTGATGTAAACGTCAAGGCGCTTCACTATATAGCTCATGAGATGATGCCTCATTTTATCGAACGTGATCATGGACACATCATCAACGTTGGTTCTGTCGCTGGACTCATGCCTGGCGGACCTTATATGGCTACGTACTATGCAACTAAGTCGTATGTAGTTTCTCTTACAAATGCTTTAGCCGAAGAACTGAAACGCTTAGGCAGCCGTGCTCAAGTTCATGCGTTGTGTCCTGGACCTGTAAACACGGAGTTCAATGATGTTGCCAATGTAAAATTTTCACTCAAAGGTATTTCTGCAAGAGAATGTGTGTCTTACTGCATTGATGAAGCTGATAAGGGTAAGATAATTATAATTCCAAATATGATAGTCAAGGTAGCTGCGGTTGCCTCGAAACTTGTTCCAAGGGAGATTGTTCTCGGAATCGTGGCACGTAGCCAGAAGAGCAAAATCGAAAGATAACACGATTGAACCATTGGATTCACTTGACAAGAATGCTATATCATGATAGATTGTTATAGCGTTTTGGGCGCCTATAGCGCAATTGGATAGAGCGTCACACTACGAATGTGAAGGTTCGGGGTTCGAGTCCCTGTGGGCGCACCATACTAAATACCACAACTCAGTCGAGTTGTGGTATTTCACTTTTTGTGTAAGGCTAATGTCGTTAATTATTCAAGAAAAGTATTAAAGGCGTGCCGAGATAAAACTTAATCATATGGGATATAAATTATTTCAATGATAAATTTTCAATAATAGAATCTATTCAAATAGAATTTACCAATAGGCAAATCTATTGAGATTATAGTGTTTAGGTGGTAATCTCATTAACGTAATGAAAATGAAAATTTATGGAGGTGTATTGTAATGTCGATTACAGCTGAAACAGCGCAAGCGCACAAGAATGATCCTGCGGTTCTTTGCTGCAGAGCAGAGGAGGGAACTGAACTAACTCCGGCAAACTTTGAAGATCCGGCAATTTTTCCTGATCTAATTGATACTGGACTACTCAACATAGATGGAGCGCTCAAGCTTGGACAGGTGCTCAACGGATCTAAGTTAACCAAGACCGTTGATTCCCTAACTCCTATTACTCCAGACATTGTTGATAAATACGACGAAGAAGTTGATGAGGCTGCTGAAGAGACTGAAGAAGTAGCAGAAGCAGGCGCACTAACAGAACCCTCAATTGGTGGACAAGTACAGAACGTTAATATGTCAGTTGTCGGCGGCGTTGTTAAGCTCTATATCGGGGAGGGCAAAGACATCGCAATCGAATTCCCAGTTTAGAAACACTATTTTACCGCATAGATAGATTGATCAACTCCTTTTGAGCCAGGCTTTGCTTGGCTCTTTCCTTTGTGCTAATAAGATAAAAAATTCTACAATGAAAAACTACGGGACTGACAGTCGTCAGTCCCGTAGTCGTTATGAAAAAAGATTGTATTATGTAGCTTATTTAGGAACTACGAATCCCTTTCCCAGAGCATCGTCCGGATCGATGAACCAAGTAGCTTCTCCGCAGAGGTATGCTGCTCCCTTAACCTGAGGAACAACCGCAT
This sequence comes from Mogibacterium pumilum, assembly GCF_002243385.1. Lineage (GTDB taxonomy): Bacteria > Bacillota > Clostridia > Peptostreptococcales > Anaerovoracaceae > Mogibacterium > Mogibacterium pumilum. Next base: position 1,666,440 of record NZ_CP016199.1, on the reverse strand, counting down.
CGAATTCTCCGACCCTAGTCTCGCTCTGAATCATGCCGTAGAACTTAGTTCCTATGAATGACTCATATACGAATTCCTTACCAACCGGAAGCTCACCTAGTGCGTGGAGCAGAGACATCTTAGCAGATGTACCGGTTCCGCATGGAGATCTGTCCAGCTGAGGATCGGCAGGATCACCGAAGACTACAAGGTTGCGCAGGTCGGCATCCGGAGTATCTGTGGTTGAGTAGTTCTCAACCAGGTCAACAGATGTGATGTCCAGCTCTGGGTGCTGAATCTCAACTGTTTTGTTAACTTCCTGCAGCATGAAGCTTGAGAACTTAGTTAAGAAGCCTGCTGTGTCAGGACCAACCTTGATACCGAAGTTCTTCTCTGTATCAACAAGAGCGAAGAACGAACCGCCAAAGCAGATATCATACACAATATCCTTGCCTTCGTACTCAACGTGAAGATCCTTCTTATATCTGAATGCGGGAACGTTCGTAAGAGTTACTCCGGTAACCTTTCCATCCTTAACATCAGCAATTGTTCTGATGATTCCGGCTGGGGCTTCAAGAACAACCTCGGTCTGAGGCTCCTTCATCTCCATAAGTCCGCCTTCAAGAATTGCAGTTACAGCACCGATTGTGCAGTGGCCGCACATGTTGAGGTAGCCGCCGCCATCCATGAAGAATACGCCGAAATCAGCTTCTTTGTTGCAAGGCTCTACAACGAAAGCACCGAACATGTCGTGATGTCCACGAGGCTCGAACATAAGAGCAGTTCTTACATAATCATAATGCTCTTCGAGATAGTGCTTTCTCTCGATCATTGTGTTACCTTCTGTCTCTGGGCAATCAAGAGCTACTCTGCAGTACTCACCTTCAGTATGAGCCTCGATAGTTCTGATAGCATCAGTATACTTCTTGTAATCAATCTTAGTAGTTAATGCCATAGTCATGTACCTCCTTAGGTTACATAAGTGTGAAATAAATAATTGCCACCTACGTAAACTATAGAGCAGGAGACAATAAAAGTCAATAATATAACAAATGTGTATTAATAAAATTAACTCATTTGTTGTATGATAGTCTGATTTAAGCACTGTAACTATTACATTTATATAAAAATGTTGTAAATAAAGTATCAAGAAAATACAATTAAATTTCGATATCAATAGAAATTACTGATTTAAATACATGACAAAATTATGCCAATAGTGTATAAATAATATCGTCATGTGTCAGAAATTTATCTATTGAAAAACTCAATAGATAATCTAACAATTATCATTGAAATGAATAAATCGTTATGTTATCATCAATCTAGAAAAGAACGCGCATTACCTTTATTTGTGTGGCTTTTCGAACGATACACATTAATGATTTGTAGATTCAAAATATTTAAGGAGAGACTGTGTCATGGAAAATTTGCAGATTTTGTTGAGACAGCATGTAGGTAAGCCTTGTGCTCCAATTGTTAAAGTTGGTGACAAAGTTAAGAAGGGTACCCTCATCGCAGAACCAACAGGTCTCGGCGCAAATATCTTCTCCAGCGCTTACGGTGTTGTTGAAGAAATAACAGACGAGATGATTGTTATTAAGCCTGATGAAGAGCAGAAGGACGAGTTCGTTCAGATTGAAGAGGGAACACCTCTAGAGATGGTTAAGGCTGCTGGTGTTGTAGGAATGGGCGGAGCTGGATTCCCAACTGCAGTTAAACTAGATGCTCATTTTGAGGATGGAGGCTACATCCTTGTTAATGCTTCTGAGTGTGAGCCTGGACTAAAGCACAACATTCAGCAGATTGAGGAGGAACCAGAGAAGGTTATCCGCGGAGTTAAGCTCTGTATGGAAATCTCTGGAGCAGATAAGGCTATCGTTGCTATTAAGAAGAAGAATCGTAAGGCTGTTGAAATCCTTGACGAATGTCTAAAGGATGAGCCAAATATTTCAAGACATCTTCTACCAGACATTTACCCAATGGGTGAAGAAAGAGCGGTAGTAAGAGAATGTCTAGGAATCGAGCTAGAGCCAAGCCAGCTTCCGTCAGCTGCAAAGTCTGTAGTTATCAATAGTGAGACTTGCGCTAGAGTAGCTGAGGCGGTAGACGAGAGAAAGCCGTCTTTCCTAAAGCATCTTACAGTAAGAGGTAAGCTCAACGGTGGACACGACGCTCACGTATTCATGGACGTTCCAGTAGGAACAAGCGTTGCTTCTCTAATCGAGAGAGCCGGTGGAATTGATGGTGAGTATGGCGAAATCGTAATGGGTGGTGCATTCACTGGAAAGTCAACTACACTTGAAGCTCCTATCACTAAGACAACTGGAGCTATTCTGGTATCGATGCCATTCCTAGATCTACATGGAGCAAGCATGGGTATTCTGGTATGTGCATGTGGTGGCAACTATGAGAGAATGCAGGAGCTTTGCAAGAAGTACAATGCGAAGGAAGTTTCGCTTTGCTACTGCAAACAGGCACAGGAGATGCCTAACGGTACAAGAAAGTGCGAGAGACCAGGAAACTGCCCAGGTCAGGTATCAAACAACCTACAGTTCAAGAAGGATAAGTGCGAGTACGTAATCATCGGAAACTGCTCCGATTGCTCGAACACTGTAATGGCTTCTGGTCCTAAGATGGGACTTAAGGTTATACACCAGACAGACCACATCATGAGAGCTGTTGATCACCCACTATATAGAACTTTAAGAGTTTCTAAACAGGTTGATCAGGATCTTAACGTAGTAGACAACGTTGAGAATAACTAGTTGATATTTAATCCGAGTGCTTCATGTGCCCGATCACATGAAGCACAGTCGGAGTAAATATATAAAATTTTGCATTTGCAAAGGCAATATTTTTAAGGAGGAAGATCGATATGTCAATCACAGCTGAAACAGCTAAACAACATGCGAACGACCCAGCGGTACTATGCTGCAGAGCAGAAGAAGGAACCGTTCTTGAGCCTGCTAACTTCGAAGATCCAGCAATTTTCCCAGATCTAATTGATTCTGGTCTGCTGAATGTCGATGGCGCTCTCAAGCTCGGTCAGGTACTAAACGGATCGAAACTAACTAAAACTGTTGATTCTTTAACTCCAATCACAGCAGACATCGTTGATAAGTACGATGCTGATGAGGTTGCAGAGGAAGAGGCTCCAGTTGCTGAAGTAGAGGAGGCTCCAGCTGCGGCAGCAGCTCCAGTAGCTTCAGTTGCAGCAACAGGAACAATCAAGCTACACATCGGAGAGGGAAAGAACATCGACATCGAGCTCCCAGCAGGACTTGGTGGTGGCGTTGTAGCTCCAGCTCAGACAGTAGCAACAGCAGCTCCAGCAGCAGTAGCAGCAGCTCCGGTTGAAGAGCATACTGAGACTGTTCTAAGAGAGATGACAAGAAAGCACTACAAGATCAACAAGGTTGTTCTTGGAGACGAGACTAAGATTGAGGGAGATACTCTCTACGTTCGTAAGAGCGCAGCTACAGAGGGTGCTGAAGCACAGAAGCTAGTACAGTCTCTAGAGCTTAGTCTAATCACACCAGATGATTACCACGTATACACAGAGACAGTAATGGACATCCAGCCAATTGCTACAAAGGCAGATTCCGATATGGGACTTGGTGAAGGCGTTACTCAGGTTCTTGATGGTGTAGTAATGGTCGTAACTGGTATTACAGAAGAAGGTGTTCAGGTTGGTGAGTTCGGTTCATCCGAGGGATACATTGACGAGAACATGATGTGGGGTCGTCCAGGAGCTGTTGATAAGGGTGAGATTATGATTATTGCTCACGCAGTTATCGACAACCTAAAGAACATGGAAAGACCGGGACCTATCGCAGTTCATACTGCTGTAGACCACGTAGTTTCTGAGATCAGAGAAGCTATGAAGAGAGATCTTAAGGATGTTACTCCATCAGAGGAGCAGGTTCTTAAGCAGACAAGACACCCTGGAAAGAAGAAGGTTGTTATCGTTAAGGAAATCATGGGACAGGGTGCTATGCACGACAACTTCCTATTCCCTAACGATCCTGTAGGCGTACTAGGAGCTAAGCCAAACGTTGACCTCGGTAACGTTCCGGTAATGGCTAACCCACTCGAGGTGCTAGATGGTTGTATCCACGCTCTAACTTGTATCGGACCTGCTTCAAAGGAAATGTCCAGACACTACTGGAGAGAGCCACTAGTTCTTGAGTCAGTACATGATGAAGACATCGACGTAGTAGGTGTTATCTTCGTTGGATCACCTCAGGCTAATGCCGACAAGTTCTATGTATCCAGAAGACTTGGTCAGATGGTTGAGTCAATGGACGTTGATGGTGCATTCGTTACAACAGAAGGATTCGGAAACAACCACGTTGACTTCACTTCCCACATCGAGCAGATTGGTAAGAGAGGAATTCCAGTTGTTGGATTCTCATTCTGTGCTGTACAGGGTGCTCTCGTAACAGGAAACAAGTACTGCGATGCAATGATCGACAACAACAAGTCCATGTCCGGAATCGAGAACGAAGTTCTTGCTTGCAACACACTCTGCACAGAGGATGCTATCCGTGGACTTGCTATGCTGAAAGCTAAGATGGCTGGCGAAGAAGTTAAGGCTCCAGAGAGAACCTACAACGTAAATGTTAAGAACAACAACGTTGAGCTCATTGAGAAAGCTACTGGCGCTAAGATGGAACTCGTTGAGAACGAGCAGTCACTTCCAATCAGTGAAAAGAGAAAGGAAAAGTACGACTAATCTTATATTAGAAAGGTAGATATTATAGATGAAGTACGGAGATAAGATAATCAAAGTTGAAGGAGTCATCACAGAGGTACACGATGTAGGAATCTGCGTAGACATTAAAGGTCGTTTAGGTGAACTCAAAGTGCCTATGAGAATGGTGATTTCAGATTATCCACTAGAGGTTGGACAGACGGTCGCATGGAATATGAGCTTCATAGAACAAGAAGGACCGGAAGTCAACGAAAAGTACGTAAGTAATATCGATATTCTAAACAGACGTCGTGCTGAATATGCTGAAAAGCACAAATAACTAAGGAGGAAAAGACAAATGAGTATGACAGTTGTAAAAGGCTTACAATCTGAAATATTTGTTCCTATTACACCTAAGTCAGTATTTACACCAGTAACTAAGCCACTCAAAGAGATGACGGTTGCTCTTGCTACTGCTGCAGGTGTACACGTAAAGACAGATAAGAGATTTAACCTCGCTGGAGACTTCACTTGGAGAAAGATTCCAGATGATATTCCGTCAAGCGAGCTAATGGTAACACACGGTGGATATGATAACTCTGACGTAAATAAGGACATCAACTGCATGTTCCCTATCGACAGACTTCACGAGCTAAGAGAAGAAGGCTTCATCAAGGCTTGTGCACCTACACATGCTGGATTCATGGGTGGTGGTGGAAACATCGAGAAGTTCACCAACGAGACAGGCCCAGCGATCGCTCAGATGCTTAAGGATGAGGGTGCCGATGCTGCAATCCTCACAGCTGGATGAGGAACTTGCCACCGCTCTGCAACAATCGTGCAGAGAGCAATCGAGGCTGCTGGAATTCCAACAGTTATTATCGCGGCGCTTCCACCAGTTGTAAGACAGGCTGGATCTCCACGTGCAGCTGCTCCTATCGTGCCTATGGGTGCTAACGCAGGTGCTCCACATGATGTAGATATGCAGAAAGCTATCGTAAAGGCTACACTGGAGCTTCTCGAGACAATTGAGACTCCAGGAAAGATCGTTCCACTGCCTTTCGAGTATCATGCTGTAATCTAGTTCTTAATTGAATAGGACATCGGAAACGAAGACGGGGCAGATTTATATCTGCCCCTTTTTTCTAAAGTATGTTCGAGAAATTCTTAACATTTATGCCGCCTACTTCATAAGAATGATTGAACAGACTGGGAAATATCACGTAAATTATATAGAAGCTAAAATATTGAGGTATGTATATGAGTGTACAGGAAATTGATTTGAGAAGACTTGTCATTAAGGCTTTTCATATGAATGAAGTTGAGATGGGGGACCAGAGTAGCGTTGGATATAACGGTGTTATGACTGTGTCCAAAGAGCTTATCCCATCACTTCTAGAGAAGTATGAAACAATTGACAGTATCGATATTCAGATAATTAAGCCAGGAGAGCATGATAGATGGACTAACACTATTATGGACATCATCCCTATCTCGGCAAAGGTTCTTGGAAAGTGCGGAGAAGGTATCACTCATACATTAACAGGTGTATATGTGATGCTTACTGGTGTTGATACTGAAGGAAAACAGACACACGAGTTTGGTTCTTCAGAAGGTCAGCTTAACGAGCAGCTAGTGCTTGGTAGAGCAGGAACACCTGGAGAAGATGACTATATTATCTCTTTTGATATTACATTCAAAAAGGATATGGGTCAGGAGAGACACGGCTGCCTAGAAGCTCATCAGGCTTGCGATGATTTTATTCAGGTATACAGAGAGCTTATGAAGAAATTCGATGGCAATAAAGCTACAGAGCGTCATGAGTATCATGACATCGCTAGACCAGGACAAAAGAAAGTGCTGATTATTAGACAGGTTGCTGGTCAGGGCGCTATGTACGACACATATCTGTTCCCAGATGAGCCATCAGGCGCTCATGGTGGGCGTTCTATAATAGAGATGAACAATATGCCTGTCTTCTTAACTCCTAATGAGTATAGAGACGGTGCAATCCGTTCAATGCAGTAAGGAGGTGCTGATATGGGAATTGGTCCTTCAACAAAAGAAACAAGCTTGCATCACTTTAGAGATCCACTAGTTGATATTGTTGGTGCAGACTCAGGTATCGACCTGATGGGAGTTCTTCTATTCGGAACATCTGATGATAATAAGGAAAAGCTAAGAAACAGTAAGCGTGCTGCGATTATGGCTGAAGGCATGAGAGCTGATGGTGTAATCCTTACATCTGACGGATGGGGAAATAGTGACGTAGACTATACAAACTGCGTTGAAGAGCTTGGGGAAATTGGTATTCCAATGTCCGGACTCAACTTCAGCGGAACAATGGCTACTTTCGTAGTTGAGAATGAGTATTTACAGAATAACATCGTAGATATTAATAAGAATCCGGAAGGACTCGAATCTAATATCGTAGGCGAAAACAACATGACTGCTGAAGATGTTAAGAGAGCTCTGATGATTCTAAAAATCCGTATGAAGGAAAAAGAACTCAAAAATAGATAATATAAGCGGTATTGTAGATGATTATGATATAATACTGTTGAGGGATGACGGGTGATTCCGGCATCCCTTATTTCATGAATGAGAATGGCCGTAGGATGCTATATTTCCTTCAGCATTTGATTATTTAGAAGATAAGGAGGGTTTGTGCGGTAACATGTTAATGAGGCTGTATCGCACGATATGAGGCGTATGAGGAATCCTAATAGACAAGCAGCCAAGAGACGTGCAATTGAATCAGAAGGTTCAGATACTATATTAATATATAACTCTAGCAATGGAATCACTGAAAAGTATGCGGAATGGATAGCAGAAGCTCTGGATTGCGATGTTATGAAGTATTCGCGTGCTAAGCTCGGATATGCATCAATGTATAAGAATATAATATTTGGCGGCTGGCTGAGAGGCGGTGAGATTACACGCTTTAATATGCTTCGAGCTAATTTATCGCATTTTGGAATAGATAATAATAACCTGATAGTATTTACGACAGGCATTATTGAACCTACAGAGGAGTATAGGACATTTGTAAAAGGTCTTAACGGCTGTAAGCAGTTGCCCGACGACTGCTTCTATATGCTACCTGGAAAGTTTGATTCTAGAGAGTGTAGGAGTGCAGATAAGATTGCACTTAAGGCTATGGGAGAAAAGATATTTGCTCCAGTACCAGAGGTTCAGGTAGATGAAGCTAAAGCTAGATTTGAAAATGGATACGATGGTGTAGATTTGAAGTCTATCCAGCCTATAATCGAGAAGGTTCTGGAGTTCAGGCAGTAAGAAGCGATTTAAAATTTGCGGATTATAGGACAAAAGGAGTTGGGTTATAAGACAAAAAAAGTTGGTGACTAGTCCCAATAATTCTGATAATTTACAGTGTGCTAGTACGAACTTTGATGCAGTTATGTGAGCTAATCAATCGTAACGAATTAAAAGCAAAAGAAAAAGGTCTCCAATCGGAGACCTTTTGTAATGTCATATTGTACTTACTGATTAAGCATTCTTTTTATCAGCAACAGCATCCTTACCGAACATGAATGCTGTGAAGAATACTACTACGATGACAACCTTCATTAGAACGTCAAGTGGCAGGCTCTTTACTAGGAAGTAAGCGATGCAAACTCCGATAACTCCACCAATCATCTGGCAAAGTGTGCAAACCATGTCGAATCTGTTTTCCTTGATGAACTTAGGACCATTTCCGAATGCCATCAGGTATGCGCAAGATCCCATCATGATAGGGAATGCAGCACCGATGTTTAGTCCAAGAACAGCTACTAGAGCCATACAAGGTGCGTATAGTCCTACACCGATGTTCATAAGAGCGCCGAGGAAGAAGTTAACAACTATAGCGATGATTAGCTTAATACCCCTTAGACCAAGAGCAGTTCCAGCTAGACCGAAAGGTCCGATTCCTGCAGCCTTGCAAGCCATTACAGTACCTAGGATAAGTAGACCAACGCACATTCCAATACGAACCTTATGCTGATCCCACTTTGTAACGATTCCTGCTCCTACAAATGCACCGAGAACAGCAGCGATGAGCATGGATATAAGTGTTAGCGTGTCAATCTCAACGAATCCGAAAAATAGGAATGCCTCTAAAAGTACAGGGAGAGTATCTCCAACGTTTAGAGTACCAGGGATGTATATGTCCTTGATGGATCCTCTAATCTTAAAGAGTGCACAAGATGTAGCGTATGAACCGATACCTAGAGTATCGAAGAAGTTAGCAACAACGCCAATCATAGCGTTCCAAGGTGCAAATTTCTTCTGCTCAGCCCATTCAGCTTTACCTTCTTCGGTTGCTAGGTTAGACTTTACCTTTAGTAGTGTTAGCGTAATACAAAGAACCATTCCGACTACGCAAAGACCTTTTAGTGCATATAACATAATAACCTCCATACGTTTTTAAAACGATGTAAAAAAGATAATTCCTACAGACTCCCGATCGTCTGTGCTTTAGTTAATTATAGGTGTTTGATATATGTTTGTCAATAAATATAAAGGGAATATGTTATTATTGTGAATATATTGATATTTAGCTATTTTAGAGCTCTTGTGATACAATTTATTAACTGAAAGAAAAATTATTTTTAAATTATTATTTATTAATTACTACATTTATTAGTAAAGAGGTATAGATGGCATTTACACATTTACATGTTCACTCCGAATATAGTTTGCTTGATGGCATGTCTAAAATCAGCAAAGCACCCGAGTATGTGAAGAGCCAGGGAATGGATTCGCTGGCGATTACAGATCATGGTGTTATGTTTGGCATTATTGATTTTTATAAATCATGCAAAAAACATGGCATTAAACCTATCATCGGATGTGAGGTTTACGTCGCTCCGAGAACGCGTTTCGATAAAGATCCAGATCGTGATAGGAGCATGAATCACCTCATACTATTAGCGGAAAATATGACGGGGTATAAGAATCTGACGAAGCTCGTATCAGCTGCATTTACAGAGGGCTTTTACTTTAAACCACGAGTAGATAAGGGCTTGCTGCGTGAGCATAGTGATGGAATTATTTGTCTATCTGCGTGTCTAGCTGGTGCTATTCCGAGAAAGATATTAAACGGCGATTACTCGGGAGCTAAAGCAGAGGCTCTTGAATTGCGCGAAATATTTGGAGAAAATAATTTTTTCCTTGAGATACAAAATCACTTTCTTGACGATGATAAGCCTGCTATCGAGGGGTTAACGAAGCTCTCCAAAGATATAGGATCGCCTCTCGTCGCTACTAATGACGCTCATTACATCAAGAGAAGTGATGCTAAAGCTCACGACGTACTTCTCGCAATCCAGACGGGTGCAACGGTAGATGATGAAAACCGTATGAGATTTGCCAACGATGAGTTTTATCTTAAGAGTGAGGCTGAGATGCTCGAGTTATTCCCAGAACATCCTGAAGCTATTGAGAACTCGCACAAGATTGCAGAACGCTGTGATGTGGAGTTCGAGTTTGGCGAATATCATTTGCCTGAGTTTATACCGCCTGAAGGCATGACTAACAATGAGTACCTGAGGGAGCTATGCTATCAGGGGCTTGAGAGAAGATATGGAAGTGAAGCTCTCGAGGAGGGCTCTATATATCGAGACAGGCTAGAGAGTGAACTCGAAGTGATTGAGAAGATGGGGTACGTCGAGTACTTTCTAATAGTATGGGACTTTATTCATTATGCAAAGAGCAATGACATTCCAGTAGGTCCTGGAAGAGGGTCTGCGGCAGGAAGTATCGTGGCGTATAGCCTTGCTATTACTGAGATAGAACCGATTAAGTACAACTTGATTTTTGAGAGATTCCTTAATCCAGAACGTATCAGCATGCCTGATATAGACGTTGATTTCTGCATTGATAGAAGGCAGGAGGTAATCGACTATGTGGTTGGAAAGTACGGCAAGGAAAAGGTGTCTCAGATTATAACTTTTGGAACCCTCAAGGCGAAGGCTGCTGTGCGTGACGTAGGTAGAGCGCTCAATGCGAGCTATGCGGAGGCTGATTCCATCGCCAAGGCAATACCTGCTGAGCTTGGTATGACTATCAGCAAAGCTCTCGATATCAATCGCGATTTGAGGGCGAGATACGAATCTGAGTCTCTTGTAAAAAATATCCTCGACATGTCGATGGCAGTTGAGGGTATGCCGCGCCATTCCTCGACACATGCTGCGGGAATCGTAATCAGTAAGATGCCTCTCGATGAGTATGTTCCACTATATATGTCAGATAAGGGTATAGCTACTCAATTCAACATGACAACAATCGAGGAACTGGGGCTTCTTAAGATGGATTTCCTAGGGCTTAGAAACCTTACCATGATTAACGAGGCGATTCAGCTGATTAAAGAAAATCACGGTGTGGAAATTGACTTTAGCAAGATGGATTATGATGATCCAGTCGTATATGAGATGATTTCCAAGGGTAATACGCAGGGGATCTTCCAACTTGAAAGTGCGGGCATGACCGAGTTTATGAAGAACTTAAACCCATCATGCTTTGAAGATATCGTAGCCGGTATCTCGCTTTATAGACCGGGTCCGATGGATTCGATTCCTAAGTACATAGACAACAAGAAGAACCCTGAGAACGTTAAGTATTTAGATCCACACCTGGAACCAATATTAAACGTCACGTATGGATGCATGGTATATCAAGAGCAGGTAATGCAGATTGTGCGTGAGCTTGGCGGATATTCATTTGGCAGATCCGATCTCGTGCGCCGTGCGATGTCCAAGAAGAAGATGAGTGTCATGCTGGAGGAGAAGAAATACTTTATCCACGGCAAGGATGATTCTGACGGGACGCCAGCAATTGCAGGCTGTGTGGCAAATGGCATACCTGAGAGGGCAGCAGAGGCTATATTTGACGATATGGTCAGCTTTGCTGAATACGCATTTAACAAATCCCACGCTGCAGCTTATGCAGTTATCTCGTATGAGACTGCATACCTCAAGGCTCACTATCCGGTTGAGTTTATGGCGGCTCTGATGTCCAGCGTAATGGGCGAGGCGAGACATATCGCGGCTTACATAAGGAACTGCAAAGAACTCGGAATTGAAGTGCTACCACCATCGGTGCTACATAGTAAAAGGAAGTTCACCGCCAAGGATGGTAAGATTCGCTTTGGACTCCTCGCTATCAAGAATGTTGGAAGCGGCATAGTCGATGCGATAGTAGAAGGTAGGAAAGGTCGTGATATAGATAATCTATATGATTTCATCAAGTCAATCGACCCTGAAGAGCTTAACAAAAAGGCGATTGAATGCCTCATCAAAGCAGGTGCAATGGATGAATTTACTCCAAATAGAGCCGCACTTCTCGCGATAAGTGACGATGTTGTCGGAGCGGCACAGAGCAGTGCCCGTAAGATTTCCAAGGACCAGATTTCACTGTTCCAGCTTGATTCTGATCTTATGGAAGATGTTAAGACTGCACCGGAGTTACCTAATATACAGAATTTCGACATGGCACATCTACTAGCTATGGAGAAGGAGATGATGGGAGTGTACCTGTCAGGCCATCCGCTCGATAAATACCGTGATTTGATAGATGAGAATATCACTGCGAATACTGCTGAAATCTTCGATTCTGATTCAAACAGTGATGATGAAAACGGTTCTGAGTTCATGGGTGAAAGCTCAAAGGGAAGCTTCCAGGACGGTGACAGTGTTATCATGGCAGGTATGGTCGGTGACCTGCGCCGCATGATTACCAAGTCTAATCAGGAAATGGCAAGGCTTACTATCGAGGATTATTATGGTGTGATTACAGCAATTGTATTTCCAAGAGATTATGCAAAGGTTAAGTACACGCTTGAGAATGATGCTATTGTAGCTATCAAGGGCAAACTGAGTTTTAAGGAAGATTCTGACCCTGAAATTCTGGTCAATAAAGTTACTGAAATTGAACGTATCAGCGAATTCAAGAGTCAGAACGGAATCGACTATGAACGTAATAACATGAGAGGTTATTCTGGAAATAAGGCGAATGTAGAGGCACAGAGAGGCAAGAAATATCTCAAACTCAGAGTTAGTCAGGAGCTATCTGAACAGCTTGGAAATGAAGAGATTCAGCATAGGATCCTCGGAGCAGCCTCGGCACACAGAGGAGACATTGAGATGCTCATTTATTTGCCAGGTAAAAAACCACTTAAATCTTCAAATGGTGTGAGCATTGATGAGAACCTGATGATTGAGTTAGAGCAGCTCCTCGGTAAAGAGAACGTAAAGTATTAAAATAGAATTGTGGGGGATATTTTTGGGTAAAAAATCAATAGTTATATACAATTCAAAACGCGGTTCTACGAAGCAGTATGCAGAGTGGATTGCTGGTGAGCTTAAATGCACAGCGGTCCCTCTACAGAACTTCGATTACGGATCTCTTGGACAGTTCGATGTGGTGATTTTTGGCAGCTGGCTGAGAGGAAGCGGAATAGTCGGCTTCGATAAATTCAGAAAACAGATTGCGGCACACGCGGATAAACTGATAATATTTGTGACTGGAATTTCGGATTATAATCCACAGAACTATCAGCAGATTTGTGAAATTAATTTCACCGATGAAATCAATATGCAAAATACACCGCTCTATTTCTGTCCAGGTAGATACGTGCCGAGTGAAGTTGCGGGACTCGACAAATTCCTAATGGCGATATCCAAGAAAGTGCTGATATCAGGGGCTACTGATAAGGAATCATCTTCGGCAGCCAATACTATGGTCGATGCTATCGTAAACGGAGTAGATAACGTAGATAAGAGGTACACGGAGCAAGTGCTTCGTGCAGCGAAAAAGAAGTTAAAAGATGAGCTGTAAGACTCATCTTCAGACTGTAGACAAAGCCTCGCCCAAACAATGGCGAGGCTTTTCTAGTGCACTAATTTTCTAGAACTACTAGAGTCATGGGCTATTTCATAATTGCTTCCTGGTGTTTACAGCTCGCAGATATTATCGCTTTATATATTTCTTCATTTAGATCAACAAGTTCTTTATTTGATAGAGACCGTATCCTCTTCAGCAAGGCCGCTTCTCTATCATTATCTACAATCTCGAGGTCATTTTCTTGCTTGTAAGCTGCAACAGATTCGGCTATTCTTAGTCGTTGCTCGATTAATCCGAGTAGCTGCATATCTATCTTGTCAATTGATGACCTGAGCGAAGAGAGGTCAGTTATATCTGACCGATTTTTCGAAATCTCTTCTGTCAAAACCATATCGGCAATTACTACCGCCGCTGCCGCCTCCACGCAAGGGATCGCTCTAGGTACTATACACGGATCGTGCCTGCCCTGAATCTCTATTTCTGTTTCTTCACATTTATCATAGAGTATAGTGCTTTGAGGCCTTGCAATTGAAGGCGTTGGCTTAATTGCGGTGCGGAACACTATATCCATACCATTGCTGATTCCACCCAGTATACCACCGCAGTTGTTCGTTCGAGTTCGTACAATTCCACACTCGTCGTAGTAAAATTCATCGTTATTATCGCTGCCGTACATGAGTGTCGATTCAAATCCAGCACCAAACTCTATGCCTTTGACTGCAGGTATCGCATAAATAGCCTCAGCAATTCGTCCTTCGATTCCTTCAAATAGCGGTCCGCCATATCCTGCAGCTAATCCGCTAATGGTGCAGGATATCGTTCCACCAACAGAGTCACGAAGCACCTGCGCTTTTTTAATCTCAGATAGAGGTTCGAACTTATTTCCATGAATATCATAGATTGAAGCATTTATATAAATGCCTCTCTCTTCAAGCAGCTGCTTGCAAATTCCGCCCGCTATGCATAGTGGTGCAGTCATGCGACCAGAGAATGCTCCGCCGCCTCGTGGATCCTCCGTTCCACCGTACTTTACGTGAGCAGTGTAATCAGCGTGCCCGGGTCTAGGGGTATTTGATAGCTTCGAATAATCTGAGGATTTTATGTCCTTATTGTAGATTATAGCTTTTATCTCGGTTCCGTCAGTTACCAATTTTTCTAAGCCGTTAGTATTACTAGAAACTATACCGCTGATAAATTCAGGGCGATCAGGTTCTTTACGGCTAGTCGAAAGTGGACTATTACCGGGAGCTCTTCTCGCCATAAACTCTGCGAGTGAAGGGTAATCAATTTTTTGACCCGCAGGAAATCCATTAAGCATCATCCCGATAGATGAGCCGTGTGACGTTCCGAATATTGTTAATGTAAGTGTATGACCTTTGTAAATAGACATTTGTCCTCCTCTCGCATCATGCACTTATGCAAGTTTAATATTGTCTGCAAGTCCGAGCTTGTTTAGAATTTCAAAGAAATTCGGATAAGACTTTGCAACAGCCGCAGAATCATGGATTTTTACTATGCCCTCGGATATGATGGAAGAAACCGCGAGCATCATTATTATTCTATGATCACCATATCCAATACCTTCGTACGAGCCACGAAGCGCATCTATTCCTTCTATGATTAGTCCGTCTTTTGTCTCGGTTATATTTGCACCGAGATTCTTAAGCGCGCTGCATGTGCTGGTGAGTCTGTCGCTTTCCTTATATCTCAGTCTTTCTGCATTATTTATAACTGTTATACCGTTTGCAAGGCTGGCAACCAAAGCGATGATAGGAACAAGATCTGGGCAGCCAGAAGCGTCAATTCTAGTGATTGCCATTAGCTTTCTACATGGAAATACATCTACAGTGCCAGCATTCACATCCATTATATCGGGATAGCGGTTCACGGTTACACCAAAATCTTCAAGGAAATCGAGTATCTTCATATCGCCCTGCATCGATGGAAGTGGTAAGCTACACACCCTAATTGGATTATTTCCAAGTGCTCCGAGTGCTAACAAAAAAGCTGCATTTGACCAATCGCCCTCTGGAGCTGAATATGAATAGGTGTACTTCTGGTTACCAGGTATGTTAAATGTCCATTCTCTATCTGTGTGCGTATAATCCACCTTGATACCGTATTTCCCAAGCACATCGAGCGTTATCATGACGTATGACGAGGATTCGAGATTGTCGTGCACGTAGAGTGTGCTGCCTTCATTTAGCAGAGGTAAGGCAAATAGCAGTCCGCTTATATACTGCGATGACTCGGGGTTCATAAAACTAAACTCTCCAGGTGTTATATGTCTAGCGCTAGTTGAGATTGTAATATTTCCCGTCTCGCTTCTATTTATACTTGCACCGTGCTTCTCTAGTTGATTGATTAGCTGCTGCATAGGGCGTTCTCTTAGCCTGCCAGCAAGTTTGAATTCAGCTTCTAGGCCAAGTGCTGCGACTATGGGGAGCATGAATCTGAGAGTTGATCCGCTTTCTTTGCAGTCAAGTACGAGCTTGTCACTTGTGAGAACGGCGTTAGACTTAAGGCTTCCAATCCATATGCAATTAATGTGGCTTAAAATCGTCTTTGCCGCTTCATGTGTAGCAAGTATATCCTCTGAAGCCTCTTCAGCATCTATTGGGAATTCATGCCCGGATAGCATCGCCGCGATAATCTCTCTGTGGAGAAAAGATTTAGACGGTGGGGCAGAAACCATTTTCGTTGGCGCAAAAAGTGGTGCGCCGCGATGTGATAATGCCAAACTATTGGGGCATATTTCGTTATATGTAGCTAGAAATTCTCCCAGTTTACTTAAAGAGATAAGCTTGATCTCAGCGTGCCCGATACCCCTATTAATAATAAATTTAATACTATCACCTGACCTTTTCTTGTCGCTAGCCATGGCATTGGCGATGTCCCTAGGTGAGAATTTAAATGAAAGGTCATACCCGAACTTCTCGAGTAGAGCGTGTATGCGGTCTCGGCAATCTATGTCGCACCACCCTAGATCGTACGAAAGGCTTGCTGCAAAGGCAATGCCCTTTGCGACAGCATGACCATGGCCAATCTCGTAGTTGTTTAGTTTCTCGAGTGCATGTGCGAGTGTGTGACCGTAGTTAAGTATATGCCTGATTCCAGAGTCATTTTCATCGTTTTCGACATAGTAAGTCTTCACTGCAATGCATTCGTCTATTATCTCTTGAATGTTGTACTTACCAGACTCAAGCTTCTTGAATAACTCATCGCTTCGAGAGATGCAAGCGGTCTTGATAACCTCTGCATAACCATCGAGACGTACGTAGTCGTTCTCGGAGCCGAGGAGTGACGCATCCTGAAGGACGAATTTTGCCTTGTGAAAAGCTCCAACTAAGTTTTTGCCAGCATGCGTATTGATTGCAGATTTGCCACCGACCGATGAATCGACAGCTGCAAGAAGGGTAGTTGGAACTTGATAGAAATTAATTCCCCTCATATACGTTGCTGCTACAAAACCTGCAATATCTCCGACCATGCCGCCGCCTAGTGCGACGATACCGTCAGCTCTGGTGAGCGAAATCTGTGAGGCGAACTCGATGATTTTGCTATAAGTCTCAAAAGATTTTGAATCCTCACCTGCAGGTATAACGTAGCCTTCGCAGTCGAATCCGCGTGCTTCGATACTCGAAATTGCATTATCCAGATAGAGTGGAGCAACATTAGTATCCGTTATTACGAGTACTGCTCCTTGCTTCTGGTATTCATATATAAGTTCTCCAAGTTGGGATAGTTTCATCGCTTACCTCGAAAAATAGAATAATATTACAATATAATATATTATTTTATGGTGAACCCGATTGCACAAATATTGCCCCGGAATCAATCACTTAGTGCCTTGCAGTAATTGTAACAGTTACAGGCTCAAGGAGCAAATATTAGAATAATTAAAACATGCATTTATTTTTAATTATACCCACTGATGCTATCATGTAGAATTGCATGTGATATAATACAATTACAAATGAGATGTTAATCGCATATGGCTATTTGAATTGGAAAGGAGTTAATTTATGATTAACGAAAAATATCACGGACTGGGAACAGCCCCATCTGTAATCAGAGAACTTTTTGCATATGGTCTGCAGCAGGCTAAGGTAGTAGGTAAGGAGAACGTATTTGATTACTCACTAGGTAATCCGAGCATTCCGGCTCCTGCTAAGGTTAATGAAACAATCAAGAACCTCATCGATAACACAGATTCTATCCAGCTTCACGGTTACTCGATGGCTCCTGGATTTGAGAACGTACGTCAGGCAATCGCTGACAATCTCAATGCTAGATTTAACTGCAACGCAAAGGCTAGTGAGCTATTCATGACTTGCGGATGCGCTCCAGCTCTAGTATCTGTTGCTCACGCACTGACAACTTCCCCAGAAGACGAGTTTATCGCAATCGCACCATTCTTCCCTGAATACAATGTATTCTTTACTTGTGCAGGTGCTAAGCTAGCAGTAGTTCCAGCTGACACTGTTCATTTCCAGATTGATATGGAAGCACTCGAGAAGACAATCAACGAGCACTCCGTTGCGGTAGTAATAAACTCGCCTAACAACCCATCAGGTGTTGTTTACACAGAGGAGACTCTTAAGAAGATTGCTGAGCTTCTTGATAGAAAGAGCAAGGAGTATGGACACCCAATCTACATCGTTGCTGACGAGCCATACAGAGAGCTTGTATATGATGGAGTTAAGGTTACATTCATCCCTAACGTATATGACAACACAATCGTATGCTACTCATGGTCAAAATCTCTATCTCTGCCTGGAGAGAGAATCGGATACGTATATGTTCCTGAAAAGTGCGCAGACGCTAAGGCTGTATATGACACAGTTTCCGGTGCAGCTCGTGAAATCGGTTCTGTTTGCCCTCCAACACTGATTCAGAAGGTTATCGGAGAGTGTGTCGGTGAGATGCCAGACCTTGCAGCTTATGAAGAGAATAGAAACCTTCTCTATAACTCCCTAACAGAGTATGGATATGAGTGCGCTAAGCCGGACGGCGCTTTCTACCTATTTGTAAAAGCTCCAAACGGAGATGCTGTAGCATATTCCGAGAAGGCTAAGCTAGAGCACAACCTTCTCGTAGTTCCTGGAGACGGATTTGCTTGCCCTGGATACTTCAGACTTTCATACTGTGTAAGCAACGACATGATTAAGAGATCGCTACCTGCATTCAAGGCTATGATTGAGTCGTATAAGTAATTTGAGCGAGATTCATTTAAAAGCAAATATTTAGATTTATCGGTGATGGGTGGGACTTTTGTCTCGCCTACACCTTTTTGTAGAGGAAATAATCTCATGGAAGTTAAGACTATAATCACTTTCATTAAAGCGGCAGAGCTCGGCAGCTTCTCGCGAACTGCAAGTGCTCTGGGATACTCTCAGGCCGCTGTAACAGTTCAGATCAAGCAACTTGAGGATGAACTTGGCACAAAATTATTCGATAGAATGGGAAAAGGAATTCAGCTCACCTCGAGTGGGGAGAGGTTTCTTCCTTATGCTCAGCAGATTCTTAAAGCCAATGAACAGGCACGAAAGTTCATGCAGCAAGATGATGAGATTCGCGGCACAATCAGGATAGGTACGACATCTTCGATGGCGAATGCGTATTTTCCGACACTACTGCGCGAATTTAGCGAGACTTATCCGAACATTAAGCTCATGCTCAAGACTTCGGATTACTTCGACAACCTGTATGAAAAGCTCAAGCAAAACGAAATTGACTTTGCATTGTTCATCGACAGAAAGATGGTTTATAAGGACTGCAATACAGTCGTTGATCATCCGGAAGATATGATTTTTATCGCTTCGCCAGACAACCCACTTGCAGGACGCAAGGAAATTCCGATTAGAGAGGTTGTAAAGAGTGGATTTATCACGTCTGATCAAGAAGTAAGCTACCCAAGATTTCTCGATGACTACTGTAAAGACAATGGTATAGAGTATAATCCAATTATGGAAGTCAGCTCGATTATTGCAATAAGCGAGATTGTTGCGAATAGTAACTCAGTTTCATTTATCCCCAAGTCATCGATAGTAGGAGTACTTGAGCAGGGAAGAGTCGTTATCCTTGATGTTGAAAAGGATTTCAAATGTAGGATGTACTCTCAGATTGTGTATAGGAGAGAGAAGTGGATTGAGCCACACCTTGAGCTGTTCATGGAATTCGTGAAAAACCGAATCAAGCGAATCTATGCTGCAGAAGGCGAAGAATAAATATAAGTTTTGATTATAGTGAGAAAGTTAGAGATGAAGATAAGTAAAAACGGTATTATAGATTTTATTTTAATCACGATTGGTATGATAATTTGTGGTGCAGCTACATATTTCTTTATGGTTCCTAGTAACCTTGCTATTGCAAGCGTTTCAGGTGTCGCTATCCTAATTGGTAAATTTGTTCCTATGTCAAAAGCGATGCTCATACTTATCTTGAACTTGATACTTCTCGTTATCTCGTGGTTCTTCGTGGGACGTGAGTTTACAATTAAGTCAATATATCCGTCTGTCGGATTACCTGTGGTAATGATGATTATCGGTCATTTCACTCCAAACTATCATGGTGTGATGAATGATCAGTTTCTGGATATGATATGTTATCTATTCCTCTGCGACCTTGGAATTGCCCTCATGGTCGTGAGAAATGCCTCGTCTGGAGGACTAGATGTGCTCTACAAGATGGCTAACAAATATCTACATATTGATTTTGGAGTTGCAACATCTGTAATTGGTCTGTTTATATCGGCGCCTGCAATATTCATTTATGATCCTAAGACGGGAGTCCTCAGTATCCTAGGTACATATGTAACAGGTATCATCATCGACCATTATGTCTTCGGTATGACCACTAAACTGAAGGTCTGCATACTTTCCAAGAAGAACGACGAGATATGCGAATACATAATCAATGAGTTGCACAGTGGAGTTACCAGATATGAGGCATCTGGTGGATTTACAGGAGATAAGTTCGATGAAATCAACGTAATCGTAAATAGAAACGAGTACGCAAAGCTGATGAAACATCTGCGTGAAGTGGATCCGGATGCGTTTGCAACAGTGACCAATATTCACGATGTGATGTACAGGCCAAAGCGAATTGTTAAGCAACGTGCTTCAAAATAGATATTGATAGAAGAGATAGAAACTCGCTGTATGGCGGTTTTTTCTATGCTTTTCTGCTTGATTCTAAAGTTTGCAAAAAAAAGAACGAAGGGAGACACTCCTTCGTTCCGGCGTATTTTTAACTTATACGCTGCACATATATGTGCTGTGGGGACGGGTGAGATTTACTTACTCTCCTTGAGATTGTTAAGTCTCTTTGCGAGTCTCGAAACTGTTCTCGAAACGGTATTCTTGTGGATAGTACCTTTAGCAGCAGCCTGCATAAACTTCTTTTCAGCGTGCTTAAATGCCTTCTCTGCCTCTGCAACGTCACCAGCCTTAACAGCAGCTAGGAAAGCCTTCTCAGCTTCGCTAACGTGATTCTTAACTCTGATGTTACGAGCAGTCTTTTTTTCGATAGTTCTGATTCTCTTCTTTGCGGATTTAATGTTTGCCATTTAATTTACCCCACTTTTCTTTTAAATAGTTATAATTCGCCCAGTTATTATATCTTAATGAGTTTGATATATCAAGATGTCAGTGAGGTTTATTAATGAGTACACGAATCATTACTCGAGGGCAGCCAATTCCTCGCGAAGGTATTTTGCAATAAGCTTGTGCCCCGCAGCGTTGGGATGCATACCATCTGCACATATATAATCTTTATAATCTCCTAGCTCAAGAAAAGGCTTTCTGATATCGAAGATCTGAATGCCATATTCTTCGGCGAGTTCAAGAATCATTTCATTATAAGAGTTTTGCCAATCTTCAATCGACACGGTGTCACCACCTATATATTTTAGGATATTATCCTTATTAAGATCTCGCGATACCCACTCAAAGAAACGCTTTCCATTCAAAGGAGGTAAAGTGAGCAATATAGGACGGCTTCCGGCAAACATAGTTTTTTCTATTATATTTTCATAATACTCTTTAAATTCAGACAACGGTGTCTGAGCCGGATGTTGAGAGTTAGGGGTTACTGATATTTTATTCCAGTCGAGGTTGCAATCGTTTCCTCCAAATTCAATTAAAGTATACTTATATGATTGAATAATCGAGTAACGCTGCTCGAGAATCTTGAGTCCCTTTTTTATAGTCGCTCCGAATGAAGCGAAGTTCTTAATTTTTGTATCGAACTCGCTTTGTAACAGCGAGACGAAATTTTCATTTAAAATTGAATACTTCTGCTTAAAATCATCAAACACAATCCCTTTTGCAATTGAATCTCCCAGTACGCATATTTCTGTCATTACGTTCACCTCCATATAACATCTGAATAATTGGTTATCAACCATATAGTTTGGGGGAATAAAAACAACAATATATGATTAACGATATGGCTATATATAGTTTCCAACATTATATTAAATAATTATAGAAATTGCAATACGCTAATGTGGAGATTTTCTGAATGAAAGCTATTATTTGTGAACGTGATTAAGTATAATAGAATGTATAAATTTTAGAGAGGTATTTACATGTCAGAACGAATTAACGAGCTCGTCTCAAGACTTAAGAATTCCAGACCTGAGAGCTGGGATAAGATTCCGGATATCGACCTATATATGGATCAAGTCATCGGATATATGAAGAGGCAGCACATTGGACTTGAGTGTGAAGGTGATGAAACTCTCACACCTGCCATGATTAACAACTATATGAAGAGTTCACTTCTACCTAGAGCACATGGCAAGAAATACGACCGTGAGCATATAGGATATCTGACGGCTATTTGCTTGTTCAAGCAAGTCATGAGCGTCAAGGAAGCTGGTCTCTTGCTCGGAGCGGAAATGGAGCACATGGATGTAGAGCATTTCTATGATGAGTACTGCAGGACTATAGATGACGAATATTTACGAGTGGCGGATAAAATTAAAGGCTGCAAAGATAAAGAAACTGCTATGAAGCTGGCTCTAGAGCTTGCTGTGGCAGGGTATGTGAATATGCTCGCTTGCAAGGAGCTCATAGCTTCTATTGCAGATACGGATGAGGATTAATAAGAATTAATATAAATTAAGATAAGGACGAATATGGATTACTTAAAGAAAATTAGAAATTTCAGTATCATTGCTCACATCGACCACGGTAAGTCGACTCTTGCTGACAGACTAATTGAGAAGACTGGACTCGTCGCATCGAGGGATATGAAGGAACAGTTTCTCGACAATATGGATATCGAGAGAGAACGAGGCATTACCATCAAGCTCCAGACTACTAGGCTCGCATATAAGGCGAAGGATGGTGAGGAATACGTGCTAAATCTTATCGATACACCGGGACACGTGGACTTCAACTACGAAGTGTCACGTTCTTTGGCTGCTTGCGATGGTGCCGTTCTGGTTGTAGATGCGACTCAGGGAGTAGAGGCACAGACGCTCGGTAACGTGTATCTGGCTCTAGACGAAGATCTCGAGATCCTCCCAGTTCTTAACAAGATGGATTTGGACAGCGCTAGACCTGAAGAGGCAAAGGCTGAAATCGAGGAGATTATTGGAATCGACGCTGAAGAGGCTCCGCAGATTTCTGCAAAAACAGGTCTCGGCATAGATGAGATGCTCGAGAAACTCGTTGAAGTTATTCCACCGCCGGAGGGCGATCCTGACGAGAGACTTAAGGGTCTAATATTCGACTCGTACTACGATAGCTATAAGGGTGTCGTTATTTATACGAGAATCTTTGACGGTAGAGTCAAGAAGGGCGATTTCATCCGCATGATGAACACCGGCAAGGACTACGAAGTAATTGAGGTAGGTTACTGTATCCCTAGCATGGTTCCAGCCAGGGAGCTTAAGGCAGGAGAGGTAGGCTACATATGTGCCAGCATCAAACAGGTTGCCGATGCCAGAGTCGGAGATACGATTACGCTGACTAAAGCACCGACAGATCACCCGCTCAAGGGATACAAGAAGGCGCAGTCTATGGTTTACTGCGGAGTATATCCAGCAGAGGGTGAGAAATACGAGAATGTAAAGGACGCACTCGAGAAGCTGCAGGTAAACGATGCGGCGTTCAATTTTGAGCCTGAAAATTCCGCTGCGCTCGGATTCGGATATCGCTGCGGATTCCTCGGACTACTCCATATGGACGTAATAATCGAAAGGCTCGAGAGAGAGTTCGACCTTAACGTAATTACAACGCTGCCAAGCGTTATTTATAAGGTAGTTATGAAGGACGGTTCAGAAATCATGGTTCAGAATCCTTCGAACCTGCCTGATCCGACGGATATTCAGCACATTGAGGAGCCAATCGTTTCGGCTGAAATCATGACACCTAAGGACTATGTCGGAACTATCATGACACTGTGCCAGAGCAGACGTGGAAATATGGTGCACATGGAGTATCTTACTGAGACGAGAGTTCAGCTACACTACGAGATTCCTCTCAACGAGGTGATCTATGATTTCTTTGATGCTCTCAAATCCAAGACTAAAGGATACGCTTCGCTCGACTACGAATTTAAGGAATACAGAGCTGCGAAGCTCGTCAAGCTAGATATACTGCTCAACAAGGAGCTCATTGACGCCTTCAGCACTATTGTTCCTGAAGAGGCTGCATATGCAAAGGGTCGTGCAATCTGTGCGAAGCTCAAAAAGCTAATTCCTATGCATCAGTTTGAGGTGCCAATTCAGGCTGCAATCGGACAGAAGGTAATTGCGCGTGAGACTGTAAGGGCTTACCGTAAGGACGTAATTGCGAAGTGCTACGGCGGAGACATCTCTCGTAAGAAGAAGCTGCTCGAGAAGCAGAAGGAGGGGAAGAAGCGTATGAGACAGTTCGGAAGAGTAGAGGTGCCTCAGGAGGCATTTACAGAGGTTCTGAAGTTCGATGACGACAAATAAGAATCCTGGTATATACGTTCATATTCCTTTCTGTGTCAGAAAGTGCAACTACTGTGCGTTCTTATCCGGGGCTTCAGACGAAGCTCTACGAGAGCGATATGTAGATGCGCTCTGCCAGGAGATACGCATCAGGTCAGAACAGCTTAATAAACTAGAAAGCAGTACTGAGCAATCATTAACATTAGATGGCTCTGCTGCTTCAGAGAACGGTTCTCGTGCCTGCTACGATACCATTTTCTTTGGCGGTGGAAATCCGTCGCTTCTCACCAGCGAGCAGATTGCAAGGATAATCGGTGCGCTAAAGGAGAATTTCAACATAACTGATGAAGCTGAAATCACTCTTGAAGCTAATCCTGCTACACTGTCCATGGAAAGCCTTAGAG
>NZ_CP016199.1:1638204-1641559 GCF_002243385.1 Mogibacterium pumilum | reverse complement strand
AACTCCGTCGCTTCTCACCAGCGAGCAGATTGCAAGGATAATCGGTGAGCTAAAGGCGAATTTCAACATAAATGATGAAGCTGAAATCACTCTTGAAGCTAATCCTGCTACACTGTCCATGGAAAGCCTTAGAGGTTACAGGCAGTCTGGTGTTAATCGCTTATCGATGGGCGTTCAGAGTATGAACGATGAGATACTGAAGAGGCTTGGCAGGATTCATACAGCTGGTGATGTAATCACAGATGTGCAAAATGCGAGAGTAGCGGGCTTTGATAATATAAATCTTGACCTCATGTTCGCGGTGCCAGGTAGCTCGCTAGACACTACTACATCCGACATAGAGGCAGTAACGGGTCTAGGGCCAGAGCACATATCTTTCTACAGTTTGCAGCTTGAGGAAGGAACAGCATTCTTTAAGGAATTTGAAAGAGGAGAGCTCAAAGAAGTTCCTGATGAAATCGATAGAGCGACGTATCACGCTGGAGCTAATCTCCTCAAAGAGAAAGGCTATGAGCACTATGAGATTTCGAATTTTGCTAAGCATGGCTATGAATCTAGGCATAATCTAAAGTACTGGGAGATGGCTCCTTATCTGGGATTTGGTCTCGGAGCATCTTCATTTGTAGATAATAAACGTATTACAAATGTCAGCTCACTCGAAGACTACTTTGAACTCACTAGCAAAGGAGCTCCTCCTACCGCTGAAGTACACGAGAACTCGGAATGTGACAATGTGGCGGAGGCTGTTTTTACAGGGCTAAGGAAGATAGAGGGAATTAAGTATGAAGACGTGTTCGGGAGCTATGAGGAATTCTGGGAGTATTATAGAGATGCTTTTGAAGAGGCTCGTGAATATGCGAGAGAAGGCAAGCTCATAATAGATGAAGAGGGCATGAGGCTCACAAGCGATGGCATAGATATAAGCAATAGTATAATGAGGCTTTTTGTATAGCATGGATAGGAGGATATGATGGGTGAATATATCATGACACTAGACGAAGGTACGACGAGTGCGAGGTGCATAATATACGATAGAGCAGGCAAAGCGATAAGCGTTGGACAGAGGGAGTTTAAGCAAATTTTTCCTCATGACGGATGGGTTGAACACGATGCGATGGAGATTTACTCAACGCAGATGGCGGTTGCTCAAGAAGCACTGCTCAAGGCAAGTCTCACTTACAGAGATATAGACTGTATCGGAATCACCAACCAGCGTGAGACCACAATTGTGTGGGATAAAGAGACGGGAAGACCAATCTATAATGCAATCGTATGGCAGTGTAGAAGGACTGCTGATACCGCTGAATGGCTTAGAAACCAAGGCTATTCCGACATGATTAGGGAGAAGACGGGTCTGATTATCGATGCGTATTTTAGTGCTACTAAGCTAAAGTGGATTCTCGATAATGTAGACGATGCGAGGGAGAAGGCAGAGCGCGGCGAACTGTTATTTGGAACTGTTGAGACTTGGCTGATCTGGAAGATGACAGGTGGCGCTAAGCATTTGACCGATTATTCAAATGCAGCCAGAACCATGATGTTCAATATCAATACGCTTGACTGGGACGATGATATTCTATCTATCCTAGAGATACCGCGTGTGATGCTACCGGAGCCAGTACCATGTGCCGGTGATTTCGGAGAGACAATCCTAGAGCTGTTTGGAGGCAGATTGCCAATTACTGGTGCCGCAGGAGATCAACAGGCGGCGCTCTTCGGAGAGGCTTGCTTTAACGAAGGTGAGATTAAGAGTACATATGGAACAGGAAACTTCCTGCTTCTAAACACTGGAAATAAGCCGGTGTATAGTAGCAGTGGTCTACTCACGACTATCGCTTGGGGTCTAAATGGAGAGGTTAAGTATGCACTAGAGGGATCCGTATTCGTATGCGGTGCAGCCATTCAATGGCTTAGAGATAACCTACAGATGATTAAGAAATCGAGCATATCGGAAAGCTTCGCTAGCAAGGTTTCAGATAGTGACGGAGTGATTGTAGTACCTGCATTTACAGGGCTTGGAGCACCATACTGGGAGCCGGATGCAAGAGGTGCAATTCTCGGAATCAAGCGTTCCACCAAGAAGGAGCATGTAGTTAGAGCGACACTTGAGTCAATTGCTTTTCAGAGTGATGATCTGATCAAGGCGATGGAGAAGGATCTCGGAAGAAAGATTACCGATCTTAAGGTAGATGGTGGGGCTTCGCTTAATAACTTCTTAATGCAAAATCAGGCAGATATCTCAGATATCCATATAGTTCGTCATAAATCAATTGAGTCGACTTCGCTCGGAGCCGCATATCTGGCAGGACTTGCTTCCGGATATTATAAGTCGATTGAAGATATCATTGAGATTAAGGATGTAGATAAGGAATTCTATCCTGCGATTGAAGACGAGGAGAGACAGCGTGCCAAGGCTAAGTGGCATAGGGCTGTTGAGGCGGTGCTGGCGCTTGCAAAGGATGAGGATTTCTAGGGTATATTATACAAAAGAAGGTAAAGAGTTTAATTTCATGAACCCATAATTATCTTTTAAATGAGATAAATTGGAAACATTCCACGAAAGGAAGCAATAGCATGAGTGCATATTTTTATTTAGACCCATCAGAAATCAAAGCTCAATGTAGAGAAGCTATAGACAACCTAAACGATGTATCCATGAAGACCATGAATGTAGAGCAGAAGCTAGACGCATTTATCAATAACAACGAACTCGAGGGGAAAGCCTTCGATGCTCTAAAACAGCAGATTGCGGACTACAAGACAGTACTACAAAGTATCAGGTCACTTATCAAATACAACATAGGTGAATATAATACCCTCATGAGCAGTGTTGGTGACAAAATTCTAGATGGAGATAAAATCCTTAAAGGACAGGAATATGCAAGAAATAGGATACATGCATATGAGGATAGAGCAAAACGCTGCCGAGAAAATGCGGTTACATACGCTGCAATTGCAGTCTATGCAGAAAGTCAGAATACAAGAGCATTGCTATATGATCACTTAGCAGAAAACCACCGCAGAATGCTCAGAATCTGGGAGGAACAAGAACAGGCATATTGCGATATAGAGAATGCTACAAAGAACCTATTCAGCACCGGAGACAGCACAGCAGAACAGATAAACGCAGCCCTGTCAGATCTCGGTAAATCGTTTAGAGCGGGAGCATTTCATCCAAACCTTGCAGCTTCATGGCGAGCAAAGCTGAAGGAAGAGGTAAAGGAGCTGGATGTTATAAACATGTTCGGCATCAAAAGACCTAAGTCAATAGATGACAAAACTTGGGAGAAGTATCAGGAAGATGTTACAGCCAAGGTGCTTCTGCTGGAAAAACAGGGCTGGCCAATAGAAAGCA
>NZ_CP016199.1:1635190-1638179 GCF_002243385.1 Mogibacterium pumilum | reverse complement strand
CGATATTATTGTATTCTATATAACAAATCCGATATAAAAAAACTACCTGGCTCCGTAGAAGAATTCCGTAAACAGTTCAAGATGGACAAGAAGGCGGAGCAGGAGCGCTTAGCGGAGCAGAATAGATAACCTATTTTGTGATATATTTTCAGAAAGCTCGTATTCGAGCTTTCTGTTTTCAAATTAAGGTATTACGATATAGAGAATGCCACAAAGAACCTATTCAGCACCGGAGACAGCACAGCCGAACAGATAAACGCAGCCCTGTCAGATCTCGGTAAATCGTTTAGAGCGGGAGCATTTCATCCAAACCTTGCAGCTTCATGGCGAGCAAAGCTGAAGGAAGAGGTAAAGGAGCTGGATGTTATAAACATGTTCGGCATCAAAAGACCTAAGTCAATAGATGACAAAACTTGGGAGAAGTATCAGGAAGATGTTACAGCCAAGGTGCTTCTGCTGGAAAAACAGGGCTAGCCAATAGAAAGCATTAAAGAATTTGGCAAGTATTTCAAAGAGATGCTTGGTAGAAAAGGACAATCTTCTAATATGTCTGAAGCCATCACATCATGCTATAGAGATACTCAGATAGTAGGCACTAAAGTCTTTGATAACATGTGGTATACATGGAAGGCAGAGGGCATATCCGCTAAAAACCGTCTGTACTGATGAAAATTACAGGGATGGACAGACTGGATGAAAGATCATCAGCTGACCAACTAAGAGCCATAGCAGATAAGATAAACAAAAATATGAAGCCCGATGACAAATTCTGGGGTAGCCTAGCAGGCACTGTAGAAACAGCATACTATCCAAGCGGCATGAAAGGTGACTTAGGAAAGCAACTACATCTGTTCAGATATGTAATATCTTATCAGCAAGCAAAATACATAGTAGACAACTACGAAGGCCGTACAGATGAAGAAAAACTAATCAACTATATAGTAAAAGAGAAAATCTGGAATTGGACAGCAGAGGAGTCTACGAGGTTGCATCTGAAGTCATATAATAATGGTGAGCAATATCCAGATGGACACAGTTATGCAAACGGCGGAATCAATCTCAAAGTTGTTACCAATGCCAGATTTCGTTCAGAATTTATAATCAATGGTGATGGTAAATTTCTCACTCTTTTATATGAAAAGGCAACTCAAGATGCCAAAGTAAACTGCTCTAGCTTTAATTATGCACGTCGTAATGACGAGGTGCATACAGTGCTTGATGTAGACCCTGTTGGTGAAAAATATAAGTATGAGCCGCAATTTAGAGAAGAAGCTAGATACATTCATGATGAGGCCGGAAATAGAATCAAAAACAATAAAAACGAATTCAAGAAATATGAAGCACCTGAACGTAAAGATATGTGGAAATATAAAGATAGTATAAAAAAGAGGCAAGCAAGCTTTAGAAATGAGGTATTCGCATGTATAAAACAATAAGTTCAAAGTTTAAGATATTTATAATAGTAATCATACTGATTATATCACTTATTGCGATAAAGAAAATGATTGTGGATCCACTGCCAGTTAGAGATATTAAGATGAATACGGTGTATATCTGTGGATCAGGAACCGAATACCCAGACGATGATCAATCAAGGTACTATATAGAGTTTAAAGATGATAAAACGTATATATTGATGCATGATGACACTAGAAGAAAAGAGGAAAATTACGATGAGGATGGTGATGGAAGCAGGCCAATTATAGATATATATTTTGGGAAATATGAGGAAAAAATGGCAATTGTATACTTAGACCAATAGAAGGTGCATATGTAGGTTTCAAAGATACTGATTCTGTCAAGAATAATAGAATAAATTCCTATTATTCTGCGAAAATAAAAAATAATGCATTTGAAACATGGATGATAATAGCTCCAACAAGTGGAAGGCGGTATAAATTAGGTTACGTGAACAAAAATGGAGCATCGATTGATAATAATAGAATTTATTTTATGCTTTTCAACAAATCCGACATAAAAAAGCTTCCAAGCAGCCCAGAAGAATTCCGCAATCAGTTCAAGATGGACAAGAAGGCGGAGCAGGAGCGCTTAGCGGAGCAGAATAGATAACCTACTTTGTGATATATTTTCAGAAAGCCCATATTCGAGCTTTCTGTTTTCAAATTAAGGTATTACGATATAGAGAATGCTACAAAGAACCTATTCAGCACCGGAGACAGCACAGCAGAACAGATAAACGCAGCACTGTCAGACCTCGGCAAATCATTTAGAGCGGGAGAATTTCATCCAAATCTGACAGCTTCATGGCGAGCAAAGCTGAAGGAAGAGGTAAAGGAACTGGATGTTATAAACATGTTCGGCATTAAAAGACCTAAGTCAATAGATGACAAAACTTGGGAGAAGTACCAGGAAGATATTACAGCCAAGGTGCTTCTGCTGGAAAAACAGGGCTAGCCAATAGAAAGCATTAAAGAATTTGGCAAGTATTTCAAAGAGATGCTTGGTAGAAAAGGACAATCTTCTAATATGTCTGAAGCCATCACATCATGCTATAGAGATACTCAGATAGTAGGCACTAAAGTCTTTGATAACATGTGGTATGCCTGGAAGGCAGAGAGCATATCCGCTTCCGAAAGCAAGAAGAAACTGTCTGTACTGATGAAAATTACAGGCATGGACAAACTGGACGAAAGATCATCAGCTGACCAACTAAGAGCAGTAGCAGATAAGATAAACAAAAAGATGAAGCCCGATGATAAATTCTGGGGCAGCCTGGCAGGCACCGTAGAAAAAGCATATTATCCAAGTGGCATGAAGGGTGACTTAGGAAAGCAACTACATCTGTTCAGATATGTAATATCTTATCAGCAGGCAAAATATATAGTGGATAACTACAAAGGTCGTACAGATGAAGAAAAACTAATCAACTATATAGTAAAAGAGAAAAT
Organism: Mogibacterium pumilum; assembly: GCF_002243385.1. Taxonomy (GTDB): domain Bacteria; phylum Bacillota; class Clostridia; order Peptostreptococcales; family Anaerovoracaceae; genus Mogibacterium; species Mogibacterium pumilum. The sequence goes on along the minus strand of NZ_CP016199.1, from coordinate 1,635,270 downwards.
CTGGAACTGGACAGCGGAGGAATCTGCAAGACTTCATCAGAAGTCGTATAACAATGGAGAGCAATATCCAGATGGACACA
>NZ_CP016199.1:1610003-1635165 GCF_002243385.1 Mogibacterium pumilum | reverse complement strand
AAGTATTTCAAAGAGATGCTTGGTAGAAAAGGACAATCTTCTAATATGTCTGAAGCCATCACATCATGCTATAGAGATACTCAGATAGTAGGCACTAAAGTCTTTGATAACATGTGGTATGCCTGGAAGGCAGAGAGCATATCCGCTTCCGAAAGCAAGAAGAAACTGTCTGTACTGATGAAAATTACAGGCATGGACAAACTGGACGAAAGATCATCAGCTGACCAACTAAGAGCAGTAGCAGATAAGATAAACAAAAATATGAAGCCTGATGATAAATTCTGGGGCAGCCTGGCAGGCACTGTAGAAAAAGCATACTATCCAAGCGGCATGAAAGGTGACTTAGGAAAGCAGCTTCATCTGTTCAGGCATGTAATATCTTATCAGCAAGCAAAATACATAGTAGACAATTACGAAGGCCGTACAGATGAAGAAAAACTAATCAACTATATAGTAAAAGAGAAAATCTGGAACTGGACAGCAGAGGAATCTACAAGGCTGCATCTGAAGTCATATTATGATCCTGAAAATAAAAAATATATTTATCCTGAGGGACATAGTTATGCAAATGGCGGAATAAACCTCAAGGTTGTTACAAATGGTAGGTTCCGCTCAGAGTTTATAATCAATGACGATGGTAAATTTTTTACCCTTTTAGACAAAGAAGCAACTCAAGATGCCAAAGTGAACTGTTCAAGCTTCAATTATGCACGTCATAATGACGAGGTGCATACAGTGCTTGATGTGGAACCATCAAAACCGGAATATGAATCACATTTTAGAGAGGAATCTCGATATGTTCTTGATAAGGCTGGAAATCATATAAAAGATGATGAATATAACGATATAAAGTTTGAGCCACCGAAAGAAATAAAAGATAAACACAAAATAGACTGGGAAAAGCGCAAAAGTGATTTTGAATCGAGGTGTCGTCATGGTAAGACTAATAGAACATAAAAGAATGGTTGCTGTTTTTATAATATTGATTTTACTAGTTTCTACTATTGTGATTATTATGATGCCTAAAAGAACTACAGAAATAAAGAACAATACTGTGTACATGAGCGGGTACTATACTGAGTATCCTGATAAAGATGATCCAAGATATTATGTCGAATTCAAAAATGATGGGACATATGTGCTAATGTATGATGATAGTAGGAGATATGAGAAAAATTATAATGAAGAAGGTGACGGCAGCTATCCGTTGATAAGAATTTACTTTGGTAAGTACGAAGTACAGAATAACAGATACTATATTAAACCAATAGAAGGTGCTAGTGTCGGGTTTAAAGATGTATCAAGCGTAAAAAAGAATACTATTAATGGGTATGGTCACAGGAATTATATCAATGATAAGAGTGTCGTTGGGATGATATTAGTTAAGAGCAAACGTGGGCACTATATACTAGGAAACCTAAATCCTGATAGGACATCATACAATGAGGATAGAAATTATTACACACTTTACAACAAATCCGACATAAAAAAGCTTCCAAGCAGCCCAGAAGAATTCCGCAATCAGTTCAAGATGGACAAGAAGGCGGAGCAGGAGCGCTTAGCGGAGCAGAATAGATAACACACTTTGTTATAATTATATTCTTTTCTCAGATATGGATCCTTTATTTTTTAATTCGGCCAAAATCACGGGAATAAAGATAATCAGAAGAATTAAGTTGTAATAATGGACAGATATGTTTATGGTAAATGATACCGAGGAAATGCAACTACATATGCTGTATTTTCTCGGTAGCTACTCTATAACGAAAAAAGCAATATCTCAGCGGTTACTCTGCGAGTACTGCAAGATATTGCTGTATTGAGCAAAGCTCTGAATTAGAGTGAATTGCTCGATTTATTTCTTTTCGTAAACGAACATTGCTCCGCTATCAAGCTTATGTAAAATGCGCTTGTTGTCAGAGTCAAATTCGAACTCCAATACAGAACCTGGTTGCAGTAAGTCGCTTTCATCCTCGCTTATTTGCTTTGCTTCTTCAATTGTTAAGGCGATAGAATTTCCTTTCAATTCCCATGTTCCATGATATTGCTTATCCATAATATAGAATGAAGCACGATTTTCATCTTCAAATTCAAGATAGTTTAAAATTAATCCGATATTATCAGAATAAACTTTTTTGCCTTTTTCGTAATCTTTCGGATAGGATCCATTTGAATCAATAACTGCAGATCCATCCCATATTCCAACGAAATCTTTCTTTGTAAGTTTCGGTGTAGATTTAGCTTTTTTGCTAGTGTTGCCGCAGCTTGCAAAAGAAAGCGAAATGGTTACAGTAAGTAAGGTAATTAACAGTTTTTTCATCATTTTTCTCCCTCTTCAATTAAATAAATTTTTTGTATGGTTTATTTGTTTTCATAATATCATTGATGTCAATATGCTCGTCAGCAGCATCGATTTTTCCTGCTAGCCATTCTGTAAAATCAACTCCGGTAAAAATAGGAATATGACTCCTGTACATTCTGCCCGAATAAGCCTCGTGTGGCATATTTATAAAGTGCGGCAAATTGCCGTTTTCATCTCTCGTCAGGATTCGTCTATAGATAGGATCCGCAATCACGCAGTCTGCACCCTTAAGAACATTCTCTATATCTGCTTCGTCACGTACCATAACATCGCCATCTCTTAGAGCTCTAGCGTCTACTTGAGTAGGGCAGAGTATATGTACTTCATCAAGTCCGAGGTCATGCTCTAGTGTATATCGAATACCAGCTGCGTTAAGGACTTCGGAGACAATCCAGATTCCACCTCTAGCTCTATCTCGAAGAGTGTAACTAGACTTTGCATGTTCAAGGGATGGAATGCTGTAAAGCTCTTCTGTTGAACCAAGTATGCGAGATTTGCCGTCAACTGCAGACTTTCTAATAAGCTGTTCAAGGTCGAAGCTAGCCGACTTTCCCATAGGTATTCCCAGGACAGCAGGTGTTCCGTACTTATCCTGTAGAACTCTTGCTCCGTCAATTGCCAGCGATGAGCAGACAATGTTGACATCTGCCTTGTGTGCATTTGCCATTTCTTCGACTGTGCATCCCATTGTCATGCAGCAATTAATCTCGATTCCGTGCTCTTTAAAATAATCTCTAAGAGCCTCAACATTCCCGACTATCGAGAAGTCGAGTGGAGTCACACCGAGAAGATTGACAGAGAGAGAATTTTCCTCAGGTGAAGTCGGAATGCTCTCCAGATTAGGACAAAACCTGCCTAAAAATTCACGGTAGACCATATTGCCACCGAGCACGTAAGTATCCATAGCATTAGTGGTGAAGCCAAATGTCGGAATGCCAGTGCGCTTCTCGATTATGCGTGCAATACCTTTCATATCGGTGCTCATAAATAGCGGAATCAGAGCTGCGGAAATAGCGATAAACTTAGGCTGTGTCTCGCTTGCTGCCTCGATTACATCGCTGATTAGCTTCTCATCATTACCTAGTATTACATCGTTTTCAATGAGACCAGAGATGTAAATCATACTCTCGATATCGTACCAACGCGGCTCATCATGAGTATTGTAAGTTGAATTGCACCCAGATGCATCGTGCATCACAACGAGACCGCCCAGTTCGTATAGGACTGAGCAGATGCCGAATAGATCGGCAGAGTATGTAGATAGAACTCTAGCTACTTGCTTCATGCCGAGCACCCCCAAGCCTTAACCTGAATTATGGATTTAGCATCTTTCTCGTTATTAAATGCATCGATCATCTCATCCGCAAGCTTCTTAATAGCATCATAGCCATACCATCCATTATTGGCAATCAGGTTTACGAAGTGGTTAGTGCCTGTAAAATACGTAGCTTTCTGCCCAATCGCAAGCACTTTGCCGTCATTAGTTTCGTCCCTAGGGTAGAAGCGGGCACGGAAATCCTGCGTAGCTATAAGCGGTATATCTGGATAATTTTTCTTAAACCAATCTATGTCATCTTGACTTTCAGGAGAGAGAACATCTCCGTAAATTTCTGTCACGTTAAATCCGTGAGATAGAAGCAGTCTTGCTAGACTGAGAAAACGAGGTGTACTCATAAAGTCCACGGTTACCACGGTGTCTCCGATTATAGAAAGAGCCTTTGCAAGAGATTCATCAGCTTCAGCTCTAAGCACCGCAAAATCAGGTATAGGAGCACCAATGATCTTCGCAAGTTTGCTCATATCTCGGTCAATCTCGTCGTAGTTATAAGTGTATGGCATGTATAGGCTCTGCTGTCCAAGCCTCTCCTCAAGGCATTCGGTTGACCATTTTGCAATAGGCAGGGAGTAGATGTTGAGAAAACTCTCACCCATAGCCTTGTATTCATCGTATGAATCTATTGAAGCTAGGTCGTGTGTGCGGAAGCCATGCTCGTGTAACAGCTTCATGTGGTCACCGGACTTTGCGATCGGATAACTATCACCGATGAAGTTAACGACTTTGTCGTTAAGTGGCTGCTCCTCTATGCAGAGATACATCGAGCGGCACATATCCTCTTCAGGCGTGTGGTCGTTTATCTTCATAGTCGGTGTCATCTGCGAAGAGATGAAGTCGATATCTGGAAAGCGAGCCGAAAGCTCGTCATATATGTATTCGATATCCGTGGCCAGGAAGTAGTGAATGCAGCCTGTAAATGGCAGTACGCACGTAGGTCGGTGATCCAATTTATTAAGAATGTCGGTGACACCCTCTATAAAAAGCTCTTCCATATTGCCGCTCAGAATATCCTTCTCTTCAATTAAAACCATCGAAAACCTATCCAGACCTTCATACTCGGCAGCAGATAGAACTACGCCGCGCAGACAGGCTGAAGCTCCGATGTATATCATGTGCGAGCCGGGAATAATCATCGGTGTATGAGCGATAGTCCAGCCACCGCGTGAAGGACATGAGTACTCTAGCTTGCGCGGAAAAGGAGCTAGGGAATCAAGGTCCCCGAGCTTCACCATCGCCTTATTAATATCAGGTTTGTGTAAGTTTATCAGCATATTAATCCCTGTTTATAATATCCAACGCTATCTTAGTGTATACGTCAACCATCGGATCATCTGAATAAGCTTCAGCAACGGTGAGCCCGTCGTCAGAGGCTCTCTTTACAACCATGCTATGTTCAATAGTTCCAACTATCGGGCATTCGAGGTCTTCGCTTAGAGTCCGTAGCTTTTCATCTTCACCGTTAACATTTCGTTTGTTAGCAATGATGCCGGAAAGTCCGTTATGCCCCCTGCGCTTAAAGTTCTCCATAGCGAGTCCGAGATTCATTGCTGCGTATATCGCCATCTGCTCCCCTGAAGAGATGACATATATGTTGTCCGCATAATTCTTGCGAAGCGGCATTGAGAAACCTCCGCAGACTACGTCACCGAGCACATCATAGAAGACAACATCAGGGCACAGAACCTTTTCAAAATTCTTCTGTTTGAGTAGGTCAAGTGCCTTAGCAACACCTCGCCCGGCACAGCCGATGCCGGGTGTTGGTCCGCCAGCCTCCACGCAGATTACACCGTTATATCCGATGGTATACATATCCTCGAGCTGAATGTCCTTGATTTTATCTCTATAAGTGTCGAGAACTGGAGTGAGCTCATGCCCTTGACGAAGACTTATCGTGGAATCTGCTTTTGGATCGCATCCAATCTGCATAACCGTATAGCCTTTACCAGCGAGAGCTGCAGACATATTTGAAACGGTAGTGGACTTGCCAATCCCGCCTTTCCCATATATTGCAATTCTTTTCATAGAATATACTTCCCTAAATATATATAATTTGCCTCGCACCACGAACACAGAAAATGGTTCATGAGGAGGCCTAGTATTAAAAAATATTTTATCAGTACCTCAAAAAAATGTAAACGATTGTGATTAAAATACCTTTTATTGCGTACCATATGTAGCGATAGTATAATTTTAAGTAACTAAATGAAGACCAACCACAAGGGGTCCCGAGTGGTATGACATTGTTTTCGGAGACTTCTACCCGTGTGGTTTGAAGTCTTTTTGTGTAGGGGGATAAATGATTAAGGTAGCAATATATGGCAAAGGTGGAATCGGTAAATCGACAGTTACAGCGAATCTAGCTGCGGCTTTTGCGGTGAAAGGGTATAAGGTAGTTCAGATTGGCTGTGACCCGAAGGCTGATTCGACAATAAATCTGCTCGGCGGTAATCCGCTGATTCCGGTTATGAACTTCATGAGAGATAACGACGATGAGCCGACTATCGATGAGATGGTTAAAACTGGATTTGGAGGAGTAGAATGTATCGAGACTGGTGGACCTACGCCTGGCATTGGATGTGCAGGTAGAGGAATCATCTCGACGTTTAACCTCATAGATGATTTAGATGTTTTTGGCAGATACAATCCTGACGTAGTTCTGTACGACGTGCTCGGAGACGTTGTCTGTGGAGGATTTGCAGCACCTATCAGAGAGGGGTTTGCAGAAGATATACTCATCGTAACTTCAGGGGAAAAGATGGCTCTCTATGCGGCTAATAACATCAAGACGGCTGTGGATAATTTCGCAGACCGCGGATATGCCAAGGTAAAGGGCGTGGTGCTCAATCACCGTAATGTCGAGAACGAGACGGAGAAGGTACAGGCATTTGCAGATGAGGCTGGAATTCCAATCGTAGGAGAGATTCCGCGCAGTCAGGAAATCATCGACTGGGAAGACCAGGGCAAGACTGTAATCGAGGGCAATCCTGAGTCTGACATCGCAAAGAGATTCTTTGCCCTTGCAGACTACCTGATTAAGGAGAATTCATAATGGCGAGAGACACTTATTTTACGACGATAGGGGCACTCGCTGAAGCAGGCAGCATCCCGACAGAGCTAGTGAGTAACGAGCATCTCGTATACAGCTCACCGGCAACTTTGATGTACAATTCTCCGGGCGCACAAGGCTTTGGCGTAAAGAGAGCTGGAGTAGTAATTCCGGAATCGGTAATGCTCGTAGTTGCCCCAGCTTGCTGTGGCCGTAATACTACGATTTTGGCGGATGAAGGCGGATATAGCGAAAGGATGTTTTTTCTACAGATGAGCGAAAATGACCTCGTCACAGGTAGACACCTATCCGACATTCCGCAGGCTATCGAAGAGATCTATGAAGTATGTGAAGTGAAGCCTAAGGTTGTGGTTATCTGCATTACATGTGTAGATGCACTTCTCGGAACTGACCTCGAGCGTGTCTGTAGAAAGGCGGAGGAACGCACGGGAATTCATGTCGTTCCTACATATATGTATGCGCTTATGCGTGAGGGCAAGAACCCGCCGATGGTAGCTGTTAGGGAAGCGATTTACTCTCTACTCGAGAAGAGGAAGCCTAAGGGTGGGACGGTTAATCTGCTTGGAAACTTTACGCATCTTGAAGACGATTCGGAGCTCTATGAAATCCTCGCACAGATGGGAATAAACACAGTTCATGAGGTTGGAAGAAAAGAAACACTAGAGGAATATATGGAGATGGGCGGCGCTGATTTCAATATCATCCTCCATCCTGAGTCGAGAAAAGCAGCATTTACCCTTGAGTCTAAGCTCGATATTCCTTACATTGAGCTGACTAGAGTGTATGAGATAGACAGAATACAGCGCCAGTATGCACTGTTCGCTTCGGCACTTGGAGTAGAAATCGACGATTCGAAGTACTTTGAAGAGGCGAGTGAGGCATGTAAGAGGCTTCAGGAACTCTGTGCAGGAAAGACCTTTGCAATAGGACAGGTCGTAAACGGAAACTCGATAGAGATGGCACTTGCACTCGAGAAGCTGGGGCTACTCGTTAAAGCGGTATTTGCAAACATAAGTGAAGATGACTTTCCGTTCATCAAAGAACTTGCGGGATATAATCCAGACCTGAAGGTATACTCGACTATGTCGCCGACAATGATGAACTACGATGGTTCGGAAAAGGTAGATATTTCAATCGGTATAGATGCACAGTTCTACTACCCGGAGTCAATCAATGTGCATTGGAATAACGAGATTCAGCCGTTTGGATACAAAGGGCTTGTTCACTTTGTAAAGGCTGTGGAGAGGAGGCTCGCTGATGAAAGGGCTTAGAAAATATCTTTCACCATTTACGCCAGATCAGTCTGGAGCGGTCTCTGTGCTGTTTCACTACGGCGGTATGCTGATAATCATGGATGCGGGCGGATGCGTTGGAAATATATGCGGTTATGATGAACCTCGCTGGGATAAGAAGAAGAGTGCGATTTTCAGCGCAGCACTAAGAGACCTCGATGCGATTCTTGGCCGTGATGAACTTCTCATCCAGAAGACCAAGGAAGCGCTCGGGGATATAGATGCTAAATTTGTCGGTTTGATTGGCACACCTGTACCAGCAGTTATTGCTACTGACTATAGAGCTCTTAAGAAGCTAATGGAAACAGACTACGAAGTACCTGTCGTACCCGTGGAAACTAACGGAATCGATATGTATGACGAGGGCGTAAGCAGGGCTTTTTTGCAGCTACTTAAGAACTACCTTATAGAGGAAAAAGGCTCCGGTGCAAAGTTCGTCGTAGCAGGAAGTCTGCATGATGAAATCGGTGCAGACGTAGATAAGAGCAGGGCTCATGGAAGAGTTGGAGTGATAGGATTTACTCCACTCGATACACCGGGCAGTGGTGACTATTCGGATATGATAGAGGCTCTCAGGGAAGAAGGTATCGATAATCCAGTTATATACGGAATGAACGATACACTCGAAGACGTAACACTTGCTGCAAATGTAGATAGGAACATAGTCGTATCGCCTGCGGGTGTAAAGTCTGCGAGATGGTTGTCTGACAAGTACGGAGTTCCTTATGAGATTGCCTATCCTCTGCCAAAAGAACGTGTAAATGCTTTCTCAAACAAATTGAAGGAGCATGAACCCAAGAAAGTGTTAATCATGCATCAGCAGGTGCTAGCAAACTCTTTACGTGATATTCTTCTAGAGTCATCCAGCAATATGGAACTAGAACGTGTAGATGTTGCGAGCTGGTTCATGATGAGCAAAGAGGCTCGTAAAGAAAATGATGCTAAATTAAATGAAGAGGAGGAGCTCATGAAACTCGTCGAAGCAGGTGGATATGATATGGTTATCGGCGATCCGCTTATAAAGAGAGCACTTCCGGGATGGAAGGGTACCTTCCTTAGTCTTCCTCACTTCGCTATCTCGGCTTCCCTATACTCTTCTGATTCGGATGAAGAGTACTGGCATAAGGTAGGAGCTGTGGTGAAATAGTGTGAATGTGGGGCTGAGAGTAATTCTGAAGGGCAAAATGTAAGCTGTTTTGAGTTATGTTATATAGAGATATAGTTTTCTGTATCAGAGAATATGGATGTTGGTGATTTCAAGTGGTATGTAGATTAATCAGAATTTATGGAATAGTTCAGGGTGTTGGCTTTAGACCCTTTGTGAGCAGACTTGCGGAAAGATATGGGATATCCGGAAGCGTCTGTAACAAGGGCTCTTACGTTGAGATAATCGCCAAAGCTGAAGAGACCGTAATAGGTGAATTTGTGCTTGCGATAGAAACCGAAGCGCCTGCCAGATCAGCAATCGTCAAGGTTAAGGTAATGGATAGTCCTGTAGATGTCTCTGCAGATTCAGGATTCGAGATTGCACTGAGCAAGCACGAAGAAGGGCAGATATTCGTGTCGCCTGACATCGCTACCTGCCCTGACTGTGCAAAGGAGCTATTCGATAAAAATGATAGGAGATATCTCCATCCGTTTATAAACTGCACTCAGTGTGGTCCTCGTTTAACTATACTAGATTCTATGCCTTACGATAGGGTGAAAACCAGCATGGCTGGTTTTCCGATGTGTGAGGCCTGCAGTGACGAATATTCCGATATGAATTCGAGGCGTTATCATGCTCAGCCTGTATGCTGTAACGACTGCGGGCCGGAGCTCTACACCCTCGTGGGCGGAGCTTCTGAGGCTGCCGCACAAGGGATAGGAACTGCTGTAGATGTATCAGCTGTAGGGCAGAGGGCGGAGATCATAGGTGGCACAGAATATAATTCAGATAGGATTCCAGATTCGGGTCGCTCCGAGGGGGTATATGGCGCGGCAGATTCAGATAAGGTTGCTGATTCAGATCGCTCCGAGAGGGCATATGACGCGGCAGATTCAGATAAGGTTGCTGATTCAGATTGCCCCGAGAGGGCATATGGCGCGGCGGCACTTCTTGCAACTAGGGCTGTGATTAGGAATGGCGGTATCGCCGCCATCAAGGGGATAGGCGGCTTTCACCTCTGCTGCGATGCCGCGAACGAAGCAGCGGTCCGGCGTCTCAGAAGGCTGAAGGCGCGCCCGATGAAGCCGTTTGCTGTGATGATGCGGGATCTCGAGGTTGCCGGGCGCGAATGCAGGCTGAAGCCGGAGATGGAGCCGCTGCTTACCGGTCCGCAGAAGCCGATAGTACTGATTCCGAGACGTCACGATTCAGCTGATTCGGCAGAGCCTGATTCCAATATAAAAGGAGAAATTAAGGCCAACAGCCAGATAGGGCATAATTCCAGAATCGCAGCATCTGTAGCACCTGGAAATCCTAATCTAGGCGTGATGCTGCCATACACACCGGTGCACATGCTCCTCTTCGATTATCCAGATGATGAGCCTATCTCGGATGTGCTGGTGATGACCAGCGGTAACCCATCTGGAGCGCCAATTTGCATGAACGACGAGGAAGCCCTGAAGTATCTATCACCGATGTGCGATATCATACTATCGAACTCGAGAGATATACGGATAAGAGCGGATGATACGGTAATGGCATTTTACAGAAGCAAACCGTATATGATTAGAAGATCAAGAGGATATTCACCGCTACCGATAGTAGCGAAGAGAGAAAGCACTCATGCGGTACTCGGAATAGGCGGGGAATTGAAGAATACATTTTGCCTAGGCGATAAGGGACTTTATTATCTTTCACCATATGTAGGTGACATGGCAGACATGAGAAGTGTGAGGGCGCTCGGGGCAGCGACTACACGCATGGAGAGGCTGCTAGAGATACAGCCAGATATTGTAGTTGGAGATATGCATCCAGGCTATAACACGAGTGAGATGGCTAGGGTGATTGCGGAGAGGGAAGGTGTTCCGGTTATGGAGATGCAACATCATCATGCACATATGATTTCGTGTATGGCGGAAAATGAATACGAGGGAACAGCACTCGGCGTGACTTTTGACGGGACAGGATATGGACCAGATGGAACTATCTGGGGCGGCGAATTCCTGCTTGGTGATGAAAATGGGTATGAGCGAGTTGGTAGCATCACCCCTTTCGTACATGCAGGTGGCGATATCGCTTCGAGAGAAGGCTGGAGAATCGCTTATTCCATGATGAGCACAGTGCTCGGAAGTGAGCCAGCGAACCGCATAGCTGAGACGCTTGATCTCGGAGACGAGAAGGGCAGACAGAGCATCGATTTCATGCTTGGTAACAACGTCAATACCGTGAAATCGACAAGCGCAGGCCGACTCTTTGACGCAGCCAGCGCAGTGCTGGGAATCAAGTCAGCCAGCACCTTCGAAGGCGAGGCCTCGATGGCGCTCCAGTTTGCAGCCGAACGCGCCGAAGCACAAGGAATAAGCCTAGCGCCTTACGAAGGCAGGCTGATAAATATCGACCAAGACCAGTTTGAACTGTGCACAGACACCTTGCTTATGGAACTGACCGCAAGGAGTCTGTCCGACCAAGATACAGACCAGCTGGCATATTTCTTCCATAAAGCGCTGGCAGACATGATAGTAATTGCGTGCTGCTACCAGCGCACCAGATGCCGAGTAAATGTGGTCGCACTATCTGGTGGCGTATTCCAGAATCTACTGTTGCTGAAGCTTGTGGATAAAGGACTAGAAAACGAAGGCTTCAAAGTGCTGAAACATTCAGTTGTGCCTACAAATGACGGTGGCATAGCCCTTGGACAGGCGGCAGTCGGAATAGCTGCGCTCGAAAACGAAAAACAATAAATAGTACAGCCATAAGGCTGCACAAGGGTATAAAATATATAGAGATTAGAAAATGACGGAGGTGCACAAATGTGCGTGGGATTGAGAGCAAAGGTTGCTAATATTGAGAATAACATGGCTGTCATCGATGCTGGTGGCGTAAAGAGAAAAGTGTCTGCGGAGCTGATTTCAGACCTCGCGCCTGGAGATTACGTTATGGTACACGCAGGTCTTGCGATTGCTAGGGTTGCGTCAGATGAAGCAGCAGAGGCAGATAAGGTCATGGAGGAGCTAAATGACAATTAACAATAGTGCAAAAAAAGCACGTGACATTGTTACTTCTTACGACGGCCCGAAGCTGCGCATCATGGAAGTCTGTGGAACTCATACTCATGAGATCTTTAGACTTGGAATCAGAAGGCTTCTCCCTGATAACATCGAACTTATCTCGGGTCCAGGATGTCCTGTCTGCGTAACACCGGTTTCTTACATCGATGAAGCGGTGATGCTTGCACTGGATAAGCAGGCAACTATCACGACTTTTGGAGACTTAATCAGAGTTCCGGGAACGGAGATGAGCCTCGCAGGTGTTCGCAGTAAAGGTGCAAAGGTAAATGTCGTATATTCACCACTCGACTCGCTCGAGTATGCAAAGGAGCATCCGGAGGAACAAGTTGTGTTTCTTGCGGTTGGATTTGAGACAACAACTCCTGGAAGCGTGATGGCGGTACGTGAAGCGAAGACGCAGGGTGTTGAGAATTTCTCAATACTGACAGCTAACAAGACGATGTATAACGCTTACCTAGCGCTCAAGGGCAGTGCTGATGCATTTCTATATCCAGGCCACGTGAGCACGATGACCGGAATGGAAGACTACTATAAACTCCGCGATGAGCACGGAATATCCGGTGTAGTAGCTGGTTTCTCAGGCTCCGAAGTACTGACGGCACTTGCAGTGATTATCAAGAAGATAGAGGAGAAAAAGCCTTTTGCAGTAAACTGCTACCCTGCAGTGGTTACAGAAGAAGGTAGCCCTGCGGCTAGACAGCTTGTCGCATCGGTGATGGAGCCTTGCGATGCAGAGTGGCGAGGACTCGGTGTAATCGAGAAATCGGGTGTCGAACTAAAGCCAGAGTATCGTGATTATGATGCTAGGTTCAAGTTCGACCTTCCTGAGGTAGAAGGTAAGCCAAATCCAGCATGTAGATGCGGAGATGTGCTACTTGGTAAATGCAAGCCTTACGACTGCAAGGTGTTCGGTAAGGGCTGTACGCCAGAGCATCCGATAGGCGCATGCATGGTATCTGGTGAAGGCGCATGTTCGGCGTTTTATAAGTACGGAGGAGATATATGGAACAAACAGTAACCCTCGCTCACGGCGCAGGCGGAAAACAGACGAACGACCTGATTGGCGGGATTTTTAAGAAATATTTCGATAATGAATATCTTACTGCAGACGACGCGGCGGTTCTGCCGCCACCAGTCGGCAAGATGGCGATGTCCACAGACGGATTTATCGTGTCACCTGCAGAATTCCCGGGCGGTAATATCGGAAAGCTCTCTATATGCGGCACGGTAAATGACCTCGCATGCATGGGTGCTAAGCCGCTCTATATCTCGTGTGCATTTGTAATAGAAGAAGGCTTCCCCATCGAGAAGCTGGAGCGCATCGCAAAATCCATGTCCGAGACAGCCCATGAGGTTGGAGTTTCAATCGTATCCGGTGATACGAAGGTTGCCGGCAAAGGTCAGGTGGATGGAGTGTTCATCACGACGACTGGCGTAGGCGAGATAATGGAAGGTGTTGACCCAGCAGGTGCAAATGCTGAGCCTGGAGATAAAATCATCGTGACTGGCGATGTCGGAAGGCACGGCTGCACGATTCTGCTCGAGAGAGATAGATTCGGTATGGAAGCTAGCGTGACAAGTGACTGTGCTCCGCTCTGGAACGCAGTACATGCTGCACTCGAAGCCGCTTCAGATATTCACGTTATAAGGGATGCGACCCGCGGCGGCGTTGGAACCGTTCTCTATGAGATTGCAGATCAGAGCGAAGTTGGAATCAAACTCGATACTGAGGCTGTTCCTGTAAATCCTGAAGTTGCCGGTGTGACGGGGATGCTCGGTCTTGAGCCACTCTATCTCGCGTGTGAGGGCAGACTGGTGATGTTTGTCCCTGCAAAATCCGCTGACGCTGTACTTGCGGTACTGCACAGCTCCAACCATACAGAGGGTGCGGTGGTAATAGGTGAGGTGACTAGGGAAATGCCTGGACACGTTGTGATGACCACAGAAATAGGCACTGAAACATTACTGCCACCTCCAAGCGGAGAGCTCCTACCGAGGATTTGCTAGAATAATAAATAGAGAAACTAGTGGAATCATAAAATCTTAGTTAAAAGAAAAAAGTACTAGACAAGTTCTGATATATTATGTATACTAATTCGTGTCGCAATCGTGACACGAATATATGCCGCATTGGTCAAGAGGTTAAGACGCAGCCCTCTCACGGCTGAATCTCGGGTTCGATTCCCGGATGCGGTACCAATATAAACAGAGAAAAGACTTGTAGCTAGTGGAGTTATAAGTCTTTTTACTTATATATGTGAAAATACTAATCTTGGAGTTTTGATAAAATCACGATTCGTAAAGGAGAGAGTGTGAGTAAGAATATAAAACTAGATGATAGTTATGAGGAATTTCTAAAAAAAATAATGCCAGTGTTATCGATAATGTTTCTTTGAGTTTTGATAATATAGAAATAAAGATTCAACTGTACTTGTTGTTAAGGATATTATTAATGGATTAGATAAAGGAGGTTATAAATGGATAGATTAAATAATAGGCTTGCTTTAGTTATTTGTATTTCCATATTTATTTCTCTTGCCTCACTTTATTATATATATATAACATCAAGTTTGATTAATGCAAAAAAATATAGAATTCAAGTAGACATAAATATGTATCTATTGAGCCTTGACTGTGAAATTTCAGAGTTTGAAGTAATCAATGGGGAGATTATCTATAGTGTAAAAATGGGACAAAACACTAATG
Source organism: Mogibacterium pumilum (assembly GCF_002243385.1). GTDB lineage: Bacteria > Bacillota > Clostridia > Peptostreptococcales > Anaerovoracaceae > Mogibacterium > Mogibacterium pumilum. Next base: position 1,620,187 of record NZ_CP016199.1, on the reverse strand, counting down.
AGATTATAAAATATCTAAACAGTGAAGGTTATTATATATCAATTAAAGAAAAAAATAATAAAGTGAAGCAGCTAATTGACTTTCAAAAGGATTATCGCACTAAACACAGAATTGAAGGTAAGTTCAAGGATATTAGTGAGAATATACGAAATGAGATGAAAGATTCTGGATATCAATGGAAATGATTAAAAAAGAGAAGCGTGTATAGGTTTTTCGATTATGAGAATCTGCTATAAGAGTGGTACGTATTTATAGATTGAAAAATAGCGTTCTAAAAAGCACATAAAGGGAACGCATTGAGTGGCATATATTAGAGATATGATACGCGAGGATATGACAGAAGCAGGATATAAGTGGGAGTACTAACTAATATTCGTGAATATTTAGTTTTGTAAAAGGAGATCAAGAAAAATGAGCACTAAAAGGAAAATTATATTATGTGTACTTTTATTGATTAATATAGTATGTCTAGCCTTTGCGGTACGAAATTATCTGGAACTGAAGAGTCTTCATGAAGCACTAGACAGTATAGAAATCAACTAAAATTAAAGATGAAATATTTAGTTTGAAAGTATAGACTTGTTCGGATATTAAAAAGAAATAGCTTGTTATAATTTAAGGAGGTCTAAGAAATTATGAGTTACGATTTAATGGTTTTCGAAAAAGCACAGGCTCCAAATAATAAGACAGAATTTATAAAATGGTACGAAAATCAAGTGGAGTGGAAGGAAGATCATAATTATGATTCGATAGAAGTAAGCTCAGCTAATCTAAAGAACTGGTTTATGGATATGATACAAGTATTTCCACCGATGGAAGGAGAATTTGCTCTTAGTGATGATGAAATAGAAAATGATGAAGATCTTGCAAATCGCATTACAGACTATTGTATTGGTAAAGATGTGATATATGCATGTTTTGCATGGTCACTAGCAGAGGACGCATATAATACTATGCTTAAAATTGCGTTAAAACACGGTGTCGGATTTTTCGATGTTAGTGATAATGGAGAGGTTATATTATCTGAATGTGATGAACAAAATTAGGTTGTGTAATTTAGCTAAAAAGATTGTTTAACACAAAACCTTGAGTGATAGCTCAAGGTTTTTTATACCCTTACACATTCAGCCCACATGTTGTATCATTAAGTTATTCTATAAGAGTTACATAAAAGAGGAGATAATGATAATGGAACTAAAGGAAATGCGTAAGCACCTCGGCTTATCGCAAGCGGCATTTGGAGAGAAATATAACATCCCAGTAAGAACAATTCAAGATTGGGAGAGTGGGCGTAGGCAAGCTCCCGTATACGTTCTTGAGTTACTAGAGCAAGCAGTGATTGAAGATTCAACAGCTGAAGTGAATTAATGGATATCCACACTTCATAGGCAGTTTAGCTTAATGATTTCATGTGGGTTATTAATCCTTTAAACAATAACAACAGGAACAACTTATGGACAAAAAACGAAACGACCGCATAGCAATTATAGTATCCATCGGCATACTAGCCACAATATGGCTTATCTCTGGTCTGACAAGATATTTCAGTTCAGGGGATGTCGACACAGGCGCTGGATATTCTACCCTTGAATATAATGTGAATGTAGATGTTAGGAAAGACTATTCATATGTAGTTGTAGAGAAGATTAAGGTGAATTTCACCGATCCCAAACATGGGATAATCAGAAACATTCCTTTTGGAAAGGGCTATAAGATTAAAGACGTGTCTGTTGGCGGAGGCAAATACAAGATCAAGAATCTGTATAAAGCTAACCAAATGCAGATTAAGATTGGTGATAAGAAAAAGACAATCACCGGCATCAAAGAGTACACCATTATCTATACGCTTGCTAATTACGAGCGCAAAAATAATCGAAATGACATCTATGTGGATGTTCTCCCTTCAGGTTGGGCTACGGATATCAAGTCGGCTTCAGTTTCTGTGAGTCTGCCGCAGCATTTTCCTTACAGTGGGATGAAAGGATATAGTGGCCCACACAACAGCACGTATAACATGTACGGTGCGTGGAATTATGACAAAAAATTTAATACGATCAGATATAATGTAGAGAATTTGCCGGCATACAGCGGAGCAACGCTTCTTGTCCCTACTCCTAAGGGGTATTGGTATAAAGCTCCGAGCAAGTACTGGGTGAACTATGCGACCGTAATAGTAGCAATTCTCGGCGTCATTATACTTATCGTGCTTAGGTTTATGAATGAAAAGGAGCACCCTATCGTTGCGCCTGTTACGTTTAAGCCTCCAAAAGGTGTTACGCCTGGAGAAATCGGATATCTAGTCGACGAAGCTGTAAATAAGAGGGATATCACATCGATGTTCTTTTATTTGGCATCGAAAGGCTATATCTCGATTGAGGAATACAAGAAGGGAAAATATCAATTCGAGAGCCTCCGGATTCCCAACGTATATGACGAACCGCCGATTACCGTTACTTTTTACAAAATTATATTTGGAAGCACGAAGAAGGGTACGCTTGGCAAGGTAGTGAGCCTAGAGGAAGCGAGCAAACGCATAGGCAAAGAATGTGAACTGATTAGAAAGGTAATCGCTCGACAGTACACGGACAACAAATCGATATTCTCTAAGAAATCGCAGAAAAATGAGAAGATTGCAGCTATCATCAGCTGCATTACAGGAGGTATGCTAATCGCACTTTCTATGTATAGAGAGTTGTACCTAACCGGCTGGCGAATTTTGATATTCGTATATGGTGGCTCGGTGATTCTTGATGCATTTTGGAGCTTGCCTGTCAAGAGGATGTGTAGAGAGTATCATTTTCATAGGACGAGAAGCGGTCTAAGGAGCGTTACATCTTTTGCGTTCTGGGGAATTATCTATCTAGCGATATCATCGTTTATGTTATTATTTTTCTACAAGATTGCTGGCGGTGAGATGACGATGTATGCTTTAGTTGCAATAGCTGTATATGCCTTGGCTGTACCGTTAATTCTGCTAGGATTCCTCAAGAGAACTAAGGATAGCGCCAAGCTTTATGGTGAGATTATCGGCTTCAAAGAATTTATCGCTACAGCAGAGGTAGATAGGATAAATGCCCTTGTTGAGGAAGATCCATCGTATTTCTACGACGTGCTTCCGTATGCCTATGTATTCGGGCTTACCGACACTTGGGCGAAGAAGTTTGAACCTAAGAACCTAGCTGGACATATTGGATACAGTGCGTTAGGCGGAGATGTGTACGACCTTATAAATATGGACATTATGATTCATCATGTTCAATCTAGCGCGTTTTCTAGAGTATCATCGGCATTGTACGCAGATGTCAGCGGCGGTCTCAGCTCTGGCGGAGGCGGTTCGGTTGGTGGCGGCTCTGGCGGTGGTGGAGGCGGTGGCTGGTAAACCCCGCTTTCCAATATATACGCACTACGCCTAAATTGATTATTCATCAATTACAGAAGGACGATTCGAAACGGCTTGAACTAATAACACTAATATACTAAAGGAGCAACAATGCAGCAATATTTTATATACGGCAGCCCTAGTGCTGAAACTATTGAGATAACGGATAAGGATACTATCAAGCACATGTTTCACGTTATGAGACTTAGGGCTGGTGATGAGGTAGTTCTCGTGTTCCCGGACGGCATCAAGAGACTTGCAGAAGTTGTAGATGCAGAGAGAAGAACTATGCGCATCGTAGAAGAGCTAGACGAAAATGTTGAACTGCCAGTTCACGTTACTATCGCATGCGGTTTTCCTAAAGGCGATAAGTTTGCGGCTATCGCTCAGAAGGCAACGGAGCTTGGGGCAGCTGAGATATGCGGCTTTCCAGCTGAAAGGTCAATCGTGAAATGGGACGATAAGAAGCTGGCGAAATTGGCAGAAAAGCTTGAGAAGGTAGTTCAGGGCGCTGCTGAGCAGAGCAAGAGGAATATCGTTCCTAGTATAAATCTTGTCGCTAACAAGAAGAGCTTTGTAGATAGCTTTGCTGAGTACGATAAGGTTTTCGTCGCATACGAGGAAGCGGCAAAGGAAGGTGAGAAATCTGCTCTTGCCAAGGCACTTTTGGAAGTTTCGGCAGGAGAGAAGCTACTCTTCATCTTCGGACCAGAGGGTGGAATTACGGACAAGGAAATAGAAACGTTTGCAGAGGCTGGAGCGGTATCTGTAGGGCTTGGACCACGCATCATGAGAGCCGAAACAGCACCTATGTATGCACTGTCTGCTGTGAGCTATGCAATAGAACTGAGCAAATAACAAGGTTCAGTTAGATAACATTTGAATATTTAAATTAATTAAATCTTTAAGACTCTCGTTGGTAATAATTTTCGAGAGTTTTTTATATGAACATATATATAGCTTAGGTAAATCGCAGTATTTGCAAAATATAATATAAAGTTCTACAATTAGTGTTAAAGAGTAACACTTAAGCAGTTTACGGAAGGATGTTGTTATGACACTTAGAGAGAAAGCAAAATTAGCTGCATTTAATAAAGCTGTTGATATAGGATTCAAAAAGATTAAGAAGAATCCTAGAGAAGGTATGCTTGATATCGTCGGTATCATAGATAAGTATATGATGCCTAAAAGCGAACAGGAAAATAGTGGTAAGAAGGCTATCGAGAGTATCAGGCGTGAGTTTGCAGATCCCAACTCAAGCTGGGTTTCATTTGCAACTGATATGGTAAACGACGTAGATGAGAATGTAATCAAACACTTTGTTACTAACGTCGGATTCAATGCGGCATACGAGGGTAATAAAAAGAGATGCAAATTACAGCGTGAAGAAAATTGCAATATTCCGTGGGCAATATTGTTTGATCCAACATCGGCGTGTAACCTTAAGTGCACAGGATGCTGGGCAGCCGAATATGGCCATAAGAATAACCTTAGTTATGATGAAATGGCTAGTATTATTAAACAAGGCAATGATATTGGGACATATATATATATCCTTACAGGTGGGGAACCGCTCGTACGTAAGGACGATATTATAAAGCTTGCGGAAGAATTTAACGATAGTGAATTTCATATTTTTACGAACGGAACTCTTATAGATGATGACTTTTGTAAGGATGTTCAACGTGTCGGAAATATCTCTTTTGCAATGAGTATTGAAGGTACCGAGGAATCAACAGATTCTCGTCGTGGAGAAGGTGTGTATAAGCGAGTTATGAATTCTATGAAACTGCTACAGAAGTACCATCTTCTATACGGAGTATCCATTTGCTATACAAGTGCAAACTACAAGTATGTAACCGACGATGACTTTATTAGAATGCTTACGGAACATGGGTGCAAACTTGCTTGGTTTTTCCATTACATGCCGGTTGGTAATGATGCGGATCCAAGCTTGATGCCGACCGCTAAACAGCGCAAACACGTGATGGATAAAGTTCGTCTCATCAGATCTAAGGATTATGCTAATAACATGTTCGCTATTGATTTCCAGAATGATGGTGAGTACATTGGCGGATGCATTGCAGGTGGACGTAATTACTTCCATATAAATTCGGCTGGTGACATGGAACCGTGCGTGTTCATTCACTATTCTGATTCGAACATTCGTAAGGATACGATAATGGAAGCTCTCAAGAAACCGCTGTTTATGGCATATCATCACAATCAGCCGTTTAATAGCAACCATCTTAAGCCTTGTCCAATGTTAGAGAATCCAGGTAGACTTTCCGAGATGGTTAATGAGTCGGGTGCACATTCAACTGATATGATTTCGCCTGAAAGTGCTGAGCATCTTGAAAAAAAGTGTAAACCATATGCTAAGCAGTGGAATGCAACTGCTGAAGAGCTTTGGAGTCATAGTAAACATAATAAGGGAGTGCGTTAACATTTTTCACGTCAAATATACGTGAGTATGCATTGCTTTTCCAAATTGTTTATAAAATGTTTTTTTGCAGAAAATTTCAATATACCTCTAGACAAATTATTTGAGTGTGCTAAAATGCTTAAGGTTTAGATATAGTGACTCGCAGAAAGAGGTAGAGAGATGAAGAAGCGAATGTTTCGCGAATCATATCTTGAATATAGTAACGTAGATTAAGACTTCGACATTGGATTTTTTATTCCAGTGATCGGAGTCTTTTTTTAAAAATTTCTGGAGAATATGGAAGCAGGAAAGGTGAGCAAAATGGCAAAAAGAAGTGACATCAAGAAAATTCTAGTTATCGGATCAGGTCCTATCGTAATTGGACAAGCGGCAGAGTTCGATTACGCGGGTACACAGGCATGTATCGCTCTTAGAGAAGAGGGATATGAAGTGGTACTATGCAACTCCAATCCTGCGACTATCATGACGGACACCTCGATGGCGGACAAGGTATACATGGAACCACTCACCCTCGAGTATCTAGCAAGGATTATAAGATACGAGAGACCTGATGCGATTTTGCCAGGCATCGGTGGACAGACTGGGCTTAACCTAGCTATGCAGCTTGAGAAGAAGGGCGTACTCAAGGAGTGCCGCGCAGAACTACTAGGAACTAAGAGCGACAGTATCGAGCGTGCTGAAGATAGAGAGCTTTTCAAGGAGCTTTGCGAACAGCTCGGTGAGCCGGTAATCCAGTCGGATATTGCAAATAGCGAAGAGCACGGACTCGAGATTGCAAAAGAGATAGGCTTCCCTGTAGTCCTCCGACCAGCGTTCACTCTCGGTGGTACAGGCGGTGGATTTGCATACGATGAAGAGGAATTTAAAGAGCTCATCAAACGTGCTCTTTCTATCTCGCCTACACATCAGGTTCTAATTGAGAAGAGCATCAAGGGCTTCAAGGAAATCGAGTATGAGGTAATGAGAGATAGTGATGACACTGCGATTGCTATCTGTAACATGGAGAACCTCGACCCGGTTGGAGTTCACACAGGTGACTCAATAGTAATCTGCCCAACCCAGACAGTAAGCGACAAAGACTGTACAATGCTCAAGGCGAGTGCGCTCAAGATAATCCGTGCACTTCAGATTGAAGGTGGCTGCAACGTGCAGTTCGCGTTAAATCCAGAATCATCGGAGTACTATCTAATCGAGGTAAATCCACGAGTTTCTCGTTCATCTGCGCTTGCATCCAAGGCGAGTGGATATCCAATCGCTAGAATCACGGCGAAGATCGCGGTGGGCATGACACTAGATGAGATTGAGATTATCGACCAGCCGGCTTCGGCAGAGCCAGTCGTTGACTACATCGTGAGCAAGGTGCCTAGATTCCCGTTCGACAAGTTTGCAGATGCGGACAACAAGCTGGGAACACAGATGAAGGCTACCGGTGAGGTTATGAGCATCGGTATGAATCTCGAAGAGAGTATACTCAAAGCTGTTCGCTCTCTTGAAATTGGATTTTCCCACATTTATATGGACAAGTTCGACACTTGGGATATTGACGAGATGAAGGCGTATATAGTTGAGGGCCGTGACGATAGAATATTTGCCATAGCAGAGCTTCTGAGAAGAGGTGTGAGCAAGGAGGAAATCTGCAAGCTGACAGCAATAACAGATTACTTCATAGAAATGTTCGAGAACATCATCACTGTCGAGAATGAGCTTAAGGCGAACAAAAACGACGTCGCAAGACTCAGAATCGCTAAGCAGTATGGTTTCTCAGATGCTGAAATCGCAAGGCTTTGGGATGTAACAGAAGAGCAAATATGGAAGCTTCGCGAGGCAGTTGAGCTATTCCCAGAGTACAAAATGATAGATTCATGCGCCGCATCTAAAGATGCATACGTGCCATATTTCTACTCGACTTTCGAAGGAAGTGAGACCAAGAAGACTAAGGAGTCAGGCAAGAGAAAAGTCGTAGTTTTAGGTTCAGGGCCAATCAGAATAGGACAGGGTGTTGAGTTCGATTACTCGACAGTTCAGGCGGTAAAGACTCTCCGTAATCAAGGCTGTGAAGCGATTATCATCAACAATAATCCAGAAACAGTTTCGACAGACTACACGACAGCTGACAAGCTCTACTTCGAGCCACTCTGTATCGAGGACGTTATGAACATCCTTAGGCTCGAGAAACCGGATGGAGTAATTGTTTCACTCGGAGGGCAGACAGCTGTAAACCTTGCAAATGCTCTCGATGAGAGAGGTGTAAAGATTATCGGAACCGATTGTGCGGCAATCAATGCTGCCGAAGATAGAGACGAGTTCGACAAGCTGCTCCAGAAGCTCGGCATTGATAAGCCAGAGGGAAGAGCGGTTACGGATATAGATGAGGGCTGCGCAGTTGCTAAAGAGATTGGTTATCCGGTTCTAGTGAGACCAAGCTTCGTGCTTGGCGGTAGAGCAATGAGAATTGTTGCAGATGAGGATCAGCTCAGACAGTACCTCAGAACGGCTGTTGAAATCGATGAGGACAAGCCGGTTCTCGTTGACCACTATATCCGCGGTAAGGAGATCGAGGTGGATGCTATCTGCGATGGTAGAGATGTATTTATCCCAGGCATTATGGAGCTCGTTGAGCGTACAGGCGTACACTCTGGTGACTCGATTAGTATATATCCGCCATGCTCTATCTCTGAGAAGGTCAAGGAGACTATCAGGGAGTACACAGAGAAGCTCGGCCTAGGAATAGGCATTTGCGGTCTCTTCAATATCCAGTTCATCGTCGATGCTTCTGAAAATGTGTATATCATCGAGGTAAATCCTAGATCCTCGAGAACCGTGCCATTCCTATCCAAGGCAACTGGATATAACCTTGCTGACATCGCATCCAAGGTAATGCTCGGTATCAGTCTAGAGGAGCAGGGCTTCAAGGGAGTGAAGCCACTCGAGAAGAAGAGATGGTACGTAAAGGTGCCAGCATTCTCATTTGCAAAGCTATCAGGAATGGATATAAGACTATCGCCTGAGATGAAATCCACTGGCGAAGCCATCGGGTATGACGATGATATGATGCGTGCTTTTTACAAGGCTATGCAGGCGGCAGGCATGAGAATGCAGAATTATGGAACAGTATTTGCATCGATCAACGACGAATCTAAGGAGGACGCACTGCCACTAATCAGAGGCTTCTACGACCTAGGATTCAACATCGAGGCGACAGAGGGGACGGCGCAGTTTTTGAAAAATAATGGTGTTAAGACCAGAAGCTTCAATCACACTGACAACAGTATGGACGCAGTAATGGATGAGTTCAGACAGGGTTATGTGACATACATGATAAACATCGGAGATATCAGATCCGAAGATGCAAATTCCATGGGTAGCCGCATCAGAAGATGTGCTGCGGAGAATAACGTGACGACACTCACTTCGCTGGATACCGTGAGAGTTCTGCTAAATGCCCTAGGTGACATAACATTTAAGGTGTCAACAATTGACGCATAGTGGTATAATTAGATATTATCTAGTTTGAGGAGGAGACTATGAACATCAGAGAGTGTGTGAATATGAGGCATTCCGTGCGCGCCTATGAAGATAGACCTATTGACACGAAGGCGGCGGAAGATCTTAAGGTTATGATTCAGCAGTGTAACCGCGAAGGTGATATGCATTTTCAGCTTATACAAAATGAGCCAAAAGCTTTTTCGAGTTTGCTGGCAAAATACGGCAAATTTTCAAACGTCAAAAACTACATCGCTGTTGTTGGCAGGAAGCGTGACGACCTCGATGACAAGGCGGGATACTACGGTGAAAAGTTAGTGGTTCGCTGCATGCAGCTCGGTCTTAACACCTGCTGGGTTGGCGGAACATACAAGAAGGTGAGGGATGCTATAGATGTTGGCCACGATGAGAAGATAGTAGCCGTGATAGCTCTCGGATATGGAAGCACCATGGGCGTGATGAGGAAGTCCAAGACACCGGAAGATGTGTTTGACAGCAAGGGTTCGAGAGTTTCTAATTACGAGGATACGCCAGAGTGGTTCAAGAAGGGCGTAGAGATGGCGCTCTTAGCACCGACAGCTATGAATCAGCAGAAGTTTACCTTTGCCATAAGCGGAGATAGAATCAAGATAAAGCCTGGCTTCGGACCATTTACTAAGCTAGATGCTGGCATCGTTAAGTACCACTTTGAGATAGGTGCTTCGCCAAAAGAGTTCGTGTGGGTGTAGTGCTCGCGCATATGTTTCAAGGCGCGGCAGAAGTGAGCGCATCTAAGAGCTCAAGCTTCTAATCGAATGCTACATCAGGTATAGGACAGGATGATGAAAGATATACATGAGATTCGCCAGGTTGCCGTAATGAGATCTGCTTTCAAGC
>NZ_CP016199.1:1587780-1609978 GCF_002243385.1 Mogibacterium pumilum | reverse complement strand
AAGCAGAAGTACGGCATACCGAGGCAGCCAAGGCTCGTACAGAGCCTGAAGTCGGAGATAGTCTTCGGCGATGAATTTAATAATCCTGACGCTGTGAGAGGACTCGAAGAGTTCTCTCACATTTGGCTAATTTGGGGATTTTCGGACACCAAGATAGATATGACTGAGGAGCATCCAGCGTGGAAACCTGCCGTGAGGCCGCCGCGGCTTGGCGGGAATGTGCGCATGGGTGTATTTGCCACGAGGTCGCCATATAGACCAAACTCGCTTGGCATGTCTGCAGTTAAGCTTCTCGAGATAAGACATGATAATGGTCAGCTCAGCCTTATCGTCGAAGGTGCAGATCTCCTTGACGGTACGCCAATATATGACATCAAGCCGTATATCCCCTATAGCGATATCATCGCTGATGCAGAGGAAGGCTTTGCACATGCAGAGGAGACATCGATTGAAGTTGACTTTTCAGCAGAATTCCTGACAGAGGTTGATGAAGAATTCAGAGAACCGCTGATTAGAATCTTAGAGATGGATCCGCGCGATGCATACGATAGAGAGTCTGGAAAACCATCCAAGATGGTGTTTGCAAATGTAGATATAGAGTTCATATCACAGGACGGAAAGCTAGTGATTACAGGTATTAGGCGGCTTGATAGATGCAGATAGACTCAGGGAAATAGCAGTAAAACGATACACTGGAACATCACATAAATCATTTGAATGGGAAAGAATATGGATAACGACAAGATTATTACAGCGCGAATAGAGGATAAACTCGAGCAATGCGAGCGAGGTAGCTACATTACCACGACTGGCTTTCTCAATATGCACGAGCAATCGCTTGCCATGCGCGTCGTGAGAGGGAGAAGTGACGTCAAATCATTTTTCTATGGCGGATACGAAGATGCAGAGAGGCGAATTCTCATGTTCGTTCCAGACGGATATACGGATACTCTCGAGGGGGTACTGGAGATGATTTCACCGCTTTCGGTACTTCACATTAAGGTGACGACAAGTGGCAGAAAGCTCACACATAGGGATTATCTCGGTTCGGTGCTTTCGCTCGGACTGGACAGGTCGGTAATTGGCGATATCCTGGTTAATGACAACGGTGCCGACATGATCGTAAATTCGGAAATCATGGATTTCCTGCTATCCGAATTTCACAGCGCAGGCCACGCAAATCTCCAGATTACAGCCTCTGAAATCGAAGAGCTTGAAGTACCCGAGCAGAGGGTAAAAGCGGTTAGAGATACGCTTTCTTCGCCAAGACTAGACAACGTGGTATCGGCAGCATTTCATGTTTCGCGAAGCGAGGCAGTGAGAGCCATCAAAGGCGGTATCGTCTTTGTAAATCACGAGGAGGTCACCAAAATAGATAAGCGTGTTGATGAAGGTGACACGATAGTACTCCGTGGCAAAGGCAAGGCGGTACTTTACGAGCTTTCTGGGCTCTCCAAGAAGGGACGAATCTGGGCTGAGTTTAAGGTTTTCATTTAGGTAGTATGGAAATGAAACTGGAATCGTCTAGAAAATATAGTCTAATAGAACAAACATAACCAAGACATGCGTGCAAACACACATGCATAGAGATTACTCAATAGCCGTTTGAACTGGCTGCGTTCCGGTGTTACAATCAAAATGTAATAGATGTTTCTCTATAGGATTTTTTGAACGTAATAAATGTTTCTCTATAGGATTTTTTTGGAGGTAGACAAATGTTTGAATATACTGATATCAAGACTGCACCTGCAGCTCTAGGTCCATACTCACAGGCAGTGATGGCAGGAAATACACTTTATGCTTCTGGAGCAATCGGAATCGACCCTGAGACAGGAAAGTTCATGGGCGATGATGTACAGCGCCAGTGTGAGCAGGCTTGCAAAAATGTAGGCGAGATTCTGAAGGCTAACGGCATGACTTACGATAACGTAGTTAAGACCACTTGCTACATCCTCGATATGGCAGAGTTCAAGGATTTCAACGAAGTATACGCTAAGTATTTTACTTCCAAGCCAGCTAGGTCGTGCGTTGCAATAACAGCACTTCCAGCAGGAGCATTATGCGAAGTGGAAATTATTGCAGTGAAATAAAATTTGATAATTATTAATATTGCAGTGAAGTAAAATCCGTAATTAAAAATGCAATGAAGTGAAATTTTGTGAAACAAAATCAGTGAATAAAAATCATGTGGCGAAAAATCTGTATTGAAATTTTCAATGGCTGAAAATGCACTAACTTCGGAGCAGTAACTATGACAATCGACTGAATTTGCATAGCTGTAATATAAGTGACCGCCTGTAATTGCTTGCTGGCGGTTTTTTATTTGCAACTCCTATCAATCAGAATGGAAATTTCATGTATAATAGCCATTATGAAAGGAAGGGTTTATGAGCGACATTAAGGTTATTAGATTTGATAATTTGCACGATATAGAGCTAGCTCATGTGTTCGAGTGTGGTCAGTGTTTTAGATGGAACGAATGTGAGGACGGTTCCTATATAGGAGTTGCAGGAGGTCATGCAGCTCACGTATCGCTAGAGCATCATGGAGATAGTAGCTCGCTTATTATCGAGTGTACAGGCGGGAGTGAGAAGTACTGGCATAGCTATTTCGATCTTGATACGGACTACGGAGCTATGAAGAAAACTCTGCTCAAGGGAGAACCTAAGCTAGCAAGATCAATTGATGCGTGCCACGGTATCAGGATACTCAATCAAGACTATTGGGAGGTGCTCATCTCGTTCATAGTCTCACAGAATAACAATATCCCTAGGATTAAGAAATGCATCGAGTCTCTAGCGAAGAACTACGGTACCGAGATTGGTGAATTCATGGGAGAGATTAGATATGCATTTCCGACACCTGATCAGCTATCTAAGGCTACGCTTGAAGAGCTGGCAGACTTGAAGCTTGGATATAGAAACGCATATATAGTATCCGCACCTAAGCACTTTTCGGAGCATGGCATACCGACGGGAACTACGGAAGAGAAGCACAAGGCTCTATTATCATATCTTGGCGTCGGACCTAAGGTCGCAAACTGCATATTGCTATTCGGTCTCAGAGATTTTACAGCATTTCCTATAGATATCTGGATGAAGAAGATAATGGTTGACCTCTATGGATTTGACATCAAGGATATCAAGGGTATGCAGAAGTTTGCTGACGAGCACTTCGGAGAACTCGGTGGCATAGCGCAGCAGTATCTATTCTATTACTATAGAAGCATGCAGTGAAGATATTTTCACATTTAATTCATAGTGCCGTGTTGACAACATGTGGGGTGCTGAGTAAAATTATGTTATAGAGTTTAGCACTCTTAATAATCGAGTGCTAACAATTTGAATAAAACGTATGATCAGGAGGTTACAAATGAGTATAGGAATAAAGCCACTAGGCGCAAGAGTTGTTATTAAACGTAGTGAAGCACTTGAGAAGACTGAAGGTGGTCTGATACTATCGGCTAGTGCTAAGGAGAAGCCACAGGAGGCTGAGGTTCTCGCAGTAGGTCCAGGAACTGAAGACGAGAAGATGGAAGTAAAGGTTGGAGATAAGGTTATATTCTCGAAGTACGGTGGCACAGAGCTCAAGTATGGTGGCGAGGATTACATTATCATGAGCCAGAGGGATATCCTGGCAGTAATCGAGTAATTGATAAGCCTCTGTAGAGGTGTATTTAATCACTGTAAAGAGAGGCAGATATACATAATATCTATAAAGTCAGTAGTTTAAATTTAATCACGCACCTTGATTGGTGTATATATAGGAGGAAGCTAAAATGGCAAAGGATTTACATTATGGAGAGGAGTCAAGAAGAAAGCTCCTCGTAGGCGTAGACAAGCTTGCAGATACAGTTAAGATTACACTTGGACCTAAGGGTAGAAATGTTCTCATCGAGAGATCGTATGGATCTCCGCTTATTACTAACGACGGTGTTTCAATCGCTAAGGAGATTGAGCTCGAAGATCAGGTAGAGAACATGGGAGCTCAGCTAGTTAAGGAAGTTGCTACCAAGACTAACGATGTAGCTGGTGACGGAACTACTACGGCTACACTGCTTACACAGGCAATCGTTCGTGAGGGCTTCAAGAACGTAACTGCTGGTGCTAATCCAATGGTTCTCAAGAAGGGAATCAGCGGTGCTGTAGAGGTTGCAGTTGAGTATCTCAAGAACAGTGCGGTTAAGGTTGATGACAAGGAGAGCATCGCTCAGGTCGCTTCTGTTTCAGCAGGAGATAAAGAAATCGGTGAGCTAATCTCCGAAGCAATGGAGAAGGTAGGAACTGACGGCGTAATCACAGTTGAGGAGTCGAGATCTCTCGGCACTACACTTGATGTGGTTGAGGGTATGCAGTTTGACAGAGGATACCTATCGCCATATATGGCAGCTACATCTGAGAAGATGGAAGCAGTTCTTGAGAACCCATACATCCTTCTCACAGATAAGAAGATTTCCAACATTCAAGATCTCGTTCCACTTCTTGAGGACACCATGAAGTCGGGCAAGAAGCTGCTCATCGTTGCAGATGACGTAGATGGTGAAGCTCTCGCAACACTCGTAGTTAATAAGCTAAGAGGAACACTCGATGTAGTGGCTGTAAAAGCACCTGGATTTGGCGACAGAAGAAAGGCTATGATGGAGGATATTGCAATCCTCACAGGTGGTACTGTAATCAGCGAAGAGCTGGGATACGAGCTCAAGGAAGCTACTGTGGACATGCTCGGTAAGGCTGGAACTGTTAAGGTTAATAAGGATCACACAGTAATCGTTAACGGTGCTGGAGATAAGACTGAAATCGAAGATAGAGTTGATAAAATCAAGGGAGAGATTGAGGATTCGACTTCTGACTTCGATAGAGAGAAGCTGCAGGAGAGACTTGCTAAGCTAGTAGGCGGAGTTGCAGTTATCAATGCTGGAGCTGCTACAGAGACAGAGCTAAAGGATAAGAAACTTAGACTTGAGGATGCTCTCAACGCTACTAGAGCTGCAGTTGAGGAAGGCATCGTTGCAGGTGGTGGTACATCGCTTATCTGCGCAATCGATAAGGTTTCTGAGTATGCTGAAAGTCTGGACGGAGATATGAAGACTGGTGCTAGAATCGTAGTTAGAGCACTTGAGGAGCCAGTTAGACAGATTGCTGAGAACGCTGGATTTGAAGGCAGCGTAATCGTTGCCAAGGTTAAGGAGTCTAAGAAGGGCATAGGCTTTAACGCAGCAACAGAGGATTACGTAGACATGCTAGAAGCTGGTATCGTTGATCCGGTTAAGGTTACTAGATCTGCGCTCCAGAATGCTTCAAGTGTAGCAGGTATGCTTCTCACTACTGAGGCTGGAATTTCAGAGATTAAGGAAGATTTACCAGCTGCACCTGCAATGCCTGCAGGCGGCGGAATGGGCATGATGTAATAGGCGAGGGATATGGCAGCAAGAGCATCATCAAAGACGGATAGAGGAATAGCTGAACGCCTGATGGTCAGTCCGCTTTTTGAGAATATGACATTAGACGACGTGGAAAGCTGCTTCACATGCAGCGGTGCACTCTGCCTCTCATTCAAGAAGGGGGACATGATATTCACTGAAGAGGACGAACCAACCAAACTTCACATTCTTTTAGAGGGCGGAGTGAGAATTGGTTACGATTCATTCGACGGTAACAGGAGAGTCATCGGAAACTTCACGGATACGGGAGAGGTGTTTGGAGATATCCTGTTATTTCTCGGCAAAGAGAAGTACGGGGTATTCGCGCAAGCGACCTGTGATTCTAAAGTCATATCGCTCCCGCGTGACTTCATGTCAGGAACTTGCGGAAATGCTTGTGGCTATCACAATCAGCTGATTAATAACATGCTGATGAGCTTTGCGAGAAATGCCTACGCGCTAAATATGAGGCTCAGGATACTGTCTTGTCCGACCATCCGTCAGAAGATTGCCAAGATGCTACTTGTGTACAACGATAGGGACATGAGCAAGCCAATCAATATGACGAGAGAAGGTCTCGCTGAGTTCCTAGGCGTGACGAGACCGTCAGTTTCGAGAGAGCTGATGAAGATGCAGGACGATGGTTTAATCGATATAAAGGGGCGCAAGATATACGTCCTTGATCCTGCAGAAATCGAGGCACTTAACTGATACCCGAGTAAATGCGCATGTATAATTAATGCAGATATAATAAAATTGATGCATATGCATGCATTAATTCAAAAACAATACAAAAAGGATGGAACTGTAACATTGGTTACAGATTCCGTCCTTTTTTAATGGTATGCTTGTGGCACAAACTTAAAGCAAACAATCTATTAAAGCAAAAAACAAAAGACGTTATATAAGAGTTGAAAGGAGAAAACAGATGGAAAACCGTATGTTTTGTTATCAGTGTCAGGAGACCGCAAAGGGCACAGGATGTACTATGAGAGGAGTTTGCGGCAAGCTCCCTGAGACAGCAGCGCTACAGGATCTGCTCGTATACGTAACTAAAGGGCTTTCTGCAGTAACTACACAGCTAAGAGCTGAAGGCAAGGAAGTAAGTGAGCAGGTTAACCACCTAGTATCGCTTAACCTATTCACAACTATCACAAATGCTAACTTTGACGACGATGCAATTTCTGCTAAGATCGTTGAAACACTTACATGTAAGGAGCAGTTAATTAAGCAGCTTGACGACGGGGGCAAGCTTCCAGAGGCTGCTAAGTGGAACGGATGCGTTGGTGAGTTCGCTGCAAAGGCTGTTAGTCCAGAGGTTGGAGTACTCGCAACTGAGAACGAGGACATAAGATCTCTAAGAGAGCTAATCACTTACGGACTAAAGGGACTTTCCGCATACAGCAAGCACGCAAACGCTCTACTTAAGGACAACGTAGAGGTTGATGCATTTATGCAGAAGGCTCTAGCACTTACACTAGACGATTCTCTATCTGTAGATGACCTGGTTGCTCTTACACTAGAGACAGGTAAGTACGGTGTAGATGGCATGGCTCTACTCGATGAGGCAAACACATCTGCTTACGGACACCCGGAGATTACAAAGGTAGACCTCGGCGTTAGAAAGAACCCGGGAATCCTGATTTCGGGTCACGACTTAAGAGATCTCGAGATGCTTCTAGAGCAGACAGAGGGAACTGGTGTAGACGTATACACACACTCCGAGATGCTCGCAGGTCAGTACTACCCAGCATTCAAGAAGTATGATCACTTCGCTGGTAACTATGGAAATGCATGGTGGAAGCAGAAGGAAGAGTTCGAGAGCTTCAATGGACCAATCCTCATGACAACAAACTGCATCGTGCCACCGGCAGATAGCTACAAGGATAAGATCTTTACAACAGGTGCAGCTGGATACCCAGGATGCAAGCACATCAAGGGCGGATACGGTGAGACTAAGGACTTCTCCGAGATCATCGAGCTAGCTAAGAAGTGCCCAGCACCAACAGAGATTGAGACAGGAGAGATCATTGGTGGATTTGCACACGAGCAGGTATTTGCACTAGCAGATACAGTAGTTGAGGCAGTTAAGTCAGGCGCAATCAAGAAGTTCTTCGTAATGGCTGGTTGCGATGGCAGAATGAAGTCGAGAGACTACTACACAGAGTTTGCAAAGGCTCTACCTAAAGATACAGTAATCCTCACAGCAGGATGCGCTAAGTACAAGTACAACAAGCTAGACCTCGGAGACATCGGCGGGATTCCACGTGTACTCGACGCAGGTCAGTGCAACGACTCATACTCACTAGCACTTATCGCTCTTAAACTAAAGGAAGTATTTGGACTAGACGACGTTAACGAGCTACCAATCGCTTACAACATCGCTTGGTATGAGCAGAAGGCTGTAATCGTTCTTCTCGCACTTCTATACCTCGGTGTTAAGAACATCCACCTAGGACCAACACTACCAGGATTCCTCTCACCAAACGTTGCAAACGTACTCGTTGAGAACTTCGGAATCGCAGGAATCGGGTCAGTAGACGACGATATCAAGCTATTCCTCGGGAACTAGGAGGTATATATGAGTTTATTTCTAGGACCTATACATCAGTGGCTGTATGACAAAATCATATTCCAGGAAGACCTCACAGATGCTCTAATCGATGCCGGTAAGGCAGAGGGCTGGAGCGAGCTTACAGAGGAGCTTGCAAATGAGTGTCACAGCTACGATAGACGTCCGCTTGAAGAGGCGGTTGACCCTGACAACATTCACGGCAGCCTCCAGTCAAGAATTGCAGATGCAGAGTGCAGATATGCGAAGCTAGTTCAGACTATCGCAGCAGCAAACCCTGCAAGAGTAGAGGACTTAAAGAAGGCAGCGCGACGCTTCGGCGAGCTCAATGCGGTACCAGTTGGTACTAAGGTAGACGTAGCCTTTGGATACCTCAACAATACGCTTCTTGATGGAATGCCTTGTGACAATGTAAATGAGATGGTGGGCCAGACAAACGACTCTATCACATGGAGGCGCAATATGGACATTCACGCTCAGCACTGGGCTGATGAAGAGGATGAACTCTACTACGTGCTAAGAACAGAAATCGTGAGGGGAATGTTCGAGCCTGCAGGCCTCACATACGATGAGCCTCAGGAAGGAACTTACGAGATTAGAGCGTAACCGCAGCTAGTGATTACATACACAAATTAAATCATAAGGTTGTGGCTGGGCGATTCGTTCGGCCACAGCTTTTTTATTATATTTTCCGTCACAACCACTACCTAAAACCGACCCATTGTGCTATAATTTTCAATTAATATCTTTAATTACAATTTGATTTTTATATAGAAAGAGAGAGGTGCAAAATGGCAATCGTTCTAACAGAACCATCAAGAACATTTAGTGAGTACCTTCTAGTGCCTGGATATTCTAGCGCAGAAGCTAGGCCTGAGAATGTGTCGCTCGCGACTCCGATTACTAAATTCAAGAAAGGCGAGGAGCCTAAGATTAAGGCAAATATTCCACTTGTTTCCGCAGTAATGCAGGCTGTTTCTGATGATGGGATGGCGGTTGCATTAGCGAAGGAGGGTGGAATTTCTTTCATCTTTGGTTCTCAGTCAATCGAAAACCAGGCGGCAATGGTCAAGAAGGTTAAATCCTACAAGGCGGGTTTCGTACCTAGCGATACTAATGTAAAACCTGACAGTACACTTGCTGATGTCTTAGAAATTAAGAAGAACTCCGGACACTCGACAGTGGCGGTTACGGACGACGGAACAGGCCATGGCAAGCTAGTCGGCCTCGTTACAAGCAAGGACTACAGAGTTAGCAGACTCAGCACAGACACTAAGGTTTCTGAGTTCATGACACCTCTCGAGAACCTCGTGTACGGCAATGCTGGAATCACTCTATCCGAGGCTAATGATATCATCTGGGAGAACAAGGTTAACCAGCTGCCAATCGTGGACAAGGACGGATGCCTGGTAGCATTTGTATTTAGAAAGGACTATGATTCCCACAAACAGAATCCAAACGAGTTACTCGATGATAACAAGAGCTTCATCGTAGGTGCAGGAATCAACACTCGTGACTATGAGGAGAGAATCCCAGCGCTGGTAGATGCTGGTGTAGACGTGCTAACAATCGACTCATCCGAGGGATATTCTGAGTGGCAGGCTAGAACTCTTAAGTGGGTTAAGGAAAAGTACGGCGACACAGTTAAAATCGGTGCTGGTAACGTCGTAGATAAGGAAGGCTTCGACTTCCTCGCTAAGAGCGGCGCAGACTTCATCAAGGTTGGAATCGGCGGCGGATCCATCTGTATCACTAGAGAGCAGAAGGGAATCGGACGCGGACAGGCATCTGCAGTGCTCGAGGTTGCAGCAGCAAGAGACGAGTGGCTTGAGAAGACAGGTGAGTACATTCCAATCTGCTCCGACGGCGGAATCGTGTATGACTACCACATGACCCTAGCACTTGCTATGGGCGCGGACTTCATCATGCTGGGAAGATACTTTGCAAGATTCGACGAGTCACCATCCGCTAAGGTTATGGTAAATGGCAACTACATGAAGGAGTACTGGGGCGAAGGTTCTGCAAGAGCTCGTAACTGGCAGAGATACGACCTCGGCGGCGATAGTAAACTTAAGTTCGAGGAAGGTGTTGACTCCTACGTTCCATATGCAGGATCGCTGCACGATAACGTAAACCTCTCTCTGGAGAAGGTTAAATCGACAATGTGTAACTGCGGAGTTCTTTCAATTCCAGAGCTACAGCATAATTCCAAGCTCACACTAGTATCGGCGACAAGTATCATCGAGGGTGGAGCGCACGATGTTGTACTCAAGGACAACAGCGTGGCAACAGTAAGACGTTAGGAGCGATAATGGCTAACAAGATATTAATTATTGATTTTGGCGGACAGTACAACCAACTCATCGCCCGCAGGGTTCGTGAGCTCGGCGTGTACTCGGAAGTTCATAATTTTGAAAATGTAACAGTTGATAAGGTCAAGGAATTTGATCCATGCGGCATCATCTTCACAGGCGGTCCACAGTCCGCATATGGAGAGGGTGCACCGGCAATCGATAGAGGTGTGTTCGAGCTAGGACTACCAATCCTTGGCATCTGCTACGGCGCACAGCTGATGGCACACGTGCTGGGCGGTAAAATCGGAACAGCTCCGACGAGCGAGTACGGCCGCACCGATACAACAGTCGATAGCAAAGAAGGTCTATTTGCAGGACTCAGCGACGAGACCGTAACTTGGATGAGTCACACCG
Organism: Mogibacterium pumilum; assembly: GCF_002243385.1. Taxonomy (GTDB): domain Bacteria; phylum Bacillota; class Clostridia; order Peptostreptococcales; family Anaerovoracaceae; genus Mogibacterium; species Mogibacterium pumilum. The sequence goes on along the minus strand of NZ_CP016199.1, from coordinate 1,599,279 downwards.
ACTATATCAGTGAGGTTCCAGAAGGTTTCAAGATTACAGCGCATACAGAAAACTGCCCAGTTGCAGGCATGGAGGACAGGGCTAGGGGCTATTACGCAGTGCAGTTCCACCCGGAGGTTAACCATACAGCAGAGGGTACAGAGCTGCTCAGCAACTTCATACTAGGCGTGTGTAAGTGCGAGCAGGACTGGAAGATGGATTCCTTCGCTGAGAAGAAAATCGCAGAGGTGCGCGAGAAGGTTGGGGATGGCAAGGTGCTACTTGCACTCTCTGGCGGCGTTGATTCCAGCGTAGTTGCGGCACTTCTGGCAAAGGCAATCGGCAAGCAGCTGACCTGCGTGTTCGTGGACCACGGACTACTCCGTAAGGACGAGGGCGACCAGGTTGAAGAGATATTTGGCAGCAAGGGTGAGTACGACCTCAACTTCGTGCGTGTAAATGCTCAGGATAGATACTACGCAAAGCTCGCTGGCGTGACAGACCCAGAGACGAAGCGTAAGATCATCGGTGAGGAATTCATCCGTGTATTTGAAGAGGAAGCCAAGAAGATAGGCGCAGTAGATTTCCTAGCTCAGGGAACAATCTACGCAGACATCATCGAGAGCGGCCTCGGCAAGTCAGCAGTGATCAAGTCGCACCACAACGTGGGCGGATTACCAGACCACGTTGATTTCAAGGAAATCATCGAGCCACTCCGCATGCTGTTCAAGGACGAAGTGCGAGCACTAGGAAGAGAGCTCGGCCTCCCGGACTATCTGGTAGACCGTCAGCCATTCCCAGGACCAGGACTCGGCATCAGAATCATCGGCGAAGTTACAGCTGAGAAGGTTAAGATAGTGCAGGAGGCTGATGCAATCTACCGTGAAGAGATCGCAAAGGCGGGCCTCGAAGGCTCAATTAGCCAGTACTTCGCAGCTCTAACTAATATGAGGTCAGTCGGCGTAATGGGTGACTTCCGTACGTATGACTATGCGGTTGCGATCCGTGCGGTCGAAACAGTCGACTTCATGACAGCGGAGGCAGTAGAAATCCCATGGTCAGTGCTGCAGAAGGTGATGAATAGAATAATAAATGAGGTGGATCACGTGAATAGGGTGTTCTACGATCTGACCTCGAAGCCGCCGGGAACGGTGGAGTTTGAATAGTTAAAAATAGGTTCTAAAGCCTTATTAATAGCCGTTTTGTGAGTGTCGTGCTTGCAATATATCACCTGAAGAATAATTCTTTGGGTGATGTATTGGTATTTTAAAATGCTACAGGAAGTTTCCCGTAGCATTATTTCTTACAGCAAATTGTTTTTTTTCCAAGTCTTCAATTCTCTTTTTTAGAATCCTATAACGAATAAGAGCTTCAAATTATTTTCTTTGTAAGTCGAGAGTAATCAAGTAGTTAGTTTTTTGAATAGAAAAGTTTTATTTGTCTTAAGTCACATATAAATTCATCATACCTATTATAGTCGCGATAAAATATATCTTTTGCAATAGGTGCGAAAGAAAATATGAGTGAAAAAATTAGTAAAATTAAGATTATTGTTGATACCGCCATATTAAGCATCTGTGTTTCTGCAGTTGACTCGCTAATCTTCCTGGCAACAAATATAATGATAGGGATAATGATTGAGCCTAATAATTTAAAAGGTTTTTTAAATTGCGACAAGTAATCACATTTTATTTGTTCATATTTTGCCTTCTCGATTAGCATATCAAGTGAATCTAAATTTTTAATGTCAATATTATATTTTTTTAAAATCTCAATTATCTTATTCATTCGTTTTTCCGAGTAAGGAATATAATGCTTTTCAAGCATTTCTTTAGTATTACTTTTTTGAGAATCAATTATAAAGAATATTATAAGTGAAAAAAAGCTTAATCCAGCAGGAATAAATGAAAATAAATTATGTATAAATATTAGCATAATACCACTGATAATAATTCCGGTAAGAAAGATGACAAGAAAAACTTTTCTGTATAGCGGTAGCTTAGTGAAACGTATAGTACTCTTTGTGTCTTTTAAACATACTTTATAACTGATAAATAAATCGCAAAATCTCATATATATACCTCGCTTTTGTATATTACAGCATTCTATTAAAAATATAACAAATTAGTATCTTTTAAGTATTCAATTTTCTTTTTTATAATCTCATTTCTTGACAGTTCTTCAAACTCTTTCTGTGTTAGTGGTAGAGAGTAATATTCTACAGATTTATTTTCATGGAATCAAACTATTCTTTTGTAATAGAGTATGACTCCAAGTCGAACAGATTATCAGACAATTCTTTTAGGATATTGCATATGTCAGCATTAAAAGCATGCTCTTTATCATTACCATAGAATACAAGCTTAACATTCCATTTATTTTCTTCTGTTTCAATATCATTATTGGGAAATTTGTCTTCCACAATTATTTCAAATCCGATTTCTTTTTTCATTGCCAGTTCATACATAAATAATACAAAATCTCTCATGCTTGAAAGACCGAAAGTATAGTCACTTCTTCCGGCAAGCCAGTCTAAAGATACATTGCATTTATCGGCAATCTCTATAAGCACATCTATTGTAGGATTATTTTTCCATTTTCATATGCAGACATAGAAGGCTGAGGTATTCCTAAAAACTCAGCAGATTTTTTTGTGTTTTTTTATTTATAGAACGAAGATATTTCAATCGTTCCGATACAGTTTATTATTCATATTACAATCCCCTATATTCATTATATCAAATCGTATACTAAACATAAAAAGAAATACGGATAAAAATTAGAAAAAAGGCTATTGACTTCTGGAGTTGTAACATATAAGTAGAGTCTGTAAATCCACCAAATTCTCATGGTAGTATATCAATGAAAGGATTGGTGATAATATGCAATACGACAATTCATTCAAGCAGGAAGCCCTCGAAATTTCAGTCGAGATTGGTGCCAGAAAGGCTGCAGAGAAGCTTGGCATTCCATATTACACACTTGCTGATTGGCGATACATCCGAAAGCATCAAGGTGTTCATATTTTGTAGGCAGTGGTTACAAACGTAAACCTGTCGACGAGAAAGATCGTCGGATACAGGAGCTTGAAGCCGAACTGCGTGAAACCAAGCGAGCCAATGATATACTCAAGGAGGCCCTCGGTTTTTTCGGCATCTATACAGACCATCATTGATGAGTCTGTATTCAATGACAACTATGGAGTTCTACGTATGCAGATGACTCTTGCACTAAGAGGGCCAAAGTTAGTATACACAGGCTCAGACGGATCATGTTCAAAATATGACTAATCCATGAACGAAAGCGCAGACCTAAGGGTCTGACCAAAGCTACAACCGAGATTCAGGAGAAGGAAAACCTGATTCGACAGGATTTCTCAGAAGATAAGCCATATACCAAGCTGATTACAGATATGTCTCAGATTCGATGTATCGATGGTGAACTTTGCATTTCACTGATCATCGACTGCTTTAATGGGGAGATTCTATCGCTCATCAAGCGTTATAACATAAAGAAAGAATTATGTATCGATACTGTTAAAACTGCACGGATTAGATACCCAATCAGTGGGGTGACCTTGCATTTAGATAGAGGAAGCCAATATACAAGCGACGGTTTCAGAGCAATACTGCCAGCAAATAACATACAACAAAGTCTAAGTGGCATTGATCACTATTATGACAATGCCAGAATAGAGAGGTTCTTCGCTACTTTGAAGAAGGAGCTCCTGTATCGTATCCCGACATACAGAATGAAGATGTTAGAAGTAAAGCCCTGGATCTTCAAGTATGTATTTACTTACTACAATACGGTATGAATATATGCATCTAATTCGAGCGGACTTCCTCCGACAGAATATAGAATGATGCTGCTCGACGAAGCCCTAGCGACTTAAATCTTTTTAGGAGGGGGTACTGCACTTTCCTTGACATTTCGCCAACTATCTAAATCCTAAAAACTTTGATTACTCTTAAAATCACAATCCATAAGAAATAGTGTATAAATAAAATACAAACTGATGTATTTAATATCGTACAAACCAAAAAGCTCAGTGATATAATAATTTTGTATTTTCTTGTCTACTGATTTTTTGACGCTGGTAGATCAAATCGATAACATCCCATATTGATTATTGTTCTCTTTAAAAAGTTATGATTGAACAATAGGATACGAGAATCTCTAGTAGTCATTTGGTCACTAATATCATATAGAAAGTGTAAAGACGAAGCTATTGAAACAATAGAAAAGAGGTCTGTAACAATATGAGATAATTTGGATATTAAATTTATAAGTTTTACAAAGATAGATAGTACTAGAAAGATTTGTTTATAGTAAGATTTATTTTTATATATTGTAGTTTCAATTAAACGGGGGATAAGTTATATGTGTTTAAATGAAGAAATGAAAAATGTAGCAGCTATAGTTACCTTTAGACAATTATACGATGATGGAAAACATGATATATATGAGATTATGTCAAAATTTATTGAGTCTATTGTAATTTCAGAAAAGAAATATTATTTTGAACTTATTGAGATGTCGGAATTATTAAAAAATCATTATGGATTTAAAATTCCAGATTATGTTATAAAAACTTCGATAAAAAAATTAAATTTTGTAAAAAAAGAAAGTAATAGTTATATTGTTGATTATAATCAGGTAGAAGAAAGTAACTTTATACATGATTATGAAGCTGCAGCATATGATAATGAAATGGTTTTTAATGAGCTATGTGAATTTGTAGAGGCTCATAGAGGGATATTATCTAAACAAGATAAGCAAGTCTTGAGTAAAGAGTTTTGTTACTTTTTACTTGAAGACTCAAATGCAGATAAATACTCCGATTTAATCAGTGCTTTTATATTAAAAAAAGCCGAGATACATGATGATTTACAGATCCGAAAGATTAAAGAAGGTGCTATTTTATATGCTGGTATCAATTATAATAGCAATATATCAGATAGAGCTGCATGGAAAGAAGATATTAATATTTATGTTGAGAATGAAATTTTGTTTCATTTAGCTGGATATAATGGAGAAGTTTTTAAAAGGATAGCAAGTGATTTAATGACACTTGTTTCTGAAATGAACTCAAAGAGTAAGAAGAAAGTAATTAAAGTTAATTATTTTGAAGAAGTTGAAAAAGAGATTGACGATTACTTTGCAAAAGCACAGCATATTGTTAAAGGCCATGACATAGTTTCGACGGATAATAACGCTATGAAGAAAATAGTTGAAGGATGTAAAACAGGAGCTGATGTTATAGATAAAAAAGTAAAATTTAATCGCCTAATAGCACAATATGGAATAACGAAAGCAAAAGAATACGATTACTATAATGAGAGAAATCATAAATATAATGTGGAAAGCAGGGAAATGTTTAATGAATTTGATATAGCTGATGATAAAGATAGGTATCTCAAGCATTTAAATTATATTAGCATTTTAAGAAAAAACAATAATACAAATGATTTAAAAAAGGCGAGACATATTATTCTTACCGAAACAAAAAAGATTTTGAGTATTTCAAATAGCCTATGTGGAGAAAAACTTCCATTTGCTATAAACATATTTACGTTAACAAATAGACTTTGGTATGATTTAAATAAGGGGTTCGGAGCAAAAGATCTTCCTGCAAGCTTCGATATCTTAACTAAATCACAGATTATATTATCAAGCTTACTTACACAATCTATAACAGATAAGTATGAAAAAACAAAGAAGGAATATCAAAATAAAAAAATTGATAAAGAACAAATGATACAAATGTTTGTAAGTCTTCGAGAAGAATCAAAGAAACCAGAAGACATTACAACTTCAAATGTTGAAGATGTTTTAGAGTCAATAAGTGAAGAAGATATAGCAATTTATAAAAATGAAAAAGAAAAGCTGCGTAGCGATTTGTTCGAAAGGAATAATGAAATTGAGGAATTGCATTCGGATATTGTAAATAAAGATGAACTTATTTCCTCAGCCTTGGATGAAAAGAAGGAAGAGTTAAGGGAATTAGAAGAAAAGAAATGCAGAGCAGATAAGAAAATAAAATTATATACAGATATATTGTTATTACTTATTCCAGTATTTTTTGTTATATATGTATATGCATGCTTTGTAATCTCAAGCAAATTTACGACCGGAGTGCGTATATTTATTGAGTTTTGCTTGCCAGTTATGCCAGCTATTATAACTGTTTTTTATAAAAAAACAGTTAATCTACAATCATTATTTCAATCCGTGAAAAATACAGTTGTGAAATTGGTAACATGTCATACATATAAAAAACATGGTGTTAATACTGAAAAAATTGAAAAGTTGAAAAAGGATATTCAGAGCTTTAGTGGAGTATTATAACTATCATTGAAAAATCAACTGTTAAATTATTTAATGTAAAAAATCCACGGAGACAAACAATGACCACCACAACTCAAGAAAAATACGAACTAACCATCACAGCTGACAACTTAATTTCAACGGATACAAGGTTTAATATAGATAACCTAAACCTAGGTGACAACTACGAACCTATAGATGCATATTATGTAACTTCTGATAATGAGTTGATCAGAAGGAAAAGAAATAAAGGGGAGCAACGTATATCTAATCAAACGCTTCCTCGTCTTGCTATGCAGATTTTCGAAAGAAAACTCATAGCATTGTCAAAGGAAGACAAGAAGGAGTTTCCTATCTGTAAGTACAGCCCTGGGCAGGCACTTATTAGGGGTATTTTTTCAAGTGTAGAAGAATATCGAGATTACAAGAAATCAGTTGAGTATTTAATCTACAGACGAGAGGGTGGTCCACAATTTGTCATTTATTCATGGAACATGTTTTCAACACTGCGATTTGTTCAAGAGTGTGTAAAGAGATTTGGAAAACAAGGAGAGAAGTTTGTCCTAATATATAGGGACAAAACCGAAAAAACGAAGAAAAATGGCGAATTTGAAAAAATAATCATTGATGATACAGTAAAGACTTTGATTGAGTGCAAAATCCCATATTCCAAATTACTACTAGAATCAAAAAATCTCATCTTCAGAGGGGCACCAGGCACTGGCAAATCTTATCTTGCCAAGCAGATCGCTGCCGACATAATAAGTAACGGTTACACAGATAAATGGGCTGATCTAACAGAGGAGCAAAGAAGACAAGTCGAGTTTGTTCAGTTCCATCCAAGCTATGATTATTCAGATTTTGTTGAAGGTCTAAGACCTAAAATGAATGAAGATGGAAGCATGGGATTTGAGCTGCAGGACGGTATATTTAAAAGCTTTGTAGATAGAGCACGACGAAACTTCGAAGATTCTCAGAAGCCTATAGATGTAAGAGAGAAAGAAATATCTTCTAACACCGCTCTCGAGGAATTCTTTGCAGATATTGAGTTCGGAGAAGAAGAATTTAAAACTATAAAGGGAAATAAATTTACTATCACCAATATGGATGATAGGCATATTTACCTTGCAATACCAGGCAATGAAACGGTAAATAAACTTAGCCTAAATATAGATGAATTACGAAAGATGCTTGAGTCTGGACTCGACTTCAATAAAGTAAGTGATATCACGAAGTTCTTTGGTAAGCAGTTCGGTACCCAGAATTACTCGTATGATTTCGCTTTATTTAAAGCCATCAAAGAAGCTGGGAAGATTAACCGAAGGGCAAAAGTAGAAGCAGAACCTTTAAAGAAATACATCTTCATCATCGATGAGATAAACCGTGGCGAGATTTCAAAAATCCTCGGCGAGCTATTCTTTGCAATAGATCCAGGATATCGTGGACAAGCTGGTGAAGTTGCAACAAAGTACTCAAATATGCACGATAACCAAGATGAGAAGTTCTACATCCCTGAGAATGTCTATATCATAGGCACTATGAACGATATAGACAGGTCTGTAGATAGCTTCGATTTTGCTATGCGCAGAAGGTTTAGATTTGTTGAGGTGAGAGCTGAATCTACACAGGATATGCTCGATACAATAGCCGATGAAGACACTAAGAATGAGGCAATTGCAAGGATGGATAGACTGAATGCTGAGATTCTCAAAGTAGAGGGCCTAAACGAGAACTATCAGATTGGTGCTTCGTATTTCCTTAAGCTAAAGTATCTGAATTTCAATGACTTTTGGACTGACTACCTTGAGCCACTACTGCAAGAATATGTGCGTGGTCTCTATGACGAAAAGGGCATCATGAAAAGGTTTGCTAGAGCATATGGATATTTTGCCCTAGATGAAGGTGCTACAGATGAAGCAGCTCAAAATTAAGGATAATCAATACCTGCCAAAAGAGGATTTTTATCAAGTAAAATCCATAGTCTCGCACGTTTCCGACAAGACGCTGGAGCAGCTTGAACGAGAGGGTGTATTCGTATTTCCTGAGATTATCAAGGATGCGGAAGACATAACCAAGGATCAGATGATTCTACAAAGCTGTAACGGTATGTATTGCTCTGGAAACGTCATGGGCTTCCTCGGATCGGGCGATGAACGTCTTGTAATCGAATCTAGATTTAGCCGTGGTGATAATGACTATTTCTTCCAGTACCTATTAGAAAAGGTACTGGATTTTCCTAATTTCATAAGTCTTGATACGAACGCTAATCAGGAAGAGCGGATGTTTAATCTGCTGCTTTTCCTGTTTCCTCATTACCTCAAAGTTGCTGCTAGAAAGGGCGCATTCAAGACATACATACACAATAAATACAATGATGACAACGTTCGGGGAACTATTGATATTGCTAGACATATCAAAAATAATATTCCATTTGTAGGTGATATCGCATACAACCAGAGAGAATACTCATTTGATAATTATCTCATGGAGCTAATAAGGCACACTATTGAACATATCAAGAGTAAATCATATGGCTACAATCTTCTTAACAAAGTAAAGGACGAGGTGAAGCTCGTTATATACGCCACTCCTAAATACAGGGCGACAGATAGAAGGCGCGTTCTCGAAGCAAACAGGAAAAACACTATTCGTCACGCGTACTATCACGAATATAGGGACCTTCAAAGATTATGTATATTGATACTGCAAAATCAGAAACACAAGTTCGGCGACGGACACCGAAAAGTTTACGGCATACTGTTCGATGGTGCGTGGCTGTGGGAAGAATACATTAATTCCCTTATCGACGATATGTTCTATCATCCAATGAATAAGTCTGGCACTGGCGCACAGAGGCTATTTGGCGGCGGTATTGGTTTGATTTATCCAGATTTCATAGGAAGGAATCAAGCTGATAGAGTCATTGCCGATGCTAAATATAAGCCGATTGATAATATCGGGAACAAAGACTATCTGCAGGTACTCGCATATATGTTCAGATTCGATTCTAAACGCGGATACTATCTATATCCTGACTCAACTGATTCGGGCAGTAAATGCTTAATGATGAATGAAGGCTCGACATATGAGGGGGATGTATCAGCTAGAACGGATATTAGTATTACCAAGCTTGGGTTGAAGGTTCCGAGTGAGTCATTGAATTATAATGAATTTACTAAACAGATTAATCATAGCGAAAAAGAATTTATAAATGCGATCAAAAAAGCATATTAAAAACAATATATTTTTATAAATATGATAGAATACTAAATAATATAGAAACATTTAGCATAATTAAAGAAAGGTAACCCTAATGGCAAAGAAGAACAATACTAATATAGGCTTTGAAAAGCAGATTTGGGATGCAGCTTGTGTTCTTTGGGGGCACATTCCTGCTGCTGAATATAGGAAGGTAATTGTAGGTCTTATTTTTCTTCGTTACATTTCTAGTGCATTCGAAAAACGCTATGAGGAACTTTTAAATGAAGGTGATGGATTTGAGAATGACAGAGATGCGTATGTAGAAGAAAATATTTTCTTTGTACCAGAAGAAGCTCGCTGGAGTAAGATTTCATCTGCCGCACACACACCTGAAATCGGTACAGTAATTGATGATGCTATGAGGGCAATTGAAAAAGAAAATACAAGCTTGAAGAATGTATTACCTAAAAATTATGCTAGCCCAGATTTGGATAAAAGAGTACTGGGTGAAGTTGTAGACCTATTTACAAATGAAGTAAAAATGGATGGAACTGAGGCAAGTAAAGATTTACTTGGTAGGACATATGAGTATTGTATTGCTCAGTTTGCTGCTTATGAAGGAACTAAGGGTGGTGAATTTTATACACCTTCAAGCATAGTAAAAACAATTGTGTCCATACTAAAACCTTTTAATAACTGCCGTGTATATGATCCTTGTTGCGGTAGTGGTGGTATGTTTGTGCAAAGTGAGAAGTTTGTACAGGCACATAGTGACAATAGGGGCAATATCTCTGTATATGGTCAGGAATCTAATGCAGATACGTGGAAGATGGCTAAAATGAATATGGCCATAAGAGGTATTGATGCTAATTTTGGTTCTTATCATGCGGATACCTTCTTTAATGACATTCATAAAACACTTAAGTCAGATTTCATAATGGCAAATCCCCCATTTAATCTATCCAATTGGGGTGCAGATAAATTAAAGGAAGATGTCAGATGGAAATATGGAATGCCTCCATCAGGTAATGCAAACTATGCGTGGATACAGCATATGATTCATCACCTTGCGCCGAATGGGAAAATAGGTTTGGTACTCGCCAATGGAGCATTATCATCACAATCTTCTGGTGAAGGAGAAATAAGGAAAAAGATTATAGAAGACGATCTTGTTGAAGGAATTGTGGCCTTGCCAACTCAGTTGTTTTATAGTGTTACAATTCCCGTTACACTATGGTTTATCACTAAAAATAAAAAGCAAAAAGGAAAGACACTGTTTATAGATGCCAGAAAAATGGGCTTCATGGTCGATAGAAAGCACCGAGATTTTACTGAAGGCATCCAAGAGGATGGAAGTCTTGGAGATATCGATTTACTAGCAAAAACATTCGAAGATTTTCAGAATGGAGAATTAGAGGAGGAAAAAGGATTTTCTGCTATAGCAACAATAGACGATATAGCAAAACAAGACTATATCTTAACTCCTGGACGATATGTTGGAATTGAAGAACAAGAAGATGACGGAGAGCCGTTTGAAGAGAAGATGAAGAGACTAACATCGGAGCTTTCTGATATGTTTAAGAAATCTCATGAATTAGAGGAGGAGATTAAGAAGAATCTAGGAGCAATTGGGTATGAAGTTTAAAAGATACACTCTTTCTGAGTTAGCAACTATTAAATATGGAAAGAACCAGAAAAAAGTTGTTACAGATGAGAAGATAATTCCTATTTATGGAACTGGTGGATTGATGGGATATGCTACTACGTCTCTTTACGATAAGCCATCTGTCTTGATTGGTAGAAAGGGGTCAATAGGTAAGGTCAAATATGTAGAACATCCATTCTGGACAGTCGATACACTTTTCTATACTGTAATTAATACTGATATTGTTATTCCTAAATATTTATTCTATTCTATGTTGCTTATAGACTTAAATATTTATAATGAAGGAACAACAATTCCAAGCTTGAGAACGGAAACTCTTAATA
>NZ_CP016199.1:1560539-1587755 GCF_002243385.1 Mogibacterium pumilum | reverse complement strand
TAAACAATAATTTAGAGCAGCAAGCTCAGGCAATATTTATAAATGAGCATTTATCTCTTAAAACGTCACCTGATGGTTGGAAGAAGGCCAGTTTGATAGATATTGCAGACTACCTAAATGGTCTTGCTATGCAAAAATATCATCCAACAGATGACGAAATTGGAATTCCAGTTCTTAAAATCAAGGAGCTCCGTCAAGGTTGTTGTGATAATAACAGTGAATTGTGTTCTCCGAACATCAAAAGTGAATACATTGTTCGCGATGGTGATGTTATTTTTTCTTGGTCAGGTAGTCTGTTAGTCGATTTTTGGTGTGGAGGTGTTTGTGGTTTAAATCAGCATTTATTCAAGGTAACATCAAGCAACTACGACAAGTGGTTCTATTATTCGTGGACAAAACACCATCTTGATCATTTTATATCCGTTGCTGCTGACAAAGCAACAACAATGGGACACATCAAGCGTGATGAACTTGTAAAAGCAGAGGTTTTCATACCTAATGAATCAGACTATAACCGAATAGGCACATTGCTTCAGCCAATTTATGACTTGATAATCTCAAACCGAATAGAAAATAAGAAACTCGCCTCATTAAGAGACACTCTTTTGCCGAAGTTAATGTCCGGTGAGCTTGATGTTTCCAGCATTAACCTCTAGGCCACTAAATTATTGTTTATAGTACAAAATACCCATAACTTCTGTGGGTGGCAGAAGTTAATATCAGGGGACTCCACCTCGTAGTCGTTCTCTAAGAATAAACAAAGGAGAAATGACTTATGAAACAAAATTTAATCAAAGATGTTATTCAAGGCATGTTACCATACTTGAACAACGCACAAAACGAAAAGCTACGAGAGATTTTGCAATACACACTCGCAAACTATGATATAAAGGAAGAACAGTACCACGAAATAACTTCAGAACACAACTTTGTAGAACTATTCTTATCGGCAAAACGAATTGAGGGTTGTTCCGAGAAATCGCTTAAATACTATATGACTACAATTGAAACTATGCTTGATGAACTTAAAAAGGATGTGCGACATATAGTTACAGACGATATACGTGGTTATCTAACAGAATATCAGAAAAAGAAAAAATCTAGTAAGGTAACAATAGATAATATCAGGCGTATACTTTCAAGTTTTTTCTCTTGGTTGGAAGATGAAGACTACATCTTGAAAAGTCCGGTAAGACGTATACACAAAGTTAAAACTGGCACAAATATAAAGGAAACATATTCTGATGAAGCGTTGGAACTTATGAGAGATAACTGCACAGAACTGAGAGATTTGGCAATGATAGATATGTTGGCTTCAACAGGTATGCGTGTCGGAGAAATGGTATTGCTCAACCGAAATGATATTGATTTCAATGAGAGAGAATGTATTGTTTTCGGTAAGGGCAGTAAAGAGAGAGTGGTATATTTTGATGCTCGAACAAAGATACATTTACAGAATTACTTAAGTAGCAGAACCGACGATAACCCGGCACTTTTTGTCTCTCTAAAAGCACCGCACGAAAGGCTAAAAATTGGCGGAGTTGAAGTTCGTCTGCGAGAATTTGGAAAACAGTTAGGATTGCAAAAAGTACACCCGCATAAATTTAGGCGTACACTTGCAACTATGGCAATAGATAAAGGGATGCCTATTGAGCAACTGCAACAGCTCTTGGGGCATAGAAAGATAGACACGACCTTGCAATACGCAATGGTAAAACAATGCAATGTAAAAATTGCTCATCGAAAATATATTGGATAAGAAAGGTGAAAATATGGCAGAGTGGAAGAAATATACATTAGAAGAAGTCTGCGAACGAATATATAGTGGTGGAACTCCTTCAACCAAGCACGAAGAATACTGGAACGGCAACATTAAATGGCTTTCTTCTGGAGAAACTTCCCAAAGATTTGTTTATGATACTGATAGAAAAATAACAAAAAAGGGCGTGGAAAATTCCTCGACTAAGCTTGCGACCAAGGGATGCACTGTTATTGCAACTGCTGGTCAGGGATATACGAGAGGGCAAGCAAGCTTTTTGATGATAGATACTTATATGAACCAATCTGTTATAGCTTGCAAAGCAAATGAAAGCATAATATTACCACTTTATCTGTATTACAATTTAGATAGCAGATATGAAGAGTTTCGCTTGTTATCCGATGGAACAAGCACAAGAGGCGGACTGTCTGGTTGGATATTGAAACGAATGGAGATAAAACTACCTCCAATATCATTACAGGAAAAGATAGTTGATATTTTAAACTCTATCGATAAAAAAATAGAGGAAAACAATGCGATAAACAATAATTTAGCGGCTTAGAGGTCAATGTCTGATACATCAAGCTCGTTTGACATCAATTTTGGTAGAAGCGTGTCTCGGAGTTGTGCCAATCGTTGATTTTCAAGCTGATTGTTTATTATAATTTCAAACATAGGAAGAGTTATCTCAGAAAAAGCATTATTTACTTCTTCTGAAGGTAAAACAGTTTTCGAAGCTTTAATCTCAGAAGATGATAGGTTTACTTGCACCCCGCTATTTGCTCTGCTACGCAGGTCAACAAGAAAATCTGTGCTGTTAGTAAGTAAATAAATAAAAGGATAAGTCACTCCTTTGTATCCATTTGCTCTGAGGTGTCCAACTCGCTGATTGACAATGTACTCATTGTCAAGTGGCATAACGGCTGTGTTACCTAATATTGCCACATTGTCTTTCATATCTGTCATTGCCATAAGTATATCGCCTTTTTTGAGAACGAATTTCTCTAATTTTGATGCAAGGCTCTTTGGATACCAGCTTTTTGTTCCATCAGGAATAAATCCACCGCTACGAGCAATATGTCCTTGTTTGAATACGTGATAACAGTCTGATGACGGCTCATTTAAAAGATCCTTACTCTTAAATGCATAGCCATTTTGAAAATCAGCAATTTTTTCGAGAGGAACTATTTCACAGTCAGAAGGCATAGTTCCATTAAATGGCTCGAAATCAACAAACCAAGACTTAAAAAGAGCTTGAGCTTGCTGCTCTAAATTATTGTTTAAGTAATTATTAGAGTTAAATTGTTGTATTGAATTTCAGTCATTAGGTAATACAACAGAAAAAATGGAGGATTGTTGTGATAAAGTGGACTTTTAAGAATAAAATAATTATCAATGAAAGAATGAAGAAAATCCTACAATTTTATTTATTTAATACGCCGGTAGAAGGAGTAAGTGTTCGTGGAAATACGTTTAAATATTTAGGATGGAATAAGAGACAACTAACACCATTATTAAAGAAAGAAATAGATTTTTTATCTTCTAATTGGATAATTACTACGGTTAAGGAGATTGAAACAAAACTAAAAACTTTAGGGCAACTTGAAAATGTGAAATTTGAAGAAATAGCAATTCATATCAATAACAAGAATAGTAATATTGACTCATTTTTCTATGCGGTCAGGTGTGCAATTGCTCATGGCTCTTTTTCCGTCAGAAAACACAATGGGCAGGCATTTTATATTTTAGAAAATAAAGATAAAGGTAAACTAAAAGCAAGGATAGTAATTAAAGAAGATACACTTGTACATATAATAGAAATAGTCTCAGATGCAAGTAAGTATAATAGATAGTGGAGAAGGTAATGTTTACAGAAGCAAATTATGAAAATTCAATAATTGAGCTATTTCAAAGTGAATTGGAATACGATTATGTTTATGGCCCTGATATTGAAAGAGACTTTAGCAGTCCACTATATGACGATGTTTTGATGGAATCTCTATATCGTTTGAATAGAGGTCTACCTGATGATGCTATCAAGGATGCAATATTCAAGCTAAAAAACTTTGAAAATGGAGAACTGATTCAAAAGAACACTGTCTTTATGGATTATCTACAAAACGGTATTCCTGTAAGATATTTTTCAGATGGAAAAGAATTTTTCTCTATCGTTTATATTGTTGATTACAAGAATCCATATAACAACTCGTTTATAATTGCCAATCAATGGACATTTATTGAAAATAGCAACAAGCGACCAGATATCATACTATTCTTAAATGGTTTGCCAATTGTGTTAGTTGAGCTCAAATCTCCTTCACGTGAAGAAACGGATGCTTCAGAAGCATATAGACAGATTCGTAACTACATGCAGGAAATTCCTTCCATGTTTATTTATAATGCTATTTGCGTTATGAGCGATCAAGTGACATCAAAAGCGGGTACGATTACCTCTGGTGAAGATCGTTTTATGGAGTGGAAGACAAAGAATGGAGACTACGAGGAGACTAAGTACGCACAGTTTGATACTTTCTTTGAAGGAATGTTCCAAAAAGAAAGATTGCTTGATTTAATTAAAAACTTCATCTGCTTCTCCAATGAGGGAATTAAAACATTTAAAATTCTTGCAGGATATCATCAATATTTTGCTGTAAGAAAAGCAATTGAATCAACAAAACGAGCAACCATTACCGACGGTAAAGGTGGTGTATTTTGGCATACACAGGGGAGTGGTAAATCGCTTTCAATGGTTTTTTATGCTCGCTTATTGCAGGATGCATTGGATAGCCCAACATTAGTGGTATTAACTGATAGAAATGATCTTGATGATCAGCTTTATAGTCAGTTTTCTAAATGCAAGGATTTCTTAAGACAAGTGCCGGTGCAAGCAGAAAGCAGGGAGAACCTCAAAAGCTTACTTGCAGGGAGACAGGCAAATGGTATTATCTTTACCACAATGCAGAAATTTGAAGAATCATATGAACCTCTATCTGAACGTCATAATATCATAGTTATGGCTGATGAGGCGCATAGAAGTCAATATGGACTAACTGAGAAAATTAAGATTACAAAAAATAAAGATGGCGAAGAAGTTGCTAAATGTATTGTTGGCACTGCAAGAACTATACGAAATACACTTCCTAATGCTACATTTATTGGCTTTACGGGTACTCCTATTTCGTCTAAAGATCGAAATACGCGTGAAGTGTTTGGAGATTATATAGATATATACGATATGACACAGGCAGTTGAGGATGGTGCAACTCGCCCTGTTTATTATGAGAGTCGTGTAATAAAATTAAACCTCGATCAAGCTACATTAGATTTAATTGATGCGGAATATGATCTTATGGCACTTCACTCGGATGAGAGAGTGATTTCTAAGAGCAAACGTGATTTAGGCAAAATGGAAGTGCTTCTGGGAAATGACAATACAATCAACTCTCTTGTTTGTGATATTCTAAATCACTATGAAAATAATCGTGAGAACTTGCTTACTGGCAAGGCGATGATTGTTGCATATTCTCGTCCAATAGCAATGAAGATTTACAAACGCATATTGGAGCTTCGACCTAACTGGACAGAAAAAGTTGGGCTTATTATGACGTCTGCAAACAAGGACCCTGAAGAATGGAGACAAATTATTGGAAATAAGCGCCACAAAGAAGAACTTGCAAAAGAGTTTAAAGATAATAATGGAAAAATGAAGATCGCCATAGTTGTCGATATGTGGCTTACAGGTTTCGATGTACCATCTCTTGCTACCATGTATGTATATAAGCCAATGGTCGGACATAATCTTATGCAAGCAATTGCACGAGTTAATCGCGTTTTTCTTGATAAAGAAGGTGGGCTAATTGTTGATTACGTTGGAATTGCTACTGCTTTGAAACAAGCGATGAATGAGTATACTGCTCGTGATCAAAAGAACTACGGTGATACTGATATTGCAAAGGTCGCATATCCTAAATTTTTAGAGAAGCTGTCTATTTGTCGTGATAAGTTTCATGGATATGATTACTCAAAATTTATAAATGGAACAGATCTTGAGCGCGCAAAAGCTATAACGGGTGCGGTTAACTTTATTATGGGCAGAGAAAAAGTTGATGATAAAGATTCTTTTGTAAAAGAAGCACTTATGCTTCATCAAGCACTCTCACTGTGTTCATCGATAGTGGATGAAGGTGGTAGGTTTGAAGCGGCATTTTTTGAGGCAGTACGTGTAGTAGTTCTCAGATTGAGTAATAGTGGAACAGACCAGAAGCTACCATTACATGAAATAAATAAAAGAATAAGTGAACTTTTGCAGCAGAGTATTAAAAGTGATGGGGTAATAAACTTATTTTCAGATATCAAAGAGGAGTTCTCTCTATTTGATCCTAAATTTCTACAAGAAGTTGCAAATATGAAAGAAAAAAATCTAGCAATTGAACTGCTGAAGAAGTTGATTGCGGAACAAATATCTGTTTATCTCAGAACAAATATTGTAAAAGCTGAAAAGTTTAGTGAAATTCTAAAGAAATCACTAAATGCTTATCTTAATGGAATGATTACAAACGAAGCTGTAATTGAAGAGCTTCTTAATTTAGCTAAACAGATTGCAAAATCACAAAATGAAGGAGAAGAGCTAGGTCTTACAGCTGATGAACTTGCTTTCTATGATGCATTGACAAAACCTCAGGCAATTAAAGACTTTTATGAAAACGAGGAACTTATAGCAATTACAAAAGAGCTTTCAGATGCATTACGAAAGAATAATACAATTGACTGGCAAAAGAGAGAATCTGCAAGGGCAACAATGCGTATGCAGATAAAGAGGCTGCTTAAAAAACATAGATATCCTCCTGAAGGAATGGAAGATGCAGTACAGACGGTTATGACACAGTGCGAATTGTGGACAGATAATTTTGACTATGGAGAGGATTTAAATCATTATGTAATAAGTGATAGCAAGGAGAAAGTGTTATCGTTAGTAGCAGAAAATACGGAAATATACAATTAATAAATACAATTGAACCAATCAAGGACAAGAGAAAAAGAACAGTGATTTTGATTTCTCTTGTCTTTAATTGTAATGATTATACACATATAAAAAGGAGAATGCATTGAGTAAAAAGCAATTGAATTCTATTGGCAATACAATTTCAGGAATTATAGTATTGTTAATTTGTGGTTATACTATTTTTCGCATATTTATGGCATTTATAGGTTATGTTAGAAATTTTATTAATACGCTAAGTAACATGGATGCAGTGGTCACTGTGGCTCTAATAACTGGTAGCTTATCATTTCTAAGCGTTTGTATAAGTTCTATCGTTTCTAAGATCTTAGAATATAAACAAAATACGAAGAGATATTTATATGAGATAAAAGAAGCACCATATTCAGAATTTATTGATATGGTTTATAGATTTCATAAAACCTTTCACCTAAGTAGAACCATATGAAACGATACATGAATTCCGCCCTAGCATACGCAATCCTCGCCATGATCGGAGGCGTATTCTATCGTGAATTTACCAAATACCACGGTTTTTCAGGCAAGACATACCTCAGCGTAGTGCATACACATTATTTCTTGCTCGGCATGGTATTCTTCATCTTACTTCTATTACTAGAAAAGAACTTTGCATTTACCACAGCAAAGACCCACAGGGCTAAATGCCTTAATCTCAGGCATGGCAGGAATCGGATATATGCTGTTAATAGTGAGCATGGCAATCATGCTACTACAGATTAGACGCAGTGTATCTGAGGCGGACAAGTAACTAATTTCAAAACAAAACATAATGCAAAAAATCAGGCTCACACCTGATTTTTTCTTCTCTCAAATACAAACTTTCTGAAATACTAACCAAGAAAATCCTTATTTCGAAAACAACTATTTTTTGAAATTAGAATGAGACATACTCAAATAAAAATAGAATCCAGCCTTAAAGTACTGGATTCCATAGAATAAATGTTGTGAATTACCTCAGCCCTATTCGCACATCGCCATCTCAACGCTATCTAGATACTGACATAGCGACTTATTAAACTTCTCATAATCAGCATACGCAAATTCCTCAGTAGCCTGCGCGATATTGACATACACAGTCTTAGACTGGTTATAAAAAGTAATCATCAGTGGCAACTTGAATACCGTCGAAAATCCCCTAACAGTTAGATAGCTAGCTTCCTCTATATTCATGATATCTTCCTTCGAACGAGCACCTGTCAGATGATCATCCGTTAATATCTGAGCTGGCATCTCCTTGCTATCATAGTAATCGTACATCTTGGAAGCAGCCTTGCAAATGCCCTCCCAGCCGGTAGCATACGTAAGATTCCACTGCGACAATAACCAGTTTCCATCCGCTCTTACTCCGATTAATAGCATCTTAACCTCCTGACCCATACCTCTAGGTATGTATCCAATATTTTCTGACTATAGAGTAAACCCATTATCATTCATTTTCAACCATCTGGTGCAAATAACTCCTTGCATGCATATACCGTCAATCAACCAAGTTCCCTTTACTCCATAATTCTAGTATAATACTCTATAACAGATAGAGATATTAAAATAGGAGGTGGACGATAACATGAAGATGCCAACGATATTCGTCGGGCATGGAAACCCAATGATTGCACTTGAAGATAACAACATAACAAAACAATTTGGAAGCATAGGCCGCAATATAATAGACCGATACGGTAGACCAAAAGGAATTCTTATGATTTCTGCGCACTGGTACACAAGCGGCACGTTAATAGAAAGCGCAGAAGAGCCTAAGCAAATCTACGATATGTACGGATTTCCTCAGGATTTATATAAAGTGAGATACCGAGTACAAGGTAGTTCAGAACTAACGAATAGGGTGAAAGAGCTGTTAAGCGATGAAGTATCAACAAATGACGAATGGGGAATCGACCACGGCGCTTGGACTGTACTGGTCCATATGTTCCCAGCTGCGGACATCCCAGTGGTTCAGCTGAGTGTTGATAGGAATCTAACAGAAGCAGAAGTATTTGAGATGGGACGCAAACTTTCTGTGCTAAGAGAAGAACGCTACCTGATTGTGGGTAGCGGTAACATCGTACATAATCTCACACTAGTTGACTGGAGCAATGCTGGCGGCAGTCAACTTGCCGACGACTTCGATGATTTTGTAAAAAGTATCGTGTTAAGCGGTGATTACAGCACTCTTATAAATGGCATAGAGCATCGTAGCGATTACAATTACGCCGTTCCGACAAAGGATCACTTTTATCCGCTACTATACATACTCGGGGCAAGCGAGGGAAGCACAGTTGAGGTCTTTAACAACGTAAGGAACATCGGATCAATCTCGATGACATCTTATTTATTTGAATAAGAATGCAGAACTATAGCACAAGCACTCCGTAATTACGATGTTTAATGTAGACTTAATACGATTAAATATTACAGTACGATTACCAAAAGGGAGGAATGCCATGAATACCAAGACGAGACTAAAATTAGCGATTGCGATTGTAATATCCGCACTGCTCATCCTATCTATCGCATCCTGCAGCAAGAAAGAGCCTAAGAAAGAAGAGAAAAAGCCGTCAAAGACAAGCGTGACAGAGAAGCTAGAGAAGAAGAGAAAGGCTGCGTACCAAGCGTATAAGACGGTTATAGAACAGAATCAGGGTGCTATCAAGGCATACTCGTGGCAGACCGTTCCTGGCAAGGACACATATAATAGCCGAGGCATCGATAGACCGATTTCCCTATGTGATATAGATGGTGATAAGATTCCGGAGCTGTTTTTCTTCACAGCGAATAATGAATATGAAGCACAGATGCACATCTATACATATAATGGCAAGGAAGCCGTGGAACTCAGCTACGATGGCTTTAATGAAGGGGCATATAATGGTAAGCTTGCGGATCAGCAAGCTGCAGCGGGCACTTCATATGTCGTATACAAGGGTAAAGAGGCAAATACTCTATACATATATGATTCAAACGGCGATGATAGCATGTTTTACAACATACACAAGTACACCATGAAGAATTCAAAGCTTGAACTGGTTCAAACTCTAACCAATGTCGTTGGACATGATGACAGTGGAAAGATCACCGATGTATACAAGAGGAACGGCAAAACCGTACCAAGCGCAGATGGTGGCAAGTCATTTACAAATTCATTTGCTCAGCTAGATAAGGCCATCATCTTCAGCACTAATAGAGAGGAGAACAACGTATCGCTCTGGAAGAAGTTCAGCTTCGATGGGGCACTCTGCATCTCGTATGATCAGGCGATAGCAAAGCTGAGCGAGTAAACAAGATTATCCCGCTATTATATAGTTTGTAACTCTCTAGAAATTTCATGTTAATATATCAGATATAGATTTATATTTATATAATACGGAGTATCGGGATATTGAAAAAGCAAATGAAACAAAAGTTGTTTAATCTCGCTGTAGGAGAGTTAGTTGCGGTAATGGTATTTTGGATTAATTTTTTTGTATTCAAGAAATTGATTATCGCCACAGGCTCGCTGGTTTCTATTTCTTTCTCTTTATTTATTCTTAGTTTTATACTTGTACAAGGATCTTTATTCTGGTACATTTTGATAAAAAGAATTTCTAAACCGAGGTTTGCTGTGAAATTCACGGGCAAAATTTACAATGTTCTCAAAGTATTAGATCTAATTTTATTGTGTATAGGATTTGCTATTGTGATAGCAAATCACAGCAAATCTTTTGCAACTATGACCTCTTTCGCTATTTGGGGATTTGCTGTGATTGAATGGATAAATTATTATAAAGTCCAATTATCATACAGTTTTAACCCTATAGTTTTATTCAAGTACATACTGCAGGGGAAATTGCGAAAGAGTAGAATAGCAAAGGAAATAGATAAATCATTGTAGAGTATATTTATTATGACTTATTAAATCCTCTGTGTCAGGATTATAACTCTTCTGCTGTGCTTGAGGTATTGCGCAGGATGCTGTATTAAAGCTTACAAAAAGCCATGTGGGAATAAATAAGCTACAAGTATAAAGGTATATTAACAAAGGAAAACATCATGAAAGTACAACGAAATACGCTGCTACTTCTAGCATGCTTTGTATGGAATATTGCAGGCGTAAATATTCTTCGCATCGGGATTATGTCGTATTCTGCACACAGTGCAGTACTAAATTATTTGTTATCTACACTGGTATTTGCTATATTTCAAATATTTATTTTCGGAAAGCTTGTAAAAAACACACCACTAGGATCAACGGTTATGACGAGGAGAGCCATTTCTTTCTCAAGTTCTTTGATAAAACAGGCTTTGCAATCATAGCGGTGATGAAGTCAGCAGAATTTTATATCTAGCAAAAATACAATTAAAGAACTTGCATTTCTAATAACAGTAATGGTATTGTATATCTGTAATATAAATATACAACTAGAATGGTTGTAAAAGTCTGCAGCGCAGATGTGACCCTTAGAACGGTTGTAAAATAGAAAAGTCCCGCAGCTGCGGGGGACTGTTTATGGATAGTATCATTACAATACTTGGGGAGGATAACTGTTTGATTTCTGACTACATATGGGCAAAAAAATCTGAAAAAGACGGTAAGTGGGAATGGCTTTCACTAACACAACATCTCATTGACACTAGATGTGTAACTTCTCTTTTATGGCAACATTGGTTGACTGATGGTCAGAAGCAGATAGTTCTTGATGCAATAAATTCTATTAACGATTTAGATGGACAAAAGTTAGCGGAGTTTTTAGCGTTAACCCACGACATAGGCAAGATTTCAACAGTTTTCGTGCTAAAAAAAGGGCACAACAATTCATATGATTTTGATAAGTATCTGGTTGAAAAGCTGGAGGATATAGGGTTTAGAGGATTGTCGAACACTTATTTGCAAAACCCAAATGAATCACCTCATTCTTTAGCTGGACAGTATATTTTAAAAAAATTTGGCATTAAAGATGATATTTCTTCAATTGTAGGAAGTCACCATGGTAAGCCCATAGACGTAAAAAGCCTTTTGGATAAACAAGAGTCTTTTGAAAGCAACTATTATCAATTTGATACAAATAATGATAGTGAAAATAAGCAAGTGATAGAAAAGTGGAAACAAGCACAGCGAGAAATTCTAGAGTGGGCACTAAGTGAATGTGATTACAAAAGTATAGATGCACTACCACGAGTAAAATTGACAGGTCAGGTAATTTTATCTGGATTATTAATCATGGCAGACTGGATTGCCAGCAATACAATATTTTTCCCTTTATTAGATACATCTGTCAACGTTGTTAGTAATCAGTCTGATAGGAGCCGTTATGGATGGAGTAACTGGTTTGAGACTAGACCTATAAACATACATAGTATTGATGATATAAATTCATTGTATCAAGATAGATTTGGTTTTGATAAACCAAACAGTGTTCAAAAAACAATGTTTGATACTTTAAATAATATTGATAAACCCGGCTTATTCATACTTGAGGCACCAATGGGTGTGGGAAAGACAGAAGCTGCACTGATAGGAGCAGAACAACTGGCCTATAAGTTTGATAGAAGTGGAATATTTATGGGGTTACCTACCCAAGCTACTTGTAATGGAATATTTTCAAGAATAAGAGGTTGGTCAGAAAATATTTCTGAATGTTATTATGAAGATATATCTATTCAGCTAGTTCATGGAAAAGCAAAGCTAAATAGTGACTATACAAATTTAAATATGTATAGATTGCAGGACGAGTATGATAATTCAGGAAATGTCATTTCAAATTCATGGTTTACGAGAAGAAAAACTGCGATGCTTGACGATGTAGTAATAGGAACTGTTGATAACTTCTTATTAACATCACTTAAACAAAAACATTTATTTCTCAGACATTTAGGATTGAGTAAGAAAGTTGTGATAATTGATGAGGTGCATGCTTATGATGCCTACATGAGTGAGTATCTGGAAACTTCAATTAAATGGATGGGAGCATATAATGTCCCTGTAATTTTGCTATCTGCGACTTTGCCTGCAGATAGTAGAGTTAAATATGCAATGGCATATTTAAGAGGACAAGGAAAAAAGAAAAGGGATATAAAGAATTTGGATGGATTAAGGCAATTAACCAATTATCCGTTAATTACATATACGAATGGAAGTAGCATAAATAAAGTTATAAACTTTCCGGAATCTGAAATTAAATCAGTTAGGGTTGAAAGACTAGAAAAAGACTGTATTGAAGATACAGTGAAAAAGTTGACTGATGGTGGAGGTATAGTTGGAATAATAGTCAACACTGTAAAGATGGCACAAGAACTTGCGCTGCGTTTTGTTGAAATGTTCGATGAAGATACTGTTATTTTATTGCACTCAAACTTTATTGCAACCGATAGATTAGAGAAAGAAAGCAACTTGATTAATATTGCAGGAAAGAAAGCTGAAAGACCTCAAAAGAAAATCATAATAGGTACGCAGGTTATAGAGCAGAGTCTTGATATAGATTTTGATGTACTAATTAGTGAATTGGCACCCATGGACTTATTGCTTCAAAGAATAGGCAGATTGCACAGACACAAAATAGAGAGACCAACTTTGCATAGAGACCCAATAATATATGTTATTGGAACATCTGAAGAATATGAGTTTGATGAGGGAACTAAATATGTATATGGTTCATATCTTCTTGCACAGACACAGGCATGTTTACCAAATATCATTGATTTACCTTCAGATATATCGCCTTTGGTTCAAAAAGTTTATGGAGAGGAATTAGCAATTGAGTCAGATAAGTTAAAACTTTTTAAAAAGGAATTTGAAAAAAAGAAAACTAAGAAAAAAGAGAAAGCTAAAACATATTTGTTGGGAAACCCTGATTTATCAGTTCCGAGCGAAGAGAATAATGTTTCATTGATTGGGTGGTTGAAAAACACACACCCCCAAAGTAATGAAGAATATGGTTATGCACAAGTTAGAGATGTTGAAGAGATAATTGAAGTTATTGTAATAAAAAAATGTGAAAAAGGATACTCCTTTTTCGATGAAAGTGAAGATATATCAGATAAGATAGATGATAAAAAAATCGCTATTAAGTTGTCTAAAGCGACAATAAGACTGCCACATTTTTATGATGAAACAAATGATGTTATACGAGAATTAGAAAAATTTAATATAGAAGTTTTGCCTGAATGGCAGGAAAATCAATATTTAAAGGGGGCTTTGGGACTTATGTTTGATGAAAATAATGATTGTAAAATACATGGAATCACTCTGCACTATGATAAGAAATATGGCATGAGTATGTTGAGAAAGGAATGAAATATGAGTAAATTTAATTTGGTTTATGAACCGTGGATTAGGGTTATGTATAGTAGCACAGGGGAAGAAAAGCTTGTTTCATTGAAAACCCTGTTTAATGAAGCTGAAAAAATCGAATCTTTGGCAGGAGATTCTAGGGTACAGAATTTTGCTGTTTTTAGGATACTGTTAGCTATTTTGCACACAGTCTATTCTCGATTCAATTATAAAGGCGAATGTTATCGATATTTAGAAGTTGATTCAAATTTTATACCTATTAGTTTGGTGGATGAAGATGATTATAATGAATATAAAAAAGAACTTAGTTTAACATGGGATAAATTGTGGGATAATGGTTGCTTTTCAGAAATAGTTATAAAGTATTTAGAAAAAAATTATGATAAATTTTACTTATTTGATGATAAATATCCATTTTTTCAAGTAGTCGAGGACGATATATCTGAAGATAAAATTAGCAAAAAAATAGCTAGTGAAATTAAAGGTAAGTCTTTTAATCGGAAGCTGTCTGAAAGTAATAATAAGGTATCGTTATTTTCTCCTAGATATGAAGGAAGCTTAATTGGAGAAATTGATAATAAAGAAAAATTAGAAGAAGATGAAATTGCGAGGTGGTTGATAGCATATCAAGGCTATACAGGGTTAGCAGATAAGGTTATTTTTGGAAAAAATAAATACAAGGCATCTAAAGGGTGGCTGTTTGACATAGGTGGAATATATGTTGAAGGGAAAAATCTTTTTGAAACATTAATTTTAAATTTCGTAATAGTTCATCCAGAAAATCGCTATACTTATAACATCCAAAAACCGTGTTGGGAATATTCATCAGATGAATTAATTAACAATTATATGAATGGTTTTTTGTGCGACAATTTGGCACAGCTTTATACAGTTTGGTCGAGAGCAATATATATCGACCCACTAATAAATACAAATGAAGCATTTAGCTGTAAGATTGTAAAGTTGCCCGAACTTGAACATAAGGATCAGTTTTTAGAACCAATGACAGTTTGGCAGTATAATGATCAAGGTGAAAATAAGAATACATTTACTCCAAGGAAGCATAGATATAATCAATCAATGTGGAAATCATTCGGTTTAATATCATCCTCAATTAATAATTCGCAGCGGACACCTGGAATAATAAGCTGGATAGACGAGAAGAAAGAATGTATTGATAAAACTCCAAAAGGCAAGGAAATTTGTATTGTGGCTGCAGGTATGATTGATGATAATAATGCAACCTCGTGGTTACCGATAGATGAAATATATGACTTTTTGATGATTAATGATTATGTCTTGACTGATGTTACAGAAAGTAAATGGATTCCTAGGATAGAAGATGTTGTAGAATTGACAAAAGTTGTTGTTAGCAAAACATTTGGGAAATTTCTATCTGATATTGCAGAAGTACGTAATATTAAAGAAGGTGCAAAACAGGGGTTCATAAATAGTGAAATTGAAGAACTGTATTTTTTGATTGATGATCCATTCAGAGAATGGCTACGTAGTATACAAGTTGATGATTCCAAAGATGAAAAAATAAAAGAGTGGAATAAAAAACTGTGTAATGTATCTATCAATAAAGCAAAGAACATATTATACAATGCTTCCACCAGAGATCTTTTAGGGATAAAAAAAGATGATAGGATTTTTAATGTTGTTACTGCTTTTAATAGTTTTACATATTATTTAAATCAAGAATTAAAAATTTAATAGAAAGGAGAACACACACATAAATGGAAATGAATGAAAAAGATGTAAGTCGAATAACAGATAGTATTATTTTTGAGTTACTGAAAAAATATGATTCGTCGTACACAAAAGCAGTTCTAGCCAATTTAAGAAAATCAATGGGAAGAGAACTTGGAACTTCAATTGAGATATGGCCCCTAATTTTAGAACACGTTCCTGATGAGTATATAGAGGAAAATCCAAGGCTTACTGCTGGCGAAAGAGTAATTATAAATACAATGCAATTATTTGCTTTGTATAGTCAAGGAGTAGAATTAGAAAATGCTTATCATAAAAAATGTAATCGGTGGGAGAATATCGGAACATCATTTTCTTCTCTTAGGAATACTTCTGATTGTAAAGAAGCGTTGGATAGAAGGTTTAATGTAATGATTACATCAACCACATATGATGAATTATTGTATCATTTGAGACAAATGATTAATCTTCTTAAGGCTAAAGGGAAAGGTCAGATAAATATTGATTTTTCCGGGCTCAGTGAAGATTTAAGTAAATTTCTTATTGGAAATGAGAATGAAGTAAGAATATCGTGGGCAAGAGAGTATTACAGAAATAAAAAAAGTAAGGATGAGAAAGGAAATGGAAAAGATGAATAGTAACAATGATAGATTATTTTTAGATATACATATTTTACAAACTGTTCCACCGTCAAATATAAATAGAGATGATACAGGAAGTCCGAAGACCGCCCAATATGGTGGAGTAAGACGTGCAAGAGTATCATCACAGGCTTGGAAAAAGGCTATTAGAGAGTATTTTTCCAAGAATAGCGATTCTTCTAATGTTGGAATTCGTACTATGAATTTAGTTGATTATATAAAAAATAAAATTATTGAATTGAATAAAGATATCAGTGAAGAATTTGCAAAAAATATGGCCAAATCAGTTATAGAAAAAACAGGTATTAAATTAAAAGATGAAAAAACTAAAGCACTGTTTTTTATAGGAGAGAAACAAGCAATAGCACTGGCAAATGCAGCTATTAATAATGTGGATGATAAAATAGAGCTGCAGAGTTTACTTAATGACAATCCGGCAATAGATATTGCACTTTTTGGAAGAATGGTGGCAGATGATCCGTCCTTAAATGAGGATGCATCTTCGCAGATTGCTCATGCTATATCAACACATGCGATTCAAACAGAATTCGATTTTTTTACAGCTGTAGATGATATGCAGAAGCACGATAGCACTGGAGCCGGTATGCTAGGTACAATTGAATATAATTCATCGACATTATATAGATATGCAAATTTAGCTGTACACGAGCTATATAGGCAACTTGGCGATATTGAAAGTACTGTAAACGCAATCAAGCTTTTCGTAGAAGCCTTTTCTAATTCTATGCCAACAGGTAAAGCTAATACATTTGCTAATCAGACATTGCCACAATTAATTATTGTGGAATTACGTAAAGATAGACCTGTTAATTTAGTTAATGCATTTGAAGTACCTGTTAAATCTAAAGATGGATATGTGAAAGAATCTATTAGAAGGTTATTTATAGAGGAAAATAGAGTTAAAAAGTTTGTAGAAACACCAATAGAGTCTTGCTATTTGTCGATGCAAGATGTTGAAGTTGAAACGAGTTTAACAAAATTATCAAATTTAAATGAGTTAATCGAACTCTTTGGTGAAAAAATTTATGAGATAGTAAATGAGTAGGTGATTAATGTGAAAACACTACTTTTAAAACTTGCAGGTCCAATGCAGGCATGGGGGACAAGTTCTGATTTTGAGATCAGGCATACAGATTTATATCCTTCTAAAAGTGCTATTATTGGTATGATTGCAGCCTGTTTGGGTTACAAACGAAATGATGATGAAAAGATAAGTGACCTTAATAATTTGGAATTTGCAGTGAGAATTGATCAAAAAGGAAATATAATGAGAGACTTTCATACTGCAAAGAGCTATAAGACTGATGGAACTTTTATTAGAACATATGTGACCAATAGATACTATATTGAGGATGCAGTATTTGTAGTTGCATTAGGCAGCAAAGATGGAGACTTGATAGAGGAGTTGTCTCTTGCTTTTAAGAATATGTATTTTCAGCCCTTTATGGGCAGGCGTTCCTTGCCACTGAATGCAGATTTTTATTTAGGATTAGTAGAAGATGATACATTATCTGCAATAGTTAAAACCCCTTGGCAGGCCGCTTCCTGGTATAAATGTACAAAAGGTGAAAACGTAACTATTGAGATATATGCTGATTCTAAACTGTTAAAAGATAATGGACGTCATTTACGAAGAGATAAAATTATTTCATTCAGTCAGAAAAATAGATCTTTTGAGTATCGTTACGAGTCAAAAGATGTTATCAAAATGCATAATATATTTTTTATAGAAAATCACGATGCTTTTGCAGCAATAGGAGATGAAGATGTATTTGTCTAGAGTAGAAATTGATTTTAATAATAGAAAAAATATAAAAGAATTATCTCATTTGGGAGCTTATCATAATTGGGTTGAGAGTAGTTTTCCTGAAGAGTTTAATACATCAACTTGTACAAGAAAATTATGGAGAAGGGATAAGCTTAATGATAAAGAATACTTGCTTATAGTTAGTAAAAACTCTCCATCAAAGTTAGCGTTAGAAAAATATGGTGTTGAAGGAACAGCTCAAATAAAAAGATATGATAAATTTTTAAACGAGATTAAGGAAGGGGGAAAATACAGGTTTAGAATAGTTGCGAATCCAGTAGTTTCGATCATGAGGGAGGCTATTGGTACTAGAGGTAAAGTAAAACCATTACCTAATGATAAGCAGATAGATTTTCTAGTTGATAGAAGTGAAAAACATGGCTTTGAATTAAAAGAAAATGAATTCTCCATAGTAAAAAGAGAGCATGTAATATTAAAAAAAAAATCACAGCGAGTTCAACTGAATAAAGTTGAATTTGAGGGAGTCCTTACTGTGACTAACAAACTTTTGTTTGTTAACATGCTGATAAATGGATTCGGAAAGAAAAAAGCATATGGATTTGGAATGATGACTGTAATTCCCGAGGAATGATTTATGGATAAGAAATATAATGGTGCTGAAAAGACAAGGTTGTATGAGTTACCTCGAATAGGTGATAGGGCTAGCTTTATATATGTTGAGCATGCAAAGATAAATCGTAAAGACAGCGCAATTACCGTAATGGATGAAAAAGGGACTATACAGATTCCGGTAGCTATGATTGGTATTCTTATGCTTGGACCAGGAACAGATGTTTCTCACCGGGCAATAGAATTGATTGGAGATGCCGGGACAAGTGTAATCTGGGTTGGTGAAAATGGTATTAGGCATTATGCTCATGGTAGACCTTTGGCACATTCAACTAAGTTATTAGAGAAACAAGCAGAGCTAGTTTCTAATCCCCGCAACAGATTAAATGTTGCAAGAAAAATGTATCAAATGAGGTTCCCGAATGAGGATGTTTCAAATAATACAATGCAACAACTTCGCGGAAAAGAAGGTGCTAGGGTTAGGCAAATTTATAGAAAATATGCAAAAAAATACAATGTATTATGGAATGGTAGAGAATATGATCCAAACAACTTTGATGAAGGAACTCCGATTAATAAAGCACTTTCATCAACTAATTTTTGTCTCTATGGAGTTGTTCATAGTGTAATTGCTGCGCTTGGACTTTCGGCGGGACTGGGGTTTGTGCATACCGGTCATGATAAGGCATTTGTATATGATATTGCAGATTTATATAAGTCGGAATATACAATTCCACTATCATTTAAATTAGTTTCAGAAATAGGTGATGATAGTAATGAAGATATTGGAAAATTATCTAGGTTAAGAGCACGAGATCAATTTAAAGATGGAAAACTGTTAAGGTGCATAGTTAGAGATTTACAAGAACTGCTGGATGCAGAAATTGACGAGCAATTTGATATAGATTGTATCAGTTTGTGGGATGATAAAGAAAAATTAGTTAAACATGGTGTTAATTATGTAGAGAGGTGTTAACATGCCTTTAACAATAATAACTTTGAAAAATTCTACACCATCACTTAGAGGAGATCTATCTAAATGGATGCAAGAAATAGCTACGGGAGTTTATATTGGAAATTTTAACTCAAGAATCAGAGAGTTCTTGTGGGATAGGGTAGTCGAGAGTGTTGGTAACGGTGAAGCGACTATAAGTTATGCAAATAAGAATGAAATAGGTTATAATTTCAAAACTCATAATACGAAGAGGATAGTTGTAGATTCAGATGGTATACCCATAGTTAAGTTCCCTAATGATAATAATGATTGTTGTCAAAACTCTCTTGGTGTAGGGTTTAGTAATGCTTCAAAATATCATTCACAACGCAAATTTGCTAACACTCTGAACAGTGATAAATTAAAAAAAGAAAATCCCGATTATGTTATAGTGGATATTGAAACTGATGGTTTAGATGTTAATAAAAATAATATTATAGAAGTTGCTGCTATTAAGTGTTCGGATAACACATGTATAGAGTTTCAAAAGTTAATTAAAATATCTAGGGAACTTCCTGAACTTATTGTTAGTCTTACTGGAATTACTAACGCTATGATAGAAAAAGAGGGTGAATCTTTAGAAGACGTTCTTGACGATTTAAGTATATTTATAGGAAATAATACTATTGTTGGATATAACATTAAATTCGATATGAAGTTCATAAATTCTAAAATGGCTGAATTTGGAAAACGGACTATTACCAATCGAACTATCGATTTGATGATTTTATCGAAAAAGGAAAACATGTATTTGCCTAATTATAAATTGGAAACTGTTTTAAATTCATATGGGATCAAAACCAAGATGAAACATAGAGCTTTAGAAGATGCAAAAAATACATACAAGCTGGCTAATAAACTAAATAAATTTAAAAGTTTTTTAAAGCGATAATGTGCATTTTTAGGTTGTTTTTTAGTGTACTACCCGCGTGAGCGGGGGTGATCCTTACCTGCCTGCGCTTGAAAAATATGCATATGAGTACTACCCGCGTGAGCGGGGGTGATCCTGCTGTAATTGAAGAGAGCTTCCTGAAACACATGTACTACCCGCGTGAGCGGGGGTGATCCTGTATTTACTGACTTTATCTCGCCTACCATTTTGTACTACCCGCGTGAGCGGGGGTGATCCCACCGCAGAAGAATCCAACGAATGTGTCTGTTAGTACTACCCGCGTGAGCGGGGGTGATCCTATGGTGTTTGCTGTGACTATGGCATTTGTTCAGGTACTACCCGCGTGAGCGGGGGTGATCCTGTCTTTTTAAACAAGTCGACCTTTTAGAAACAGTACTACCCGCGTGAGCGGGGGTGATCCTAGATAAACAAATTAATTCTATTTTGTGTATTAGTACTACCCGCGTGAGCGGGGGTGATCCTGTCAGGCGTATAGCTAAGGTGATAGTCTTTATGTACTACCCGCGTGAGCGGGGGTGATCCTGGGGTTAAGATTCAAAATTCAGATGAACTAAAGTACTACCCGCGTGAGCGGGGGTGATCCTGCCTTGTAACATATACTAAAATTAAGGTGGCGGTACTACCCGCGTGAGCGGGGGTGATCCTGCAACATACTTTTGTTTACGAGGTGTACCCATGTACTACCCGCGTGAGCGGGGGTGATCCCCGACAATTCAACCAATGCTGCACAAGCAAAAGGTACTACCCGCGTGAGCGGGGGTGATCCGAGAGTGCGAGTCAGATGTTCGGTAACCTAGGAGTACTACCCGCGTGAGCGGGGGTGATCCTCCGTCTGCAAGGTCGGGGTCATATCCTTGTGTGTACTACCCGCGTGAGCGGGGGTGATCCTACACTCCGCAACATCATCATGGCATATGGCGGGTACTACCCGCGTGAGCGGGGGTGATCCCGCCCTCGCAGCATTTCCACTTGCTGACTGTGAGTACTACCCGCGTGAGCGGGGGTGATCCCTTCTGGACGAACGCAAGAACGGTTACCAGCTCGTACTACCCGCGTGAGCGGGGGTGATCCTGCAACATACTTTTGTTTACGAGGTGTACCCATGTACTACCCGCGTGAGCGGGGGTGATCCCCGACAATTCAACCAATGCTGCACAAGCAAAAGGTACTACCCGCGTGAGCGGGGGTGATCCCCCATTGAAATATCAACGTTTTGATTTTGATAAGTACTACCCGCGTGAGCGGGGGTGATCCCTAATTATTTACAGTTTCAATAACTTTATTCCAGTACTACCCGCGTGAGAGGGGGTGATCCGAGAGTGCGAGTCAGATGTTCGGTAACCTAGGAGTACTACCCGCGTGAGCGGGGGTGATCCTCGGTCACTGATAAAGCAATAGACGCGGCAAGTGTACTACCCGCGTGAGCGGGGGTGATCCCAGGGCAATTCTTGATCTAATCGAATTCGACTGGTACTACCCGCGTGAGCGGGGGTGATCCTACACTTATCATATTACACCCCCTATGCTCTTAGTACTACCCGCGTGAGCGGGGGTGATCCTCTGCTCTAAATAACGATTATCGAAAGATATAAGTACTACCCTTGTGAACGGTGGTGGTTTTTCATTTGCACTTATCCTATGAGGAGCATCCTGACTATAAGGAGGCGATTAAGAGCAGCAATTATAATTATAGTATCCACATTGCTTGAATTCCCAAGAACAGGCTGCATCAAGAAAGTCTCGAAGGGGTTCTTCTTCACGGCAAATAGTGATTGTGATACGACATAAATTATACACCTCTCTTTTTTCGTATCTTACTTACATGCAATCATGTTAAAATCTCTACTAGATATGATAAAATACTACGCGATTAGTCAGTGAAACTCGCTGACTCAGAAGTATGAGAATATAGGAAATTAGATTATATGATTAAGAACGGAGCAATTTTCATAATTATATCCGGTGCATTGTGGGGGACGACCGGAATATATTCACATCTATATAGGGGATATGGCATTCCGCCGGTGACGATGTCAATCTTACGAGTATTTTGTGCGATGCTCGTCATCACACCATTTATGATTAAGAAGGGAAGAAAGAGCTTTGTCCTCAGCAAACGTGGGTTCATTATAGCCTGTATACAAGGAGTAATCACCCAAGCGGTGTTTAATGTGGCGTATTTTACTGCGATTGGTAAACTGGGTATGGCAAGCTCGGTTGTACTCATCTATACATCTCCGATAATCGTGGCAATCATGTCGTACTTCTTCTTCAAAGAAACGCCTACCATGAGAAAAGTCTTTGCTATGTGCGTAACTATCATGGGTGTTACATTTACGGCTACAGGAGGAGTTTTCGAAATTAGCAAATTATCGTTATCAGGAATATTAATGGGTTTAATTAGCGGTATTTGCTTTGCTAGCCTTGCCATTACGAGTAGGCTTGGTGGGCAGTCGGATGACCCGATGGCAATGACATATTATACAATGGTATTTGGCTTTATTGCTCTTATAATATATGGTGCAATTGTAGGCATTGGTGAGTTTCATGTAGACGAGAAGTTAGTGGTAATCAGTATTATCAACGGTGCGACCTCAGTTGCGCTTCCCTACTTCTTGTACGGTTTCAGCATTTCTAAACTAAAGCATGTCTCGTATGCTCCTATACTCTCATCTGTAGAAAATATAGCAGCGACTTTGTTTGGAACTTTTATATTCGGAGAAGCTCTTGGTCCATGGAGAGTCGTAGGCATAATACTCGTTATGACATCTGTTGTGATGATTAACATGCCGGAAAGAACAAAAAACTTAATAAATGTTGTAGATTGTGAATAGTCCAAAGCAGAAAAGCGCCTAAAAGCGGAAAAATTTGCACATATTTTGACTAAATCATCACTTTTTATAAAAACATACAGACAATGCTTAATAATAGACTTATACTTAATACATTAGAAAAAACATATTATTACATGATACACTTCGCGGAGCTGAGAACATAGCGGCGATGTGAGGGATGGTAGAAGGAGAAACACATGATTAGCATCTTTGATACAGATATTGTGACTTTTGAGAAACCTAAATATACTTTAGAGGTTCGTAATGATGGCTTTACCTACACACATAAGAAGAAAGGCGCGCTAAACGTTAACTTTGATGACCTTCTTACGATTATTGTTACAAACTACTTCAGTTCTAATGGTAGCTATATGTTGACCCTGGTGAGTGTAGACTCTAATCAGAAGAATCTAGATATAACTTTGGATGAGGATTACAACTACGAGCATCATAATATTAAGGAGACAAAGACACTTCTCATCGCATTTGCGGCGCATAAGCTGACCAAGGAATTCCCTAACAATATTGGAGAACTTGACCTTACGCTCGGCGTATCATTAAAGGAGAAACAGATAAAACTGCGCGGTAATAAGATTATAGGTGCTAAGCACGAAGTAGATATCAATCAAATTAAGCGAGTTGTATGTGCAGTCAGTGCAATAGGTTACTTCGGCATATACACGAGTGAGACCAAGAAGGGATTGTTTGATAAGCCGGATATGGTTGTTCCAATTAATTCCGTCACTGCTCCACTCTTGGAATCAATAGTAACTAAGAATACAGGCAAGGGAATCGATTTCAGTAGAGGTAACAACTGGGATCAGAAGACCTCAGAGTTCATTATTATACGTTTTATGGAGCCAGGATTCTTCCTTACAGATAGAGATTCAATAAAGGAAGAATGGCAGAAGATAGCCTTCGATAGAGTAGTCCAGTACGGATACTTTATAAATGGAGATATGTAATTTAATTAATGCAAAATCTTCTCCATTTTTTTAGTCTTGACTTTTATATTTGTATGCTTTTTATATTGTTATCTTTAAAAGAGTGAGCCAAATGAGGAGACCATATAGTTTAACTATTGGAGGTTGAGTCAAAGTGCTCGCTCTTTTTGTCCTATAGTCCCTCTTTTAAATTGTGTTTATAAACATAAAAACTAATCGAAATAAGTAAAATTATTGGTCAAAAAAATATTGCGCATTTGAGCTGTTTGCATTAAAATACAATATACGTTAGTTAACATGAACTAACTTTTGTAATATAAGTCTAACTTATAAATATAATACTATTCATTCACAGGAGGAAAGATGAAGACTACTGGTTTCAAGGGAGTGTTGTCTTTTGTTGTTGTCGCGGCTGTTACTGTCGCAATGGCATATTCGGCCGTTTCAGTCATAGAGAAGAACAACGCTGCTGCAGAGAAGGCTATTAAGGAATCCCAGACGATGGGTTCTGAAGTTTCAACAGAAAGCCTTAAAGATGGAGAATACGAGGGTACCGCAACTGGCTACGGAGGCCCCCTTACTGTCCGTATCACCGTCAAGGATGGAAAGCTGACAGATATTAAAGTTGTATCTCACACAGAAACGCCAGAGTATTTTAGTAGAGCATCTGCTGTTATAGGCAAAATTTTACGTAGTGGTAATGTTAATGTCGACTCTGTTTCAGGAGCGACTATCTCTTCAAATGCAATCAAGAAGGCGGTTGCCGATGCTCTCCAGAAGGCGGGTTCAAAGCAGAAAGCAAAGGCTACACCGGTCAAGAAGGATTCGAGAACTGCGAAAGGTAGAAGAGGAAACGCTGCAGGTTCATTTACTATTGCTAATGCTAACTTAAATGATGGAGTATATACAGGTTCAGGACAAGGATTCAACGGACCGATACGTGTTCGTGTGACTGTTTCTAGTGGTAACATTACTAACGTTGAGATATTGTCGCATAGTGATGATGCACCGTATTTTAATCGTGCTAAAGCTGTAATCGGCAGACTATTAGGTAAGCCGGGTAAGTCTGTAGATACAGTTTCGGGTGCTACATATTCTAGTCGTGGCATTATAGATGCTGTAAGAAACGCACTTGCTAATGCCGGTAAAACTAAAATAACGAATACGAACAAGCCTAACAATAATAACAACAATAAACCAAGTTCTGATAGCACATCACCTTCGGTAAACCCTGAGACTGGAGAGCCGTCATACGTTGATGCAGCTCTTCGCAAGTACTATCCGGGGGATAAACTCAAGGATGGGGAGTACACCGGTGTAGGCATAGGATACCTAAATCCAGGTGGAATCAAGACTTATGTGACTGTAAAGAATGGCGAAATCTCAAGTCTAAGAGTAGGAATAGGTGATGAGTATCGTGATGACATGGGTCCATTTAGGAGTAAGGCGGAGAAAGTGTTACCTTTCCTAAATGGCAAGGAAGGCCGATGGAATATCGCAAAGATGGGATTATACCGTGAGTATTTCGAAACAATTAGGAAGAGCAGCAATCCTAAGGCGAAAGCTAAAGAGCTCTTTGGAAATAAATATGTAGGTATGCTCAATGGGCTGTCAGGAAAGAACACGGAATCTGACCTTACACTCATGTCGAGAACTGTAAAGGCTTACATGGGAGACCGCTACGATGGAAAGAAGATGTTTGACAGTGTAACTGGAGCTACAGTTAGCGCTAGTGGTATTTCTGCTGCTACAAGGGAAGCCACCAATAAGTCTGCAAATGATTTTAAGATGAATTCTGATGTAAAAGAGATATCTATTATCGAACCAAAGGTCAAGACTATAGAAGTTAACAAGGGTGATGTAGTTGACTTCTCTGAACTAAAGATTAAGCTTGTAAAAAAAGATGGTTCAATTAAAGAAGTTGAATGGAAGGATTTTGCGGAGAACGGACTCAGCATCACTGATGAGGATGGTAATGGGATTGAAAATGGCAGCGATCTCAAGGCTTATGACGATAAAAAGATAATTAAGGCAAGAGTGGTTCATAAGGAATCTCTTTCATACGACAACTTCAGAATTTTAGTTGGACGCTATAGCAAGGACTATATTGTTGGACTCGAGTACAGCGCAGATGGTTCAAAGTGGTATAAGGCTAGCACTGTTAAGAGAGATTCTGTAGATGATCGTAAAATCGATGACCATCAGGTCATTGATGCACCGACATCTTTCGAGTTCGAAAACGTTAAGGTTCGTCTAGTTTCCAAAGAGGGACACCGCTACGAATATACAACCGATAAGAAACCTGTTAACAGAGAGGTAAAGTATACTTCAGTAAAGGATGATAATCCTAATGCTCCATCGGCAATTTTTGTTTCATTCCAGCTATCTGGAACGGAAGCTGATAAGCAGCTTGTTGAGAATACTGGTGATAACAATGATATTCCAGGGAATACGGAACCGGGCGAGAACCTTCCTGAGGTAGAGGTTGACAGTAAGGTAATCGAGACCGATCTTGATGAACCAGGTAGACCAAAGTGGACTGAGCGTATGCCTATTAAGCCTGCGACTGTTAAGAGTCTGGATAAGGATGCCGAGATGCAGACAACCATCGAAGGACTCCCTAAAGGACTCAGCTTCGATGGCAGAACTATCACTGGAACACCGGTCGTTGACGACGACAAGTGGGACGGTGACGGGGGGATGTTCAAGACAGTAACCCTTAAATTCAAAGCCAAGAAG
>NZ_CP016199.1:1559676-1560514 GCF_002243385.1 Mogibacterium pumilum | reverse complement strand
GATCTTGATGAACCAGGTAGACCAAAGTGGACTGAGCGTATGCCTATTAAGCCTGCGACTGTTAAGAGTCTGGATAAGGATGCCGAGATGCAGACAACCATCGAAGGACTCCCTAAAGGACTCAGCTTCGATGGCAGAACTATCACTGGAACACCGGTCGTTGACGACGACAAGTGGGACGGTGACGGGGGGATGTTCAAGACAGTAACCCTTAAATTCAAAGCCAAGAAGAACGGTAAGCTACTGGTTAGAAAGTACAAATACTGGATCTATAGAGATAAGGATCATGATGGAATCGCAGATGATGACGAAGACGGCGGAGTAGCATTTACACCACAGAGAGTTAACACAAAACCAATTGAAGTAGATGGCAAAGCACCAACACTCGAGGACTACAAGGCTAAGTTCAGCAATATTCCAAAAGACGGTTCTGTAAAGGTGACTCTAGTTCAGAAGCCTGACCTGTCAAAGAAGGGTATTACTAAGGCAGTACTCGAGTTCTCCGTAGACGGAATCGACAAGAAGACCAAGGCAATCGTAATGGTTAACGTGAAGACTCCAGCTGCAGATGTAGATGAGAACCTTCCAGAAGTAGAGGTTGACAGCAAGGTAATCGAGACCGATCTTGATGAACCAGGTAGACCAAAGTGGACTGAGCGTATGCCTATTAAGCCTGCGACTGTTAAGAGTCTGGATAAGGATGCCGAGATGCAGACAACCATCGAAGGACTCCCTAAAGGACTCAGCTTCGATGGCAGAACTATCACTGGAACACCGGTCGTTGACGACGACAAGTGGGACGGTGACGGGGGGATGTTCAAGACAGTAACCCTTAAAT
>NZ_CP016199.1:1512766-1559651 GCF_002243385.1 Mogibacterium pumilum | reverse complement strand
GACAGCAAGGTAATCGAGACCGATCTTGATGAACCAGGTAGACCAAAGTGGACTGAGCGTATGCCTATTAAGCCTGCGACTGTTAAGAGTCTGGATAAGGATGCCGAGATGCAGACAACCATCGAAGGACTCCCTAAAGGACTCAGCTTCGATGGCAGAACTATCACTGGAACACCGGTCGTTGACGACGACAAGTGGGACGGTGACGGGGGGATGTTCAAGACAGTAACCCTTAAATTCAAAGCCAAGAAGAACGGTAAACTGCTAGTTAGAAAGTACAAATACTGGATTTATAGAGACAAAGACCACGACGGAATCGCTGACGATGACGAGGACGGCGGAGTGGCATTTACACCTCAGAGAGTGAATACACAGCCAATAGAAGTGGATGGCAAGGAGCCAACACTCGAGGATTACAAGGCTAAGTTTAGCAACATTCCTGCTGACGGTTCGGTTAAGGTAACTCTCGTACAGAAGCCAGACTTATCCAAGAAGGGCTTAACAAAGGCAGTTCTTGAATTCTCAGTAGATGGAATCGATAAGAAGACTAAGACGCCAGTAATGGTTAATGTCAAGAATCCAGTAGAGAATGCTACAACCGCAGCTGTTGCAAGCAGTGCAGCTAATACAAGAAGTGCTGCTACATCAGCAATCGCTAGCTCAAACACAAGAGCAAGCTCAGGTGCAGCAAGTGCAAGTCACCAAGAGAGTGGTAAGGTTAATAAGAAAGAAGACGTACAGAAGCCAGCAGAGAGCAAGGTAGTAGCAGAAAACTCTGCTGCGGCTGAGACGGAAAGGACGGTATCGTGAACTTAATATTTGGAATCGCAGTGACTGTCATATTCTATATTCTGACAGCAGATGCAATTAAGAAGCACCCAGGGGCTTTTTATCTAGGCATATACGTGTGGTGCGGAGCGGTAGTTCTATATTACAACTACGGTTATGTTCAAAAGTTCCCAGAGTGGTTTAACGTGTACTTTATGGACATGTTCGTTAGAGGTATATTCACTACGGCTACATTTATGGTAGTTATGTACCTTGGTGTAATCACTAAGCACAACAAGCTCTCTCGTAAGCTGATGAGTGTGCGCGGAGAGATTTCTATCATCGGAAGCTTGCTAACACTAAGCCACAACGTGGTTTTCGGAGTTCATTACTTCCCGATGCTGTTTACAAATCCAAAGGCTATGCCTACTAGAGAGCTGATTGCATCGTCAATCACTCTGTGCCTGCTAGCTATGCTTATTCCTCTCTTCATCACCTCATTTAAGGTGGTTCGTCGCAAGATGAGTGGTAAGACTTGGAAAAAGATTCAGCGCATGGCATATCCGTTCTTCATCGGAATCTACGTACATGTAATGGTGCTGTACTCGGCAGATGTGAAGTCTCATATAACCGGAATAGTTGTTTATACATTGATTTACGGCAGTTACGTAGTACTAAGGCTCAGAAAGGCAGCGCTAAAGAGCAGAAAGCTCAAGGCTGCTGTATAAACAGATAGCTTTCATAGTTTATACATAAAATAAAGCAAAACAGGGGCTGGCTCGAATGAGATCGCCCCTGTAGTTTAATTAAATCTGAAAATATATTATAACTTTGAGTTTTTATGCCAATTAATACTTGTAACTAGGTACAAGCTCCTTAAGTGTAGGCATAATTCCTATGTTGCCAGGTGTCTGTCCTGGCAGCTGCCAGAAATCATGAGCGCAGTATACATTGCCCTCGATGATAGCAGGCCCATTCGGAGTTACAGCAACGTCCCAGCCCACGTATCTGATTTGTGGAACTTCCATCGCTGCTTTCAGAACCATCTCCTTAGCTTCCTTAAAGAGCGGCGTCTTAAAGCCGACTAGCTTCTCATGTGAGTTAGGGTGCTCCGTGTAAAGTCCTTCTGCTTTAGTGTCACCAGAGTGAGCAGGGAAGAGGAACTCGCCAGTCTCTAGGTCAACTGGTCCGTGAACTCCGTAGTTGTCTACAACTCTGCCGTTGATGCCGAACTTCTGAACTGAATATATCAGATGTGGCTTGCCGTCATCACCGATAATCGTAATCATACGCATAGTGTTGGCACTGCCTGAATACACTTTGTTAAGGTCAGGATGATTCTCGATAACTCCTTCAAGAGTTCCAAATCCCTTTTCCTTGATATAAGCATAGAATTCATCGAAGTTCTCAAAGTCAGAAGTCTCAAGTCGCTCGCAACCGATTCCGCACTCGAGATCCTTCAGCTTGCAGAAAACCTTATCTTTTCTGTTGAAATACGCCTCAATTTCTTCTTTAGTAGCAGTCTCAAGCTCGATAAAGTCACGGCCGATGTAGTCCTTGAATTTTTCGTTAAACTCATCCTTGTTATCAAAGAAATGTGCGTAAGCTGGATCATTCATCTGAGATACAAGCTTCTTGCTTCTGAATCTAGTCAGGTAAGTATCTCTCTCCGCGTCAGTCTTGTCCCAGAACTGGAAGATTACATAATCATAGTAACCGGCATCGAATTTTCTCATGCAGTGCACAATTTCCCTTGCACACGCAAGCTTGCTCTTGCCAGAAATTCTGTGCGCCTCGTTGACACAATCTGTGAACTTCTTGAAGCTAGCGTTCTTGAGCACTCTTAGTCCGTACTTTAGTTTGCTTTCGCCCATATAAATTCCTCATTTCATAAATCGTAAAATATTTTGTTTATTTAGTTATTTTATATCATGTAATAGTTATAAATCAATTGTTTATTAGGCTATTTCGTGAATCGTAAGTTGCCCGAGGATACACTAACTGTGGTATTATAAACGTATTGAGAAAAGAGAACAAACTGCTATTTAACAGGATATGAGTAAACGAAATATGAAGTATTAGAAAGCCGCAAATCAGGGTTGTAATTAGATGCAATGTGTAAAGGGTTAATAACATGACGAGACAGAGATATTCAAGACAGGGATACGGAAGAAATAATAAAAAGCTGGAGAAGATGGTTGCGACGCTAGTAATCGCTATAGCTGTTCTTATCCTTAATCAGATGGGAGTAGATATAGGCGATTCAGGTAGTTCGAGTAACAAGGTCAAACCGCTTAAGGAGAAAAGCGTCGAGCAGTTGCTTGATGAAGTGAAGGTAGCATCGCCGAACGAGTATGTAGATTATGACAGGGACTCATATACTGAGCCTTACAAGAGAATCGAGTATAAAGGCAGGAAGTATTCTCTTAGAAAATTCGCATTTGTAACGAGTAAGCACTATAAGAGTGGTTCATACACAGATCCATATACAGGCGATAAGCTTGATATCAATGACAGCAACTTCGACCATATAATTCCGCTTAACTATGTAAATAAACACGGCGGAGCTGGATGGAGTCACTCAAAGAAGCACCAGTACGCGACGGACGTACGTGTGGGTGTTGATGTAGATGGGGCGATAAACCGCGATAAGTCTGACAAAGGTCCAAGCGAGTGGCTGCCGGATACCAACATTGATGACTATTGCTACACTTGGCTTGTGATTGCCGTGAGTTACGATATAGAGCTCTCGCCTGATGATGTGAGGGTGATTAAAGAGAATGTCGGAAGTAGTCCAAAACTGATAAACCCATATAATTAATGGAGATTTACAATGTACATGTATTATTACAATTCGCCGATGGGGCTACTCAAGTTGTGTGCCGATGAGGACAGCCTACTCGGTGTATGGTTTAACGAAGATAAGATATATGGATCTGTAGAGCATATCGATAGTCCAGCGGCAAATAAACATATAGCTGATACGGTGCGTTGGCTTGATGAATATTTCAGAGGTAATACTCCCAGCTTCACGCCGGAACTGAAGCTACATGGATCAGAGTTTAGAAAGATTGTCTCTCGGATAATGCTGGAGATTCCGTGCGGTGAACTCTGTACATATAGTGAAATCGCGAGCGAAGCCGCGAGAAGACTAGGTAAAGAACGCATGTCAGCGCAGGCTGTGGGCGGTGCTGTTGGAGCAAACGAATTCTCAATCATAGTGCCTTGCCACCGAGTAGTAGGGAAGGATGGAAAACTTACAGGATATGCTGGCGGCATGGAAAAGAAAATCTATTTGTTGCATCACGAGGGTGTTGATTTTAAAAAGCATAATCTGAGGTAACAATAGACGAGTATATCCAGAATATAGTGATAATAAAA
Organism: Mogibacterium pumilum; assembly: GCF_002243385.1. Taxonomy (GTDB): domain Bacteria; phylum Bacillota; class Clostridia; order Peptostreptococcales; family Anaerovoracaceae; genus Mogibacterium; species Mogibacterium pumilum. Next base: position 1,555,502 of record NZ_CP016199.1, on the reverse strand, counting down.
ATAACAGACAGAGCTACGTTCTTTGCCTTCTGTTTTCGTTTGATTTTAGAATAACTTTTTCACCCACAGTCCAGTTAATGGCGTTAGTAGGGCATATGCTTCTACACTTGCCACAGCGGATACATTCGACGCTATTGATATTATCGAGTACCTTGACCTGCATGTCGCAGTGAATTTCGCACTTCATGCAGTTTATACATGTTCCCCTATCCAATTCCATCTGAAGTACACTAAAGCGGTTAAAAAACGAATATATAGCACCTAGGGGGCATACATATTTGCAGAAAGGTCTGTAGATCATCGTCGAAAGTATTACCGTGATAATCAGGAGAATCATCTTCCAGTTAAAGAGGACTCCCATCATCGCACGGAGTGACTCGTTCTTAATGAGGAGTGGGATTCCAGCCTCGATAGTACCTGCTGGACAGATGTACTTGCAGAAGAATGGTTCACCGATTCCAAACTCGTTTGAGAGAGTTATCGGCAGTGCAAGTACGAATACCAGAAGTATAACGTATTTGAAGTATCTGAGCACTTTATCCAGCCATACAGGTATCTTGCGCTTCTTGACTCTAATCTTGTGTAACAAGTCTTGGAAGAAGCCGAATGGACATAAGAATCCGCATACAAACCTGCCGAGAAAGGCCCCTGTAATCATCAAAAATCCCATCACATAATATGAGATGTGATATTTGTTACCGTTTTCGACTGACTGAAGTGCTCCAATAGGGCAGGCAGTGCTAGCTGCAGGGCATGAATAGCAGTTCAGCCCAGGTGAGCAGAAACTCTTGCTATCGCCCTTGTGAATTGTACCATTTCTAAAGTTTGAGATGTGAGGGTTGGTCAGGAATACAGCTACAAGCTGCACAAAATGACGCCTTGGGTTGTTTGTCTTCATGGCGCCTCCTAACCGATACCAATGCATTCGAGACAGACGGTGGCAGCCTTACTGAAGACTGTCGCCATCTCACCTCTATCGATACCAACAATTAACATAACGATACTAGCCGCGATTAGGAAGGCCGGTATCAGCTTCTTATACTTCTTAGACATAATATCTTATCTAGTATTCTCCTACTAGGATAGCTTCTCAAGGCGAGTATTTATTTCCTTCATGTACAGCTCTGCAACTGCATCTGCATCACGTGTTGAGAATGCTCCAACCTTAGGTTCACCAACCTGCTTGCCATTCTTATCAAAGAAGATTGTAGTAGGTGTACCGCTTACGTGCTTTAGAAGTCGATCGTTTAGTGAATCACTTGGTACGAGTGTCTTGGCAGTTAATCCCTGTTTTGCAAGTATGTCTTTAGCAGTATCAGGTGAAGCCTCTCCATCAAGACAAATAGTTATAATCTGCACATTAGAAGGGAGCTTCTCTTTTAGTTTCTCAAGAGCAGGCATCTCATCAATGCAGTAACCGCAAGTTGTCGACCACACGTTAACCACCGTTAGATCGTAATCCTTTAGATTGTCCTGTGTGAATTTCTCGCCGTCAAGAGTAGTAGTTTCAAACTTCTTGAGGCTAGACTTAGGGCTTTCGCTACCCTGTGAGTCTGATCCTCCCTTGCTACAACCTGTAAATATTAGTGCGAGCGCAAGCACAACTGCTGCCATCGCTACAAATCTCATAATGTGTATTTTTCTCTTCATAATATTCCTCAATATTCCTTATTTATCGCGAGTAAACGCAACACAATATACTATGTCTTTGCGATATGAATTTAGTATATCATTTAAGTTAGGGAATTAATAATTATAAAAATCTTAATTTTAATTGTGTACTATCAAAATTATTAATAAAAATACATCGTTGACCTATGCGGCCAATGATACTAGAATTATACGATATGGAAAAGGAGAAAAAGGATATGAATATTACAGTTTACTGTGGCTCTCGCTTCGGTGAGAAGTCCGAGTTTAAGGATAGAGCTGTTGAGCTTGGAAAATGGATTGTTGAGAGCGGTCACAGTCTAGTTTATGGCGGCGGAAATGTCGGCCTGATGGGCACTGTTGCAAATACTGTTCTCGAAGGTGGTGCCAAGGTCTACGGTATCATTCCAGAGTTCCTGCTCGAACAAGAGAAGGGTCACGAGGGTCTCTACACGCTAGAGATCGTACAGTCCATGCCAGAGCGTAAGACTCGCATGATTAAGCTGGGCGATGCTTTTATCGCAATGCCAGGGGGGCCTGGTACTCTCGAGGAGATTTCAGAGATAATATCACTCAGAAGACTTAATAGAACAGAAAAGCCTTGTATTGTTTATAATATCGAAGGCTTCTATGACTCGCTAAAAACGTTAATAGATGAGATGGTAGATGACGGCTTTCTGCCAGCTGAGGATTTAAGCAAAGTCGTTTTCGCTAGTAACCTGGATGAAATTAAGGCGGTGTTAGACGAGAAATAGATTTGCAATAATATAAGGAGTTCCTATTTAAAAGAGCTATATTAACATAGAAATAATTGGTAAAAACCATTTTGACAATCATATATAACCTATATACAATTATTTTGTAGGTTGCATAATCAATGGACTGAAACCGTGGTTGTTTCAGAAGGTCACTGGGAATAGGTGAAAAAATGAAGAGAAAGATATTACCAATTATTATGATTCTGGCTATCAGCACAGCTCTCTTTGCAGGCTGTACAAAGAAGGACACAGATGATAAGAAGAACAAGGACGGCTACACGCACATATCAGGCAAGGAAGCAGCTGAATTCGTTGAGAATGCAGATAAGGACGATGCGAAGATTGTTGACGTAAGAGGCAAGGTTGCTTGGGGAATGGGACACATTCCAAAGTCTATTCCAATCTGGTACGAAGACTTCGACAAGGGCGAAGTTAAAGAACTTCCTGATAAAAATCAAAAGATACTTCTATACTGTGATTACGGCGGTCTCAGCAAGAGAGTGGCAAAGCGTCTTGCTAAGCAGGGATACACTAACGTATATGAGTTCAATGGACTCAAGGTATGGAAGGGCGAAGTAATCGTCGAAGAAGAGTATAAGGATTTGCAGGAGGGCGAGAGCAACTAACTTATTGTAGATAGCAAGTATATTCAGAAACCAAAACAGCGAGGGAAAACCCTCGCTGTTTCCATGTATCATCATTCTGCTGCGGCTGTGTATGCAACGTAGAGCCGAATAAACCAGAGCTGCTTGAGCCTGAAGATAAATGCGATGAAGAAGATGAGGTTGAGCTGCTTGAAGTTTACTTCTTAACTGTGAGCTTCCAAGCTTTGTTGTCCTGCTTGTCAAACTCAAGCACTTCGTGGTTATGCTCCTCGCAGTAACCAGGAAGATTTACTACTGCGTCTGGGCAAGTGAATTCTACTTCGATAACCTGACCTTCCTCAGCCTCACTGAGAGCCTTCTTGAGCTCTACTAGTGGTAGTGGGCAGTCCATTCCCTTTGTATCTAGCTTAATGTTTTCCATCGTTATTCCTCCTGATGTGGTTATAAATAATTTCATATATAAGCTGCAACTGTTGTTATTAGCCTCTAGCGCTTTTAGAACAGCGAACGTACATAAACCATGCTCCAAACCAGATTCCAAGTGCAATGAATAGTAGTGCGAGCCAAGCTCTAGTTGCTAACTGAGAAGTTGCCACTAGACCGTTTCCAATCAGGCAGCCCTTAGCCCATACCGCTCCGATGCCCATGAGCATACTTCCCAAAACAGTTTTGATTACAATCTTCTTATCCGTCTTAACTATCGAAAACTCTTTGCTTATTAGCGCTGTGAAGAATGATCCGAGGATAATTCCCACGATCACCAAGTTGTCCCAACCGACGCCGCCGGTTCTGCTATAGACAACTCATCCGATAGGCTCAGAATGTGTGCCAGTAATCATGTTAAACCATGATAGCACTGGGTCTGAGATTGATATTCCACCGTTTCTACCAGTCAAGCTGCTGAAGTAGAATGCAGCAGCCATAAGCACGCCGATGAGTACAACCGTTATCTCACGGCTCCAGATCTTCTCGCAGAATATGTGGCGTAGACCAGTGTATGACTGCGGCAGTTTGTACTTAGGCTTATGTGCTCTGTAGTGACGAAACATTATTACGTAGAGCAGAATCACTACTGGTGCAAAGATGAACACGGGCGAGAACGGCATATCGAACAGGTCGATATCGTATACCTCTTGAATTCCCATTACCTTCTGCGTAAATGGCTTGAAAATCCATTTGTTTGTAAAATATTCAGTTGTTGCAAAGACAATCAGCGATAGTATTCCGATGATTCGGCCATCTCCCGACTTCACGAGTGTACTCGTAACGCAGCCATTTGACAGCACTGCGCCTACTCCGAAGATAAAGCCTCCTAGAGGAACGGCAATCATCGAGTAGCAACCGAAGAATGGTGCTGGAATGGTCATACTGCCAACGAGTATGTGGTAAAGCAATCCTTCAGTAGCGATTATCGCTAGGATGAGAACAGCATTATAATATTTCTTCTCAAGATAGATATCTCGTATTGTTCCGGTAGGACAGAAACGTCCGCGCTTGAGTAGAAAGCCGAACAGCAATCCTATAAATAAACCAGATAAATTCAGTAACAAAGTAGCCTCCTTTGTTTATATGAGCTCTAATTTATAATTATATTTATTTAGATAAAGCCTTAATACATGTATATAGATAATAAATACTAAATTATTTCAAATAAGGAATATCTATGTATTTAAATCTGTGGAATACTCGGTATCAGTGCAAAATATTGGAAATAACAACAATAAAAGTATAAAAGAGACAAGAAATCCTTGACTGTCAACGAAGCTAAGAGTATAATCCTTTATGCAAACAATAATTAACAATGTTAAGTATTAACTACACAAAGTAAATAGTAGCAATCGAACCTTAATAAACGGTTATTACAGCTTGTATTAAGCATGTTAATGAAACAATTAAGAAAATAGGAGTTTCTAATGAAAGACTATCAGTTAAAATTCTTACTTCAGATGCAAAGCTTTCATAAGGTTAAGTTTTGGAAGCTTGTACCGGAGCTAAGTCCGAGCGAACATATGCTGATTAACGCCCTCTGTAGATGCGAGTCTGGCAAGTGTGGTGAGTTTTCCGATGATATAGATATCGACATATCTGTACTGAAGGGAATAAAGGTGTCCGAACTTGCCAAAGCTATTAATGCGACAATGCCAGGCGTTTCACGTATGTTAGCTGATCTTGAAGAGAAAGGAATAATTGAGAGAAGAATCGATTCGAACGATAGACGTAATACTTTGGTGTTTTTCACTGAAGATGGATTTACAAAGATTAAAGGATACAAGAAGATAATCGATTCATATTTTGATGCTGTCTTTAGCAGGTTCGGAGAAGATAAAGTATCCGAGGTTATATCACTTATTTCAGAGCTCTCAGATATAGCGCAAGAAGAACTAGAAAATGAGCTTAATACGAGTTTTGACACTCATAGAGAAAATAGTATTTCTGTGAGTGATAATTCGCATGAGGAAGGGGATGACAGATAGTATATGACAAAGCTAATTAAGAACTTAAAGCCTTACAAGCTAACTATCCTTATACTCCTCGTGGTGCTTGTAATTCAGGCCTTTGGTGATATTTCGATTCCTGGCTACATGCAGAAGATGATCGACACTGGAGTCCAGAACAAGGGAATAGAACATATTTTGCCTACTAAGGTTTCTGAGACTGAATATAGTGAAGCTCAAATCTTCATGACGGATAGTGAGAAGGAGAGCTGGACTGATGCTTATAAAAAGATGGGTGACACATATACTCTTGTGGTTAAGGATGATGACAAGCTTGAGAAGCTAGACAGTAAATTTCTTAAACCGATAGTTCTTAGCTATCAGCTCGGACACATGACAGTTAAGCAGTTCAAGAAGACGGTTAAGGAACAATTATCGGCGAGACCGGAGTCTAAAACTCTTGCTGCCCGCATCGATGATATGTCTGTTGATGAAATCGCCAAGCTTATGAAGGTTGATATCAGATCGTTTAAGGCGAAGGATCAGAATGGCAAGGAGCACACATATGTAGATATGCGTCCGATGATTCGGGCGAGGATTGCTAGCGGACAGATGGATGAGGCTACTATTAGTAAATCAAAAAAGGATATGGATAAGACGATTTCTTCTGTTGGAGATAGGACGCTCAAGTCTATGGGAATCGCTTATGCAACAAGTGCAGCTGAGTCTGCAGGCGTTAACATAGACAAGGTGCAAAAAGCTTATCTATGGGACATAGCCCTCAAGATGATGCTCGTAACGCTGGTTATGATTTCGGCAGCAGTTATCGCCTCGTACATCGCTTCGAAGATAGGAGCGAAGATAGGTATGACGCTGAGAAAAGAGGTATTTGAAAAGGTAATGAGCTTCTCGAATGCCGAGATGGACAGCTTCCAGACATCGTCGCTGATTACAAGAGCTACAAATGATGTACAGCAGGTTCAGATGACTACGACAATTATGCTGCGTATGGTGCTATATGCGCCAGTGCTTGCAGCTTGGGGTATATACAAGGTTGTCGAGACCGGTGCCCATATGAGCTATGTAATAGCGCTGGGAGTAGCTTCGGCAATAGTCTTGGTGGTGATACTGATGGTCATCGCACTACCAAAATTCCGCATCATGCAGGAACTCGTAGATGCGCTAAATAGCGTTTCTCGCTCGATACTCACCGGCATTCCAGTAATTCGTGCATTCGGCAGAGAGAGTTCCGCGGAAAAACGTTTTGATAAGGCGAATAGTAATCTTAAGAAGACGCAGCTTTTTACAAACAGAGTGATGACATTCATGCCGCCTCTACTCATGCTGCTGATGAATTTTCTGGGTGTGGCAATCATCTGGGTTGCTTCACATAGAATTGATACAGGTGATATGCAGGTAGGCTCGATGACAGCATTCCTCACTTATTCAATGATGATCGTCATGTCATTCATGATTCTCACCGTAATGTCGATACTCATTCCAAGAGCGGGAGTTGCGGCAAACAGAATCGATGAAGTTATAAAGTCTGAATCATCAGTGCTAGATAGACCTGATGCAGTAGAGCTTAAGGAAATCATGGGAAGACTCGAGTTTGATAACGTTTACTTTAGGTATTCCAATGCTGAAGAAGATGTAATATCAGGCATTAGTTTTACAGCTGAACCAGGAGAAACCACCGCGATTATCGGTAGTACGGGTTCAGGCAAGAGTACAATAGTGAACCTGATTCCGAGGTTCTTTGATGTAACAGATGGAAGCATTAAGCTCGATGGCAGAGATATAAGAAGCTTAAGTATGAAGTCTCTAAGAAGTCATATTGGTTTCGTACCACAGAAGGGAATTCTATTCTCGGGTACTATCGATTCAAATATCAGATTTGGAAATGAAGATGCTACTCCCGAAGAGATTCGTAAGGCCGCGGAGGTAGCGCAGGCTCTCGAGTTCATTGAGGAAAAGGAATATGGATTTGAAAGTGCTATCGCACAGGGTGGGTCGAACGTTTCAGGTGGACAGAAGCAGAGACTATCAATCGCGAGGGCAATTGCCAAAAATCCAAAGATTCTTGTGTTCGACGACAGCTTCTCTGCACTCGATATGAAGACGGATGTAAAGCTCAGAAAAGTGCTCGCCCAGTACGAGAAGGATGCGACTAAAATCATTGTTGCGCAGCGCGTCGGCACAATTATGGATGCCGAGCAGATAATAGTCCTCGACGATGGTGAGATTGTCGGAAAGGGCAGGCATAGAGAACTGCTCAAGACATGCGAAGTGTATAAGCAGATTGCTGAATCTCAGCTTTCGAAGAGCGAACTGGAGGTGGAATAATGGCAGAGAATACGAAAATTAAACCAGCTCCGGCAAAGAAGCATGGGCACAGCCAAGAAGTTGGAGCAGCTGCCGAGAAGCCAAAGAATTTCGGCAAGTCGATGAAGCAAATAATCAGTTACAGCGGCAATTATAAATATACATTTATTGTCGTAATCTTCTTTGCAATTGCAGGCACAGTATTTCAGGTTATAGGACCTAAGGTTATGGGCCGTGCGACCACAGTGTTGGCAGAAGGACTGATGTACAAGATTAAAGGTACTGGAACTATTGATTTCACGACGATTGGCAAGATTCTAGCTCTAACCGTTGCGCTGTATGCACTTAGTTCGATACTCAGCTTCATCCAAGGCTGGATTATGACAGGTATAACTCAGAAAATCGTGTATAACATGCGCCGCGACATCTCGGAAAAGATTAATCGCATGCCGATGAAGTATTTCGAGAGTCATCAGTACGGTGACGTGCTGTCGAGGATTACTAATGATGTTGACACTTTGGGAACAGGTTTAAACCAGAGCGTGACAACGATTATTACATCCGTAGCAACGATAATCGGTGTAATAGTTATGATGCTTACCATTTCGCCACTCATGACACTGATTTCAGTTATCACGATTCCTATTTCCACAGTACTGCTCGGCTTTATCATCAAGATGTCACAAAAGCATTTTAAGATGCAACAGGAATATCTTGGAAATATCAACGGTCAGATTGAAGAGAATTTTTCGGGTCAGCTCGTAATCAAGGCGTTCAATAAAGAGGCGTCAGTAGAGAAGACTTTTAAAGAGACCAACGAGATGCTCTATGAGTCGGCGTGGAAGTCGCAGTTTATATCTGGTGTTATGCAGCCGGTGATGATGTTCGTCGGAAATCTAGGATACGCTGGTGTTGCTATATCGGGAGCTATGCTCGCTATCAAAAACGTGATTGGCATCGGAGACATCCAAGCGTTTATCCAGTACGTTCGAAATCTCACACAGCCACTGTCTCAGGTTGCACAGGTTATGAATCAGGTGCAGTCGATGGGTGCAGCAGGAGAGCGTGTATTTGAATTCCTAGCCGAGGAAGAGGAACCTGTTGAGCCTGAAAATACAATCGAAGACCTTGATGTAGAAGGATATGTGGAATTTGAGCATGTTAAGTTCGGCTACGATTCTGAGCAGGTTATCATCAATGATTTCAACGCGAGCGTTAAGCCAGGTCAGAAAATTGCTATCGTAGGACCAACTGGTGCGGGCAAGACAACTATTGTCAAGCTCCTAATGAGGTTCTACGATGTAAATGCAGGTGTGATTAAAATCGATGGCATAGATATCCGAGCGATGAGTCGTCATGGTCTAAGAGATAACATCGCCATGGTACTTCAAGATACGTGGCTGTACTCCGATACGATTATGGAGAACATCAGATATGGAAATCAGGATGCGACGGATGAAGAGGTTATAGCAGCTGCTAAGGCGGCAAGGGCGGATCGATTCATCAAGACTCTGCCAGGTGGATACAACATGGTTTTAAACGAAGATGCGACCAATATCTCAGAAGGGCAGAAGCAGCTAATCACAATTGCAAGAGCGATTCTCGCAGACAGAAAGCTATTGATTCTTGATGAAGCTACATCTTCGGTAGACACGAGAACTGAAGTCAGAATTCAGGAAGCCATGGATAATCTGATGAAGGGACGCACGACGTTTGTTATAGCTCATAGGCTATCGACTATCAGAAATGCAGACCTTATACTCGTGATGAACCACGGTGATATAATAGAGCAAGGAACGCATGACGAACTTCTCGCGAAAGACGGGGCCTATGCAGATCTATATAACTCGCAATTTGACGAAGTGGAGGCATCGTAATGGGGAAGGCTAGACTAAGTACGCTGTGCTATATCGAAAAGGATGATTGCTATCTAATGCTGCATCGCATCACCAAGGCAAATGATATCAACCATAATAAATGGATTGGTGTCGGTGGTCATTTCGAGGATAGAGATAGTCCCGATGACTGTTTGCTTCGTGAAGTGCGTGAAGAGACGGGGTACACCCTTACCGAGTACAAATTTCGCGGCATAGTTACCTTCATCTACGGAAGCGGTGATAATGAGATGATTGAGTACATGCATCTATTTACAGCAACTGGATTTGAAGGTGAGGCTGTGCCGTGTGATGAAGGCGTACTCGAGTGGGTGCCAAAGGATAAGCTGCTAGGCCTCGAACTCTGGGAGGGCGATAAGATATTTCTCAGATTCCTTAATGAACGAGATGATTTTTTCTCGCTTAAGCTCGTATATAACGAGAACGATGAGCTGATAGAAGTTGCGCTCGATGGTAAGCCTATATAAGGTGCTCTAAGAGAGTAAAACTCAAAATGAAAGACCTGGGAGCTGGAACAATGTGATTCCATATCCTAGGTCTTATATTATCTATCCGTAAATTATACTCTAATCTTAGCGATGTAGTGAGCATTTGCAGGAAGCTGCAGATCCCTACCAGGTTCATCGAAGCTCCACATCTTAACGCCAGCTCTAGTTGAGTCGAGAACTGCATAGAAGTTGAACATTGCAATACCGTAGTTGAGAAGCTGGTCCTCTGCTGTTGTGAGTTCGTCATCTAGTCCGATTAGCGATACGATATCGTCATCAACGATTACTCTGTATGGCTGGCGGTTAAAGAATGACTGTGCAACAGCGATTGATAGTAGTGCATCCTCTAGCTCTGTGTATAGAAGCTCCATGTTAACCGGCTCTCCGTATACTTTGTAAGAAAGTAGATCCTGCATGCTGATTTTTGGTGCAACCTTCTTCTCGCAAGAAACCATTGTAACGTTGGATGGGCTCTTGATATCGAGACGAACGTCCTTCTTGGCCTTGTTGCCGTGTCCAAATGCGACAAATACTGCAAGAGTCTTATCTGTATCTATACCGAGTGCGCCTTTAGCAGCTTCAGCATCGTTTATTGTTAGCCAGCAAGCGTCAAAGCCGAGCTGTGTTAGCTTAAGAGTTAATCCCTGTGCGATAAATCCAGCGTTCTCTAGGTAGTGAGGTGCATCCTCAGAGTATAGAGCTAGGTAGTTTGGTGCCTTTACTGTAAAGCCGTTATATCCTACACTGTTTCCAATAAAATCCACTACATCACCGCTAAAGAAGTGAAGTTCTGTAGCAATCTCAGGAATCAGTCTAGGAACTACTTCGTTGTAGGCTTTGATTTCCTCAACTGAAGCAGCGTCAACTACTGTATCTGCGAAATCGCGGCACGACTGGCGGCGAGAAACAATTTCATCATAATATCTTAAGTATTCCATAAAGTTCTCCTTTCAAGTCCATACATAGAACCATAATATCAATTTTGCACAATTAGTACAAGACGGATAATGAATATATTTCTTAAATACTATAAAAAAACAATGGCACGAACAGGACAAACGGGTGCGCAGTAACCACATCGAACACATTTTTCAACGTTAATCTCAGCTAGTCCGTCGTCATTCCAATATATCGCTTCGCTTACACAGCGAGCCTTGCAAGTGCCACAGCCCTCGCAGTCACTTTGGTCGACCATCATGCGCTTGTTGCTGATGTCAGGGCGATAATCACTGTCAAGATTTCTCTCAAAGTAATTGACTGCAGCATCGACTTCCTCTAGACTTCCCATGCCTAGCATCACGGCATCAACACCATCTAATGAAGTGACATAGTCGAGACAATCGACGTAATCTTCGATGATATTTCCACCGCCAAAAGCCTTCATGGTGAACACGCCAATCCCTCGCTGTGAACAAAGCTTTATCGCTTCTTCCATGTCCTCGCGGGTACCTGGTCCATCGCCATTTCTGATACCCATGCCAGCTTTATTGATAAGAGGAAAGACTATGTCACACGATTCAAACTTTGCCATCGCCTTGCAGGCATCGACATGGTGTGTCGAAATTCCAATAGCTTTAATCAATCCAGCAGCTTTCTTATCCTGTAGAGCCTTCCAAGCCTCGCTTCTATCTGCAAGGTCTGTGGTACCTCGAACCTCGTGAAGCAGGAATATGTCTATCTGCTTAAGTCCGAGTGCTAGAAGGCATTCGTCAACTGCAGCAGCAGCACGTTCGTAGCCAGTTTCGAGTGTCTTGCTACAGACAATCGGCATCTCAAGTTTTTCATCTGATTTAATTATATCTAATGCGGGTTTTAAGTATCTGTATGTGTCGTAATATTGAGCCGTATCGAGAAAATTAATTCCTCTCCTCACCGCATGTACGATGATTCGTGAGCCTTCGTCAATCGAAAGATTCTTTTGCGAAAAACCCATAGTGAGTGTTCCCATACCAACTTCAGAAACCTTTATGCCCGATAATCCTAATCTAATTCTTTTCATATCATAATTTTAACACGCAACTGATGTATAATACACATTAAGTTTAGAATGAAGTAGTGTTGATTTTTGCTAAGCGACACTCGTAACAGGGGAACCAGATGTCAATAAAAGGGTATGATTTGCAGTTTTTGAAAAAAGATATTCCAGCCGGAATCATCATCGCGCTCGTATCTATTCCGATTTCCATCGGTTATGCGCTCGTTGCGGGGCTACCGCCGATTTACGGACTATACGGCTCATTACTACCGATACTGGTTTACGGGATTATAACGAGTTCACCGAGATTTGTATTTGGTGTAGATGCTGCACCTGCTGCTCTCGTCGGAGGTATGCTCTACTCGATGGGCATAGCGTATCAATCGGAAGAGGCTGTACAAATCATCCCTGTTATTACGCTGTTTACGGCAGCTTGGATATTACTAGCTCGAATCGTTGGTCTGGGAAGATTGGTGAAATATATCTCGTCACCAGTTATGGGCGGCTTTATAACAGGTATCTGCTCTACGATAATACTGATGCAGATTCCGAAACTATTTGGTGGAGATTCTGGAAGAGGAGAACTACACGAACTCCTCAATCACATATATAAATCAGCAAGTTCTGGAATTCACGTTCCATCGTTAATTCTAGGACTCGGAACGATTATCATAATTTTAGGGTCCAAAAAGGTTATTCCAGCGATTCCAATGAGTGCTGTCATGATGTTCGTCGGAGCAGGGCTTACTTACTTTATGGATCTGGAGAGCTATGGAGTGAAGCTCCTGCCTGAGGTGAAGTCTGGTCTACCAGCTATCGTAAATCCAGATGTTACGCTAGTTCATGGTAATGTCAGAACGATGATGCTGCAAACTCTTATTATCGCTATAGTTATCATCTCGGAGACACTTCTAGCCACAAATAATTTTGCTCTCAAGTACGATGACAAGATTGATAACAACAGAGAGATTCTAGCATATGCCATGAGCAATCTAGCGGGCGGCCTCGTTGGTTGCTGCCCGGTAAATGGAAGTGTTTCAAGAAGCAATATCGCCGATCAATTCGGCGTGAAGTCTCAGGTGATGTCGATATCAGCGGCATTTACGATGATGATAATCCTTATTTTTGGAACTAGCTTTATCCACATGCTCCCTGTACCAATACTTACTGCGATAGTGATATCTGCACTTATCAGTAGTACGGAATTCGACCTAGCTGCAAAGCTACGTAAGGTTGATAGGACTGAGTGGAGGATTTTCTACGTGGTAATGTTCACAGTTCTGATTTTTGGAACGATTTATGGAGTTCTTATCGGCATTATCCTATCGTTTGTGACGGTAATCATCAGAGCATCGAATCCTCCTAGAAGCAGACTCGGGTACATACCTGAAAAAGACCAGTTCTATCCTGTCGATAGAACTACGGGAACTCGTGAGGTTAAGGGCGCTTTGATATATAGATTTGGTGGGGCGCTGTTCTTCGCTAATGCAAATACTATCAAGGATGAGATTGATGATCTTGTTACCGATGATATGAAGGCGGTTATCATAGATGCCAGCGGAATTACGAGCATCGATGTTACAGCGGTTGAACGTCTTATGATTCTATATAATAAATATAAGGAGCGTGGTATTAAGCTGTTCCTGACAGAGCACTCGGGAAATCTCAATGACCAGCTACGTGCATTTGGCGCGGACCAGATGTTTAAGGACTATGCGATAGTTCCTCATATATATCAGGCGCTAAAATCCGTGGGAATAAATAAGCCATATAAGCTTGGTGACTGCGAAGGTAACGTATGTTACATACCGATTAGCGGCTCTGCCGGCAGCGCCCAGATTGCGGAGTTTGAATGGGCATACGGAGATCAGGCAGAAGCTAGGATGGAGGAGGTTGCTAACTCGCTCGCGGATAAGCTGATTAACCTTGAGGAAGTGGATGAAGATATGATTCGTGAAGCCGAGCGAAATGCACTTGGCAGCAATTGGAGTGAAATCGATGAAGAGACATTTCTGGATTTCCTCGAGTTTCAGCTCGCTCATCTCCTTGAACTCGGCAAGATTGACCTCGAGAAATTCCAGCGAGTGCGTGAGAAGATTTTGCTATATCATGCAAAGCTAGACTTACAGATTAACGACAGAAACTCTGAAGAGCTCGACGAGATTATCAGAACGAGAATGATTCGCGAAGAGCAGTTCAAGAGCAGATTCCCAGATGCGTACCATGCATTTGCTGAGGAGAGAGCTCGTCACAGAGAGATTATAAAGCGAGATTATCCAGTGCTGTGGGAGAAAATAAAGAGGATTCGCGAAGAAGGTCCAGATAAAGAGAAACTACGCGAGAAGCTTAATGAAAATCTTCATGACAAGCACATGCTACCAGGTCTAAACGAACTTGAGCACCTAGTGGATGGAGTCAAAGAGTATTTTCAAAGGAAAAAGTTAAAATAGAAATTCAGAAAGGCAAAATCATTATGCGACTATACATTCTTAGACATGGGCAGACTAATTTCAATGGTGAGAAGCGCTTTCAAGGGCGTATGCAGACTGAACTCAATGATGTTGGAATTGCTCAATCAGAGAAAGTTGCAGAGCTATTTAAGGAAAGTGGAATCAAGTTTGACAAGGTGTTCTGTAGCCCGCTTGAGAGAGCGATTAAGACTGGAGAGATTGCAACTGGTTTAACTAGAGATAAGTTCATAATCGACGATAATCTCACCGAAATTGATTTCGGAACAAACGAGGGACGTAAGTACGAGGAGATTAAGGGAGAAAAAAGCAATATTTTTCTGTCGCCAGAGACTTACATGCCACCGAAGGGAGGCGAATCACTAGAGACACTTAAATTCAGGGTTAAGCGATTCCTCGAGAGGGTGCGAGATGAAAACAGCGAAGGCAACATTCTTGCAGTATCTCACGGTACGGCAATTCACATGATGCTTCTCTATATGAGAGGCATGGAATTCAGTGATTTGTGGACAGAGCATGTCGGAAACTGCAATGTTAAAGTTGTCGATGTCGAAGGTTGGGAACTTAAAGTCAGGGATGACCTGCAGATTGAAACTGATAAATATATAAAATAAATAATTTACTATATAAAAGGAGGTAAGGCATGAGAGGCATTATTGATGTTGGTGGCGGAACGCGTGATATATTTGGAGCTGGAGTATTCGACTACTTCCTTGAGTATGGAGAGGCTTTTGACAGGTGCTATGGTGTATCAGCTGGCTGCGCTAATATAGCATCATTCCTTGCAGGACAACAACACAGAAATTATGAATTTTATACGGAATATGCTATGCGAAAGGAATATATGAGTCTTGATAATTTCATTAAGACAGGTTCATATGTTGATTTAGATTATGTATATGGCACACTGTCTAACAGTTATGGTGAATATCCACTAAATTTCGAAGTTCTTAAGAACAATCCATCAGAATTCATAATAATTGCTGCTGAAGCAAATACTGGCAAGACTAAATACTTTACAAAAGCCGATCTAAACTATAATAACTATGCACCTATAAATGCGTCTAGCTGCGTACCGGTTGTAAATAAACCTTATAAGATAGATGGTGTGGAATATTTTGATGGGGGTATAGCAGACCCAATCCCATATAAGAAGGCATTAGATGATGGATGCGATGAACTCGTAATTATCTTAACTAGGCCAAAGGACAGTTATCGCGTGGGAAATAGCGATAAGAGGATGGCACAGGTACTGGCAAGGCAGTATCCTAAGGCGGCTGAGCTATTAGAGCATAGAGCTGAAATATATAATATTCAGCTGGATGCTGTTAAGAAGCTGGAAGAGGAGGGCGTGGCTACGATAATTGCGCCTAAAAGTATTGGTAAGCTCAAGACGCTGACTAGGGATATAGATAAGCTAAAGTCGCTTTATAGAAAAGGACTGGTCGCTGCTAAGAATGCGAATATAAAGTAATCGCTGTGAACGACTATGTACATACTCATGTGCGTGTTTGTACATAGCTCACGAGAAGTTAGAAAAGCAACTAAATAAGAAAACATACAGGAGCAATTACTCCTGTATGTTTCTTGATTTAACAGAATGGGCTTTTAACCCTTGCAATAACAGTAGGGGTATGATATCATACAAAAGTTATTACGGACGGTCCTCTAGCTATGCAAGTAACGAGCGAAGCTCGAAGAAGAAACATGCTACGAACGTCTTTGAGAGGGAGGAGGAATAACGATGAATATTTTAGATCAGATTACACAGGACTATAAGAAGAATGATGTTCCTGAGTTCAATGTCGGTGATACTGTAAAGGTACACGTTAGAATTATCGAGGGACAGAGAGAGAGAATCCAGGTATTCGAAGGATACGTACTCAAGATGCAGAATGGCGGCATTTCTCAGACTTTCACTGTAAGAAGACTTGCACAGGGAATCGGTGTTGAGAAGACTTTCCCAATACATTCACCTAAGGTTGACAAGATCGAGGTAGTTAAGAAGGGCCGCGTTAGAAGAGCTAAGCTTAATTACATGCGTGAGAGAACAGGTAAGGCTGCAAGAATCAAGAAGGCGAACTAGTTTTAGCTTACAAGTAAGGATAATGATGCATACCTCGGCAGATTGCTGTGGTATGCATTTTTCTTAGGAGAAAATATGATTAATAACATTAACTGGTATCCAGGGCACATGAAGAAGACACGCGAGCTCATACAGGAGAATCTCAAGGCTGTAGATCTCGTAGTAGAAATAGTAGATAGCAGGATTCCGCTATCTAGTAGAAACCCAATAATAGATGAGCTAATCTCTGGCAAAAAACGTGTGGTAATTCTCGGAAAGTGCGATCTCGCCGATAAGCAAGCGACTGACGAGTGGAAGCGATATTTTGAGATGGCTGGAGATATTGCGCTGCCTGTCGATTCCAGAAATGGTGACAATATAAAAGCTTTTTACAAGGTTTTAGATAAGTATCAGATAGAGCGAAATAAGGCACGTGCTCTCAAGAGACCGCTTCGCATGATGATTGTAGGAGTGCCTAATGTTGGCAAGTCTTCTTTTATCAACAGACTTATCGGCAAGAAAAGTGCCAAGACAGGAGATAGACCTGGTGTTACCAAGGGAAAGCAGTGGGTTACACTTGAAAACGGCATGCAGCTTCTCGATACACCGGGAATTCTCTGGCCGAAGTTCGAGGATCCTCATGTAGGTCTCAACCTTGCATTTTGCGGAAGTATCAAGGACGAGATTCTGAATGTGCAAGACCTCGCATTTGAACTACTGAAGGTTCTTAGAGCGAACTACCCGGATGAACTTATTGCGAGATATAAGCTTGACGGTCTTATGGGTGATAACGAGGAAGAATATAACGAGTATGGAGAACCTATAGATCCTGTACTAGCTGACATGGAAGCGATTGCTCTAAAGCGAGGCTTTATCCAGTCTGGAAAGCGCATCGACTACGAGAGAACTGGTCGTACGATTCTAGATGAATTTAGAGCTGGAATCATAGGCAACATCACACTGGAGAGATTAAATCAGAAGTAGTATGAAATGTAACGCAGCTGGGTGTGCCTGCGCTGTTATAAGAGTTGAGAATCTAACTATGACGAAGCAAGAACGTGAAGAGAAGAAAATGAAAAGGATGCATGAGCTACTTCAGATTGAAGATGAGCTCCGTGAGTCCGGAATTAAAAATATCGCGGGTATAGATGAAGTAGGCCGCGGACCGCTTGCTGGGCCTGTTTATGCGGCATGTGTTGTCTTGCCATCGGATTTTAGAGTGCCTGGAGTTGATGATTCCAAGAAGGTAAGTGAGAAGCAGCGAGAGAAGCTTTACAAGGAAATATGTGAAGGTGCAGTAGCTTACGGAATAGGTATTGCGACGGCAAAAGAAATCGATGATATCAACATCCTTAATGCTACGAAGTTAGCGATGCACCGTGCTATTACAGAAGTGCAGAATAAGCTTCCAGACGGAGAAAATATCGAAATGCTACTAATAGATGCGGTAGATTTAGAGGCTGAGGGCATAGCACAGAAGCCGATAATAAAAGGTGATGCTACATGCTACTCTATCGCGGCAGCGTCGATAGTCGCAAAAGTCTCAAGAGATTCATTTATGAAAGAGATTGATACTGAATATCCAGGGTATGGATTTGCTAGCAACAAGGGGTACGGAACGGCTACTCATTATGATGGTCTACACAACCTCGGAATTTCTCCGATTCATCGCAAATCATTTCTCAAAAAGTTCAAGGCAAGTGAGGAAAGTAAAATGGCTAAGAAAAAGTTTTATGCGGTAAAAGTCGGAAGGATTCCGGGTATCTATGGTACTTGGGATGAGTGCAAGATGCAGGTTGACGGCTTCCCGAATTCTGAATATAAAGGATTTGCAAGACTTAGCGAAGCAGAGGAGTTTGTTGGTTCAGAAGTGCTTGAAAGCATGAAGCTTAAACCGAACTACTTCGCACAGGAAGAAGCTGAACCCAATGCACCATTGAAGGATGATGGTATCGTAAAAGCATATGTCGATGGCAGTTACGATATAGCGACGGGACATTATGCTTCTGGGGCGGTAATCCTTGTAGATGGTGAGACTGTAAAGCTTAACGAACTCTATACTGATGACGCTGGTAGCAAGTTAAGAAACGTCGCTGGTGAAATCAAGGGTGCAGAGCTAGCGATTAATTACTGCAAGGAGCATGGAATAGATTCGGTTGTCATCTACCACGATTATCTTGGCGTTGGGAAATGGGCAGACGATGAATGGAAGGCTAATCTCGACATGACGAGAGCGTACAAAGAGTACATTCGCGAGAACCGCAAATCTATGAAAATTAGTTTTGTAAAGGTCAAGGGTCACTCTGGCGATAAATACAACGAGCTTGCGGATGCGCTCGCAAAGGCGGTTCTCAATAAGTAGGGAGCTTCGAAATACCTACTGGAAGCCAACACAAAATGTGTTTTTAAATTAATTAAAATAATAAGTGTTATTGCATGTTTTATGTAATAACACTTTTGTCGTTTGGCTTAAAGAATGTACTAATTCTTTTGTCACTATGCTATAATATTAGTCGGTTTTGTACGTTAAAAATACGGAGGAAACAGTAGATATGCATACATTACTAAAGGGCGCACCCGTAAGGGATGCCATAGATCAGGATATTATTTCAAGAGTTAATGCGCTAACTGAAGCAGGCAATGCTCCTAAGATTGCTACTTTCAGAATCGGCGAGGACGATGGAGAGAAGTATTACGAGGGAGCTATCATCAAGAGAGCGGAAAAATATGGAATAGAATGCGAGTCTGTAGTTCTCGAAGAGACTGTGTCTCAGAGTGTTGCTGAGGAAGAACTCACAAGGATCAATAACGATGATAACATTGATGGAATCATCATGCTGATGCCATTTCCTAAAGGAATCGACGGTGAGTGCCTACGTGCGCTCCTGAATCCAGCAAAGGATATTGATGCGATTACTGATGCTTCTTATGCAAGTCTTTTTGCAAATGATCCTAACGCATTCTACGCTTGCACAGCGGAGTCTTGCATGGAGATACTGAAATTCTACGGTGTTGACCTCAAAAGTAAGCAGGTAACAATTGTGGGCAGAAGCATGAGAGTAGGTAAGCCGCTGATGCTCATGATGATGAATGCTAATGCAACGGTTACTGTGTGCCATACCAGAACTACAGATGAGAATCTTAGAGAAGCTTGTGAGAGAGCAGATGTTGTTGTACTCGCTACAGGCCAGATTGAGTCATATAGCCCAGAGCTATTCCATGACGGACAGATAATCATAGATGTCGGCACAGGCACTGGCAAGGACGGAAAACTCGCAGGCGACTTTGACTCCGGCGCGCTAGAAACTGAGGGTATGCCTACATCACTAAGCTATTCACCTGTTCCAGGTGGAGTTGGCACCGTAACGACTGCACTGCTCCTACGCAACGTAGTGAAAGCGGCAGAGCGTGCCTAGAGATATTTGATTAATAGGTCTTACAACAAACTTTGATTTTAAAGGACGTAAAGTGGGAATGAATATTACTAACGAGATACTCAATCCTGAAAGATTGAGTAAAAACAAGCTTGAGCTTGTAAGAGATAAAGACGCTTTTTTTCAAGAAATCGCTGACATCAGACTCGAGTATGAGGCTGCGATAAAAGAGATTTCTACTAAGCTGGAAATTCTCGACGATGATTTCAAGCAGCATGATGATCATGGTCCTATTCACCACATTCAGTACAGACTAAAGTCGGTCAACAGCTTATTCGACAAGGCTGAGAGATATGGCATAGAAGATCCGCTTAATAACCTCGCAGAGATTAGGAAGCAGATTTATGATATCGCAGGTGTTAGAGTTGTCTGCAATTATAGAGATGATATATATAGGTTATCGAGCTTGTTGCTCAAGCAGGAGGATATCAAGCTTATAAGGATTAAAGACTACAGCTCAAATCCTAAGGAAAGCGGCTATAGGAGCTTACATGTTGTCATAGAGGTTCCGATATTTCTCGTCAGCAAAAAAGTCTCGATTCCCGTTGAGATGCAGTTCCGCAGCATCGCCATGGATACGTGGGCGAGTTTGGAACATGAGCTTAAGTACAAGAATGAAGGTGCACTGAGCGAGGAGCTTCAGAACAAGCTGAAGATATGTTCAGAGATACTCGCAGATGTGGATAATAGGATGGAGAATATCAGACACGAAGTTTTTTCTGACGAATAAACGCACTTGAGCTGAACATATAGCGAATGCTTTACAGCTAGATATATGAAGCCGTAGAGATAGAATAATAGGAATTTAGGAGTAAAAAATGGGTAAAAATCTTGCTAAAACGTACGATCCCAAGAATTTTGAAGATCGTATTTATGAGATGTGGGAGGAGCATGGTTCTTTCAACGCAGAGGTGGATAGGGACAAGAAGCCATACTGCATAGTTATGCCGCCTCCAAACATCACAGGGCAACTTCATATGGGACATGCACTTGACCAGACGTTGCAGGATATCCTTATCAGATGGAAGAGAATGCAGGGATACAGCGCGCTGTGGTTACCTGGTAGCGACCACGCTAGTATCGCAACTGAGGTTAAGGTTAACAACGCTCTCCGTGAAGAGACCGGCAAGGATAAGAAAGACATAGGTAGAGAGGCGTTCCTCGAGCGCGCATGGAAGTGGAAAGAGGAGTATGGCGGCAGAATCACGAAGCAGTGCCGTAAGCTCGGAGACTCCTGCGACTGGCGTAGAGAGCGTTTTACAATGGACGAGGGCTGCAACAAGGCTGTAACAGAGCTTTTTATTAGACTCTATGAGAAGGACATGATATACAAAGGCAACAGACTTGTAAACTGGTGCCCAGACTGTATGACGTCTTTATCTGATGCTGAAGTTGAACACGAGGATGAGCAGGGTAAGTACTGGTACTTCCGTTATCCGGCAAAGGATGGCGGTGACGGTATCACCGTTGCTACATCGAGACCCGAAACTATGTTCGGTGACGTTGCAATCGCTGTAAGCCCTGAGGACGAGAGATACACTGACTTAGTAGGTAAGACAGTAATTCTACCTATTTTGAACAGGGAAATCCCTGTAATCGCAGATGAGTATCCAGATCCAGAGAAGGGAACTGGTGCTGTAAAGATTACTCCTGCTCACGATGCTAACGACTTCCTCGTAGGACAGAGACATGACCTTGAAATCATGTCCTGTATGAATGATGATGCTACGATGAATGAGCTAGCTGGTAAATACGAGGGAATGACCAGATATGAGTGCCGTAAGGCGTGGGTACACGATCTTAAAGAGGCTAGCTTCCTCGTTAAGATTGAAGATCTGAATATTCCAGTAGGAAAGTGCTATAGATGTCACAACGCCATTGAGCCGAAGCTTTCGGATCAGTGGTTTGTCAAGATGGAAGAACTCGCTAAGCCAGCAGTTGAGGCGGCAAAGTCTGGAAAGCTAAAGCATGTTCCAGAGAGATTTGAGAAGATTTATCTAAACTGGCTTAACGATATTCATGACTGGTGCATATCGAGGCAGCTATGGTGGGGTCACAGAATCCCAGCATATTACTGTGATGAATGCGATGAAATAGTCGTAAGTCATGAGATGCCAAGCGCATGCCCTAAGTGCGGATGCACACATTTCCATCAGGATGAGGACGTGCTTGATACTTGGTTCAGCTCTGGACTATGGCCTTTCTCAACGCTAGGGTGGCCTGAAAAGACGCCAGAACTCGATTACTTCTATCCTAATTCTGTAATGGTAACAGGATATGATATTCTATTCTTCTGGGTTATCAGAATGGTATTCTCAGCATGCGAAGTTATGGGAGAACCACCTTTTGAATATGTATTCCTACATGGACTCGTCAGGGATGAGCAGGGCCGAAAGATGAGTAAGTCGCTTGGCAACGGAATTGATCCACTTGAGGTAATCGATAAGGTTGGAGCGGATGCTCTCAGGTTTATGCTAATCACAGGTATCACACCTGGTAACGATACTCGATTCATATGGGATAGACTCGAGTCCTCACGTAACTTTGCTAACAAGCTTTGGAATGCGTCGAGATTTACGATTATGAATCTTCAGGATGATGACGGCAACCTACTGCCGATGGCAACTACTGAGGCGGCAGTGCTCAGAGATGAAGATAAGTGGATTATATCGCTTGTAAATGAAGCGGCGGCAGATATTACAAATTCGCTGGACAAGTTCGAGCTTGGACTCGCGGGTCAGAAGATATACGAACTAATCTGGGATGAATACTGCGACTGGTATATCGAGCTAATCAAGGCGAGATTATGGAGTGATGATGAGGAAGATAAAGCTACTGCGAGATTCGTTCTTCAGAGCGTTCTCAAGGATCTTCTCAAACTACTTCACCCATTCATGCCGTTTATTACAGAGGAAATCTGGGGATATCTACCAGCAGAATCAGATGCTGCCGAGAGCGAGGATAATCTACTCATTACAGCGTCATGGCCAACTTATGATGAAGCTAAGTCGTTTGCTGAATCTGTAGCAAGAATTGAGACTGCCAAAGAAATCATCAAGGCTATCAGAAATGCCAGAACAGAAGTGGATGCTGCGCCTAGTCGCAAGCTAAATCTGATTGTCAAGACAGATACACTTAAGGACACAATCGAAGCAATTTCTGCTCACATTCAGAAAATAGCCAACGTTGTAGAGATAGAAGTCGAGAGTACTGATAGCGAGACTCCTGATGGCGTAGTTTCAGCAGTATTCACAGGAGGAGAGCTCCTGATTCCGCTAGCTGACCTAGTTGACTTTGAAGCAGAGCGCAAGAGACTTGAGAAGGAGAAGAAGAGACTCGAAGATGAGGTTGCTCGTGTAGAGAAGAAACTCTCTAACCAGGGATTCGTTGCGAAGGCTCCTGCATCAGTAGTTGAAGAGGAGAAGCAGAAGGGCAATAAGTATCGCGAAATGCTGGAAACAGTAATCAAGAGACTTGAGTCCATGGGTGTACCAAGTGGCAAATAAAGCAAGTGAAGAACTTATTCAGCGCATATGGAGCATGACAGCCAAGAAGGGGCCGATTGGTCTTAAGAGGATGAGAAGGCTCCTTGAGCTACTAGGTAACCCAGAGAAAGAGCTTAAGGTCATCCATGTGGCAGGTACGAATGGGAAAGGCTCGGTGTGTCAATTCATGGCATCTATGCTTAGAGCTGCTGGCTATTCAGTAGGAGTGTTCACTTCGCCGCACGTGATGGAGTATAACGAGCGATTTGATATCGACAGGCAGTATATCAGTGACGATGACTTCTGCAGGATTGCCACATATGTGATGTCCTTTGCAGAACAGGTGAATGATGAAGGCTTCGGATACTTCTCGGAGTTCGAGATATTGACGTCTACGGCGCTGATGTATTTTAAGGAGCAGTCACCTGATATCGTGATTCTCGAGACGGGAATCGGCGGTAAGATGGATATGACAAATGTCATTTCTAACCCTCTCGTATCTGTGATCACCCAGATAGGCTTTGACCACGTAGACATGCTCGGAGATACGTTGACCGAGATTATAGAGGCAAAGGCTGGGATTATCAAAGAAGGTATTCCTGTTGTATCGGAATCTCCAGAACCTGAAGTAAAAAAGGTCATATCGGATACTGCCAAGGAAAAGAATGCAAAATTTATCGACGCATCGCTTGCTGAATACAAAATTAATGACTATTCTGAACTTATGAGCTTTGATTTTGAATTCACTGAAGGTCATGATGAAGTCAAGATGGACGGTGTCAAGATAGGGCTCATAGGTGAACATCAGATTAGAAATGCAATCACAGCATTGCTAGCTGTGAGATGTATTAGAAATCGCGGTTCAATAGCTATTGATGATTCGGAAATCAGGCAAGGTCTTGAAAATGCGAGAAACATGGGACGCTTCGAAATCCTCAGGAGTAACCCATACATAGTTATAGATGGTTCACACAATCCTCAAGGTCTCACAGCTGCGATGGCTACCTTAAAGGAACTTAGAGAGACCATTTTCAAGGATAAAAGGATATTGACAGTCTTCGGATGTTTTGCTGACAAAGAGTATCAGACTATGACAGAGATACTCAAATCTGGGCTTGCTACAGCTTATTGCCATGAAGTGATTGCAACAGAACCTGTAAGTCCAAGAGCTCTCAAAGCAGAAGAGCTCAAGACGCTTCTTGAAGACGAGAGCATCGCTGTGACAGCCATCAGCGATGAAGAAACAGCCTTTGATAGGGCACTTGCGTCTGGTGCAGACGTACTGCTCTTTTTAGGATCCATATATCTTATTGGAGATATAAGAATTTTTTTCAATCGAAAGGACGGGAAAATTAATGTTTGACAGAAATGGCTACGATGACAGC
This sequence comes from Mogibacterium pumilum, assembly GCF_002243385.1. Classification (GTDB taxonomy): domain Bacteria; phylum Bacillota; class Clostridia; order Peptostreptococcales; family Anaerovoracaceae; genus Mogibacterium; species Mogibacterium pumilum. The sequence continues at coordinate 1,530,534 of NZ_CP016199.1, read as the reverse complement.
AGATATAACCTAGAAAATATCGCTGAAATTGCAAAGACATCTCCTGCCGTTGCTGCTCTAGTTGAGAAGGAGTACAACAGACAGAAGAACAACGTGGAGCTAATCGCATCCGAGAACTACTGTTCAGAAGCAGTTCTTGCTGCTTGCGGAAGCTGCCTATCATGGAAGTATGCAGAGGGATATCCTGCAAAGCCAGTTGCTAGACACTCCGGAAACAAGGGAAGATACTACGGCGGAACAAGATACGTTGACGAACTTGAAGAGTACTGCTGTGACAAGTGGAGAGAAGTATTCAACACAGATTATCACGTAAACGTGCAGCCACACAGTGGTTCACAGGCTAACTTTGCTGCTTACAACGCAGTACTAGAACCAGGTGATACAATCCTTTCACTCAACCTAGACAACGGTGGGCACCTAACTCACGGTTCATCGGTTAACTTCAGCGGTAAGTTCTTCGATGTTCATTTCTACAACGTAGATGATAATGGGTTTATCGATATGGCAGACCTCGAGAAGAAGGCTAAGGAGCTTAAGCCTAAGATGATCCTCACTGGTGCTAGTGCTTACTCAAGAATCATCGATTTTGAGAGGTTTGCTGAAATCGCTCAGAGCGTTGGTGCTCTATTTATGGTAGATATGGCTCATATCGCTGGTCTAGTTGCTGGTGGAGCACATCCATCCCCATTCGGATATGCTGACATCATTACGACAACAACTCACAAGACACTTAGAGGACCTAGAGGCGGAATGATCTTCTGTAAAGAAGAGTTCGCTAAGAAGATTGACAGTGCAGTATTCCCATTTGCACAGGGTGGTCCGCTCGAGCACATCATCGCTGGAAAAGCTGTTTGTGCTGAAGAAGCACTAAAACCTGAATTCAAGGAATATGCAGCACAGGTTGTAAAGAACTGCGCAGCATTTGCTGACGAAATGCTCAAGCTGGGATACAACATCGTTACAGGTGGAACTGATAACCACGTATTCCTTATCGACCTTTCGGACAAGGAATTCTCAGGTAAGGATCTTCAGAATGCATGTGACGAAGCTGGAATCACTCTCAACAAGAACTGTGTTCCTAACGAGAAGCGTTCCCCAATGCAGACAAGCGGTGTTAGAGTTGGAACTGCTCCAATGACAACAAGAGGATTTGTAGAAGCTGACTTTATCAAAGTTGCACACAGAATCGACGAAGTTGTTAAGAAGCTAGATGCTGAGAAGGCTGTAGAAGTAAAATAACTTTTGGTCTTCAATCACTAATTAAATTCGATACCCGGATTTGTTGATATACAAATTCGGGTAATGTATAATCAAAAAAAGAAAATAAAGGAGGACGATTCCATGGTTAAATTATTGGTAGGACACAAAGGTAAGGGGAAGACCAAGAAAATGATCGAGCTAGCTAATGCAAGCGTCGAGGAGACCAAGGGCAGCACCGTATTTATTAACAAGAATTCCAGACTTATCTACGATCTAGACTACAAGATTCGTGTAATCTGCATGGAAGATTTTGTTCACATAACTAACGAGGATGAGTATATCGGATTCATATTTGGTATCATCAGCTCGGATAATGACATTCAGACAATCTTTTTGGATGGTATCATGAGACATGCTGATTTCTCTCTAGATATTCTTCCAAGCTTCCTTTCGAAGGTTAAGGATATCTCGAAGGATTACGGCATAGACTTCGTAATCAGCATCAGTGCTGAACTCGAAGAGATGATCGGAGTTAACTTCGATGGAGTAGAGGTTCTTAACTGATTTTAATATGGACTTATAGCACAACCTGACTATCGATTTTCGATTTAGTCAGGTTGTTTTGTAATTAAATAACTATTGAATCTATCATAAAGTTTTAACCGCTTCGATGAATGCATCCACATCACCCTGTTTCGTGTACCAAGCGGTACAAAGTCTCATGCACTTATGAAACTCATCCACGGTCTCAATTTCAGACAGCAAATATTCTTCGCTAAGCGCTTTAATCTGTTCGTTCGTCATAATGAAGAACTGCTGGTTGGTCGGGCTATCTACGGCAAGTCTGATCCCTTTTGAAAGCACAGCAGCTTTGACATCTAGGGCCATTTTTACAGCTGGTTTAGCAATCTCGGTGTAGAGATTGTCTTTAATTAATGTATAGAACTGAAGTCCGAGAAGCCAGCCTTTGGCAAGGAGTGCACCGTGCTGCTTCTGATAGCTGAAGAAGTGAGGCTTTAGCTTGTCGTTAAGAATTACAACTGCTTCTCCAAATAACGCACCGCACTTTGTACCACCGATGTAAAATACATCGCAGTTATTCGCGAGGCATCTTAGGTCTACGTCACTATGAGGTGAGGCGAGTGCATAGCTTAATCTTGCACCATCCACGAACAGGTAGAAGCCGAACTCTGTACAAGCGGTACGAATCGCCTCGAGCTCCGACTTGCTATAGAGAGTTCCGAGCTCTGTCGGCTGCGAGATGTATACCATTTTAGGCTCCACTACATGACCTGGAGTTGGATTATGTACCTTAAGCACACCCTGTTCTCTAATCTGATCAGCAGTGATTTTGCCATCTGTTGATGGTAGCGCGATAACCTTATGGCGTGTGAACTCAATTGCGCCTGTCTCATGAACATTTACATGACCCGTATCCGCAGATATGACACCTTCAAAGCTCCTTAGAGCAATATCTATAATCGTCATATTAGTCTGAGTTCCACCGACCAAGTAGTGTACATCGGCAGAAGGACACTCGATAGCTCTACGAATCTCATCACTTGCTCGTTCGCACCATGAGTCGAGCCCATAACCAGCATATGAATTATATATATCTTCGTTTAGAGCTTTGATTATCTCAGGGTGAGCACTTCTGCTGTAATCGTTATCAAATTTAATCATCTTACACCTCAAATCTTGGTATCGTGAATAGTTATTTCTTGCGATTTTCTTCCCATTCCTTAATCGCTTCTCTCGCACACTTATCGTCGTCCTGAGGAACGTTAACGCCTTTTATATGCTGGTATTTATCGTCTCCAAGGCCAATGATAGCAACCAGGTCTCCTGGTTCTGACTGAGTGATTGCATAGTGTATAGCCTCTGGTCTATGTTCGATAACCATGTACTTTCCACCGGTCGGCTCAAGTCCTGATTTTACACCTTCGACGATAGTTTCAAATGGCTCAAATCTATTATGCTCGGTAGTGATAATCGAGAAATCTGCATACTTGCCCGATGATTCTCCCATGCCGATTCGTCTCTCTATATCTCTGTTGCCGCCAGCTCCAAATACGCAGACTAGACGCTTCGGATTATATGCTCTCAAAGCCTCGAGAACGGCTCTTGTACTTTCACGGGTATGAGCGGAATCTATGCACACGCTGAGGTCTTCGGTGCGATAAATCATGTCGACTCTACCGTTGATGTGGATCTTAGAAAGAGCTTCTTTTGCCGCCGCAGTAGGTACTCCTAGAGCATCAATTGTAGCTATTGTAGCCGCTCCGTTGAGAGGAACAAATTCTCCCGGCATATTTACGAATATAGTATCGTTAAGCTTTCCCGAAAGCTTAAACTCTTCTCCAATAAATCCGTTGTACTCCTTGGTGTGCTGATCCGAAATAATATAGTCTGGTGTGCTGCCGAGCTTTTCTGTCTGCTCGTGTACTTCATCGTGACCGATAGTAATCAGGTCGCAAGTGGCGTCTTTGACGATAAAGTCGATATGTTCATCATCGAGGTTTATGATGCCCTTCTCACACTGCTGGAGCAGGAGGCTTTTGCAGTAAGCGTAGTTTTCAAAAGTAGGGTGCTCGTCAGTTCCAACGTGATCACCGTACTGAACATTGAGAAATACTCCGACGTCGAAGTGAATCATATCTGTTCGATGCTGCATTAATCCCTGTGATGAGCACTCGAGAACGGCATACTCGATACCTTTTGATACCATGATAGAGAGGAACTTCTGCATCTGGTCTGAGTCCGGAGTAGTGTTTGCAACCTCAAGAATCTCGTCACCTAGATTTACTCCGTTAGATCCGATTGAGGCAGCTTTACGACCAGCTTTTCTGAGTGCCGCAGTGATCATGGTTGCAACAGTAGTCTTGCCCTTTGAACCAGTTACTCCAACCATCTTGAGCTTCTCTGTCGGATAGTCGTAAAATGCCGCTGAAACTACAGCTTTTGCATGCCTCGTGTCAGAGGTAGCAACAACTGTTGAGTTTATATTTGATAGGTCTAGCTGATAGTTCTCATCGACGATGATGAGGGAAGGGCGTCCGCCATCAATCTGTGTAAGTGCATCATGGGAGTCAAAGACTGCTCCGCGGATGCATACGAAGACATCGCCAGACGTAACCTTTCTGCTGTCGAAGCATATGCCAGTTACATCCTGATCAAGGGAACCCTTTAGCAATTTATAATCTAATCTCGAAATAATTTCCTTTGTATTCATAATTCCTCCGAAATCCATAAGAATATGGGATTTACAATTTATAATTATATCCTTAATTAGTTAATTTTCCAATACGTATGGTATAATACAGCGGTATAAAGAGGAGTTACTATGATTAGAGTAATTAGTTTAATAGAAGAAAAAAGAAATTTTATAGAATCGTTAGATAAGAGATCGCTTGAGAAAATTAAGGCGTTAAGGGAATATGTATTCCGTGGAAGCAGTGGAGAGCTCATTCTCGGCTTTCGAACCGAGGATGACAATATGGCGATTGTAGTCACTACACAAAGTGAATGCGTTCTTGTTACAGAGGATAAAAAGCTCATCGAGTGTTCTAAAAAGGTAAATTATGAAGATCCAAGTGATGAACTTCTCTCCTTGATGCTCGAATATTCATCTGATGACATATATGAGCTAGAGGAGCTTGAATCGAGCATTGTCAATATGGAAGAAGAGCTTTTTGGCGGCAAGAGACCTGACAAAACAGGCATAAAGCAAATTGTGGTTAGGCGTAAGGAGATAATGTTTAAGAAGCAATATTACGAGAGGATGGAGCTTCTAACTGATGACCTAGCTGAAATCGATAAAATGTTTGTATACCTTGATAAACGTTTCGATAAGCTTTATAGCTTCATACTTAGAGTTCAGGAGTACCTGAATCACGTCAGTGAGATGTATCAGGCTCAGATAGATATAGAACAGAATAACTTGATGAAGCTGTTTACAGTTATTACCAGCATATTTGCGCCGCTGACACTTATCACTGGCTGGTATGGTATGAATCTAAAGCTGCCGGAATTTCAGTGGCGATTTGGGTATATATACGTATCGGTGCTCAGCGTAAGTGTAATAATAGGTCTCGTTTACTGGTTCAAAAGGAAGAAAATATTATAAAGCTCGGTTATTATCAAATTAACGATAGCTGCTAGATAAATTAATAAGTATAGGGAGATAAAATGGATAACAAAGATTACATAGTAAGGGCAAGCCTTGCAAATGATAGTGTCAGGGCTTTCGCTATTAGCTCGACCCATCTCGTCGCTGAAGCCAGAGAGCGTCACAAGACACTTCCTGTAGTGACTGCGGCTCTAGGTAGATTGCTATCGGCAGGTGCCATTATGGGCAGTATGATGAAGGGTGATAAGGATATCGTAACGATTACGCTCAAGGGTGACGGTCCATCAGGATATATAACCGTGACAGCGGATAGTCACGGCCATGTCAAAGGATTTCCTGGGAATCCAAATGTTGACATTCCTCGTAAGTATGCCGGCAAGCTCGATGTTGGTACGGCAGTAGGAAGGGGAGTTCTTACTGTTAGCTATGACCTCGGCCTAAAAGAACCTTACAGCGGTCAGGTTGAGATTCAAACAGGTGAAGTTGCAGAGGACCTCGCGTATTACTTCACAGTATCTGAGCAGCTACCATCAGCAGTTGGACTTGGCGTCATGGTTGATACTGATAGTAGCGTAAAGCATGCTGGCGGATTTATAGTTCAGCTACTACCAGATGCGCCAGAGGATGTTATAGAACTTTTAGAGAAGAAACTCGCTGATCTCGAGCCTATAACAACTATGATGGAGAAGGGCATGACTCCTGAAGACATGCTCTCATATATATTCGAAGGGGTGGATATTGAGTTCACGGAGAAGCGTGATGTGAAATTCTACTGCGACTGCTCTAAGGAAAAGGTTTCTAGAGCACTCGCTGCTATGAGTGATAAGGAGCTGCAGGATATCTTAAACGATAATGAAGATATCGAGGTTAAATGTTTCTTCTGCAATACGGCATACATATTTAGTATCAATAACATAAAAGACATACTTTCGTCGAGAAAAATCGATAAAATTTGTTAGATTTTAATAAAAACAACATATATGTATTGAAAGAAATTACAAAAAATGCTACAGTTAGAGGTAGTTAAGTTATTATATTGTGTAAAATTATTTAGAAAAAGGTGTAGTAATGAAAGATAGAATTTATCTAAACGATAATGAAGTCATTTTGAACTTTGATTTAGTATACCCAGAGTCTAGTCTTGAGGTTATTAAGTCCAAGGAATTTAAAGTGTTTATGCAGAGTTATATAGCTCATCTCGAAGAGAACGATTCAAAGCTTTATAATTGGGCAACACAGGGCAAGACGACTCAGGACGCTATCGAGGCTCTATCTACATTTGCACGTCAGACACTAGTATTTTCTGCTGAGGAAATCGATTCACCATACATTGAGGACAGAGCAGCTGCGCTCTCATTTGTTGAGGGTATCTACGATTTCTGGAAGGCTCATGAGAGATATTCAGTTACAACAGACAGAAGGAGAGAGTCGAACTCGACAACTTTTGTACATGCTGATTCGGCTCACAACCAGTTGATTATGGCTACATATAGACGCATCGAGGAAACTCTGATGGGTCGTGCAAATAAGATATATCGTCAGCAGCCTGCAGGAACTAATGCGGCTCTGTCTCTATACAAAAATGAAAGTTTCAAGCTCGGTGCTCGTTACGAGTCTTTGAGAAAGGTTAAGTTTATAGACTCGATCATGCTCCGTACTCCGATGATTCTCCATCCGAAGTCAAACAAGCGTGAGTGGGCGTTTCAGCAGGTGTATGAGAACCCGCTGGATAATTTTAAAGGTAACAGCGCTGAATTCTTCTGTTTGCCTGCTAAAGTTGGAGACCTCACAGTTTTCATCTACTTCCACAGGGACTTTATGTCTAGCGGAGTATCACTGGCTAACCTGTTCGAGCTCGCTTCCAAGAAAGAAGCTACTAAGAAGCCTGACTGTGTTCTTATCTTCGGTAATGATGACGGCAGGAATGCTTGCACATTCTATCACGATGAAGAAGAAGATATATGGGTAGGATCAGTTACCTATAACGAGAAGATTTCTTACTTCGGATACATGAAGAAGACAGTTCTCACGCTTCATAACGTAGCGATGATGCAGAAGGGATGGCTGCCGATTCACGGTGCATTTGTCAATATCACTTTGAAGAACGGTAAGCGTAAGGGCATCTGCCTCATGGGAGACTCTGGCGCTGGAAAGTCTGAGACTATCGAGGCGCTAAAGTCACTCGGTGATGAGAAGATTAAGAATATCGAAATCGTATTCGACGACATGGGAACATTCCACGTTGAAGATGGAACTGTATATGCTAAGGGTACTGAGATTGGTGCGTTCGTAAGACTCGATGACCTTGATCCAGGAACACCTTACCGCGATATGAACAGATCCATCTTCTTTAACCCTGACCTGTCAAATGCGAGAGTTATCACTCCTGCAGCACCTTACTCGGTTGTTACTGACAATCATCATGTTGACCTATTTGCTTATGCAAATAACTACGATGAAGACCTCGGACTACATCAGTTCGACAACCTTGATGATGCTAAGACTGTATTCGTTGAAGGTAAGAGAATGGCTAAGGGCACAACACAGGAGGTTGGACTATCTACAACTTACTTTGCTAACCCATTCGGTCCGATGCAGCAGCAGGAAATCTGTAATCCTATCATCGATAATGTGTATGAGTGCTTAAAGGACAACGGCGTATTTATCGGAGAGGTTTACACTCACCTCGGTAGAGACCCTGAGGACAGAGATAGCATCAAGAAGGGTGCAGAGGAGCTTCTGAGATTTATCGAAGATAACTAATCGTAATACAAAACACAATCATACGTGAGGCGGAGTAGCAGTGCTGCTTCGTCTTATTTCATCTTTTATAGTTAAATGTGGTGTGGTAATCTTATGCATATGGTTTTAAACTTCTAATATGAGATGCATTAGACTCAAGGTTCGCAATATACGAATGGTTGAAATGAAAGAAAGATAATGTAGAATCTAGGTATGAAAGAAATAGAGAGATTGAAAATAGCATTAATGAATGATCCTGGGGCGGAGTCTACCTCTAAGAGATTCGGTGTTCTCATTCCTATAATCGAGACTCCGCAGGGGCTCTCGATATTGTTTGAGGTGCGTGCCAGAGATCTGAGGCGGCAGCCGGGCGAGATATGTTTTCCTGGTGGCAGCACCATGGAGAGCGAGCCTGCAACCATGGCAGCTGTGAGGGAGGCGAGCGAGGAACTCCTCATCGCCCCATCAAGTATCGAAGTTCTGGATGAGCTCGATGTCGTGAATGTATATTCAGGCGGCACCCTGCAGCCGGTGGTTGGACTGCTCAAGGACTACGACTGCTCGTTCTCTTCTGATGAAGTAGCGGAGATATTCACGGTGCCGCTGGCATTCTTCTTAGAGACTCAGCCAGAACGCTATGACATAGCGATGAGGAGCGTGCCAGTCGAAGGCTTTCCCTATGACAGAATCGAGGGTGGTAAAGCCTACGCCTGGGATTCTAGCTATAGGTATATATATTTCTACCAGTACGATGGTAGAAATATATGGGGACTCACAGCAGGTATCATAAATGATTTTATCGAGAAGCTAAAGAGGGGTGGATATCCATATTAGCGGGATATCTTATCTTTATATTTCAGATCATCCAATCATTAAAATCAATATGATGTCATTTGCATAGAGTCTTCACACAGCACAGATAAATATTATGCTATAATAAAAGGACAGTGGATGTGGGTGTTCATCACCCACGTTCTATTTTTCTGACTTTTTAATTAGCAAATCCGCTGAAATCAATAGCTAAATATCATAATTCTGCAAATAGAGAGATTAAAAATGAATCAAAATAGCAAAGGAAAAAGCTTAACGAATAAGAAGTGTTTGTCCACTGATGGCACGCGTGTTGCTGCCTTGATTGTGGCGTTGTTTGTTTTGGTGTTTTTTGCTTCTAACTCTTCATTTGCCGGTACTTCGCTGCCAACTACACCATCGGACCGAGAAGGTTATTATGAATTTCTCGGAATAGATGTATCTGAATGGCAAGGCAGTATAGATTGGATCGCTGTAAAGTCCGATGGTGTTGACTATGCATTTATCAGAGCTGGTGCTACTACCTCATCTAGCTTCGATCTCAAGGTTGATTCTAAGTTTGATACTAACATGGAGGGCGCCAAAGCGGCTGGCGTTGCACGTGGCGTGTACTGGTATTCACAAGCGACAAATGAAGAAGAAGCTGTTGCTGAGGCCAAGAGACTAATCGCTCTCTCTAAGAAGTACGATATAGAGCTACCGCTCGTTATGGATCTCGAGTTTTCAAACGGACGCTTTGATAGTGCATATACTTCGTGGCGCGCAAATGGTAGTGATTATGCCAAGAAGCGTATGACTTCAGTTGCAGATGCATTTCTATCATACTGCCGCTCTCAAGGTTATCCAGCCGCAATCTATTTATCGACATCGCTTGCTGGAAGTACGACAGGAGTAGATACCACTAGTCTGGTGAACAACTCTCATGAAGTGTGGGTTGCTCATTATTCTAGCAATCTCTCGGCATCGTCCGACTATACGATGTGGCAATTTACCAGCACAGGAAGTGTTAATGGCATCAAGGGTAAGGTTGATTACGACGTAATGTACGTGAATAAGCGTGCTAAGAAAGTGGGTAACCATGGACTTAGTGCTGAAGCATCTAATGATATGCTCAAATACACGGGTAGTCCTGTAACGATTAACGTTAATTTGTCCGACAACGGTAAGTTGCTGACTTTAAACAAGGATTATACGATTTCTTACGTTAATAACATCAATAAAGGCACGGCATACGCCCTTGTAAAGGGAAAAGGTGATTATATAGGATATACAGAAGTTATCCCGTTTCAGATTGGTGATGAAGACATCCTAAATTCAGTAGACCTCGAGCCTTCAAAGGTCGTAACTAGCGTGAAGGATGGTAAGACGAATGTAAAGTTTACGGCGGCTAGAGGTAGTGTTGACGATTACAGGATTGAGTATAGAAGTAGCGATTCAGAGGAATGGGAGTCGGTGAATACAAGCGGTAAGACTGAGTATGTTATAGATGGAAAGCCTAAACAGATCAGGGTATCTGCTGTTGTTGGGAATGACATCTACGGACTGGCAAAGCCAGACAATTCACAGAAATACGAGATTATCGACGGCTCGGTAGAATCTGATGCCAAACTCGGCGGACAGTCGCTGCTTAACAGTGATAAATTTAAAATGATTAATAAGGAGGTGAGCGACGATGTCGCTATCTAAGGGGAAGCATCCGCATAAGAGATACACTCGTAAGCAGAAACTCTCCATAGGACTATTTATATTTATAGTCATCGATGTCGCGCTTTTTGCCTATACAATCACTAGATACAATGGATATGATCTTATCAATTCTGAGAAGTATGTTGAGTTTAAAATGCCTAAGAGCAAGGCTTTAACTGAGCAGGAATGGCAAGCTCTAGTCAAGAATACAAAGGTGATCAAGTATCCGAAAGTTCAATTATCAAAGGAGATTGAACATATCAAGAGCCAGTATCATAAGCGAATTAAAGAGTATGATATGACTATGGCCGAGTATCTAAAGGAAGCTGGTATTACTGAGGTTCAGTTCAATAGACAGGTTGAAGAGATGGCGAAGGAAAATGTCAGGGAAAAGCTGGTTCTTCATGCTATCGCAGAGAAACGAAAAATATCCGTCAGCAAGACAGAGATTGAGAAAGCCAAGAAGGGTATTCTTAAGGATAAGGGCGTGAACTCTGAAACCGAGTATAAGAAGCTTACGGGTGAATCATTAAGTGAGCACATCAAAGAAATAGATCTTGAATCGAAGCTGATATATGCCAAAATCGTCAAGAAATAATTATCAACGACAACTTACAATAAAACACTTGATATTACGATGATATATTTTATAAGTGTACTCCAAAAGTTAGGCTCAAAACTAACTTTTGGGGTACACTTTATTTATCGTGTCTCATTTTTTCATTTAATAATTAAGTTAGAACGGTGTATGCAAATTAATTAAATGTTTATGAATATCATCGCTGTTTGTAAGCGATACGTCGATATATAGTCTAGAAATATTCAATGTACTTGTATAAAAACGCAGAAATTTCAATCTTAATTTTTATTTAATAAATTCTTCCCCTTCATTTAAGGCACTTTGGATAATATTTATAGCAACAAGAGACTAATGGAGGTACGATATGGATATAATAGCAAAGATCAAAAACACTGCTATAGAATCGCCAGAGCGTTTAGTGTTCAGCTCCAGGGATGGAGAGATGACATATGGTGAACTGTGGAATAAGTCATCAGCACTGGCAAGCTACATATCGAATAGACTAGATGGGAATCGCGAACCGATTATGGTTTACGGACATAAGCATCCAGATATGCTTGTCGCTTTTCTCGCCTGTGTTAGATCAGGCCATGCATATTGTCCGGTTGATATTGGAAACCCTCCTGAGAGGGTAAGCGATATAGCATCGGCGATAGATAACGAAATCGTAATAGTTACACAGCACGAAGATATGCTTGATATAGATTCCAAGTATGAGGTTGTTGGCAGAGCGCAACTTGAGAGTATCTTTGATGGAGATACATCATTTGAGGATAGAGAGCCTGTATCAGGAGATGAGACTTACTACATCATCTTTACATCAGGAAGTACAGGAAAGCCTAAAGGAGTTAAGATTCCAGCAGATGCACTTAACAACTACCTAAAATGGTCCGTAACACTTTCCGGAGGCATATCGGAAGCGACCAGATTCTTAAATCAAGCGCCATTCTCATTCGACCTTTCGGTAATGGACATATATACTGGTCTTGCAACTGGTTCTACAATCATTGCTCTAGACAAGGGCTTGCAGCAGGATATGTCAGAGATGCTAAAATACATCTCAGCATCCAACATAGAGTACTGGGTATCGACACCATCGTTCTCAGACATGTGTCTCGGAGAAGCGGAGTTTAGTGAAGAAAAATTTGGAAGCATCAAGGCGTTCCTCTTCTGCGGAGAAGTTCTGGCTAAAGACACTGCAAAGCAGCTAAGAACTAGATTTCCGAGGGCAAAAGTAATAAACACATATGGACCAACAGAATCAACGGTATGTGTTACTGAAATCGATATCACAGATGATGTTATCGCCAAAGATGGTGCACTGCCAATCGGACTTCCTAAGCCTGGAACCGAGATCAGAATTGATTCAGAGAACAGCGAGATGATAATAGTAGGAGATTCTGTAAGCTCAGGATATTACAATGACAAGGAGAGAACTGACAAGGTATTCTTTATGGCAGAAGCTGGTTCTCTCAGTGAGGATCCTAAGGAACTAATAAGAGCGTATCGAACTGGTGATACTGGCCACTACGATGAATCAGGAATGCTGTTCTGCGACGGTAGAATTGATCATCAGATAAAGCTTCACGGATACAGAATCGAGCTTGGAGACATCGAGTCTAATCTTACAAATATAGAAGGGGTAGCGGCTGCTGCAGTTATACCGAAGAAGCGTGAAGGTAAGGTGGAAAGCTTAACTGCCTTCGTGGTAAGAGAAGGAGATATCATCGCTGATGATTATAGCGGTAGAAAGTATGTGCGTGAAGCGCTTAAGGACTTCCTGCCAAGCTATATGGTTCCAAAGCGTGTAAAGTTCATAGACAAGATGCCGCTCACTAATAACGGCAAGGCGGATAGAAAGAAATTGGAGGAATTGGTATAGATGCAGCTCTTTACAGACAATAGCTTCTTTATATGGTTAGCGGGTCTGTCGATTCCTGCAATATATCTGGGTTGCAGGGAGAAATCACTAAAATGGTATGGCATGTTCGTAACATTTGTGTTCATCTGGCTCTCTATGGGCAGCAACCTAATAGCCCTCTGCAACCTAGCGCTGTTCACGGCAATAGAATATGCGATAGTTCGCATATATCTGGAGCTTAGAACTAAGAAGGGTAGAGTGACCTGGCAGTACAGGATATTCTTGCTAGCGAGCATAGCACCACTTACTATCTATAAACTGCTCGGTCTGACAGGTAACAAATATCATCTTTTTGCATTCCTGGGACTATCCTACATGACATTCAAGGCCGTACAGATGGTAATTGAGATATATGATGGAGTTATTACGAGTTTCAAGGCTTCTAACTTCATATATCTACTGCTATTCTTCCCTGCAATTACATCGGGACCTATCGACAGAAGCAGAAGATTTGATGAAGATATAGATAATATCATACCTAAAGACGAATACCTTGAGATGTTCGGAGAGGGTATTTACAAGATACTGAAAGGTATGATGTACAAGATGGTAATTGCAGCATGCTTCTACACGGTTATGAATTACTTCGGAACCGGGGGAACGTGGTACTCGATAGCAATTTACTTCTATCTATACGGAATATATCTATTCTTCGACTTTGCGGGATACAGTAACATGGCTATAGGTGCCAGCTACATATTTGGGGTTAAGACCCCAGAAAACTTCAATGCTCCGTTCGTAAGCAAGGATATCAAGGAGTTTTGGAACCGCTGGCATATGACGCTGTCATTCTGGTTTAGAGACTTCCTGTTCTCAAGAATCACTATGGCGCTCGTTAGAAGCCGCAAGGTTAAGAACAAGATGGCAATTGCGTCTATTGCATTTATGATAAACATGTTTGTAATGGGTGTGTGGCATGGACTGGAAAGCAATTACATATTTTACGGCCTATATCACGGCGTGCTGCTATCCGTATGCGAGATATTCCAGAAGAAGTCGAAATTCTACAAGGCTCATAAAAAGGATAAGTGGTATATCGCAGTTTCGTGGTTTATCACATTCCACCTAGTAATGTTAGGATTCTTCATCTTCTCAGGAAGACTCGGAATACTGATAAATATGTAATGCGTGAAGGAATGGTGCTAACAAATCATGCGCTGAAGCCACTGAGGTACATGTCTCAGGAAATAAGCTAATCATAAAAAATTAAAAAATATTTACAAGAGTGTTAAACACAGGAGGAAAACGATATGAGAGATAAGTTACTGGACATCATTGAGAACATTTGTGGAGATGAAATTGTAAAAGAGAACCCAGACATCAACTTGCTGGAAGAGGATCTGATCGATTCGCTAGATTACGTTAGTCTCTTGCTAGATATCCAGGATGAGTACGGAGTAGTACTATCACCATCCGAGTTCACAAGAGAGCAGATGGATACACCTAATAAGATTGTTGAGACAGTTTCAGCAAGAATTCTAGGAGAATAAGACAGGAACGAAGATAAGATGAAGAAGATAAACTCGTTTGTAGTGGCTCTCGTGCTGCTGGCGATGTTCACAGTAATTGTGCACTTCATATGCGCTAATAATGATCTTAAAGACAAGTCGGGTCAGTTCGGGACCTGGTATAATACATACAAGGATTTATCGTACAATGCGCTGTCTCAAAATCTTGATAAGGATTCCGTGCTCATGCTCGGTTCATCCGAGTTCAGGCATGGCCGAAAGACTCAATATCATCCTACGAACTTATTCAAGGATACAGATGTAAAGCTGGTTACAGTCGGAGGACCGTTCAATCAGACGCTGTTCCACACTGTTGCACTTGGTGCACTGCAGCCACATCTTAAGAGCAAGAAGGTCATCCTGCTAGTTTCACCGACTTGGTTTAAACAGTCTGGCGTTAAAAAGAATGACTATGCGCTTAGATTCTCTGAGACGGAGTACTTCTCATTCATGGAAAACAAGAATATTCCACTCAAGACTAAGAAATACGTTGCTAAGAGAACTGAGAATCTGTTATCTAAGAATAAGAGTCTACAGATGAAGGCGCGTATGATCAACAATGTTAACCTTCATGAGGAACCAAATCTATTGTATGGATTTGAAAGACGTCATGCTTTCGATAAGGATAAGATTACTGTCGGAGCAGCTATGAAATTCATGATGCGAAACAAGAAGACACCGCCAAACTTCGAGAGATATAGCCCGGAAAACTTTAACTGGAATAACCTGTTGAAAGAGGCTCACAGAGATAGTGAGGACAAGGCAGACAATCCATTCTACATGAGTAATCGTGTATGGAGAAATAAGTTTAGGCAGGTATATCCCAAGATGAAGGATGTCCGACTGGATGAAAACTATGATAATTCGCCTGAATATAACGATCTTGAGGCCTTTCTCCAGATTGCAAAAGCCAATGGCATTAAAGTGAAGCTGATACTACTTCCTGTTAATGGTAGATGGTATGACTATACTGGTATGACTGCAGATAAGCGTGCTGTTGTTGGTCAGAAGATTAAGGGTCTGTCAGATCAATACGGTGCCGATTACACTGATATGACAGGATATAGCTATAATAAATATATAGTTTCGGATGCAGTTCATCCATGGAATGAAGGTTGGGTAAGGATTAATGAAAAAGTTGCAGAATTCGTTCATAAGTAAAATTAAAAATAAGATATCGCTGAAATATACTCTGTACATGTTCATATTTATGGCTGCGCTGTACATGTTCTCGTTATTTGGAAGCATGTTAAGTAGTCCAGCATTTACATACGCTGAATTCTAAAAATAGCAAATAGATATCTATTGATTAAATGCCCCGATGCATTGAGAATGCAGTAAATGCAAACTCAGAGCCTCGGGGACTATTTATTTTGATATAGGCAAATAGACATATTAATATCAATATTCTATAATAACAAGTACTGCTAAAAGCAGTGTATGAACTGCTAACTGAAGAGGATGGTTAAGATGAGCAAAGTTCTGGGAATTGCAGAGAGTATTATTCGAGGTTTAGATCACGGTGAAATCACGGTATCTAAGCCATTTAAAGTTATGGAAAAGCATATGTATGATAGTTTTAGTGCTAGTGCTGACGGTTCTGGTCTAGACGATAACATACTTGCTATAGGTGATAACCTTGAGTTCATGACATGGCTCCTTAATAATGGCTACGAAGGCAAGTTCAAGTGCATATATATTGACCCTCCATTCTTTACGAAATCTAAATACGATGCGACTGTTGCGATACGAGATAGTGAAGGTAAGACCCATAAAGTTAAGCATCTAGCATATGACGATACATTTGACAGAAGCATCAATCAGTACGTGGAGAATATGACTACCAGACTGGTTCTGATAAAAAAGTTGCTTGCAGATGATGGGCTTATTTGGGTACATCTAGACTGGCACTCGGCACACTACGTTAAGCTAGTCATGGATGAGATTTTTGGATATGAGAATATGCGTAACGAGATCATTTGGAAATATAAGTCTGGCGGCAGTGCCAAGACGCATTTCTCGAGAAAGCATGATACGATACTCATGTACAGCAAGTCCAAGATCTATTACCTCAATGTTCCCAAGGAGAAATCTTATAACCGAGACTTTAAACCGTATCGCTTCAAAGGTGTGAGGGAATATCAGGATGAATATGGATGGTATACGCTCGTAAATATGAAGGATGTTTGGAGCATCGATATGGTCGGTAGGACTTCAGGGGAGAGAAATGGTTACGCGACACAGAAACCGCTCGAACTTATGAGGCGAATACTTAGTTCCTGTACGAAGAAAGGAGATCTGGTAGGAGATTTCTTCTGTGGATCTGGTTCGTTCCTCGAGGCTGCAAATTCCATGGGGAGATGCTGGGTTGGCTGCGATATTGAGACTCTGGCGCTCGGAACTACGAAGAAAAGGCTCGATGGTTGCGAGTCCAATTACCTTTTCTATGGAAATGGAGAAGAGCGTCCATATAGGACAGATGCGATAATTAAGATTGAGAGAGCTGATGAGCTGGAAAATGGCAAGAAGCTTTGCCATGCAAAACTCATGGCCTTCAGGCCTGAACTTGAAATTGGATACGTGCAGCATAAGGATAGAGAGTTGCTCCAAAATGCATGTAAGAGTACACCGGAGGCTCTCATCGATTACATCATGATTGATCCTGATTATAACGGCGAATTTTCGGCAGAAATCAGTGTCACGGAAAATTACGATGATATAAAGTTCATTTCGCGAGGAAATGTCGCATATATAGTTGTTGATATATTTGGCAAGGAGTATTTAGTAAAGTGATGCAGGTTAAAGCGGTATGGGGCGAAGGAAGGGGATTCTCAGATATCGATGAACTAGACGAGATTTAGGATTTTTTATCTAATCATAGAATTTGCAGAAATGTATCTCACAATGTATGGTGAATAGATATTTTTTAATTTAATAGCGGAGTGTGGAAAATCCACACTCCGCTATTCGTTGTGTGCCGGGCATGGCACAGTTCTTACTGGTGAGAGTCCAGTCACGGGTATTTACCGCCAAGTGTAGCGAACCGCAAGCGGAAAGCAGTAATGCTCAAGTGAAGGAAGCGGTGTAGCAAAGCCATCGAGCCTACGAACAGAAACCGGATACAAGGCTAAACGGTGGGTGAGGTTGCTACACAAACCGAAGCCCAAAAGGTAAACGTATCACCGAGACAGT
>NZ_CP016199.1:1510583-1512741 GCF_002243385.1 Mogibacterium pumilum | reverse complement strand
TTGAGGAACAACAAAGGACGGAGAATTTAACTAATCATGGTTAAATCTCCGTCCTTTTTAGATTATCCAAATTATGATGTGTACCCCTTGTCAGGGACAACATTGATTTTTTTGGGGTGTTTTTTTATTACCCCAACAAGTGTATAGGTAGGGGTTTAAAACACCACAATGAAATGGATAGGTACCTCCTAAACCCCAAAAGAATTTATAGAACCTGAACTTTTAGATGTATTAAGGTCGGTGGCATATGCTACCGACCTTTTGTCGGTGTGCCGGGCATGGCACAGTTCTTACTGGTGAGAGTCCAGTCACGGGTATTTACCGCCAAGTGTAGCGAACCGCAAGCGGAAAGCAGTAATGCTCAAGTGAAGGAAGCGGTGTAGCAAAGCCATCGAGCCTACGAACAGAAACCGGATACAAGGCTAAACGGTGGGTGAGGTTGCTACACAAACCGAAGCCCAAAAGGTAAACGTATCACCGAGACAGTAAATCCGGAGGTTGTGTGGCGAAAGAACTATGTCTTACCCCGGGAGACCCGGACGGCGTGGAAACACGTGCGGAAAAGGCTTGCGTCCGGGAGTCAGCTTAGACCATAGTACCGGGAGCACGAACGGGAAGGGTCTAATGTCAATGTATTGCAAATCACTGCAAGCAAGGTCGGAATAATCCGAAATCGAGGATATGCTCTGAAAGCAGAAACGTAAGTCTGTGGAGGCAAAAGGTAGAGGGGATGATTTCCGGCAGTTTTACGAACAGAAAGAGGAGCAACAAGTGGAATTAATCGAATGGATATTACAGGACAGGAATATTGACGAGGCAATCAAGAACGTCAAGCGAAACAAAGGTGCAGCCGGAGTCGATGGGATGACGGTAGATGAACTTGACGTGTATTTTACTCTTCATAGGGAAGAGCTGAAGACTCAGATACGTGAAGGTAAATACAGGCCGAGTCCGGTAAGAAGGGTCTACATACCTAAAGCCAACGGCAAGAAGAGACCTCTCGGAATACCGACAGTCACAGACAGAGTTGTACAGCAGATGACAGCACAGATACTGTCTCTGGGATATGACAAATATTTCAGTGACCATAGTTATGGGTTCCGAGCGAACAGAGATTGCCATGGAGCGATAGAGAAAGCCCTCGAATACCTCAACGAGGGATATGAGTGGGTGATAGACCTTGACATCGAGAAGTATTTCGACACGGTAAACCATGACAAGTTAATTTCAATACTCAGAGAACGCATTAATGATGCGAAAACGCTACGACTGATTCGACAGTTTCTAAGAGCTGGAGTCATGGAAGATGGCTTGGTAAGCCCAAGTGAAGAAGGGGTACCGCAAGGTGGACCTCTTTCACCTATACTATCCAACATCTACCTTGACAAGCTCGACAAGGAACTGGAATCAAGGGGACTTCATTTTGTCAGATACGCTGACGACTGCGACATCTTCGTGAAAAGTGAAATGGCGGCAGACAGAGTGATGAAGTCTGTGACAAGCTGGCTGGAGCGCAAACTTCGGCTGAGAGTCAGTGCCACTAAGACAAAGGTAGTAAGACCTACGAAGAGTAACTTTCTGGGATTCACATTCTGGAAGAGCAAAGACGGTTGGAAGTGCAGGCTTGCCAAAGACCGAAAGAAGAAACTCTATGAGAAGACTCGTGAGATTCTTTGTCGGAAGAAAGCGGCTGCGCGAACCATAAAGTCTACCTTTATGCAACTGAACTGGCTCATCCGGGGGTGGATAAACTACTACAGAATCGGTAGCATGAAAGGCTTTCTTGATGAATATGGACAATGGCTGAGGCACAAGGTGAGAGTAGTGATACTCAAACAGTGGAAAAAGCCGAAGACCATATTCAAGAACCTGATGGCTCTGAATAGGATTCAGGAATGTGGCCTTGAGGAGAAAAGATTGTTAAGCGTGGCAAACGCAAGGCAGGGATGGTACCGAATGGCTACTATTCGGGATATTAATTTCCTGCTCAATCCAACGATACTTGGCAAAAAGACAAAGAGCCGACCGGGATTGGTCGACCCTTTGGCGTATTATCTGAATTAACGCTTGATTCTATGTTGATGTAGCGCCGTATACGAGACCCGTACGTACGGTGCAACGGGAGGGTTGAGGGCTAACGCCCTCGCTCTACCCTATT
>NZ_CP016199.1:1483025-1510558 GCF_002243385.1 Mogibacterium pumilum | reverse complement strand
CCTGCTCAATCCAACGATACTTGGCAAAAAGACAAAGAGCCGACCGGGATTGGTCGACCCTTTGGCGTATTATCTGAATTAACGCTTGATTCTATGTTGATGTAGCGCCGTATACGAGACCCGTACGTACGGTGCAACGGGAGGGTTGAGGGCTAACGCCCTCGCTCTACCCTATTACTTGTACTATTCCGACTCTCTGCAGTGTACATCAGTAGAAGTAGGAATTATTTCGTCAGTCTCTTCTCGAAGTTACCATATATCTGAGCGCCTTCGTTAACTACTACAAATGCATCAGGGTCTGCTTTTTTAACAGCCATCAGAAGCTTGTTTACCTCATATTTAGCGATGATAGTAACGATGACATTGGAATCTTCCTTAGTGTAAGCACCAGTTCCTGTCCAGTTAGTAACACCTCTTTTGAGTTCCTTCATGATGATATCTTCCACACCAGGCTTCTTAGTGAAAATCATCGCCTGCATATTGATGTTCTGAATATGAACTCTGTCGAGTGACATCGCGAGTATTGTCGTGTATATCAAGGAATAAGCAACGATTTCTATATTAAATAGGAATAGGCAGATGATATAAATTCCGATATTAATCATGATACTTATCTTACCAACGCTATAATTTGGGTTCAGTACCGATACGATAACGCCGATGATATCCTGACCGCCCTGAGAGCTTCCAGCACGGAGAACCATTCCTGCACCAGTACCAGCAACTACACCACCGATTAGGCAAGCTGTTAGGTAGTCATTGAAAATCGGAGTTTTAGGGACTGGGATTACACCGAGAGCAACTGAACATAGCGTAATCGAAATTACAGATGTGATACAGAACTCTTTATTAACAACCTTATATGAAATAATCAACAGAGGCAGGTTGAGCAGGAAGTAAAGTATACCAACGATATCCACACCTGGGATTTCAGGCACATGTAGCACGTTTACGAATAGCAGCCTAAGTAGTTGCGCCATTCCTGTAAAACCGCCGTTATAGAGATTCATCGGAGTGATAATAACATTTACTCCGAATGCGAATATTGCATTTCCTGCTAGCATCCAGCCCAGATAGTGGACGAGGTACTGCTTACGTGGTGATAGATTGTTATATAGGTTCAAAATGGACCTCCTGCAAATAGCAATTTATTACAATGCAAGTTTATGTATGATGTTGCATTGACAATTATAATACTATTTATATGTATGCGAATTCAACCGCCGATTGCGTGCAATCAATTGCAGGAAATGCAAAAAATATGTGATATAATCGATTCATATGTAATACAAAAGATATGCGCAGGTGGTTTCTGTCTGCGTTTTACATTGGGGTTTATTAAGATTACTTGATGAAAGGAAGAGAAAAATGGGAGAGCAAAGGGATAAAGTTATGTCATCGAGCTATCTGATTCGCAGGTTCGCTCCTTACTTTAAACCATACAAGGGGATAATGATTTTCGACTTAATCTGCGCTTCATTTACCACGGTAAGTGACATAGTTTTGCCTCTATTAATCAGATATATTAGCAATGTTGTAGCTACTGATATTGCTGCGTTTACAGTTGATTTGATAGTTAAGATTGTGGGCATATATCTCTGTCTCAGAGCGGTTGACGTAGTGGCCAATTACTACATGCAAAATACTGGACACGTGATGGGTGCGAAGATAGAAACCGACATGAGGCGAGACCTATATGAGAAGTGTCAGAATCTGTCATATTCCTATTATAGTGAGAATAAAACGGGACAGCTCATCTCTAGAATAACGAGTGATTTATTCGATGTGACGGAGTTTGCACATCACTGTCCAGAAGAATATTGGATTGCTTCAATCAAGATTGTACTAGGTTTTATACTTCTTGTGCGAATAGATGTGCTGCTTACAGTGCTAATGTTTGCAATAATTCCGCTTATGATCGCTGCAACTTATACATTCCGCAAAAGGATGCGCCGAGCTTTCAAGATGCAGAGAAGCGGCCTTGGCGAAATTAACTCTCACGTGGAGGATAGCTTGCTTGGTATAAAGGTATCGAAGTCCTTTGCAAATGAAGAGTTTGAACAGGAACGTTTCGAGGTAGATAACTCGAAATTCCTTGGGATAAAGGCTATAGGATATAAGGCAATGGCTGGATTTAGAGGCATTACTCGTACGTTTGACGGTATCATGTACATCGTCGTGATTCTCGTCGGCTCATTTGAACTCAAGAAAGGTAGGATTACTACTGGTGACTTTGTTGCATTCATGATGTATATCGGTGTATTGCTTGAGGCTGTAAGAAGAATCGTAGAATTCACGGAACAGTTTCAGCGTGGAATGACGGGAATTGAACGCTTTATTGAGGTAATGGATGAGCCGGTTGAGATTGATGATGCGCCAGATGCGGTAGAGCTTAATGGAATTACTGGTGCTATTGATTTTAAAGATGTGACATTTAGATATAATGACAGCGAAGAAATTCTTAATAAAATCAATCTAAGTATTAAACCAGGTGAGAACATCGCACTAGTAGGACCGTCAGGAGCAGGTAAGACGACTTTCTGCAACTTAATTCCTAGGTTCTATGATGTTACGGATGGATGCATTGAAGTAGATGGTCATGACATTAGGAAGTTAACTTGTAAGTCGCTTAGATCCCAGATTGGAATGGTGCAGCAGGATGTGTACCTGTTCTCGGATACTATTGCTGGCAATATCGCATACGGAAAACCAGGGGCAAGTATGAAAGAGATAGAGCAGGCGGCAAAGCTTGCTGGTGCAGATGGATTCATCAGAGAGATGACTGACGGATATAATACCAGTGTCGGTGAACGCGGCATGAAGCTATCGGGCGGACAGAAACAGCGTATAAGTATTGCAAGGGTATTTCTAAAGAACCCGCCTATCTTGATTCTCGATGAGGCGACATCCGCGCTAGATAATGAGAGCGAGAAGCTTGTTCAACAGTCGCTCGCTGACTTGTCGAAGGGCAGAACGACAATAACGATTGCGCATAGACTCACCACAATCAAAAGTGCTGACCGCATCCTGGTGCTCAGTCAGGATGGTATAGCAGAAGAGGGAACTCACGATGAGCTCATGGAGCGTGATGGAATCTATGCAAATATGTACCGCATGTACCAGTTATAAACGGACGTTGAGACATAAACGCTAAATAGTAAAATATAATGAGCAAAATTGCCAGTTGAATTAGCCAAACAAGTTGGAAATTCAGCAAAAATATTTTGCTCTTTTTTTAAAACACTAAATTCCTATATGAATAATAGGAAAAAGCTTGATTGGTTGTATGCAATGTGTTATTCTTCATTTGTAAGATATAAATACGCAAGATATCAAAGAGAGGAAGAGCCATGATTGTTTCAACAAAAGGGCGATATGCTCTGATGGTCATGATTGATCTTGCTAACCACGATGACGGGGGATACATCTCTCTAGCAGATATTTCTGAGAGGCAGAAGCTATCTATGAAGTATCTGGAGAATGTTGTGTCGATGCTCAACAAGGGCGGTTTACTCAAGAGTTTGCGAGGTAAGAACGGAGGCTACAGGCTGATTAAATCTCCTGAAGAGTATAATATCGGAGAGATTCTTCGTATCACGGAAGGAAGCCTTGCCCCGGTTGACTGCATCAAATCTGGTGAGGTTAGCTGTGGCAGAGCACATTCATGCGTTACACTTCCATTGTGGATTGGCCTAGACAAGGTTATCGATGAGTATTTGGATAACATCACACTCCATGATCTCATGAGCGGTAACGTCGATAAGCTGATACAGAATCAGGACGTATCGAATTAATTGTTTTAAGTTACATTCAAAGTTAATTCCTATTGACCTAGTAGGGATTTAAGGAATATAATAACGAATGCACAAAGATGACTTTTTTATTGGTAGGGAGGTATACATGAGAGTATATGCAGATAATGCGGCAACAACTTATCTAAGCGATGTCGCACTCAACACGTTGCTAGATTGCCTTAAGAACTATAACGGCAACCCTAACAGTCTTCATACAGATGGACAGATTACTCAAGAGAAGCTTGATGAGTCCAGAGCTAAGGTAGCTAAGGCGCTCAACGCTGCTAATCCTAACGAGATTTATTTCACTTCAGGCGGTAGCGAGGCTGATAATCAGGCGCTGATCTCAGCAGCAAGAGGTCTTGTTAAAAAGGGCAAGAAGCACCTGATTTCGCTCAACATTGAGCACCATGCAATTCTTCATACACTTAGAAAGTTAGAGAAGGAGGGCTTCGAGGTTACATTGCTCAAACCACAGCCTAATGGAATAGTAGATGTTAAGGATGTAGAAGATGCAATCAGAGAGGATACAGCTCTAGTATCAATCATGTTTGCTAACAACGAGATGGGAGCTATTCAGCCGATTGCTGAAATTGGAAAGCTGTGTCACGAAAAGGGAGTTCTTTTCCACACAGATGCAGTTCAGGCTGCTGCGCATCTACCGATAGATGTTCAGGCGATGAACATAGATATGCTTTCTCTATCCGCTCATAAATTCCATGGACCTAAGGGAGTTGGAGTTCTATATGCTAGAAATGGCATCAGACTCATCAACGTAATCGAAGGTGGCGCCCAGGAGAGAGGCAAGAGAGCTGGTACAGTCAATGTTCCAGGAATTGCAGCACTTGCAGCAGCTCTTGAAGATGGAATTGAGCATATGGAAGAGAATAATGCTAAGACTATTGCCCTTAGGGATAGGCTTATCAAGGGTTTGTCCGATATACCTTATTCGAAACTCAACGGAGATCCGGTAAAGAGACTTCCTGGTAATGTCAATTACTCGTTCGAAGGAGTTGAGGGAGAGTCGCTACTGCTCGCTCTAGATATGTACGGCATTGAATGCTCGTCCGGATCAGCTTGTACTAGCGAATCACTTGACCCAAGCCACGTTCTAATTGGAATGGGCGTTGCGATTGAGGCAGCTCATGGATCACTTAGATTCAGCCTCAACGAGGAGAATACTGAAGAGCAGGTTGATTACATCATCGAGAAGGTTCACGATGTTGTTGAACATTATAGAAAACTATCACCATTCTGGGATGAACTAGAGAAGGGGGAAAGAGAACATGTTATATAGCGAAAAAGTAATGGACCATTTTGAGCATCCAAGAAACGTAGGCGAAATCGAAAATGCTGATGGTGTTGGCGAAGTTGGTAACCCAACATGTGGAGACATCATGAGAATGTATCTCAAGATTGAGAATGATATCATCACAGATGTTAAGTTTAAGACATTCGGATGTGGATCAGCAATCGCGTCGAGCTCGATGGCAACTGAGCTTATCAAGGGTAAGAGCATCAAAGAAGCTCTTGAACTAACTAACAAGGCTGTAGTGGAAGCGCTTGATGGACTTCCAGCAAGAAAGATTCACTGCTCAGTTCTGGCTGAGGATGCTATTAAGGCTGCTCTCGTAGACTACTACGAGAAGAACGGCCTAGAGCTTCCTGATGAAATCAAGGATTTTGAGCCACACGAAGAGCACTAATATTCAATTAGAAGAATTAATGCCATATACAACAAAAATTTGCTGCGGATTTTAACATTCTTCTCACATAGCATGAGCCAAAAATGTTATACTTCTATAAGATATGTAATGAAAAGTTATTAAGAGGTTAATATAATTGGAGGGACTATGACTACTGCAATTAAAGGCGGAAAGATTTACAAATCTGGAGAATTTACACCTAACGAATTGTTTGTAGTTGATGCTCATGAGAAGGCCGGCCTAGAATCCGAAACCGGTAGTGATTTTGATTTTGAAAGAGTTATCAATGCTGATAACTCTTTTATTTTGCCATCATTCTGTGATATACATGTTCATTTTCGCGAACCAGGTCAGTCTTACAAAGAGACCATCAGCACAGGAAGCAAGGCGGCAGCACACGGCGGATACACTACAGTGTGCACAATGCCTAACCTAAATCCAGCACCATCTACGTTCGATGCGCTAAGCGTGCAGCTAGATTTAATTAAGAAAAATGCTTACATAGAGGTTATTCCATATGGAACCATCACTTTAGCGCAGAATGGAAGAGGAGAGCTCGCTGATATGGATGCTCTTGCACCATACGTGTGTGCGTTTTCAGATGATGGCCGCGGTGTACAGGCAGATGGACTGATGCGTGAAGCTATGTATCACGCTAATGATTTAGGTAAACTCATCGTAGCTCACTGCGAAGATGAATCGCTGCTTAGAGAAGGCAAAGTCAGAGAGAGTGAATGGAAACAGATTGAGAGAGACCTTAAGCTCGCAGATGAGACTGGTGCTGGATATCATGTATGCCATATTTCATGCAAAGAGAGTGTCGAAGTTATAAGGGATGCCAAGAAGAGTGGCGTTAACGTGACTTGTGAGACAGCTCCTCACTACCTCGTGTTCGATACTGATGATATAAATACATTTACAGGCAGATGGCCGGAACTTGGTGGCAGGTTCAAAATGAATCCACCGATTAAGGATAGAGCCGATAAGGAAGCTTTGATAGAGGGTCTGCTTGATGGGACTGTCGATATGATAGCGACTGACCATGCGCCACACAGCACAGATGAGAAGAGCCGAGGCTTTGTTAAGAGTCCAAACGGAATCACAGGATTAGAGTGCGCTTTTCCTGCACTTTATACATATCTGGTTAAACCGGGAGTTATCTCACTTGAGCACCTCGTGCATATTATGTCTATAGCGCCAAGAGAGAGATTCGGCTTCGAACAGAACGGCTGGACAATGATTGATTTAGATAGCACATTTAGACTAGACGCAACAAGCTTCCTGTCCTTAGGAAAGTGCACGCCTTTTGACGGACACATGCTCAATGGTCTAGTTAAGATGACAGTAATGAATGGGAAAATAGTTTACGAGAATTTGGAGAAATAATATGCGCGACTTACGAAGCGAAATCCTTGAGAATAAAAAGCTTGCGGATGGGATATATCAAATGACTCTCGAGACACCAAAGTCTGAATTTACAAGACCTGGACAGTTTGCGATGATTGAGGTTCCCGAAAAGTTCTTGAGAAGGCCAATCTCAGTTAGTAGCTATGATAGCAGTAGATACACGCTCATCTATAAGGTAGTGGGTGAAGGAACAGATATCATGAGTAAGATGGAGCCTGGCTACTACGTGAAAGGTATCACAGGACTGGGAAATGGATACGACCTTGATGAGATTCCAAATGGAGCATATCTAATTGGAGGAGGAATCGGAATTCCGCCGATGCTCGGATTACTCAAGTCAATGGTAATGTCTGGAAAGTCCTGCAAGGTAGTGCTCGGGTATAATTCAGCTGATGAGATGTTCATGCTCGAAGACTTCGAGCAGTTTTCGGATGATATCACTGTAATGACTGCAGATGGTTCATATGGGCAGAAGGGATTTGTGACGGATGCTTTTGATAAGTGCGAATACGCATGTGCTTGCGGTCCGCTACCGATGCTTCGCGCCTTAGACCATAAGGTGGAGCGTGGTCAGTTCAGCCTTGAAGCCCGTATGGGATGTGGCTTTGGAGCATGCATGGGATGCTCGATAAGAACCACTGATGGAAGCCAGAGAGTCTGTAAGGAAGGACCGGTTTTTGACAAGGAGGTGCTGAGATGGGAAAGCCTATAGTTAAGGTGAATCTAGCAGGAATCGAACTTAAGAATCCGGTTATGCCAGCGAGTGGAACATTTGGTTACGGTCAGGAGTATAGAGAATTATTTGACCTAAACGTTCTAGGAGGTGTAGTGACCAAGAGTGCTACAGCTGAGCTTAGATATGGTAATAATCTTCCTAGAATAGCAGAGTGCACAAGTGGAATGCTTAACTCTATAGGGTTACAGAATCCTGGTATAGACCGCGTAATCGAAGAAGATTTACCTGCGTTAAAAGAGATTTATCAAGGACCATTAATTGTCAATATCAGTGGATTTAGCGTCTCTGAATTTGCTGAGGTAACGTCAAAGCTCGATACGTCGGGGTATGCCGACATACTTGAGGTCAACATTAGCTGTCCTAACGTAGAGCATGGCGGATCAGCATTTGGAGCAGATCCAGCGATGTCAGAGCAGATTACAAGGGCAGTAAGAGCTGTGACTAAACTACCGATATTCATGAAGCTGACGCCAAACGTGACTGATATTTCAGAGATTGCAAAGGCGTGCGAAGCTGGTGGTGCAGACGGAATCAGTTTGATAAACAACTTCAAGGCTATGAGAATCGATCTCAGAACGAGAAGCACAGTCACTGCAATGAAGTATGCGGGTCTATCTGGACCAGCTATCAGACCGATTGCTCAGCGCATGGTAAATGAAGTATTTCACGCTGTAGACCTTCCAATAATAGGCATTGGAGGCATACAGAGTGCTGATGATGTGCTTGAGATGATAATGGCAGGTGCAACTGCTATTGAAATCGGTTCAGCTAATCTAGTCGATCCATGGACGATGCCACGAATAATTAGTGAGCTGCAGCCAAGAATGGAAGAGCTAGGAATAAAGAGTTTAGACGAGATAAGAGGGGTAATATAGATGAGGCCAGAGATAATAATTGCACTTGATTTTCCTAATGGTGAGAAGGCACTTTCATTCCTCGACAAATTCGAAGACGAGAAACTCTACGTAAAGGTTGGAATGGAGCTGTTCTACGGAGAGGGTCCTTCTATCGTAAAGGATATTAAGACGCGAGGTCATAAGGTGTTCTTAGATCTTAAACTCCACGATATTCCAAATACAGTTAAGAGTGCCATGAAGGTTCTCGCTTCTGTGGGAGCTGATATGGTTAATGTTCATGCAGCTGGGGGAATCAAGATGATGAAGGCTGCTGTTGAAGGCCTTGAAGAAGGCGCTCCTGGTGGAGCAAGACCTGAAATTATTGCGGTTACTCAGCTGACGTCTACAGATCAGGAAACAATGAATAACGAACTCAAGATAGATGGAAATCTCAAGAATATAGTTCTTGCTTATGCGAGAAATGCACAGGCCGCTGGCCTCGATGGTGTTGTGTGCTCAGCCTGGGAATCGAAAGATATTCATGAGGGAACCTCTCAGGATTTCCTTACTGTAACACCTGGAATTAGATTTCTTGGAGATGCAAAAGGTGACCAGAGCAGAGTTGCAACACCTGAAAGAGCAAAGGAAATGGGTTCAAACTATCTTGTAATTGGTAGGAGTATCACGAAGGCAGATGATCCTGTTAAAGCATATAAAACGTGTATGGAGGAGATTAACAATGACTAATTCAGCGAGCAAATCAAAACAGATTGCAGAGGGTCTACTCAGTATCAGAGCGGTATTCTTAAGCCCGAATGATCCATTTACTTGGGCTAGTGGTATCAAAAGCCCAATCTACTGCGATAACAGACTTACGCTCACATCACCTGAGGTGAGAGATGTAATCGAGAACGAGATGGCTAGGGTTATTAAAGAAAAGTATCCTAAATGCGACGTAATCATGGGTACTAGTACAGCTGGAATTGCTCACGCAGCAATCTCTGCACATATTCTCGGAAAGCCTATGGGATACGTAAGGGGAAGCACAAAATCTCACGGACGTAACAACAGAATAGAAGGAAAGCTTGAAAGGGGACAGAAAGTTGTAGTAGTTGAAGACCTTATCTCGACTGGCGGATCTTCAATTGAAGTAGTTGAAGCACTTCGTAAGGCGGGAGCAGAAGTGCTTGCGGTTATAAGTATCTTTACTTATGAGACAGCTAAGGCTGATAAGAACTTCCAGGATGCAAATGTTGAGAAACTAAGCCTCTGCACCATAAGCGAACTCATAGACACTGCTGTTGAAGAGAGCTACGTAACAAGTGAAGAAGGAAAGGGAATAATTGAATGGCTAAGAGAGATTTAATAAACATTACTGATCTCTACCTTGATGAGCTAGACCGAATGCTCTCACTGGCAAGTGATATAATTGATGCTCCTGAAAAATACCAGGATAAGTGTGCGCGCAAGACTTTAGCGACACTATTCTATGAGCCAAGCACACGTACGAGACTCAGCTTCGAGTCTGCTATGTACGGACTAGGTGGAAATGTAGTCGGCTTTTCTGATGCAAACTCTTCATCTGCTTCCAAGGGAGAGACAATAAGCGATACGACGAGAGTTATAGAGTGCTTTGCTGACATAATCGCCATGAGACACCCTAAAGAGGGCGCAGCGCTCGTTGCTGCGAATTCATGTGAAATACCTGTTATCAATGCAGGTGATGGCGGACATTTGCACCCGTCACAGACACTGACTGACCTACTGACAATTCTTCGTAACAAAGGACGCCTTACGGACTTAAAGATAGGCTTCTGTGGCGACCTTAAGTTTGGAAGAACAGTCCATTCACTCATACTGGCAATGCTCAGATATGCAGGTATTGAGGTGGTTTTAATATCTCCAGATGAACTAAAACTACCTTCCTATAACAAGGATGCGATGGACGATGCAGGCGTAAAGTGGGTTGAAACGACTTCTCTTGAAGATGCTCTTCCGGATTTAGATGTACTATATATGACAAGAGTACAGAAGGAGAGATTCTTTAACGAAGAGGACTATGTAAGACTTAAGGACACTTATATTTTGGACGAGCAGAAGCTAGAATCAGCAAAAGAAGATTTAGTTATCATGCACCCGCTTCCAAGGGTTAATGAAATTGCTGTAGAAGTGGACAAAGATCCTCGAGCTAAGTACTTTGATCAGGTTAAGAATGGAAGGTATGTCAGAATGGCGCTTATTCTCATGCTTCTAGGAATCGAAGGAGGTCTGCATTAATGAATATTGATGGAGTAACAACTGGAATAGTTCTGGATCATATAGATGCAGGAAAATCTTTAGCAATATACAATCTTCTCAGATTAGATAAGCTTGATTGCAGCATTGCCATCATTCAGAATGCGAAGAGCGGTAAGTATGGTAAAAAAGATATCATCAAGATTGACCAGATTATTGATTTGGACTTTGATCTGATTGGATTTGTGGATCCTAATATCACAGTTAACATAATCAAAGATAGTAGCCTGCACAGCAAGAAGCATATGAAGCTGCCGGAAAGACTTACCAATGTAATAGAGTGTAAGAATCCTCGTTGCATCACGTCTACTGAAAGAGGTATAGAGCAGAAGTTTAGACTTGATGATGCTGAAAACCGAGTATATAGATGTGAATATTGTGACACTGTTCATCGTGGAACTATCAAGTTTTAGTATGAAAAAATAAATGAAAAAACTGCAGTTTTTTTATACTTGAATTGTAAAGCTAAATGCAACACAGGTGAATAATAAACTTCATATCGGATTTCTCCAGCTTTAGTCGACCTCAAATTTGTTCAGGGGACCATTTAAATTTCAGAAACTTCTCTCTAACATATTTGAATATTTTAGTATTAGAGAGCTTAAGTTTGGGTTTGCAATTGCTACGACGTTCTAAATATTTAGTATGAGCTGTACTTGGTGAATAAGTTCCATTACAGCAAATGCATGCTATTTCTCTTCTGCTTTCTCGCAACACTCACAATAAGTAATTTTAATAAATTGGAGGAAATGCATATTTAAGATATGAATTTATTCAATTGTGTTATAATGATATTGCTATAAAGATTAAACACAAAGGGAACTAAAAAATGAAGATTATTCTTATGGAGCCATTAGGTATTTCCGAGGACACCTTGAAGAGACTATCTGATAAATTAACTGAACAGGGACATACATTTAAGGCATATGACACCGTTACCACTGATACAGATGAGCTGATAGAACGTGCAGAAGATGCGGAGGTTCTCATCATCGCTAATCATCCGCTTCCTGGAGAAGTTATCAGGGCAGATAAGAAACTAAAGCTAGTATCAGTTGCATTTGTAGGAATAGATCATGTAGATGTTGAAGCTTGCAAGAAAGCTGGTGTACTTATATCAAATACTGGCGGATACTGTGATGATGCTGTAGCTGAACTAGCGATTGGACTAACTCTAGACTGCCTGAGAAACATCACAGAATGCAATGCTGTTGTACAAGATGGGCTTGGCAAAGGAAACCTCGCTGGTTATGAATTAGCTGGCAAAACTGTCGGAATAGTGGGTACTGGTGCAATTGGTGTAAGAGCTGCTGCTATTTTCAAGGTATTTGGATGCAAACTCATCGGATATAATAGAAGCGAAAAGATCGCAGCTAAGGCACTGGGGCTCGAATATATGTCGCTTATCGATGTTATGGCAAAAGCTGATATCATTTCAGTTCATACTCCGTTAACACCTGAGACAAAAGGTTTAATCGGAGAGAAAGAAATTGCCGCAATGAAGCAGGGCGCAATAATCGTGAATACGGCAAGAGGTCCGGTTATTGAGACTGAAGCTCTCGCAAAAGCTCTTAAAGAAAGACGAATCAAGGCCGGAATTGACGTTTTTGAGAAAGATCCACCATTGCCAGAAAGTCATCCGCTAATCGGTGTCCCTAATCTATTATGCACACCACACGTTGGCTTTGATACGAGAGAATCCATAGATAGACGTGCAGAGATGGTATTTGAGAATGTGACATCATGGATTGGTGGAAATCAGATTAGAAAGGTACTGTAGGGCATCGTAAATATTATTTTTTAGCAGAAACTTCGCGTTCTGTAGGAGGTGTGTATGACTACACCAAAGAGACATTCAATAAAATTCATAATCGTATTGCTACTTGGATTAACAATCGTACTGACGATGCCTGGTTGTTCTTCGTCATTTAGCGAATCTAAAATTAAAGAGCTGTATGATCATCCAGAAGATTTTAAAGGTAAGACTGTAAAGAATCTGACTATGCAGATAGTAGCTATTGATAATGTCAAGGGCGAGGTTCATCTTCAGGCGTTTGAAAACTTCGTTAAGGCCGAACATCCTACTGTAGTAGTTCTTGGTGATGATAAAGTAAAGTACGAAGAGGGTGAATATATTAAGGTTAGTGGTAAAATTCTTGGCAAAGTAGCAGTTGTAGATGAAGAGGGCGTTGAGATGGACGCTATGAAGCTAAAGGCCAAGAAGATTAAGAAAATTAAATCGACTGACGCGATTCCTGCAGAGGATACGCTTGATATCGGATATGATGTCAAGGAGAAGGGCGTCTCTGCATCTATCGAGAAAATCGACTTCACCAGCGATGATACAAGGGTTTATATCAAAGTGAAGAACGGTACAAAGAAGACGATTGAAATCTTTCCTGAGCAGAGTCTTATCGTTCAGGATGGTAACGACTACATGTCTGATGCTGAAAATTTCATATATGAGGATGTTCATTTAGAAAAGCGTGTAAAGGCAGGAGAGACGACTTCTGGGGTAATCATATTTAAGAGGATTGATCAAAACTTGCCGTTCACATTTACACTAGAAGGTGGAGATAGCAATGGCAATGAGTTTAAATTGCCTTTCGTTTTCGAGATGCAGTAGATGTGAGAATTTAATTAAAATTTGAAAGTAAAATACCGTATTCATAGCCACGAATACGGTATTTTTGAGAGTTACTAGATTAGGTATATTCAGTTAACAAAGATCAGGTAGTTTAATTAATTGCCTCAAGTGTTCAACTTGAAATTGCAATTTAGGATCAAAATGTATTAAGCTCATTCACTCAAATATGGAGTGAATGAGCGTTTTTTGATATAATTTCCATAGGATTATGAAAGCGGGGCTAGATATGAATGAAAAGATGACACAAGATGAAAGGCTGGATTTCCTAGTCAAGGAGTTCAAAGCTGATTCTATAGATTATAAGGATTTACAGACACCAGGGGATGTTGTTGGTAAAAGGAGGCTTCTTCGTTCGCTGATGAACATCCGTAGTCCGCGACATATCGATGACTTAATTTTGAAAGTTCAAGATGAATATTTAAAAGGCGTGGCAGAGGAGCATGGAATTGTGGAAGTGAATGAAATTCCCGTTAGAAGTGATTGCTTGTCTATCTGGCAAGGTGATATCACTAGGTTATCTGTAGATGCAATTGTAAATGCTGCCAACTCACAGATGCTCGGCTGTTTTATCCCTATGCATACTTGTATAGATAACTGCATTCACACATTCGCAGGGGTGCAACTTAGAGAGGAATGCAATAAACACATGAACCAGCTAAGAGCCAAGTTCGGAACTGACTACCAACAGCCGACGGGAATTCCCATGCTTACAGACGGATATAATTTACCAGCGAAGAAAGTTATCCATATTGTTGGACCTATTGTGCAGTTCAGCCTTACTCCTGAACTTGAGCAAGACCTTGCAAATTGCTACATCAACACGCTTAATATGTGCTTAGAAAATAACTTAAAGACAGTAGCGTTTTGCTGTATATCAACAGGAGTATTTCACTTTCCTAACGAGCGCGCTGCAGAAATTGCGGTTAACACCGTAAGAGGCTGGCTTTCGGAACACCAAGGGGTTATGGAAAGAGTGATATTTAACGTATTTAAGGATGAAGATAGAGGATATTATGAGAAACTCATTTAGAGATATACCTAATGGATATATAGAGAGCATAGAGAGAGGACAGGCGGTGATGAGCTGTCTGAAAGGCCAGATGGTTTATGGTGAAGGCTCTACTTTAGAAAGGGTGGAGAAACTGGCTGCAGCTATAGAGACAGCCGATGCTATAATTATCGGTGCAGGGGCAGGGCTTTCAACCTCTGCAGGTTTTACATATAGAGGTGAGCGCTTTGAGCGATACTTTTTTGATTTTGCAAACGAGTACGGAATAACTGATATATACTCTGGAGGATTTTTTACATTCCCTGATGACGAGACTCGATGGGCTTGGTGGGCAAGAGCAATTTATTACAACAGATATATAAAGGCTCCTAAGCCTGTTTATGACAAGCTACTGCAGATTGTGGAAGGAAAAGATTATTTTGTAGTAACTACGAATGTTGATCATCAGTTCCAGAGGGCTGGCTTTGATAAAAAGAGGCTGTTCTATACGCAGGGAGACTTTGGATTATTCCAGAGTGAAAATGGTATGGACGGCATGACGTTTGACAACGAAGATTGGGTAATTAGGGCTATGGAAGCACAAGGGTTTATACGAGATGATTCTGGTGAGTTTGATGTGCCTCGTGACAAGTCGATTAAGATGCAAATACCTTCTGAGCTAATCCCTGTTATGCCAACCACAGGAGGACCAGTTACAAATAACCTGAGAGCTGATGGGACATTCGTTGAAGATGCTGGCTGGCGAGAAGCTTCGGCAAGGTACTCGGATTTCCTGCGTAGACATGAGAATATGAATGTGCTATTTCTAGAGCTTGGTGTCGGTGCAAATACACCGGTGATAATAAAGTTTCCGTTCTGGCAGATGTCGATTACAAATAAGAATTCAACCTATGTGTGTGTTAATTATGGGGAGGCATTCTGTCCAATAGAGCTTGAAGATAGAAGTATATGTATAAGTAGCGATATCGGTGATGTGCTTGAAAGAATATTATAATTCTAATTAATGACTTAGGGGAGTTTCGAGTTTGTATGAATATTTCTATTGAAAAAGGTATAAGTGATAATAATGCATTGTCTTTATGTGAATGGTCTAATGAGAAGGGGAAGAATTTTCAAGAACAATGGATGGGGAACAAGGTGTCTTATCCACTTGATTGTGACAAAATAAGAAAACTTGAAAATGTTTTTTCAATTTTCAACGACGATGAATTTGTTGGGATGATACAAGAAATAAGATCAAATAAAGACAGTATCCACATCGGTAGGTTTGTAATAAACCCTACCAAAACGGGCTTAGGCGTAGGTTCAATGGCATTAAAAGAGTTTCTAAAATACATGTTTGATAATAAAAATATTAATAGCATTACTTTATCAGTTTTCGATTCTAATAAAATTGCTAAGAACTTATATGAAAAACAAGGATTTAGAATAGAGAAAGTAATTGAGAAGCCAAAGTTAAAATATACTATGAGAAAATTCCGATGAATTTGCTATATGGAACATCTGTGTCGCCTGTGCTATGTGCGGCAAATAAAGGTGCAGGGAGATTATATACGTTTCTTAACGTATATAGTAAAAAGAAGTACTTATCTCGTCCTTCGTATATCAAGTCTTTCCACTTGCCGGTCTGCCTTGCATATATATGTGCTATAGTAAGTATCAATAGAGCCACGGTACACATTATCAGTATCATGAATCTTAGTAGAGGCTTCATCCACAGCAGGAAGTTCTGCATAGTATGTACTCGGTGTATCGTACCATCTGTCACATAGAAATCCATACCCGTAGTATGAAATTATTCCGTTCAATTTGATGTGGAGCTTTTTGCTCGCAGATGCGAGCAGTGTGAGATATGCACCTGCAGAACGTCCCCAGACGAATAACGGGAGTTCACTACTGAAATCAGTCACCTCAAAACATTTATTGATAGAATCAATTACGTCATCCAAAATAGTATTGATTTTAGCCTGTGGAGCAAGAGGGTAGTCGATAGCTAAAATTGCGTATCCTTTACCTACAAGCTGCTCCCTATGTAAAGCTGGCAAATCCTGTGCGTGGCCACACAGCAATCCGCCACCATGAATATATACGATTAGAGCACGTATCTCGGAATCGCTAGGAAAGTATAACGTAAATCTTCTCGATGAATTGTTTAAATCTTCTTTGCTTAATGCAATGCTCTTAGTTAATATCATAATTTTAAGAAACTCCTGTTTTCAGACCACAAGATATTTTTGTCTAAAGGAAAAAAATCTAACCTCTTATCTGAATTTATTAAACACTAACATGTATTGAAAGGTATGACCACAAAATATCACAAATATTACAAATCAGATAAATTTGTTAAAGTCCTTGAAAATAGCTAATCTCACGAATTAAGTTCTATAAAACTATACAATATTATTAAATGAAATTCAAAGTTTTCAATAGCACGGTATTATGAACATTAAATTTTAAACCAATACTTGAAAAAAAGGTTGAAAGATGATTTAATTTTATTAGAAAATTGATTGACAACTTATATCAAATAAAGAGTCTATTATTATTAAAGCATGAGGAAGAGAGGTAAACTTCATGAGTTATTTAAACAATAATACTGGTTATAGAGAGACACTTCTTTCAACAAGATCGGTATGCAGAAAGAGAACTACGTTATCCTTGAGCCAGACAGCGTTGTAAAAAACGTAATTCCGAGATATGAGAACTGTGATACAACAATTCTTGGTTCACCTGCAATGGGTGCATCGTTTGCAGATTACATTTTTACAGTTCATCCTGGTGGAAAGAATGACAAAATCGGTGGAGACGGAATCGAGTCATTCTTATATGTAATTAGCGGAGAGCTCACAGTTAAGAATGCTGATGAAGAGGCCAACCTAACAGAGGGTGGATACATCTACTCACCAGTGGATAAGCCATTCAGCTTCGTTAACAACAGCGACAAGGATGCATTTATATATATATATACAGAAGAAGATACACTCCACTTGCTGGCACACAGGCTCACACAGTTGTTGCAAACATTAATGATACTCCTTGGAAGGATTACGAGGGTATGACTAACTGCCAGAGCAAGGATTTCCTTACGGCAGCACAGGATCTAGGATTCGATATGAACATGCACCTGCTGAAGTTCGCTCCAGGAGCATGCCATGGATATATTGAAACTCACATCCAGGAGCACGGTGCGTACTTCCTACAGGGTAAGGGCATGTACGTGCTTGATGATGAATGGGTCCCTCTACAGAAGGGTGACTACGTATTCATGGATTCATACGTACCACAGGCTTGCTACGGTTTAGGTACAGAAGACTTTATCTACATCTACTCAAAGGATTGCAACAGAGACGTTGAGCTGTAAGTTGAAACAATAATAAGCATTGTTGGTAACAGGTTCGCGTTATACATGCGAACCTGTTTTTATAAATCGAACTTGCAGGGGCAAGTTTATGGAGGAGAAACAAGTGAAATTATCGAGAGAAGAACTAAAGGGTTTAATGAAAGATAAACTCATGCAGGCTGGCCTACATGCTGATGATGCTGAGACAACAGCAGAGATTCTTACATGGGCACACGAGAGAGGGTATTATTCTCATGGCGCAGTAAGAGTTGAGTACTACAGCGAAAGAATAGCAAAGGGTGGAATTACAGTTGAACCAAATATGACTTGGAAGGAAACCGGACCATGCTCTGGAATTCTCGATGGCGATAATGGTATCGGCTTTACTGTTGCTAAGGAAGGAATGGAAAAGGCGATTGAAATGGCTAAGAAGAACGGAATTGCTGTTGTTGGAATGGCTAATCTTTCCCACTCAGGTTCTATCGGCTATTACACAGAGATGGCTGCCGATGAAGGTCTTCTTTCGATTTCATTCTGCCAGTCGGATCCGATGGCTGTTCCTTACGGAGGTGCAGAACCATACTATGGAACTAATCCGATGTCTTTCGCTGCTCCAACAGCTGATGACAGAAAAGTCGTATTCGATATGGCTACTACTGTACAGGCTTGGGGTAAGATTCTCGATAAGAGATCTAAGCACGAAGAGATTCCGGCAGATTGGGCCGTAGACGAAGACGGTGTTCCTGTAACAGATCCACATAAGGTTAACGCTCTTAACCCTATCGCTGGAGCTAAGGGATACGGACTTATGATGTTAGTAGACGTGTTTTCTGGAATCCTATTAGGGGTTCCTTTCGGTGGTCACGTAAGCTCGATGTACCACGATCTATCCGAAGGCAGAAGACTTGGGCAGATGCACATCGTAATCGATCCAGAGAGATTCGTAGGAGCAGATGCATTTAAAGCAGCTATGGGACAGTGTCTAGATGAGCTAGATGCAATGAAGCCAGCTCCTGGATTTGACAAGGTTAATTACCCTGGCGAGAGAGCTAAGAGTAGAATGGAAAAAGCTTACGCAACAGGCGGACTAGATGTTGCAGATGAGCTAGTTGAATATCTAAAGGGTGAAACAGTTCACTTCGATAGATACGACCACAAGAATAGATTTGCTGACTAATATTAAGGGAGAGAATAGATACTAAAGACAATTGTGAAAGCAGGAAGCTACCATGATTCTGTTACACTAATGCTTCTTACCAATGTCGTTTCCACAGTAGAAGGTGTTAAGAAGTTTTCCATCGTGATGGCAACTCCAGCTAACAAAGACATTTTTAAGCAGAGTAGACTTTAGACTGAAGAGTTAATGAACGCAACAGCTAACGATATGGTAGTAGTTGTGATGTCGAGGATTAGAGTTTTCTCGATGCTCTAATGGCCAATGAGAAGGTACTCGTTGTTATCTCGAAGACGCCTGCAAAGGATAAGATTGCAGCAAGACTTA
Source organism: Mogibacterium pumilum (assembly GCF_002243385.1). Classification (GTDB taxonomy): domain Bacteria; phylum Bacillota; class Clostridia; order Peptostreptococcales; family Anaerovoracaceae; genus Mogibacterium; species Mogibacterium pumilum. Next base: position 1,491,287 of record NZ_CP016199.1, on the reverse strand, counting down.
GCGTTTATAGCAAGCCTGCATTTTGACTTTTCCTAGGCGAAAAGCCAAAATGTTACGAAGAGGGATCTCGTTGTAATCGGATTCATGGATGAAGAGGTTGAATTTACAGTTGACATTCGCTCAATGAACAATGACAATATAAATGATATAGCAAATAGAATTAAGGCCGCATTGGAACGCGAGTGCAAGATAATGGGTGGTTCATTCAAGATTGATACCAAGCTTGTAATTACACCGGTTGAGCTAAGCAAGAACATGCTAGATAAGCTTGAGGATTCATGTAAAATTCGTGGATTCTCATATATGAGAATGCATAGTGGCGCAGGTCATGACTCGCTTGAAATCGGACAGCAGCTACCTTCAGTAATGGTATTTGTGCCTAGTAAGGATGGTAGAAGTCACGCTCCGGTTGAGTTTAGTAAGTACAGTGACCTTGCAAAGGCGTCAGTACTGATGACAGACCTAATTGTAGAACTATTAAACAAGTAAAAAATGATGGATGGTGAAAACTATGGTAGATGGTAGATATAATTCTGCCTTCAAGAGAAAAAACATTAGACAGCTGAGAAGGTCGCTCAAGATGACACAGAAGGAGTTCATCGACTACTTCCTATCTAAGAGCGATAACAAACCATCGATGAGCATTGCCACACTCTCTAACCTTGAATCTAAAGGCGGAGAGCGCGTCAATGAAGTCGTGAGTTCAGTATGTACTAAACTCCAGATTGATACGATGTTATTCTCGCTAAGCACAGAGGAATTTATAAAAGAGATAGAAAAGTATCTGGCGGAGCATAAGGATAACGGAGAATTAGTGCGAGGTATTGAAAAAAAAGGCAGTATCAGTAAGCTTGTAAACAGGCTTACCATGTATTTTGCTGACGAGATGCTTGAAGGTAGGCTTAAGCGTGGAGATCAGATTGAATCAGATCGAGAACTGGCTAGGAAGCTAGGTGTAGGTAGATCTGCGGTCAGAGAGTCTCTAAAGGTACTAGATGTACTAGGAATGATTGATATTAGGCTTGGACAGGGAACGTATATCTCTAGTCGTGAGACTAACTTCTTCTCGATTCCTTTGTCATGGTCTCTGTTTCTTGACGGAGATCAGGTTGACAGTATATTGACTGTTAGAACTATTCTAGAGATTAAGTCAGCAGAACTAGCAGCACAGTGCGAAAATCAGGTTAAACTAAATAGATTATCTGATATCTACAAGAGGATGGAAACGACTTTTGAAAGCTTCGATGGAACTGGTAATGCGCAGATAGCTCTAAAGGAAATGCTTGATGAGGATATCGATTTTCATACATGTATTGCAGAATGCTCAGGCAATCCGATTATCATATCTATGCTGGGAACTATTAGGAGTTTTCTGCAGAGAGTAAGTGGAACAGTTATGGTTGAGCCTGCGCAAATTTCGACAGTTCTTGTTGAGCATAAAATCCTGTTTGATGCGATAATGTCTAAAGATCCACAGGCTGCAGCAAAGGCTATGCAAAATCACCTTAAGGAATCGAGTCTTCGTTACAATTTATAATTTAACGGAGCTAAATTATAAAATTGAATTAGAAACGCTGAAAATTGGTTGAAAACTGGCGCATTGTTGCGATAAAATAGGTTCAACCAATTTTTATTAAATGTTGACACTAAAGGACACGAGTAGTATAAATATATGTAAGGCTTTACCAATATAACTTTTATAAAATTATTTAATTTTATTTGTGCAAACGTCTTAGATTGCATTGAAACGATTTTATGTAACTATAGTCGTATTATCTTTTTTAATATGGAGGCAAAATGTACAAGATAGTTAGTAAGAAAATCTTGAACCAAGCACTTGGACTTATGGAGATACACGCTCCGTTTGTCGCTAGAAAGTGTGAGGCAGGACAATTCATCATCATCAGAGTAGATGAAGATGGGGAAAGAATTCCTCTCACAATTGCTGATTTTGACAGAGAGAAAGAGACAGTAACAATCATCTATCAGAAGGTTGGATACTCTTCAAATCTACTAGCAACTAAGGAAGAAGGTGATTACCTTGAGGATTTCGTAGGTCCACTTGGTGTTCCTTCTCCGCTTGAATACACTGATAAAAAGATTATCGGTGTTGCTGGTGGTCTCGGTGCTGCACCTATTTATCCACAGCTTAAGAAGCTGGCAGAGATGGGTGTAAAGGTAGATGTAATCATCGGCGGAAGATCTAAGGATTTTGTAATTCTTGAGGATCAGTTTAGAGAATTCTGTGAGAATGTTTATGTCTGTACAGATGATGGATCTTATGGTGAAAAGGGATTCGTAACAGTAGTTCTTCAGGAGCTCTTAGATAAAGGTGAAGAATACGAAGAGTGTATTGCTATCGGTTCGTTAGGTATGATGAATGGTGTGGTTAATGTAACTAAGCCTGTCGGACTTCGTACAATGGTATCTCTTAACCCTCTTATGATTGATGGCACAGGTATGTGTGGATGCTGCCGTGTAACGGTTGGCGGCGAGATGAAGTTTGCATGTGTTGATGGACCGGACTTTGATGGATTTAAAGTTGATTTCAAGGAATGCATGGAGCGTCAGAACTTCTTCAAAGACAAGGAGCAGGAGATGAACGACCACGCATGTAAGATAGGAAGGGGTTAAAATGGCAACTAATAGAAATATGAGTCTTGAGAAGGTCAAGATGCCTGAACAGGATCCTAACGTAAGAAATAGAAACTTTGATGAAGTTGCGCTTGGATATACTCCAGAGATGGCGATTGAAGAAGCGCAGAGATGTCTGCACTGCAAGCACAAGCCTTGTGTAAGTGGATGTCCTGTAAATGTTCCAATTCCAGAGTTTATCGAGAAAGTCGCTGAGGGTGACTTCGATGCGGCATATGAAGTTATTACTAGCGAAAATGCACTTCCTGCAATCTGCGGACGAGTATGTCCACAGGAAGATCAGTGTGAAGGGAAGTGTGTTCGTGGCATCAAGGGTGAACCGGTAGGAATCGGTCGTCTGGAAAGATTTGTTGCAGATTACCATATGGCTAAAGGCAATAATGTTGATTCGAAAATTGAAAAGAACGGAATTAAGGTTGCAGTTATCGGCTGTGGTCCTTCAGGAATCACCTGTGCAGGTGAGCTTGCTAGAAAGGGCTATGAAGTAACAGTTTTCGAAGCTCTTCATAAGCCGGGTGGAGTACTGGTATATGGTATTCCTGAATTTAGACTTCCAAAGTCTCTGGTGGCAAAGGAAATCGAAAATGTTGAGAAACTTGGAGTTAGAATCGAGAAAAATGTTATTGTTGGAAAGTCTATTACGATAGACGAGCTAATGGATGAAGGATACAAGGCTGTATTTATCGGAAGCGGAGCAGGACTTCCTAAGTTCCTCAATATACCGGGAGAGAATCTCCTTGGTGTATATTCAGCTAACGAGTTCCTAACAAGAGTTAACCTCATGAAATCTTTTAAGTTCCCGGAAGTTCCAACTCCAGTTAAGATTGGGAAGAAGGTAGCTGTAGTTGGAGCCGGAAACGTTGCGATGGATGCTGCCAGAACCGCAAAGAGACTCGGTGCTGATGAAGTATATATTGTATATAGACGAAGTGAAGCTGAATGCCCTGCCAGACTTGAGGAAGTTCACCATGCTAAGGAAGAGGGAATCATCTTTAAATTCCTCAACAACCCGGCGAAGATTCTTGGTGATGAGAAGGGTTACGTAACCGGAATGGAAATCGTTAAGCAGGAGCTTGGAGAGCCGGATTCTTCAGGAAGACGTAGACCTGTGCCTGTTAAAGGTTCAAACTACGTTATTGATGTTGATTCCGTTATCATATCTGTTGGAACTAGTCCAAATCCTCTTCTAAGGACTACTACGCCAGGTCTTGATACACAGAACTGGGGTGGAATCATAGTCGATGAAGCGACTATGGAATCGAGCAAAGAGTACGTCTATGCAGGCGGAGACGCTGTAACAGGTGCAGCTACAGTAATCCTAGCTATGGGGGCTGGAAAGACTGCTGCTGCAGCGATTGACGAAAAACTTAAAGCTCAGAAATAACAAGCTATGTCTAGGTTCAAAAGAATCTTTATATAGATACATTACCTCATACCTATGGATGATTAAGTACAGAATGATGTATAAAATTGTTCATAAAAAATGCCCGTTTACGATCTTACCTGTCGGCGGGTATTTTCATTTAAAAGAAAACTATAGGCCCAACTATTGAAGAGTCTTTTTTTCGTATTTTCAACTAATTTAAAGTTTTAAAAGTTCGTATTTTGACTTTAATTTCGAATATTTATACGAATATACAAGACAAATTTGCTAAATTTTATATTAATTATTGAATTTTGAAGGTGTAACAGATAAGCTATATATGAGAAATGATGAAATCTAGGATTGCTAGATAGATGGAGAAGACTATGGAAAGAAAAGTAGGCACGATATCAAGAGGAATTAGATGTCCTATTATTCGTGAAGGCGATGATATATCAAGTGTTGTGGTTGACTCTGTACTAGAAGCTGCAGAGGCTGAAGGGTATGAAATCAGAGACAGAGACATTGTCGCTGTAACGGAGTCGGTAGTTGCGAGAAGTCAAGGCAACTACGCTAGTGTTGAGGCAATTGCAAAGGACGTTCAGACTAAGCTTGGCAGTGATACCATTGGAGTAATATTCCCAATTCTGTCGAGAAATAGATTTGCAATTTGTCTACGTGGTATATCGATGGCTGCTAAGAAAATAGTTTTGATGCTTTCATTCCCAAGAGATGAAGTTGGCAATCAACTTCTTACAGAGGATCAGCTAGATGAAGCTAGAATCGATCCATATTCAAAGGTTATGTCTCTTGAGGAGTATCGTGAACTCTTTGGAGAGAATAACCATCCATTTACAGGGGTAGATTATCTCGCGTACTACGGAGAAGTTATAGAGTCGGCTGGTGCTGAAGTTGAAATTGTTCTTGCAAATCATGCGACAGAGATTTTGAAATACACTGACAAAGTCATTAACTGTGACATTCACACAAGAAAGAGAACTCACCGCATACTAAAGGATGCTGGTGCAACAGTACTTGGCATGGATGAGATTTTAAATGAATCTGTAGATGGCAGCGGTTTTAACAGCAAGTATGGACTGCTCGGTTCCAACAAAAGCACGGAGGATAGCGTGAAGCTTTTCCCTGAGAATTGTGAAAAAGTTGTGTTTGATATTCAGAAGTCTATTCTCGATAAGACTGGTAAATGTGTAGAGGTTCTTGTATATGGTGACGGAGCATTTAAGGATCCAGTGGGTAAGATTTGGGAGCTTGCAGACCCTGTAGTATCACCGGCATATACACCTGGACTCGAGGGTACACCTAATGAACTTAAGCTCAAGTACCTCGCAGATAACGATTTTAAAGACTTGAACGGAGAGGCATTAAGGGAGGCTATCTCTGCTAGAATCAAGGAGAAGGACGACAATCTAGTTGGTAAGATGGAGACAGAGGGAACTACTCCTCGTAGACTGACCGACCTGATTGGTTCGCTTTGTGACCTTACTAGCGGCTCTGGTGATAAGGGCACACCTGTAGTACATATCCAGGGTTATTTCGATAACTATACAAATTAATATAATTAACTAAAAGGCTCGGATATTATCCGGGTCTTTTCGTGTAACAAATATCTTTGTATTATATGAAATTCGTGGCAAAATCCCTTTACCGATTTTACAAAATCGAGTAGAATATACGCGGGTTTATTAGTGAAAGGAAGGAATATAGTGAAGAAACAAATTCTCAAGAACCGCATTATAGAAGCAGCATGGGAGCTCTTTGAAGAGAAGGGCTATGAAGCTACGACGATGAACGATATCATCGAGAAAGCACAGGTGGCGAGAGGATCTTTTTATTATTACTTTAAAGGAAAAGAGAGCTTGCTCGATACGCTCGCTACTGTTTTCGATAACAAATATAGGGAAATCATGGAGGAAATCCCTTCTGGTACTAGTGTGTTTAATACGCTGATGATTCTTAATTTTGAAACTCATACGTTTATTGAAAAGCATATAGACCACAAGCTGCTTGGTAATATGTATGCCAGTCAGCTAACCAATACTGAAGCAAGTAAGCTGCTCGACAAGGACAGATACTATTTCACTCTGCTTGGAGAACTCCTCGAGGCAGGGCAGGCAAACGGTGAGATAACGACAGAATTCAGTGTTTCTGAACTAGTAAATAACTACGTAATACTTGAACGTGCACTTGTTTCTGACTGGTGCATGAAGAATGGCTCGTTCTCACTAGCTGAATATAGCAAGAAGTATATGCCATTATTCTTTGGTGAGTTTAGGGTGAAATAATATCTAGTTTTTAAATAGTAAACTTATTAAAGTTAGTAAATAATAGATGTTTTGAAGACGCCTTTTTAGGCGTCATTTTTATGTAATATATAGTTTGATGTAATGGAATCAAAAATCGAATAGTTAAATTTTATATAGGACTTTATATGCTCTGTTATTTAAAAATATATAATTAATACAATTAGATTTCATATTATGATAAAGTAATTGTAATTATGCATTAAGAGTTTAAATGAACGGTGTTACTTAAACACTATATTACAATTACTAGACTTGCATTTATTTGATATAAGACGTGGTATCGTAAAGGAGAGAGTATGAGTAAGAATATAAGTATAGACGATAGTTATGAAAAAAATCTGAATCGGACAAGCTAAATACCATAATGGATATTCAATCAAGATTCATACCTATAGATATGAATATGGAGCTTGGGAATATGAAAATGGTGTTGCTCATAGTTCGACTAGAGCAGTAAACTTTACAAAAGACATTATAGTGCATACTTTCGGAAAAGGTATTGATGGGGGTAGTACAATATCATACAAGGGCATCGAAAAATTATATAAATGAGAATAACTTTATATTAAAACGATCAATGGCAAGGATAGGAAGTGATGTTGCCCAAGATTTTATTCCTACACCAGGTCTATCTGTGGTTATGGATTTTGCTGAGGATATGAATAATAGTTATAAAACTAGAACTCTTGCAACAAATTTAACAAGAATTGAAGTGGCAAAAACAACTGATTCATATATTACGCAGGTTAATGACGAATGTATTATAAAAGAGCTTAGCGAAGGAGGCTACAAGTGGATAGATTAAATAAAAGATTTACTTTAATTGTATTAGTTTCGATATTTATATCCATTTATTCGTGCTACTCCATACTTAGAATGAGTAATGCTATATTTAATACAAAACTCTTAATCAAATTAGACATGAATATGTATTTATTGAGCCTTGACTGTCAAGTTTCAGAGTTTGAAATAATCAATGGAGAGATCATCTACAGTGTAAAAACGGGACGTAACACTAATGAGATTATAAAATATCTAAACAGTGAAGGTTATCACATATCAATTAAAGAAAAAAATAATAAAGCAAAACAGCTGATTGACTTTCAAAAATATTATCGTTCTAAAAAAAATATAAAGGGAATGGATAAATGGTTATATATTAGAGATAAGATACGTGAGGATATGACAGAAGCAGGGTATCAGTGGATTTATTGAGTGGCAATATGGATAGTCACTTGTTATTTCTGGATGGGAGCATTAGAAGAATGGATAGGAAACAAAAGATATTGTTATGTCTGTTTTTGCTAGTAAATGTAATATGTATAACAGTTATGGTGCATCAGTATCTAGAATTGCAGACTGCTGAGAGAGTATTAGACAGTTTAAAAATCAAATAGGATCTAAGCTTAATAAGGATAGTACAATATTCCTTTTTAGAATGATGGCAAAAAATTAGTAAGGGATATATTCAAACATTATTTATGAATGAGGATGTATCCGTCGTTTTTTAGTACTGCATTAATTCAAGTAGAGGATAAAATAAAAGTCGATAATGATACTATAAAAGGAATATATGATATCTCAAATATAATAAAAAGGAACATTAAATATTTAATCAAAAATAGAATTTATTACTTAATGATAGAAATAAAAAGGTAAACCGTTGATGAAAAAAACTAAGATTATTTTTATAATACTAATTTTGTTAATAATAGGTGTTTCCTCAGTAATAATCGTTAAAGAGTATGGGGCATACAAAAAACAAAGCGAAAAATTAAAGGAAGAATGGAAAAAAGAAAATTTTAAAATTAGCCTTGTTTTTGATTTAGATACTACTAAAAAAAATAATATACTTACTTGGCAAAAAGGAAGAAATACAGATGCAATCATAAGATATCTTAATGATGAAGGGTATTCGGT
>NZ_CP016199.1:1481252-1483000 GCF_002243385.1 Mogibacterium pumilum | reverse complement strand
CGAAAAATTAAAGGAAGAATGGAAAAAAGAAAATTTTAAAATTAGCCTTGTTTTTGATTTAGATACTACTAAAAAAAATAATATACTTACTTGGCAAAAAGGAAGAAATACAGATGCAATCATAAGATATCTTAATGATGAAGGGTATTCGGTCACATATGAGGAAATTGAGAAAACAAAAGTAAAATTTGAAGATTGTGTAGATGATACGGAAGCTCAAAAGAACAGAAAGAAAATTATGAAGATGATTGATGGTTATTGCGACAAAATGAATTTGAAAGTTCATGTTCCTTTTGAATGCCACCTGATAATAATAGATGATATGAAAAAGAAAGGGTATGGTTGGGACTACGGATACTAAAAAAATAATCTCTACGAGAGATATTGGTGCGGGAGCTTTATACGTTTATACCTCAAAAAATTGATTTAAGGACGGCGAAACAATGGATGCAATAAGAAAAAAATATACAATAATTAGTATCCTAATAATAAGTATAAGTATATTTACAATCATTATAAAGACGCACTACAACCAATACAAGAAGGAAGAGTCAAGGGTTGTAAGTGATAATATGAAGATAGCCTTTCTTTTTGAAGTTAATCCTAATAATGGTAAGTGGCTTAAAGGTAGAAATACAGACATCATAATAGAAGAATTTAACAAAAAAGGATGCAAAATAACATTCAGGGACATACAAAATACAAAGGTATACTATAATGACGTAAAAGGGAATCAGGATGCTTTAGAAAGCAGGAAAAAGATTTTTGAAGCTATAAAAAAGTACAAAGAAGTTGAAAAGACTGGTGATATAGGAATCGGGGCTTTACATACTTATATATCGAAAGAGCTTGACAACTGGATTCCTGAATAAGAGACTGAAAATATAAGTTTTAGGGACTTAGAGCGTGTGTATCGGTATGGGTGCACTACAAGATTATATTAAAGATAAATTGCATGAAGGGATGCTAAGCCATGGATGCATTAAAGAAAAAGAAAAATAGTATTATAGTTTTAGTAGTAATAAGTTCAATTTTTTTTGCATTTGCAGCAAAACACTATCATGATCAATATAAAAAGGAAGAGCTAAACGTAATAAGAAAAAATGCCGAGATGAAACTCGTTTTTGATCTGGAAGTTGATGAGAATGACAATTGGAGCAAAGGTAGAAACACAGATATTGTTATAGAGGAATTTAACAAAAAAGGTTGCAAAATAACATTTCAAGAAATACAAAGTGCAAAAGTTTTCTATAGCGATATAAAAGGAAACAATAAGGCGTTAGAAAGTAGAAAAAAGATTTTTGAAGCTATAAAAAAGTATAAAGAAGTCGAGAGTTTAGGAGATATTGGGAATGGTGCTTTACAAGACTATCTGGTTTCTCAGTTAGATTGGCAGACAAAATAAATTTTATACAAGGTTAATTTATTATTTATAAACCTATATGAAAATATAGGTGAAAATATGGGTAATTAAAATAATAAATTAATACTTGTTGAGGAAAGTGTGGATTCTGATGAAAAAAACTAAGATTATTTTTATAATACTAATTTTGATAAGTGTATGTGTTTCTTCAGTAATAATTGTAAAAGAGTATGGGGCATACAAAAAACAAAGCGAAAAATTAAAGGAAGAATGGAAAAAAGAAAATTTTAAAATTAGCCTTGTTTTTGATTTAGATACTACTAAAAAAAATAATATACTTACTTGGCAAAAAGGAAGAAATACAGATGCAATCATAAGATATCTT
>NZ_CP016199.1:1474883-1481227 GCF_002243385.1 Mogibacterium pumilum | reverse complement strand
ATTTTTATAATACTAATTTTGATAAGTGTATGTGTTTCTTCAGTAATAATTGTAAAAGAGTATGGGGCATACAAAAAACAAAGCGAAAAATTAAAGGAAGAATGGAAAAAAGAAAATTTTAAAATTAGCCTTGTTTTTGATTTAGATACTACTAAAAAAAATAATATACTTACTTGGCAAAAAGGAAGAAATACAGATGCAATCATAAGATATCTTAATGATGAAGGGTATCCGGTCACATATGAGGAAATTGAGAAAACAAAGGCAGAATTTGAAGATGTTGTAGATAACACAGAAGCTCAAAGGAACAGAAAGAAAATTATGAAGATGATTGACGATTATTGTGACAAAATGAATTTGAAAGTTCATAATGCTGATGAGTGCCACCTGACAATTTTAGATGATATGAAAAAGAAAGGGTATGGTTGGGACTACGGATACTAAAAAAGTAATCTCTGTGGAAGCGATTGGGCTGTTTGCAGATACCGAGAAGAAAAATATGTCATCACTTCAGCTCTCTATGTATAACTATATGATTAAAGTTGAATTAGCAACAACAGATTCATACGTCACTCAGATTAATGATAAGTGCGTCATAAGACTTGAACCAAATACAGAAGCGGTTATGATATATGTGGATAATAAAGACTATCCATTAAAAGGCTCAATGAAAGATAATATTGAAACTTTAAGAGAATGTGGTGAGCATGTAGGACTATATTCAACTGTGGAAGTTAGAGATGAAATTAAGAATCAATTAATAATGGGGGATATAAATGGATAAAAAAAATAGGTTCAATATAATTGTATTAGTTTCTATATTAGTATCTCTCTTTTCATGTTATTCTACGTATAAAATAAACATTGGGATAGCTAATTTAAAGTGGTTAATTCAAATGAAAATAAGTATGAACTTGAGAGTTATTGATTGTAAACTAGTAGATTTTGCTATAATCGATGAAGACGTCACTTATAGTATCAAAAAGGGTCATAACACAAATGCAATTGTAGAATACCTTAATAGTGAAGGATATGACATATCAATTAAGGAGAAAGGTAATAAAGCGAAGGATCTGATTGAATTTCAAAAAGATTATCGTGCTAAAAACAAAATTAAAGAGCAACATAGCCCCTCGGATATTAGAGATAAAATTTTTAAGGATATGACAGAGGCAGGATATCAGTGGGAGTACTAACTAATATTGTGTGCAGATTGAATTTTGATAAAAGGGAGGTTTAAGAAAATGAGCACCAAGCGAAAAATTATTTTATGTGTACTTTTATTTATTAATATAGTATGTCTAGTATTTGTAGTGCGAAACTATCTAGAGTTGAAGAGCCTACATGAAGCACTGGACAGTATAGAAATAAAATAGTATTTAAGATTGGTAAGTAGAACATCAGATTACTTTTTTAGAATATTGGTTATATTAATGTGGTGTGCATTAATATATGATTTTATCGATGGGGAAATTTTCCCATTTTTTTTTGCAAAATTTCGAAAAATAATTAACAAAATACATTGACAAGGTTTTATCATAATGTTATGGTTATATTAAATTTAGAACGCAGTCTAAAAAATATTAGAAGGTGATTGAGACATGAAGGCGATTACTAACATTCAAAAATTTTCGATACACGACGGAGATGGTATAAGGACCACAGTATTCTTTAAAGGTTGTCCGCTACACTGCACGTGGTGTCATAACCCGGAGACACAGTGCTATAATCCGGAGGTTGAGTTTGACAGTGAGAAGTGCGTAGGATGCGGTTCATGCATCAGTGTATGTCATACAGGAGCAATTAGCATTGTGAACGGAAAGGCTTTTACTGATGCTAACAAGTGTGACCGTTGTGACAAGTGTAGCAAGATGTGTCCAAATTCAGCTCGGAAGGTAATGGGTAAGGACTATGAACCTAAGGCACTTGTAAAAGAACTCATGAAAGATCTCATGTTCTACGAAGAGTCGGGTGGTGGCGTAACACTTTCAGGTGGCGAAGTAATGATGATGGACATAGATTACCTACTCTCGATAGCTAAGGAGCTGAAGCGCAACGGAATTTCGCTTTTTATCGACACATGTGGATACGTTCCATATGAGAGACTCAGTAAAATCCTTCCATACACAGATACGTTCTTATACGACCTCAAGTGCATGGACGATGAACTCCATAAGAAATATACGGGGGTTAGCAACGAGAGGATACTCGACAACCTTGCAAGACTTTCTAAGGATGGCGCAAGGATTTACATAAGAATCCCGGTTATCAAAGAAGTTAACGGCAATGAAAAAAATATGCAGGATACCATAAAGTTCTTGCAGGACAACGGAATACACCCGGCAAAGATCAACCTTTTACCTTATCATGACGCAGGTGTTCCGAAATATTCGAAGATAGGAATGGTGTATGAGGGCAATGAGCTACACGCACCTTTCAAGGAAGAGATGGATAAGTTCGCTGAACTATTTATAAAAGCTGGTTTTGTTAATACCAAGATAGGAGGATAGCAATGGCAACACATGGTATGAATGAGAGAATTCAGAAGTTAAGAGACATCAGTGTAAACACACCGGTACACATCGATCTCGAAAGAGCTAAGATTGAGACAGATTTCTACAAAGAAAACGATGGGAAATACTCAATTCCTGTAATGAGAGCTATGGTTCTAAAGGAGTACTTCTCTAAGAAGACACTTTACTTCGGCGATGGAGAACTTCTCGTTGGTGAAAAGGGTAAAGACCCACAGGCTTCACCTACATTCCCTGAACTTTGCTGCCACAGCGAAGATGATATGATTGTAATGAGCGAAAGAAAGCTCGTTTCATTCCACACTACTGTAGAAGATAGAGAGCTTCAGAAGAAGGAGATCATCCCATTCTGGGAAGGCAGAACTATCCGTGAGAAAATCCTAGCATCGATGAAGCCTGAGTGGCATGAATGCTACGAAGCAGGTGTATTCACTGAGTTCATGGAGCAGAGAGGTCCTGGACACACTTGCGGTGGAGAACAGGTATTCACTACCGGATACATGGATTATAAGGCTAAGATTAAAGAAACCATGGATAAGCTAGACTGGATGAACGATCCTGAAGCTTATGATAAGAACGAAGAGCTAAAGGCTATGGATATCTGCTGCGACGCAGTAATCATCCTCGGTGAGAGATACCACAAGCTAGTGCTCGAGAAGGCTGAAGCAGAGACAGATCCAGTTAGAAAGGCTGAGATTTTACAGATTGCTAAGAACCTTGAAGTCGTTCCTGCACACGCACCACAGACTTACTGGCAGGCAATCCAGCTATACTGGTTCACACACCTTGCAGTTACTACAGAACTCAATCCATGGGACGCATTCAGCCCTGGAAGATTGGATCAGCACCTCATCAAGTACTATGAAGCAGATACTGAAGCAGGTATTCTCGATGATGAGAAAGCTCTCGAGCTTCTAGAGTGCCTGTGGGTTAAGTTCTACAACCAGCCAGCACCTGTAAAGGTAGGAATTACACTCAAGGAGAGTGCAACATACACAGACTTTGCTAATATAAACACTGGTGGAGTTACACCAACTGGAGAGAACGGTGTTAACGCAGTTAGCTATCTAATTCTTGACTGTATGGATGATATGAAACTTGTACAGCCTAACTCAAACGTAACAATCAGCAAGAAAACTCCTCAGAGATTCCTCAAGAGAGCTTGCGAGATTTCAAGAAAGGGTTGGGGGCAGCCAGCATTCTATAACACAGAAGCTCAGATTATGGAGCTTATAAATGCAGGAAAGACACTCGAAGATGCTCGCCGCGGCGGTTCTTCTGGATGCGTTGAGACTGGAGCATGGGGAAGTGAAGCGTATATCCTTACAGGTTATATGAATATTCCTAAGATTTTCCAGATGACGCTGTTCAACGGTTATGATCAGGTTTCCGGTAAGCAGCTAGGTCTAAAGCTAGGCTATGCTAAGGATTTCAAGACTTACGAGGAGTTGTGGGATGCATTTAAGAAGCAGCTAGAATACTTCGTAAATATCAAGATATACGGAAACAATATCATCGAGAGAATCTACGCTAAATTTATGCCAGCACCATTGCTATCAGTAGTAACTAACGATTGTATTTCGAATGCTAAGGACTACAATGCAGGCGGAGCTCGTTACAACACAAACTACATCCAGGGTGTAGGAATCGGAACAGTTACAGACTGCCTAACATCGGTTAAGTACAATGTATTTGATGAGAAGAACTTCACTATGGACGAGCTCATCGAAGCTATGGAGCACAACTTTGAAGGATACGACTATATCTATAGCCTAGTAACTGAAAAGACTCCTAAATACGGAAACGATGATGATTACGCAGATGACGTTATGAAACAGATCTTTGACCTGTACCACGACACAATCGTTGGCAGACCTAATATGAAGGGTGGAAAGTACGGAATCGACATGCTCCCTACAACTTGCCACGTATACTTTGGTGATGTTATCCTCGCAACTCCTAATGGACGTAAAGCACATAAGCCAGTATCTGAGGGAATTTCACCAGAGAAGGCTGCCGATGTAAACGGACCTACAGCTGTTATCAAGTCCTGCGCTAAGATGGATCATCTCGCAACAAGTGGTACTCTTCTCAACCAGAAGTTTACACCTGATGTAGTAACAGGTGAAGAGGGTCTAGCGCACATGGCGGATCTCGTTCGTTCTTACTTCGCAATGGATGGACATCACATTCAGTTCAACATAATCGATAGAGCAACTCTAATCGAGGCGCAGAAGAACCCTGAGGAATACAAGGATCTAATCGTAAGAGTAGCTGGATACAGCGACTTCTTCCGTAACCTCGATAAGCCACTTCAGGATGAGATTATCAACAGAACTGAACAGTCGTTTAGCTAAAAGGAATAAACTGTGTATAGAAGCGAATTCAATGTATAATAGATACATGAAGCGGATATACGTAGTATATTCTAAATAATTACATCTTGACTGGATTGGCGTGACTAGTTTGCGCCAATCCATCTAATATAAATTTACTTATAGTATTTGCGTGCGTTAGGAGGCAGAAATGAGAATAGGATTTATCGGCACAGGTGTTATGGCAAATGCGATGATGGGTGGTATCATCAGCGCTGGAGTATGCAAGCCCGAAGACATCGTCGGTGCAGATCCAACTGAGTTTGGAAGAAATAAAACTAAAGAACAGAATGGAGTAGAAGTTACTGACAATAATCTAGATGTACTAGAGAAATGTGACTACATATTCCTCACAGTAAAGCCACAGTATTATGCGCCAGTAATCGAGGGAATAAAGGATCACGTAAAGGATAATCACGTGTTCATCTCGATTGGAGCAGGTGTGACACTAGACTATCTTGGTAAAGCATTCGGTGACAAGAGTGTAAAACTCGTTCGCGTAATGCCAAACACACCAGCTCAGGTTGGTGAAGGTATGTCGGCAGCTTGCCCAAATGAGTTCGTAAGTGAAGAAGAAACTAAGACTACTCTTAGTATTCTGGCTGCTTTTGGAAAGGCTGAAATTATACCAGAAAATCTATTCGATGTAGTTACAGGAGTTAGTGGCAGTGGTCCAGCTTACGTATTCCTATTCATCGAAGCTCTTGCTGATGCGGCAGTGGTTGGAGGAATGCCTAGAAGACAAGCATATGAATTCGCTGCACAGACAGTATATGGTGCTGCTAAGATGGTTATGGAGACTGGAAAACATCCTGGTGAACTCAAGGATATGGTATGCTCACCAGCAGGAACTACTATTGCAGCTGTTCGCACTCTCGAAGCCAACAACTTCAGAAGCGCAGTAATCGAAGGTGCTAATGCAGCTACAGAGAAGTCAGCGGCTATGAGAGGCTAGAACTTAATTCGCAAAAATATCTAGCTGATACTAACATGGACACATAGATATATAGAATATCGTTGCATAAAGAGAACTCGATTCAGCTGAATCGAGTTCTTTGATTGGTTCTGCTTTAGCAGTGGATTCGCCGAGCGATAGCGAAGTGAATCAATAAACCACCGGCTATGCCGGTGTGATTAGGATAGCTTTAGCTTCAAGAAAAACACCTCCAATGTTATCATGACGTTGGTTCGCCAACCACATCAAATAACAAAGGAGGTTGCCATCATGGATGACAAAAATACTCTAGCACACACAAGCTGGAGATGTAAATATCATATAGTATTTGCACCGAAGTATAGAAGAAAAGAAATATATGGGAAGTACCGAGTGGAAATAGGAAAGATGATAAGAATCCTATGCCAAAGAAAAGGTATCAACATTGTTGAGGCTGAGCTATGCCCTGACCATATACATATGCTTGTAGAAATACCGCCAAAG
>NZ_CP016199.1:1474193-1474757 GCF_002243385.1 Mogibacterium pumilum | reverse complement strand
TGTAAATATCATATAGTATTTGCACCGAAGTATAGAAGAAAAGAAATATATGGGAAGTACCGAGTGGAAATAGGAAAGATGATAAGAATCCTATGCCAAAGAAAAGGTATCAACATTGTTGAGGCTGAGCTATGCCCTGACCATATACATATGCTTGTAGAAATACCGCCAAAGTATTCTGTGTCGCAAATAGTCGGATATTTGAAGGGAAAAAGTTCACTTATGATATTCGATAAATTTGCAAAATTAAAATACAGGTACGGAAATAGACACTTTTGGTGCCGAGGGTACTATGTTGATACAGTAGGTAAAAACGAAAAGAAAATAGCTGAATACATACGTACACAACTTCAAGGTGACATAGTAGATGATCAAATGACGTTGAAGGAGTATATTGATCCATTCACAGGAGAGAAGATGAAATAGTCCTTTAGGACTTGTAGGAAAGTACGTGCGGTTGGCGAATCTTTTCAACGCATCTTAAGATGCAGCAGGTAAAAGGCCCTTATAGGGCCAAAGCAAACCACCGGCTCAGCCGGTGGTCATGATTCGTAGTGTGCCGGG
>NZ_CP016199.1:1435105-1473714 GCF_002243385.1 Mogibacterium pumilum | reverse complement strand
GATCAAATGACGTTGAAGGAGTATATTGATCCATTCACAGGAGAGAAGATGAAATAGTCCTTTAGGACTTGTAGGAAAGTACGTGCGGTTGGCGAATCTTTTCAACGCATCTTAAGATGCAGCAGGTAAAAGGCCCTTATAGGGCCAAAACAAACCACCGGCTCAGCCGGTGGTCATGATTTTCTATTTTTCTTTATTGGAATTCTTATCTTTCTCGTAGTAATGAGAATAAGTCTTTTCAATCGCATCTGCAACGGCTCGTGCATTACCTTTTAAATTATTGTCGAATAACTTATTATCGTGCTTGTTGCTGATAAACCCAATCTCAACTAGGCAAGAGGGCATATTATTGACACTGAGTTCGTCGTACTCGTTGTTTTCACTGACAAGAGTTCCAGAACGAACTCTTCGTTTAGCAAATCCCTCGTCGTTAAGTTGCTTCATTATCTGTTTGCCGAGATAGCGACTCTTCTCGCTGTTATCTTTAGGTAAGAAGACTTCTACACCTTGTGCTCTAGGATCACCAGCTTTATTTCTGTGAATTGAAACCATGAGCTTAGCTTTCTTCTTATTAGCCATCTTACCAATTTTGATTCTCTCAGTAAAGCTATCATCTTCACGAGTCAGGTAGACCTTAAAGTTTTTCTTGTTAAGTTCCTTCTTGACCTGCAAAGCGATTCTGAGTGTATCATCTTTTTCTTTTCTAGACTTAGTTTGTGAACCAGGATCGTGCCCGCCGTGACCAGGATCGATGAAAATTACTCCGCGATCAAGCTTCGGTGGGGCGAGTACGTCTCTATTACGGTATAGTCCGACTACAAAAAATAGAACTAAAAAGAGCGATATGAAAAATGTATATTTGCGTCTACGACGTTTACGCATTTTTTTTTTGCGTTTATCTGCGATTATTATCTCGCGCATCTGCTGCTCTGTAAGTGCCAATTTCTTCTCCTGTTTCATTCTTAATGTATGTAACTATGCTACTATATTGTGTAAAAATTGTAAATATTGTACATTGTACTACCTAGAATTATTGATGATAATTCATTTAAATGCTATAATTTATTCAAACTATGTCTTGATAGGAAGAGGAGCTTTTATGTATGCATTGACGGCGAAAGCCATGCGTTACATGGATGAATATACGATTGGCAAGGGGATACCAAGCGCAGTTCTAATGGAGAATGCAGCTGGGGGACTTGTTAGTGAGATTATTTCACGCTTTCCTGATAAAGACACCGAAGTGCTCATAGTCGTTGGTCATGGCAACAATGGCGCCGATGGTCTCTGTGTGGCTAGATGGCTAATTCAGCTGGGCTATGTTGTTAATGTATATTTTGTAGGTGATAGAGGAAAAGTTTCCCAAGCTTTTACAGACCAGCTCAGAATTCTTACTTCTATGAGCAAATCCTTTAGGATGTATGGATTAGGATCTAGAGATGACCTCAAGATTCTTCAGCAGCGTTATGACGTTATTGTAGATGGAATCTTCGGAATCGGACTCAATAGGAGGTTCGGTGCTAACTTTGCAAAGTTTATCGAGTATCTCAATACGAAGTCTGGTTTTAAGATTGCAATTGATATCCCTTCCGGTTTAAATGGCACAACCGGCGGCATCATGGATGCTGTATTTAAGGCCGATCTCACAGTGACATTCGGAAACTACAAGACTGGAATGTTCTTTGGTGAAGGAAGAGTCGTATCAGGAGAAGTTAAATTAATAGATATTGGAATAATCAAATCTGGTTATTCTACAATTGACGATAAGCTCTTTATATGTGATAAGAAGTTCTTAGATGATACAAGGCATCTGGCACTAGTTCCGCGTGAAGAACGCTCTCACAAGGGAACCTTCGGTTCGGTTGGAATTGTGGTTGGCCCTAATGCGATGATGGGAGCTAGCATGCTGGCGGCCAAAGCAGCCTATAGATGTGGATGTGGCCTAGTCAAGATATTCTGCCCTAACAAGTATGTTGGGTATTTCAATGTTGCAATACCTGAGGCTGTAGTCGTACCATATAAGAACGATGATATAACTGGAGCTATGACAGAATTTGCAAGCTCTGTAGATGTGGTGCTTGTCGGCCCTGGACTTAAGGAGGATTCGACAGGTAGAATTCTCGTAAAGCAGCTACTAGCAATGGAAATCAAGCTTGTTATAGATGCAGGTGCACTTAATATTATCGCTCGTAATCTCAAGCCTTTCCGCAAGAGAAGGGCAAGCTGCGTGATAACTCCACATGTTGGAGAGATGGCTAAACTGTGCGATGAGGATATAAAGGTTGTGGACAAGAATAAAGTTGGATTTATCAAGAAGTTCTCACAGCACTATAACGTTAGTATGGTCGTAAAGTCTGATGTGTCACTGATATCGCTTCTGAACGGTAATGACCAGAGGCTATTCCTCAATACACTGGGTAATTCGGGGCTTGCTACTGCAGGCTCTGGAGATGTGCTTGCGGGTACTATCACTTCACTTATAGCACAGGGTAATAGTCTTAATAACAGCTTGATATACGGAGTTATGATCCATGGCAATGCTGCAGACAAGCTCGACACTGGCGAAGATGCTAGGAGAAAGATGATGGCTAGTGATATAGTTGATAGCCTTTTCTAACAATAGATGAATATATTGAAAAACTGCGGACGTCACATCTAGAAGATTATCTTCTAAAATGATTTCCGCTTTTTTATTTCTTGTACTAAGCGAGCTAAAATGTTATAATCAATTCGTTATGACGAAGCTTGTCCATAACACTCTGAAATGGCAGGAGGTGAATCAGTAATATGGCACAGGTTACCGTTAGAGAAAACGAGAGCTTGGAAAGTGCACTCAAGAGATTTAAGAGATCTTGCGCACGTGATGGAGTAATGTCCGAACTCAGAAAGAGAGAGCATTACGAGAAGCCAAGCGTAAAGCGTAAGAAGAAGTCTGAAGCTGCCAGAAAGAAGGCAAGAAAGTTTTAAGTCTTAGGAGGTGAAGAGCGTGAGTTTGAAAGAACAGTTGATGGCTGATTATAAGACAGCTATGAAGGAACACGACGTCACCACCAAGGAGACCGTCAACCTCGTTAGAGCCGCTATTAAGCAGCACGAAGTAGATCAGAAGGTCGCGCTTGAGGATGACGCCGATATTGTTCCAATCATCAAGAAGCAGCTCAAGATGCGTAGAGATGCGCTGGCTGATTTCGAGAAGGCTGGAAGGACAGACTTGTTAGATGGTTATAAGAAAGAAATAGAGGTTCTCGAGAGATATCTTCCTGAGGAGATGTCCGAGGAGGAAGTTCTTGCTGCTGTCGAGAAGATAGCAGAGGAAGAGAGAATAGAGCGCAGCATGAAGAGCATGGGCGTTATGATGAAGACTGCTATGGTTAAGCTACATGGTAAGGCTGATGGCTCTCTCGTATCTAAGGTGGTTAAGGAATACCTCAGCAAATAACTGTCAATATGTAACTAACAGGGCATATGCCCTGTTTTTCTTTGTCAATTATTGAAAAATACAAATGAATAACGATTATCATTTCGTTGTAATGGATGCCTAAAAAAGCTATAATAATAAGTAATATTTGCAAAGGAAAAATGCATGAATAATAGTAAAGAAATAGTTAGATTTGAGATTCCAGAGGATATTAATAGAGAACAGCTCTTTGGCACGCTTGATAATAATATCAAGCAGGTCGAAAAGGCTACGGGCACGTCAATCGTAATGCGAGATGACGGGCTTTTTATTAAAGGAGCGGAGAACCTTAAGGCGGCAAATATAATCAACAGAATGGTTGAAAATCTACGAGTTGAGCCGGAAATCGATGCACGCAGGGTAAACTATCTGATCGATCTTGAACAGAAGGGCGAGAGCTTCGATGCTAGAGAGCAGGTAAGTGATGTAATCTGCTACACACACAGGGGAAAGCCGCTTAGACCAAAGACTAAGGGGCAGAAGCGCTACATCGATACTATTCGAAGGAATGACATGGTTTTTGGCATCGGGCCAGCAGGCACAGGAAAAACGTATTTAGCATGTGCTCTTGCAGCAAATGCTCTTAAGAATAAAGAAGTAGAGAGAATCATACTGGCCAGACCTGCTGTAGAGGCAGGCGAAAGCCTCGGTTTCTTGCCAGGAGACCTTCAGGATAAGGTTGATCCATATCTAAGACCTCTGTACGATGCTATATTTGAGATTGTTGGGCAGGAGACTGCTGCTAGGTTCAAGGAAAGTGGCGTTATTGAGGTGGTGCCTCTAGCTTATATGAGAGGGCGTACACTCGACAATTCATTTATCATACTCGATGAAGCACAGAATACAACGCGTGAACAGATGAAGATGTTTCTGACTCGAATGGGATTCAATTCAAAAGTCGTTGTAACTGGAGATATTACGCAGATAGATTTACCGAAGGGCGCGGGATCTGGTCTTGTGGAGGCTAGACGCGTTCTGTCTGGTGTGGAAGGTGTCGAATTTAGCTACTTGAATGAGGTGGATGTAGTGAGACACGAGCTTGTTAAGAGGATTATCAAGGCTTATAGCGACTATGAAGACTCTAATAATTCTGAAACGAATATCAGACGTGGTGGGAGTAAACGATGATTTTAGATATCAACTACAGTGATTCTATATACGGGGAAGCTGATGTAGATGAACGCATCGATGAAGAATTGATTCATGAGGCTGCAGTCTATCTAATATCCTCAGAACTCCTCGGTGAGATGAGTGATGAAACGCTAGATAGAGCGGCGGGTTTACCTCTATACATTGGTGTATCCCTTGTTTCAAAGAATGAAATAAAGGATATTAATAGAGATTTTCGCGACATAGATAAGGTCACTGACGTGCTGTCATTTCCACAGTTCGAAAGCATTGATGAAATTCTTGCTGAAATAGAAGGTGATGAGGCATTTGTAGATATTCCGTTGGGTGATGTAGTTATATGCCTTGATCAGGCTGAACGTCAATCGGAGGAATACGGTACATCTGTCAGACGTGAAGTTACATACCTCTTCGTGCACAGTATACTTCATCTGCTCGGATATGATCACATGGAGGAAGATGAAAAGTCTTTGATGAGGGCACATGAGGAAAAAATTATGACTGCACTAGATATCGTAAGATAGGTAATTCTTTAATTAAGTTACTAAGCTGTAAGTTTCAGTGTTCTCTAAAAAACATAAGAAAACTGGAATTATTGCTATCAAAGTGAATGGAGAACTAATGAAATCAGGTTTTATTGGCATAATAGGAAGACCTAACGTGGGTAAATCCACACTTCTTAACAATGTGCTAGGTGAGAAAATTGCTATTACCTCGGATAAGCCACAGACGACGAGAAATAGAATTACTGGTATTTACACGGATCTAGAGTACGATGGTGGAAACGGCATGCAGATGATATTTCTGGATACTCCAGGAATTCATAAACCTAAGAATAAGCTGGGAGAAGCGATCAATGAGACTGCACTCAACACGGCTGGTGGTGTAGATGTAGTTCTACTGATTGTCGATGGAACGAAGAAGTTTGGCAAAGGAGACCAGTACATCTTGGAGATACTCTCGCAGTCAGAGACTAAGAAAGTGCTAGCTATTAACAAGATGGACTTGGTCGGTCCGGAAGCATACCTCGAACTGTATAGCAAGTACGATGAGAGTGGTCTATTTGATGAGATATTTGGAATATCTGCGCTATATGATACCAACGTTGATAAGCTCATGAAGTGTTTGTCGAACTATATGGTTGAAGGACCTATGTACTATCCAAAAGATATGGCGACTGATCATCCGGAGAGATTCATTGTTAGTGAAATCATAAGAGAGAAGCTTCTTCAGTATCTAGACCAAGAGATTCCTCACGGAGTATTCATAGAGATTGAGTCATATGACGAAAAACCTAAGATTACAGAAATCGGTGCAGTAATTTGCTGTGAACGCACTTCTCACAAGAGCATCATCATCGGCAAGGGTGGTCGTAAGCTCAAAGGAGTTGGAAAGAGTGCTAGAGAAGAAATAGAAGTGCTTCTAGGAACTAAAGTGTTCTTATCTCTGTGGGTAAAAGTAAAAGAACGCTGGCGCGACTCAGATCGAGTTATCAAGAATCTGGGATATAAGGACGAATAGGGATGCTGATTAATACAGAGGGTATAGTGCTTCGGCAAAAGAAAATCGCTAATAATAGGCGAATTATTACACTTTTTACAAAGAGCCATGGCAAGATAATTGCAGGGACGAATATTAACGAGCGAGCTAAAAGCCGTGCGGCTCTTGCTATAAGGCCGTTTACGTTTGCAGAATACGATATATTCAAAGGACGAAACTATTTCAATATCAATAATGCGGATGTAAAGAAAAGCTACTACTCTATTGGCGAAGATATAGATAGATATATGGTTGCTTCAAAGCTTCTTGAGTACATAGATAAAACGATTGAAGAGGAGCAGCTTAGGCCTAGACTTTTCGACATGACGATTGAGTTCATGGAGTCGATTACTAACGCTAAAGGTAACTACATGACGCTTTTCTATGCGTTTATCGTAAAGTCATTGGCGCTTAATGGAGTTATGCCAGATATAAAGCAATGCGTGAGCTGTGGTAAGCCGCTTCAAAGTATCCGACCAGAAGGCAATGGCAAAGTAAAATTTTTTTCCGTGAGCGGTGGTGGTATTCTATGTGAGGATTGCTACACAGGGCTTGATATACGTGATGTTGCGTTGATTTTCAAACCTGATTTTGATATAGTTGAAGTGTTATATTACTTTGTGAAGAGACCTCTTTCAAGTTTTGAAAAAGTATCTCTTAAGCCGAGTGTGTCTGTAGGATTACAAAGAATTTTATCGGAATATTTGAAATATTATTTAGATGTTGATATTTTTGACGACGGACTTAGCTTATAACTACAGTCGCCAAGTTTAAAAAGGAGGATGCTATGGAAATCACATTAGAAAAGATTGAATTAGTGAAAGACAGAACAGGGGTTAGCTACAGAGAGGCTAAGAGTGCGCTTGAAGAGGCTAATGGAAGCGTAGTTGATGCGATTATCCTCATCGAGGAGACTAGTGAGGTAGATCCTTCAAAGGATGAAAACCTATACGGCAATGAGCTTTTTGCTCGTCTCAAGAAGACTGCTGAAAAGGGGAATATGTCACGTATCATCATCAAGAAAGGCGATGAAGTACTCGTTAACCTACCGCTTACAGTTGGTATTCTCGGTGTTGTCATAGCACCTTGGGGAATGATTCTCGGCCTAGTTGCTGCAGCAGGCTTCAACTGTAATGTTGAGTTTGTAAACGATAAGGGTGAGGTTACTGATGTTAATGGTAAAGTTAAGGCTCAGTATAGCCGTGCAAAGAGCGCTGGTAGCGAAACTGTAGACAAGATCAAAGACAGTGAATTGTACAACGATATCAGACTCAAGGGACAGGATGCTTTTGAAGATCTTAAGGATAAGAGTTTCGACACATTTGATCAGGTAAAGAAAAATGTTAATTTATCTGATTTAAAGCGTAAGGGTAGCGAGATTCTAAAGAAGCGTAGCAAGGACGATGAGTTTGATTTCTCTGAAAGTGACCTGACTGAAGGTGTAGATGAGTACTATGACCTAGATATTGAAAACCTTGGCCCAGATCAGCCGGGAAACGTGTTCGTGGATAATGAAGACGCTGCTAAAGTAGAAGCAGAAGAGAAGTAGAGACTACCGTTACATTGCGGAATATAGCGGAAACATTTTTAAGATAGGACAGGTATAACGTATGGCAATTGATAAGAGTGTAGTTCAGCCGGATAGAGTTGTGACTATGGAGAAAATTACTGCTCTGGCTAAGAACAGAGGGTATATTTTTCCAGGATCAGATATTTATGGTGGTTTAGCCAACACATGGGACTATGGTCCTCTTGGAGTTACATTCAAGAATAATGTGAAGAAAGCTTGGTGGAGCAAGTTTGTTCAGCAGTCCAAGTACAATGTTGGAATTGATGCTGCTATACTGATGAACCCGGAAGCATGGGTTGCATCTGGCCACGTAGGCGGATTCTCGGATCCGCTTATTGATTGTAAGAATTGCAAAGCTAGATTTAGAGCAGATAAGATTATTGAGGATTATATTCTAGAGAAGGAAGGTAATCAGATCACTGTTGATGGCTGGAGCAACGAGGAGATGGAGAAATACATCGCCGATAACAAGATTCCATGCCCTGAATGCGGCAAGTCCGACTACACAGGTATTCGAAAGTTTAATCTGATGTTCAAGACATTCCAGGGTGTAACTGAAGATTCCAAGTCAGAAATCTTCCTTAGACCTGAAACAGCACAGGGTATCTTTGTCAATTTCAAGAATGTACAGAGAACCTCTCGCAAGAAAGTTCCGTTTGGTATAGCTCAGATAGGTAAGTCGTTCCGTAATGAGATTACACCAGGAAACTTTACATTCAGAACTAGAGAGTTTGAACAGATGGAACTAGAGTTCTTCTGCAAGCCAGGAACAGATCTCGAGTGGTTTGAGTACTGGAAACAATATTGCATCGATTTCCTCAAGAACCTCGGAATGAATATGGACAATATTCGTTTGAGAGACCATGAGCAGGAAGAGCTTTCGCACTACAGTAATGCAACCTCTGACCTAGAGTACTTGTTCCCATTTGGATGGGGAGAACTCTGGGGTATTGCAGACAGAACTGATTTCGACCTCACAAGACATCAGGAGCACTCTGGTCAAGATATGAGCTACCTAGACCCTGAGACTAACGAGAGATACGTTCCATACTGCATCGAGCCATCACTTGGGGCTGATAGAGTTGCTCTTGCGTTCCTCATCGATGCATACGATGAAGAGACAGTTGTGGACGGAAAGGGCAATGAGGATACAAGAGTTGTTCTCAGACTTCACCCTGCACTTGCACCATACACAGTTGCAGTTCTTCCGCTGTCCAAGAAGCTAGAGGATGTAGCTACGCCGATTTATGAAGAGCTCAGCAAGTACTTCAATGTAGAATATGATGCTGCAGGTTCAATCGGTAAGAGATATAGAAGAGAGGATGAGATAGGTACACCTTTCTCAATCTGTGTCGACTTTGATACAGAAACTGATAATTCAGTCACTATACGCGATAGAGATACGATGGAGCAGATTCGTCTACCTCTTTCCGACGTTAGGGAATATATAGAAAACAAATTGCAGTTTTAACTAAGGAGAAATGCCATGGAAAAATTTGTTTATTCTTTTAATGAAGGCTCTAAGGACATGAAGAGCATTCTAGGTGGTAAGGGTGCAAACCTTGCCGAAATGACTAAGATTGGTCTACCGGTACCATTTGGATTCACTATTTCAACTGATGCTTGCAAAGACTATCTTGACAAGGGTGGAGTTCTATCCGAGGAAATTGTTAAGGAAGTTTATGATCATCTTGCTGAACTAGAACATGTAATGGGTAAGTCTTTCGGTGATGTTGAGAATCCACTTCTCGTATCTGTAAGATCTGGAGCACCTGTTTCGATGCCTGGTATGATGGATACTATCTTGAACCTAGGTCTTAATGATGAGTCAGTAAAGGGACTTGCTGCAAAGACAGGAAACGAGAGATTTGCATACGATAGCTACAGAAGATTTATTCAGATGTTTGGAGACGTAGTTCTAGAGATTCCAAAAGCTAAATTTGATTTTATCTTCGATGGTAAGAAGGAAGCTGTTGGAGCTGAGTTTGACGTTGATTTATCTCCAGCAGATTTACAGTCAATCATTGAGGACTACAAGGCTTTAGTTAAGAAGCAACTCGGCAGAGATTTCCCTCAGAATCCTAAAGATCAGTTGATGGAAGCTATTCAAGCTGTATTCCGTTCATGGAACAACGATAGAGCTATTCTATACAGACAGCTGAATAACATTTCGGCTTCGCTAGGAACAGCGGTAAACGTTCAGTCCATGGTATTTGGTAATACTGGCGAGACTTCTGGAACAGGAGTTGCATTTACACGTAGCCCTGTAGACGGAGAGAATAAGATTTTTGGTGAGTTTCTCGTAAACGCTCAGGGAGAAGATGTTGTTGCTGGTATCAGAACTCCTCAGCCAATCTCCGAGATGGAGCAGGCTTTCCCAGAAGTATATTCGAAGTTCGAGTCAGTTGCTGAAATTCTCGAAAAGCATTACAAGGATATGCAGGATATGGAGTTCACTGTTGAGGACAACAAACTCTTCATGCTGCAAACTAGAAATGGTAAGAGAACAGCTACTGCTGCTGTTAAGATTGCTGTAGACATGGTTGATGAAGGTCTAATCGATAAGGAAACTGCTATTCTTCGCATTGAGCCAGACCAGATTAACCAGCTTCTTCACCCAACTTTTGATGGAACAGAGCTAGCAAGTGCAACCGCTGTTGCAAAGGGGCTTCCTGCTTCTCCAGGAGCAGCTTGTGGTGAAATCGTATTTAGTGCAGATGCTGCTGCTGAAGTTGCGACTACAGGAAAAAAGGTTGTTCTTGTTAGAGAAGAGACTTCTCCAGAAGACCTTGCAGGTATGGTTGCTGCACAGGGAATTCTTACTGCAAGAGGTGGTATGACATCTCACGCTGCCGTAGTTGCTCGTGGAATGGGTAAGTGCTGCGTTGCTGGTTGCAGTACAGTTGCCGTATATGAGTCAGCTAAGAAGATGGTTATTGATGGCAAAGAGTACCATGAGGGAGATATAATTTCTATTAATGGTACTGACGGAAACGTTTATGACGTGGCTATCAAGACTGTTTCACCTGAACTATCTGGTGACTTTGGGACTATCATGAAGTGGGCTGACGATGCTAGAAACCTTGGTGTGAGAGCTAATGCTGACAACCCAAGAGATGCTAAACAGGCACTCGAGTTTGGAGCTGAGGGAATCGGTCTCTGCAGGACTGAGCACATGTTCTTTGAAGAAGATAGAATCCCTAAGATTAGAAGAATGATTCTTGCTGGCTCCGAAGCTGAGAGAAGAGAAGCCCTTGCAGGGCTTCTTCCATATCAGAAGGGCGACTTCAAGGGTATATATGAGGTAATGGGTGAGAGACCTGTTACTATCAGACTTCTCGATCCACCTCTACATGAGTTCTTACCTAAGACTGAGGCAGATGTAAATCAGCTTTCAGAGCAGTTTGGTATCACTAAGGAAGCGATTGAGAAGAAGACTCTTGAGCTTCATGAGTTCAACCCAATGCTCGGTCACAGAGGTTGCCGTCTTGCAATTACATATCCAGAAATTGCTGAGATGCAGACAGAGGCCATCATCACAGCTGCACTTGAAGTGGCTCAAGAGAGGGGTTATAAGATTAAGCCTGAAATCATGGTTCCGCTAGTTGGAAATATTAAAGAGCTACGTTTCGTTAAGAATACAATCGATGAAACAGCTAAAAAGTGCTTCGAGAAGGCGGGTATGGAACTTGAGTACATGACAGGTACAATGATTGAGATTCCAAGAGCTGCTCTCACTGCAGATGAAATTGCTGAGGATGCTGAGTTCTTCTCATTCGGAACTAATGACCTAACACAGATGGGATTCGGATTCTCACGTGATGACACTGGTAACATCATTAAGGAGTACATCAATGACGGTATCATGGACAGAGATCCTTTTCAGTCTCTAGATCAGAGAGGTATCGGTAAGCTCGTTAAGATGGCTTGTGAAGGTGGAAAAGAGACTAGACCTAACATTAAGCTCGGTGTTTGCGGAGAGCACGGTGGAGATCCTGATACTATTGATTTCATGTACAAGGTAGGACTTCACTACGTATCTTGCTCACCATTTAGAGTACCAATCGCAAGACTTGCTGCTGCACAGGCAACCATCAAGAATCGTAAATAGTAACTAAAGGTGAAGTATCCTCGATGGGATGCTTCACCATAAATTTTTTAAAATGAACTGGTTTAATAAATTTGAAGACAAATGGAACGGGTTATCAAGCACAATATTGATGATTCTTGGCAATTTAATTTATGCTTTTAGCATAAATCTTCTCATTACTCCTATGCATCTATATAACGGTGGATTCCTCGGAATATCACAGATCGTTAGACATCTAATCACGGATAACACTGGAGTTGAGATGATTTACGGGCATGATTTTACAGGTATTATATACTTCCTGATAAATATCCCATTGTTCATATACGCATATAACTCCGCAGGTTTTAAGTTCGCAACTAAGACTTTGATTTCAATCGGTATCTCATCTGTTTGCCTCACGCTTGTTCCAGTACCGAGAATACCGTACATAGACGATTACTTGACTGCTTGCGTTGTGGCAGGCGTTATCGGTGGAATTGGAACAGGTATGATTCTAAGAGGTGGAAGCTCGACGGGTGGACCAGACATAATAGCTGTATGTATGTCTAAAAAGAACCCGAATGTCAGCGTAGGACTTCTCAATAATATCGTAAATTTTGCAGTATACGGTTGCTGTCTGGTGCTTTTTAATGTTGAAATTGCGGTATATTCCTTTATTTATTCTGCTATCAAGGCGATGTTCATTGATAGGATGCATACACAGAATATCAAGACGGAAGTTTTGATTATCACAAAAAAAGAAGGAATAGAAAAGATTCTGACTGAAGACCTAAGTAGAGGTGTCACAAGTTGGAAAGGCACTGGAGCATATACTGGAGATGAGGTAACCATTATTCTCACGCTTGTATCTAAGTATGAGATTGAGCATCTTAAAGGTCTAGTTCACGATATGGATCCTAATGCGTTTCTGATGATGTCGGATGGCGAAAGTATCGTGGGTAATTTTAAGAGACACATAGGGATCGGCGAATAGCAAAAGTCTGCGAGCATTGGAAGCTAACTGTGTTTACTCGGCGGATTATACAAAGCCTGCGTAACTTGATGTTTAAAACAATACTCGACTTTGTTAACCCGCAGTCTCGTAAACGTTTAACACTTCCAAAACCTCGCAGCCTTTTGTATTCGCCTCCAGCATTTGATCGTGATGACTGTCCATAAGGTAGCCTGTGAGCCTTGGAAGCAGATTATATTTACTCGGCGGATTATACAAAGCCTGCGTAACTTGATGTTTAAAACAATACTCGACTTTGTTAATCCGCAGTCTCGTAAACGTTTAACACTTCCAAAACCTCGCAGCCTTTTGTATTCGCCTCCAGCATTTGATCGTGATGACTGTCCATAAGGTAGACTGCGAGCCTTGGAAGCAGATTGCATTTACTCGGCGGATTATACAAAGCCTGCGAGCGACAATCGAATTTACAGGCTTGACATTATTAGAAAGATTTTGCAAACTTAATTTTGTGAGAATAAGAAAAGTGAGGACTAATTAATGAGTTTTTTAATAGAAAGACCTTGGATAGTACCTGTGGGGATGTCAGTATTGTTCTTCATAAGTTTAGGATTCTTGTTTTACAAGCAGACAAAGCGTAAGAGGGCGTTTAACATGATTAAGACCATGAAGCACGATAAGGAATTATCTAAGGTATACCTTAGAATTGATAACGGGTATGGTGATTTCTATGATATGTCATTTTCCGTTGATGGTGAGAATTGGTCATCTGGAGTTTTGTTTTCAGATGAAATTTTGACACCGTCCATTTTGATGCCGCCTGGGGAGTACGAGATAAAGTTCTCAATAAAAGCCCGCTCTGGGGCAACGGCATATTACAAGAAAAAAGGGCCTTTTTATACGGAGGTCGTAGTAAAACCGTTTATTGACACGATGATCGTGTTTGATAATGAAACATTAGCTAGTTGGCAAGAAGATTTAAAGGAGTAAAGTTACATGAGTGATTTAAGAATCAATTTTATCGACAACTGGGGAAAAAAGGACGTTGATCTAGAAGAGCTAAGATGTGCTCTTGAGGATGGAAATTCATCCGTTTACAACGACGCAAGCTTAACGAAGATATCTGCTAAGTGGAAAAAGTTCAAGGAGAGAGGAGTATCCAATCTATACCTTCTCAAGGAATTAGATGATGATGGTGTTGCGTGTGCGATGTATGCGTATTCGATTACTGATGGGGTTATCGATGATGAGATGCTAGAGAAACTAAGGGGAATATGTGCTCAGAATCTGTCTTCTGGCGAGATGAGAGCGGATGGCTCATTTTCAAAGCCAAACGAGTGGTGGGATACAAATCCTGGTCGCTCAATCAAGGCTGTTGAGTCAGGTTCTGCAGATAGCCTACATCAGTATCTGGGTGCTGAACTATATCCAAAGGGAATCGTGCTAAGCTCGAGAAGCATTAAGTCAAAGCATGCAGGCGAGCTAGCTTGTTCAGCTATTGCGTGGGGCGTAAGTACATCGATCTTTAAAAAGGGTGCGTACATGAGTGTTCTAATCCATAACGATGCACTATAAATATTGATTTTAGGGTTTATTAGTTTTAAGTAAATAAGGTAGATGTGGTCAACATCTACCTTTTACTTTTATAAATTTACAGTTTTGTTATATACATAGGATTATTGATTGAAAGCCTATGTGAGTATTTGATACATGTAATAAATGAATACAGTTAGACCGGAAATAGTGACAATAAAAAGCAGTGCTAACCAAATTAGAAGAATGATTTTAGGTCTATCATCAGGGTTTCTCCAACGTGGTTTTTCCTTCAATGTAAATACCCTTAGTAATATTAAAAATGCACTTCCTAATGAAATTGATGCCGTTCCTAATACGATGAATGTTATTAGACAGATAA
The DNA here is from genome assembly GCF_002243385.1 of Mogibacterium pumilum. Classification (GTDB taxonomy): domain Bacteria; phylum Bacillota; class Clostridia; order Peptostreptococcales; family Anaerovoracaceae; genus Mogibacterium; species Mogibacterium pumilum. The sequence continues at coordinate 1,459,063 of NZ_CP016199.1, read as the reverse complement.
CAGTTAAAAATAAAATACCACAAAAGAAAAACAAAACTATAATACTCATTAATTCCCTCCACACATCTTATGAATAGATGATTAATATTTATTGTACATTTATGTTGATTAACTGTCTACACCAACGCTTGCTCAAGCGAACCTTTTCCCTGTGCGCATGTAACTCTGCCGTACGCACCATTTATCACTGTAAAGCATGGCTTTACATGGCCGATATCTGCATTCCAGATGAATGGAATATCCGAAATAGCTTGACGTAGTTGTGCGATATATTGCTCATCAGTTTTGTCTGGGAACATTGTTCTTCCAAATACTATTGCCTTGGTTCCTTTAAAGTATCCACAGTACTTCATCTGCATCATCGTAAGGTATAGGTCAAATGAAGTCATCGCAAAATTATCTAGGAACCATATCTTACGAGGATATTTTTTTACAAATGATCTAGTGCCATCGAAAGGTGTTCCAATCAGTTTCGCAATACAATCTATACAGCCTCCGATAAAGCGTCCTTCGACTACTAATCTTGGTGAATCAGCAGGGGAGAATTTATCTATTATTTCATCTACACCTGGCAGTGATAGCTGCCAGTTTACGTCTCCGTCAAGAACCACATTCTGAACACTAAAATCAGTGTTCGAATCGTATTTATCGAATGAATATTGCTTTATAGTGTTGCCACGTATAAACTCTAGTGAATTCTTCTGGAACTCGTGAAGTGTATCCCAGTCAAAGCTGCCCGCATTAAAACCGTACATTGTAGCTATGTCAAGTTTAGTCGTTACATAGTACATAATATTTGTAGGATCACTTGCACCAGCAATCCACTTAGGGTAGTTAGACAGTGTTCCCATATCTAGGTATGGTAACATTTCTATGTTATAATCACCACCTGTTGCGGAAATAATCATCTCCACATCCGGGTTTTGTACTAGGAAGTTAAACTCTTCACCGCGAGTTTTGGCATCAGCAGATCTTATATTATCGGTTCTAACACTGGCAGTCTCAATGATGTCAAAACCTGATGATTTGAAGACTGCTAATGATTTATCAAACGATTCAATTTTGCGACCAACTCCAGCACTCGGCGCACAGATACCTAGAGAAGAGCCTTGCTCAGGAAATTTAGGATATATCATAAAGTCCTCCTTATATTAGAATGCACCTTGTAGACCGCGGCTATAAAGTTTACCGCAAGTTACGTACATCGAGAAAGTTGAACGAAGTAATGTGATTCCTAATGAATTTGCAAGAGTGATAAGAGATGGCTCTGGTTCGTAAATTCCAATCAGAATAACGCACTGAACCCCTTTCATTTCAGCGGTTTTAAGGATTTGTGGATTATACACTGCAGTAATCAGTATAGACTTATCACTAGCGTATGTAACAATGTGGCTTATTACATCTGATGAAAAGGCATTTATTAACTCAAGATTCAAATCAGGATTCTTGGTGAGAATCTTTCCTTCGATGATAGAATTTATTTCAAGTAAAGTCATTTTGTCCTCCTAGAAAGTACTCCGTGGATTATTTAACTAGCTATATTATACGTTACACATTTATCAAATGCGAGTGGGTTTTAAGCAAAATTTAGTGGATAATCTATGCTAAAACAGTGCAGAAATACATGATTTATATATATAGTCATATTCATAACTATCATTGCAATAAATATATTTAATATATATAATAAATTTAATATATGATTTAATTTTGTTAAATATCGCTAACTAATTTGGTTGAAGGAGGTTCTAGGTATGAAGGTTTCAAATGTCCCATTTAAGGGCACACCTGAGCAGGAACAACAATTACTAAAAGTTATTGACGAGCTCAAAGGTGAGAAAGGATGCTTGATGCCAATTATGCAGAAAGCTCAGGAGATATATGGGTATCTCCCATATCAGGTTCAGAAAATCATTTCCGATGGAACGGGATTCCCGATGGAGAAGGTATATGGCGTAGCTACATTCTATGCACAGTTCTCCATGTCACCTAAGGGTGAGCACGAAGTTTCAGTCTGTCTCGGTACTGCATGCTACGTTAAGGGTGCAGGAGATATCTTTGACAAGTGTGTTGAGGAGCTCAAGATTGGTGATGGAGAATGCACACCAGACGGAAAGTTCTCTTTAGATTCATGCCGCTGCGTAGGAGCATGTGGATTGGCTCCAGTAGTTATTGTTGGCGGAGACGTATACGGCAAGATGACAGCGGACAAGATTCCGGAAGTCCTTGCAAAATACATGTAGTTTTCTGTTGTAAATGATACGCTAAGCAGCGTTGTGTAGACTATGGAGGGTTATTTATGAAATCGCTTAATGAACTTAGGACCATCAAAAATAAGATGATGTGCCAAGTCAATCTCAGACTAGGTGGTGAAGCAGCTATCTCGGCAGATTCTGAAGGGGCACAGGTTCATAAGAATTATATACTTGTATGTGGTGGTACAGGATGTACATCTAACCACAGCTTAGATGTAGTAGAAGCTTTTGAAAAACACCTTAAAGAGCATGGACTTCAGGATGACGTAAAGATCATTCAGACAGGATGTCTAGGCCTTTGTGCTAAGGGTCCTGTAGTTGTAGTGCACCCAGGGACTATTTACTATGAAGAAGTTGATCCAGAGAAGGTGGAAGCTATTGTAAATGAGCATATCGTTGGCGGTGTTCCGGCAGATAAGTTCTTATTAAAGGAGGAGACCACTGACGGAAGTCCTGCAAAGACTATGACAGAGTCTGACTTCTACACTATGCAAAAGAGAATTGCTCTCAGAAACTGTGGAGTTATCGATCCAGAGAATATTGATGAATACATCGCTACAGGTGGATACGATGCTCTCGGAAGATGCGTGACGGAGATGACTCCAGATGAAGTTATTCAGACTGTACTCGACAGCGGTATCAGAGGTCGTGGTGGTGCAGGATTCCCTACAGGAAAGAAATGGCAGTTCGCTTCAAGCAATAGAGGAGAAGTTCAGAAATACGTATGTTGTAACGCTGACGAAGGTGACCCAGGTGCGTTCATGGATCGTTCCATACTAGAGGGTGATCCACATTCAATATTTGAGGCTATGGCTATTGCAGGCTATGCAATTGGTGCTGATCAGGGATACATCTATGTTCGTGCAGAGTACCCAATTGCTGTTAATAGACTTAAAATCGCTCTAAAGCAAGCTAGAGAATATGGACTGATTGGTAAAGATATATTTGGTTCAGGATTTAATTTTGATATTGACCTTAGACTTGGAGCTGGAGCTTTCGTATGTGGAGAGGAAACCGCTCTTCTAACGTCTATCGAAGGAAACAGAGGAGAACCACACCCACGTCCACCGTTCCCTGCGGTAAAGGGGCTATTTGGATGTCCAACAATCCTCAACAACGTTGAGACTTACGCGAATATCCCAGTGATATTTAACAAGGGTCCAGAGTGGTTCAGATCTCTTGGAACTGAACAGTCGCCAGGAACCAAGGTATTCGCACTCGGCGGTAAGATTAACAACACTGGACTCGTAGAAGTCCCAATGGGAACAACACTTCGTGAAGTTGTTGAGAACATCGGTGGAGGCGTTCCAGGTAACAAGACCTTTAAGGCTGCTCAAACTGGTGGACCTTCTGGCGGATGTATCCCTAGCACATACTACGATATCCCAATTGACTTCGAAAATCTAAAGAGCATCGGATGTATGATGGGTTCTGGCGGACTTATCGTAATGGACGAAGATAGCTGTATGGTAGACATCGCTAAGTTCTTCCTAGAGTTTACGGTAAGTGAGTCTTGCGGTAAGTGTACACCTTGCAGAGTTGGAACTAAGAGAATGCTCGAGATTCTAACCAGAATTTCCGAAGGTAAGGGTGAGATAGAAGACCTGGAAAAGCTTGAAGAGCTAGCTAGATTTATTCAGACTAACTCTCTATGCGGACTTGGTCAGACAGCTCCAAACCCAGTTCTTTCGACATTGAGATTCTTTAGAGATGAGTACGTTGCACATATAAAGGATAAGACTTGTCCTGCTGGTGTCTGCAAGAAGCTGCTCAAGTACAGCATCATTGAAGATAAGTGTAAGGGATGTACTCTCTGTGCTAGAAACTGTCCAGTTGATGCTATCTCTGGCGCAGTTAAGAAACCTCACGTAATTGATAGCGATAAGTGTATCAAGTGCGGAGCATGTATGGATAGTTGTAGATTTGGAGCGATTGTAAGAAAGTAGTGGAGGAAGCGATATGTCAGATGTTAAAGTAACAATTGATAATATAGAGGTTAATGTTCCTGAAGGTTCTACGCTACTCGAAGCAGCGCACATCGCAGGAATTGATATCCCAACACTATGTTATCTAAAGGATGTAAATGAAATCGGTGCATGTAGAATGTGCCTATGTGAAGTAGAGGGTGCCCGTGCACTTGTGGCAGCTTGTGTATTCCCTGTATTTGACGGAATGGTTGCACGTACAAATTCACCAAAGCTTGTTGAGTATAGAAGAAAGAACTTAAAGCTACTTCTATCAGATCACAATATGGACTGTCTCGGATGTTTCAGAAGTGGTAACTGTGAACTTCTCAAGCTATGTAGAAGATATGGAGTAGATGATACTGAATACTACAAGGGTGCAAAAAATCATTCCGTAGTGGAAGATAGCTCAAAGTCTATCGTTCGCGATAACAGCAAGTGCATACTATGCCGTCGCTGCATTGGAGCATGTGTTAACCTACAGAGCATCGGAGTAATCGGTGCTAATAATAGAGGATTTGACTCATATGTTGGAACAGCATTTAACATTCCTCTAGCAGAGACAAGCTGTGTAAACTGTGGACAGTGTATAGTTGCATGTCCTGTTGGTGCACTCTATGAGAAGGACTCTATCAGCCAGGTTATGGATGCTATTGAGGATCCGGATAAATTCGTAGTAGTTCAGGCGGCTCCTTCGACTAGAGTAGCGCTCGGTGAGTGCTTCGATCTGCCAATTGGCACAGAGGTAGAAGGCAAGATGTCGGCAGCTCTTCATAGACTTGGTTTTGACAGAGTCTTTGATACAAACTTCTCTGCTGACCTTACCATCGTTGAGGAAGCTAATGAGCTAATTGAGAGAGTAACTGGTGGCGGCGTACTTCCTATGATTACATCATGTTCACCAGGATGGGTTAAATTCTGTGAGCATTATTACCCAGAACTAATACCTAATTTGTCGACATGTAAATCACCACAGCAGATGTTTGGTGCTGTAACTAAATCATATTATGCTGATGTTATGGGAATTCCTGTGGATAAAATTGTATCAGTAAGTATTATGCCATGTACAGCGAAGAAGTATGAACTTGGAAGAGATGATCAAGGTGCAGATGGATATGAAGATGTCGATTTCTCACTTACAACTCGTGAGCTTGGTAAGATGATTAAGATGGCAGGTATCGAGTTTATGAAGCTTGAAGATGAGCCATATGATAATCCACTCGGTGAATATACAGGAGCTGGAGTAATCTTTGGCGCTACTGGTGGTGTAATGGAAGCAGCTCTCAGAACTGCTGTAGAGAAAATAACAGGTGAAGAGCTTATCGACCTTGACTTCGTAGATGTTCGTGGTGTAAAGGGCGTAAAAGAAGCTGAATACGACTTACAGGGCAAGAAGGTTAAGGTTGCTGTTGCCAGCGGTCTGGCTAACACAAGGACAATCATGGAAAAGGTAAAGGCCGGAGAGGCAGACTATACCTTTATAGAAATCATGGGTTGCCCTGGAGGTTGCGTAAATGGCGGTGGACAGCCACAAGTTGATTCTCAAATTAGAAATTTTATCGATGTTAGAGCCGAACGTGCAAAGGGATTATATACTCTAGATAAGAATGCTCCAATCCGTAAGTCTCACGAAAATCCTGTAATACTTAAGATGTATGAGGATTACTTCGGTGTACCGGGAGGAGAAAAGGCACATCACTTGCTACACACTTCATACGTTAACAGAGGTGTGAATAAGCAGGCAGACTAGCCACTAATTGAATTTTAAAACCCCGTCTCACCAGAGACGGGGTTTTCTGCTCTTTGCTGTAAAGCAATATTTGTTAACAGTATTGAGCTGAATTATTTATACGCTTTAACAGGAAAGCGATGCACTAATCAGCTATTATAGAGCATTTAAAAGCATATAAAAGGCTCTAAGCCTCGATAATAAATGCCTTATATCCCTTATAAGCTTCGTATACATCGGACTTGCTGACTGCTTCGTAAGGTGCGTGCATATTTAGTACGGCTATTCCACTATCTACAACCTCCATGCCATATAATGCCAGGATATACGCGATAGTGCCGCCTCCACCAACGTCAACTTTACCAAGCTCTGCTGACTGGAACATTACGTCATGCTTGTGCATTATTGCACGGAGCTTGCCGAGATATTCTGCGTTAGCGTCGTTAGAACCACCTTTGCCTTTACTGCCGGTGTACTTGTTGAAAACGATTCCTCTGCCGAACAGGGCAGCGTTTCTCTTGCTGAATTTGTCAGCGTACATAGGGTCGTAAGTTGCACTAACGTCGGATGAGAGCATGCGAGAATTTCTAAGAACACGAGCTGCATTTAGTTCAGTGTAAATTCCTAGTCTGTCTAGTAGCTCTCTCACGATATCCTCAAAGAAATGAGACTGCATACCTGTAGCACCGTAGCTGCCGATTTCTTCCTTGTCTACGAAGAGTCCGCAAGTAGTAGTGCTTGGATTCTTAACTTCGAACAGAGCAATAGCGGAAGCATACGCACAAGATCTGTCGTCGTGTCCATATCCTAGGATAAGGCTTCTATCTAGTCCAGCTTCTCTCGCTCTTCCTGCAGGAACAGCCTCAATTTCAGCTGACCAGAAGTCGTCTTCTTCAACGTCGTACTTGTCTTTAAGAAGTTTAAGAATATTAATCTTAACAGCTGACTCGCTCTCGCTATCAAGCGGCTGAGTGCCAAACACTATATCCATATTCTCGCCATCAATCAGCTTAGCTGCTGTTAGCTGCATCTGGTCTTGCGCTAGGTGAACGAGTAGGTCACTGATAAAGAAAACCGGGTCAGATGGATCCTCACCGATATTTACCTTAACAACAGTTCCGTCCTTTTTTGCAATTACACCGTGAAGAGCAAGAGGCATGGTAACCCACTGGTACTTCTTGATGCCGCCATAGTACTGTGTATCTAGATATGCAAATTCATCTGTCTCGTATAGTGGATTCTGCTTTAGGTCGATTCTAGGTGAGTCGATGTGCGCACCGAGGATATTCATACCACGGTTTACAATGTCTTCTCCTATATTAAATGTAACAAGGCACTTGTTCATATTAACTGCGTACACCTTGCTTCCTACGCTTAAGGTTTCATTATTCTTTATCACTTCGTTCAGATTGCGATATCCGTGTTCTTCCGCCATCTTGATGAGGAGTTCAGTGCACTCACGCTCAGTCTTTCCCTCTGAAATGAAATCGATGTATCCTTTGTTTAAATCCTCGAGAGCTGCAAGCTCTTCTGAAGAGTAGTTATTCCATGCATTTTTATCTTTCATAATGTACCTTTCCAAATTTTGAAGTGTTTTCAAAGTTCTTTTTTGCATGCAATTAAATGCACCTTTTCATAGTAATAGGTTTCAAAATCTCTCTTGACTATTTACCAGATTGCTATAATACGTAAATGGTAGCACAAAAACTACATCAGTACAATGAATCTGTGTGAGGGTATTATGAATTGATAGGGTTATCTCCGTGTGATACAATAAGTGAGTTAAAAGAATAAGTAAGAGAAGGGAGGAACAGATGCTTAAAACATTTCTGATGGCGATGGTGCCAGTTATAGAGCTTCGTGGAGCGATACCTTATGGTGCTGGACTTGCAGGACTTCCTATCTGGCAAGCTGCATTAATTGCAGTGCTCGGCAATCTACTACCTGTTCCGTTTCTCGTAGTATTTACAAGGGACGTATTCACATGGATGCGTAAAAAGTCTAATAAACTCAACAGTATGGTTGAGAGAATGGAGCGAAAAGCTGATCGCAATAAGGATGTTGTACTAAAGTATGAATTCTGGGGACTGATGATTCTCGTAGCAATTCCACTTCCTGGAACTGGAGCGTGGACAGGTGCTCTAGTAGCTGCAATGATGGATATGCAGCTAAAAAGAGCGTTCCCTGCAATTGCCCTCGGTGTAGTTGTCGCTGCATTCATAGTTACATGGGTAACGTACGGTGCATCGATGTTTTTATAGAAATCTAGTGTTTATTGCCTAGATAATCTAATTCATAGCGACTAATGTCTGGTTGATCATTATCAATCAGACTTTTTCTTATGTATTCAATTTCAGAAACGGCCTTATCTATGGCTATTTCGTATTTCTTCCAAATTTCCGTATTGCTCTCTGCTGAACGAGGGTCGAAGTCGTGAGATGCGACCATATCGCATTGTTTTCTCGTTGCCTTCATTGAAGCGAGAAGAGAGAGCAGTCTCTTTCGAAGAAATTCATTCTTTGTACCAAGTATTAGAATTGAACGCCTCATATCTCTAGTGGCTAGCTGCATCTGACTAGTGGTTGGAGTTTCGTAAAAAGGTGCAATTATAGAACCAAGATTTTTTCTCACTGGAGCAACGAGCTTTAACTCTATAGTAAATGGCGTAAGGTCATGTTGTTCGAGTACATAGTGATCAAAGTCTCTTTCCACTAAGCTGTGTGACATCCCTGTAGTCTTTACATAGCTATTAATGACTGGATGACAAAGAGCATCTAGCACGTAGTGGCACATAGCACCATACAGATAACTTGCTTTCTCTGGGGTAGGATATTCCTTAACAACATAAGAAGCGTGATCGAAAAAGATCGAGCTAGGACTATGGTGAATAATCGCACCTTCTTTATTAAGAATACTTGGAAATATCGGTCTGTAAAATGCGAGGATATCTGGACCCTGAAGTCCGAAAATAAATGACGCATATGAATCCCCATTCGTATTGATTGTCTTCTGTATGTCGGCAGGAAGCTTGCCGAGAACAGTTCTACCGAAGAGATAGTGAGCGTTATGTGCAGGCATGATGACCTCCTATATTTAATAAATAAACAAGCCGTGGGCTGTTACAAAGCTCACGGCTCATAGTATCTTCAATCTGTATAATACTAAACCTTAAATGTCTGAAACTTATCGTCCTCGTTGTCCTCGTCAAACTCATAATCTTTGCCAGGAAGGAGTATATTGGCCACGATACCCACGATAGCTGCGATAGCAAGCCCCGAAAGAGTGATACTAACACCAGCAACCTTGAATGTGATTCCTCCGATCTGGGTGAATCCGAGCGAGCATACGAGGATGAGCGCAGTGATTATTGTATTACGAGTATTCTTGTAGTTAACCTGGTTTTCAACGAGATTTCTGATTCCAACTGCTGAAATCATACCGTAGAGTATCAGAGATACACCACCTATGATAGCAACTGGAATAGTTTCGATAATAAATGCGAACTTTGGAATAAACGAGAGTATTATTGCAAAGCAAGCCGCGATTCTGATTACCAACGGATCGTAAACCCTAGTGAGTGCCAGAACTCCCGTGTTCTCTCCATAAGTAGTATTTGCAGGTCCTCCAAATAAAGAAGCGAGCATAGTAGCTAGTCCGTCACCAAGCAGCGTACGGTGAAGTCCAGGGTCTTTGATATAATTGTGACCAGTTGTAGCACCGATAGCGGAAATGTCTCCGATGTGTTCCATCATAGTTGCAAGTGCGATAGGAGTGATAGTAATTATCGCGCTGATATCGAATTTAGCCGTCATGATAGGAGGTAATGCAACGATTGACTCCTTGCTAATACCTGAGAAATCAATCTGTCCCATCCCAAGAGCCACTATGTATGAAATGATTACACCTAGGATGATAGGTACAATTTTAGCCATGCCGCGCCCCCACATATTGAAGAATATAATTGAAGCGAGTGCGACAATTGCAAGAAGCCAGTTAGTCTGAGCGTTCTTGATAGCGGATGGTGCTAGGATGAGTCCAATCGAAATGATGATTGGTCCAGTAACTACTGGAGGAAAGAACTCCATAACCTTCTCGATTGTAAATAGCTTGATCAATGTAGCGAGTATAACGTACACGAAGCCCGCAATTACTACACCGCCGCAAGCGTATGGAAGCATCTCTGTATTAGGCTGTCCGTTCTGTAGAGGTGCTACTGCCGCATATCCTCCTAGAAAGGCGAATGATGAGCCGAGAAATGCCGGAACTTTGCCCCTTGTCAGTAGGTGGAATAACAGTGTACCAAGTCCAGCCATCAATAGGGTAGTAGAGATGCTAAGACCTGTGAGAAGCGGAACGAGCACTGTTGCACCAAACATGGCAAAAGTGTGCTGAAGTCCCAGTAGAATGGTTTTCGGCCAACCGAGTGTTCTCGCATCGGTTATGCCGCTAGAGTACTGATGTTCGTTACTCTGTGTCATCGTTTCCTCCTTGGATACTTATAATGTGTGAAAAGTTAATTAAAATATCTGAAGACTCCCTTTACCTTGCCGACAATCTTGCAATCATCAACAATTATAGGCTCCATGAAGTCGTTTTCAGGCTGAAGTCTGATGTGACCTTTTTCTTTATAAAACCTCTTAACTGTGGCTTCTGTTTCAAATACACCATCAATCATCGCAACAACGATATCTCCGTTAGATGCGTTCTGGTCTTCCTGAACGATTAGGTAATCGCCATCGTTGATGCCGACGTTGACCATGCTATCGCCGTGTACTATGAGAAGAAAATTATTGCCTTTTCCGATGAATCTTGCAGGAAATGGAATATTGTCTTCTATGTTCTGCTCGGAGAGAATCGGCACACCTGCTGCAACGTTACCGATTACAGGCAATTGCACCATGTTGATATCATCCGCTTCAAACACAGGTTCTTTGTCATCATTGGTGATCGAATCTACAATCGCTAGTGCACGAGGTTTGCTTGGGTCCTTCTTGATGAAGCCCTGTAACTCTAGTGCTTTTATATCGCTATACACCGTTGAGGTTGACTTGATACCTATAGCATCACAGATCTCTCGAACGGTAGGGGGGAAGCCCTTTTGCTTTATAGTTTCCTTCATGTATGCCAGCACCTGCTGCTGACGTTTTTCGCTTTTTTTACCCTTTGTCATGTCAAATCCTCTATAAAGTAAGTGAATTAAATGTCATCTCTTCGCCGTAGTTGTTCCAATCGTCGTAAATCTCACCAGTCTGTCTGATGATAATATCACCGACCTTGCCGTTGATTTTACTGTATGGAAGGGTTTTGTGGTATGTGATTCTGCTATCTCCAAGCTGGAATAGGAACCCTGTGCGGAAAAGTTCCTTCTCAAGCTGTCCCTTATATTCCGCAATTGAGTCTATTAGCTTGAATAAATCGTCGTGCTCTGTATCAAACACGTTATCGAAAGTGAGCTTGGAGTAATTAGCTCGGAGTTGAATCTCATGCCCGGAGAATCTATCTAGAACCTTGAGTAGCTTTTCTTTTGTTTCTGCATCATCAGCATCTTGGAAAACTACGCAGTTAATACGGTGAGGGACTTCGAGAAGATCGAAAATCACATCTGAACATTCCTTTACGTAGTGTTTAAGATGTCTGGACACATTAACACAGCTAATTTTATCTTTGTTTCTATTGAGTACCTCAGAAACCTTATGGATGTCTTGTTCCTCGTTCGTTGGCAGGGTAGTGTTTATGTAGATATGATGACCATCCTTGATATGGTTAAGGATATCCTGTAGCGCATCAAGGTCCGCAAGAGGCTCACCGCCAGTCAGAACTATATCGTTGTGAGGTAGAACCTTATCGAGAAGGTCAAGAGAACGATAGCATCTCTCTATGTTGAACGATGATGTGTCTCTATAGTCGTCTTTATTTACACAGAAAGGGCAGCAGTTGTTACAGTCATATGGAACGAACATGGTAACGGTTGGACCTTCTTTGATAAAATCTTTCATTCTAGTTAATCCCCCCTATACTAAAATCATTAAATTATACCATTTAGAACAGTTGTTTGCAATTCAAATGGTGACGAAATGCATTTAAATAGGCTTTTTTAGATTAAAATTAAGCTCTTTTTTATGTACTGCTATTAGGACAAAACACTTTAAAGGTATAAGATAATCATGTATACTAGAAGAACTATTATCAATTCAATCATAATTATAAATGAAAGGTTATAGGTAACGATGAGAGAGTTCTTTCGCGACCGACATCTGACTAGCAACCCGTATTTGAACTTCTTAGAAGTCTTCGGATTGCTTCTATTCCTGTGGATTGTGATGTCTGGAATATTCACAGTTAAATTTATTTTATATGGATGTATTTCATCGTTTTTGATTTCTTGCTTTGTAGTGGGTTCACTACGTATAGGTGGTCTCAAATCTAACCGAACATATTTTATTCTGCATGCTAACTATCCTAAGCTGATTATCTATTTCATGTGGCTTATCAAAGAGGTTGTCAAAAGTGCGGCAGATGTATCTAAAATCGTATTATCACATAATATGGGACTCGAGCCTCATGTAGTATGGTTCAAGGCTGATTACGACAACCCGGCAGCGAGGGCAATTCTTGCAAATTCAATCACACTTACACCTGGTACTGTAACTATCGATATCTATGATAGCGGTGTTTTTTCTGTGCATGCGCTTAATCGAGATTTTTCCGAAGGACTTCTGACAGGGAAAATGCAGAATCGCATAGCAAAGCTCTACGGAGAGACTATCGACTATAAAGTAATAGATGTTGTCACTGACTATGACTACAGAGAGAAGGAAGTTGTTGAGTTAACTTCCAAGCGATTCAAGAGAAGGAGGAAGAATAGAGATGCATAATTTCTTTATTGCACTTCTTGCCGGGCTTCTTGCAATCGTCATTGTAATGGTGGTTACGATGTTCGTCGGCAAAACTGTATACGATAAGTTAAATGCACTTTTCGTAATCAATACCAATATAGTCATGCTTATTCTAGTCGTTGGACTAATTGACAACAGAATGGATATGCACATCGATATTGCTCTCAGTTATGCGATACTAGGTTTCGTTACAACCGTTATTCTTGCAAAATTCATAGGAGGTAGAAGGTAATGAGTGTACAGAACATAATCTCAATTGCACTTATTTGCTTCGGATACATCATTATGGCACTAGCAGCGGTTGGAGTATTAAGATTTCCAGACTTTTTTACCAGGCTCCACGCTTCAGGTGTCGGAGAAACCTTTGGTGCACTGATGATGACTGTCGGAATTATGGTATATACTGGTGGAACGTTAATCTCGGTAAAAGTATTTATTATATTTTTTCTGTTGTTATTGACGAACCCACTTGGAACAAATCTTATTATGCTCACATCTATTCATGCCAAGAATTATCAGGATTATAACTATAAAAGGCATATCGGAGTAGATGATAATAGCGTTGAAGAAGAAAAAGGGGGGAGATAGATGAGTTCGTTTCTTGTAGAAGCAATACTACTTCTGACTTTAATATCTATTACTCTCGTGGTTATTTTTGATAAAGATTTGGTGTCTGTTGTCGTAGTGTACTGCGCATTTAGCTTCGTGACGATGTTCCTCTATATCATCATGGGAGCCCCAGACGTAGCGTTTACAGAAGCTGTAATTGGTGTAATTTCAACCATTTACTTCATCATGACACTGAAGAGCATAGATAGGCGGTGTAAGTAATGCGCAAGTATATAAACATGATATTCTTGATTATATCGATAATAGCGCTTTTTGTTCTGGTGGCTAAAATAGATATTTTGCCGTCGATTGGCGATGTAGATTCGGCACCGGCAATGCACGTCTCAAAATACTACATCGAACATGCTGTAAAAGATACGAACTCGCCTAACATGGTTACTGCGATGATCGTTGACTACCGTGCTTTTGATACCATGTTTGAGACAACGGTTATGTTCCTTGCTGGAATTGGCGTAATCATGATTCTGGCGAATAGGCCAAAGGCGAAGAACAGAATCGTAGAGCCAAAACGTTTCTTCGGACTCAGATATAAGCTCGGGGATCCAACATACAAAACTATAAACAAGGATGTAATGATTACTCTGATTGAGCCACTCATCCTTATATATGCATTTTATGTGCTTTTCCATGGAGAAGTCAGTCTAGGTGGTGGTTTCCAGTCTGGAGCACTCATTGCGCTGACCTATATCATTGACATTTTAGTTATTCCAGATAAAAAAAATCTATTCTTGATGACTGGTAAAAACTCAGCGAGCATTGCTGGTATAGGTGTTTTGATATATGTAATGACTGGAGTTGTGCCGATGTTCAACGGTGGCTCATTTATGGATTATACATACCTGCCAATTCCAGTTCATGCGGCAGAAAGACATGCGATTGGAATTCTGCTCGTAGAGATAGGTGTAACAATCGGGGTAATGGGTACAATTATCACCATTCTGAATGCGATTATGAAGAGGGTAAGATTTGATGATGACACAGATAAACGAACTTTTGGCTAGTAAAGGCATTTTTTTTCTGACACTGCTGCTTTTGCTACTCGGAATTTACGGATTAGTATCCTGCAAAAATTACATGAAGAAACTCATCTGTATGAATATCATGCAGGTAGCAGTAATATTTTTTTACCTATGCTTCGCACAGAAGAAAGGTGGAACGATTCCTGTTGCTTTAGACACAATAGTTAATGCCGATAAATACGTCAATCCAATTCCTCATGGCCTGATGCTCACAGCAATCGTTGTAAGCCTTGGTACTACAGGTGTTGGTCTTGCACTATTAACTCGAATCAAAGAGAAGTATGGTAGCATCGAAGAGGATGATATAATCAGGAGGGAGAACCGTTTTAAATGAATGATCTTCCAATAATTATTATTTTGTTTCCGCTTATAAGTGCGCTTCTATCGCTGCCACTATCGAGAATTCACAAGCATTTGGACAGAAAAGTAGTGATAGTTTCGATTTTCGCGGCTTTTATATGCTCTGTAAAACTCCTCATCAACGTTATAAATGGTGGGGCGATTCGTTATACTTTCGGAGGATATAAAGCGCCTTATGGTATTGAATTTTATATTGATTCAATCGGGGCGATTATAGTTTTGATTATACTTCTCCTAGGTTTTATCACTACGCTTTATGCGTCTAACTTTGAAGCTACGAATGAGCGCAAGATAAATGGTGGAGCTTATGCTTTAATTGGACTGTTGATAGTCGGCATGTGTGGTATGACACTGACTGGAGACGTATTCAATCTATACGTATTTCTTGAAATAACTTCACTATCAGGATATTGCTTAATTGCTCTAGGCGGTAGCCGCGGTGTCGTTGCATCATTTAGATATCTTCTAGTTGGAACTGTTGCTGCTACTATGTACTTGTTAGGAGTAGGAATACTATACGCATCTACAGGAACACTTAATATGACAGATATGAGAAGCATCCTGGATTCACAGGATTATACAATTCAGATGACTGTATCTATGTGCCTGTTTATCGGTGCTTTTGGAATTAAGATGCCGATGTTCCCATTCCATGGCTGGCAGCCATCAGCGTATGCACATGCTGAACCGGGATCTAGACCTTTGATTGCAGGAGTTATGGGTAAGATTCCAGCTTTAGCGATGTTTAGATACCTATACTGCATATATGGAACGGACTTTAAGTACTTCAGTCTATTCTTAACAATAATCGGAGTTCTTTCCTGTATTGGTATCATATATGGATCGATTCGTGCCATGGCTCAGGAGGACATACGAAAGATCTTCGCATATTCTTCTATCGCTCAAATTGGCTATATCACGCTAGGTTTTGCAATAGGTAACTCATATGCACTTGCTGGCGCATTTCTGCATCTGATCGGACATGTGTTTATGAAGAGCGGGCTTTTCTTCAGTTCAGCAGCGATTAGGTATAGGTTCGGAAACCTCCAACTTTCAAGCTTCGGCAGGATTTACAAAAAGATGCCTTTTACATCAGCACTAATTGTTTTAGCCTCTTTGTCTATGATTGGAATTCCACCTGCCATAGGCTTTTTTAGCAAATGGTATATTGCGCTTGGGGCGGCTCAGAATCGCCAATATTGGTATATTGCCGTGTTAGTCCTCAGTAGCTTGCTGAATGCTATATATTTCTTCAAGCTGATTGAGAAGATATTTATTAACAAGCCGACAGAGATTAACGATAGAAGGGAAGGTGAAGTACGAGAACTCCCAATCTCAATGTTAATTGCGATTGTTGTATGTTTCGTAACTATACTTGCTCTTGGTCTATTTAACGCAAGCGTGATAGACGTGATTATGATGACTGTAAAGGGGGTAGGAATATGAACTTGATTGCTCTAAATCTACGCCCGCTTCTTGCAATTCTCGTTTCACTATGTGCGTCTGGGTTAATCTATGTGCTCGGAGAGCGCATCAAAGAAAATGTTAGAGAAGCGATTACTTTTACAGCAGCTATAATCAAAATCGTACTGGTATATTCTATGGTACCTGCTGTTTTGGCTGGACATACTATCAAACTAGAACTTTTCAGAATAGTTAATGATGTAGATTTTGCTTTAAATGTGGACACTGCCGGAATCGTCTTTGCGTGCAGTGCATCGACGTTATGGTTGCTTACGTCAATATATTCTGTTGGATATATGAGAGGCCATGGAGAAAAGAATCAAACTGGATACTATGCTTCGTTTGCGATGTGTTTATCGGCTGCGATGGGCATTTGCTTTGCGGCAAATATGATTACATTCTTCATATTTTTCGAAGTGCTAACCATCGCTACTTACCCGCTAGTTGTTCATTATCGTGATGCGGAGGGTACGAGATCTGGTAGAAAGTATCTCGCATATACGCTTATCAGCGGACAGATATTCTTTGCTGCTATGGTTATCGTATATTCGGTATCTGGAACAATGGACTTTAAACCAGGTGGCTTCCTAGATAAAAGCATGCTGCCAGCGACTTGGTCACTAGTTGTATTTATGATGATGATAGGAGCAGGAATCGTTAAGGCAGGTGTTATGCCGTTTCATAGCTGGCTTCCTGCAGCGATGGTTGCGCCTACTCCTGTAAGTGCACTTCTACATGCGGTAGTAGTTGTAAAAGCTGGAGCATTCGCAACGCTAAGAGTGGTCCTCTATGTATTTGGCCCTAAGCTAGCTAGAGAGTGCGGTGGTGCGACTATACTAGCTTGGATGGCAGTCGTGACGATTCTAATATCATCGCTGATAGCACTTAAGAAAGATAATCTAAAGGCTAGACTGGCATTTTCAACCATAGGACAGCTATCTTATATCGTACTCGGAATAGCTATTCTGTCTCCGCTAAGTACAGCAGGGGCTCTATATCACCTCGTTGCTCATGCGTTTATGAAAATTACGCTATTTATGTGTGCCGGAGCCATATTTGTTACAACTCACAAAAAAGATATCAGCGAGATGGTCGGACTTGGAAGGAGAATGCCGGTGACGATGAGCGCCTTTACAGTTGCATCACTTGGAATTGCAGGCTTCCCGTTCTTTGTGGGATTTGTAAGTAAGGCAAATATCATCATGGGTGCGCTTAAGACAGGGCAGCTACTATTTGGAGCAACCTTGATAGTGAGTGCTATCCTTGCGCTTACATACCTGATGCCAGTAGTTCTGATTGCTTTTAAGAAAGTGCCAGTTAATCCAGAGTTCAGCACATACGGTGAATCGAGCAAGATGATGCTGGTTCCGCTGCTAATTACTGCGACAATATCGATAATCCTAGGTGTTGCACCGAACTTCGGACTTCATCTGCTAGATTTTGCGATGAGCACAGGTGAAACGGTGTTTGCTCATGTGGGAGGTGTACTATGCTAAACGAAATATTACATTACATCTTCCTTTCGCTTGCTGGTTCTGTGGCATTAGTGATTATGAGTAAGGTTATATTAAATAAGCTTATTCGTCGTAATGTGAACTATTACGAGGATATAGAGATAAGCGAAGAGAGGGAGCTTCTACAGAATGCCTCTTTAGAGACAGCACATTTAGAGAGGAGGGTGGATGATGCTAAATAATTTTCACCCAGGCCTCCTGATGATTCTAATAGGTGCGCTTATTCTCATTCTACCTGATAAGTTTAGAGAGCCTTGTGCCTTGATTGCTGCTGCATCCGGAATGCTTGGATTATTTACCCTTAACAGTAGCAGTTGTCTAGTATATGAGATTACACCTGATATCAAGCTGGAGATGATTCATGTTGATGGGCTATCGATGATGTTTATAATCATTTTCGGCATAATTACGGTTATCAATTCAATTTATTCATTTGACATACAGGATAAATGGGAAAAAGGACTCTCGGTTATATATGGTGGAAGCATTATAGCTGCTACCTTAGCGGGCGATATAATCACATTAATCGTGTTCTGGGAGGTTGCTGCGTTTAGTGCGGCATATCTGATATATGCAAATCATTCAAGACGTTCGTCCAGATCAGCACTTAGATATCTTCTGATGCATGCATTTGGCGGGAATATGCTTCTCGTTGGATTCCTGCTTCACGCGGCTCATACGAATTCTCTCGAAATTCCGAAATTCACAGCTGCTGGCGGTTCGGCTGCTTTCTGGTTCGTTCTAATAGGAGTTGGTGTAAATGCAGTAGTTCCGCCCTTTAACTCATGGATTTCAGATTCTTATCCTGAGTCAACGATTGCAGGAACAGTATACATGTGTGGATATACCACTAAGCTTGGTATTTACGCTATGATTAGGATTTTTGCTGGTACAGAGGCTCTCTTGTACGTTGGCGTGTTTATGGCACTCTATGGAGTCTTAATGGCCTTCCTCGAGAATGATCTTCGTAGGCTGTTTAGCTATCACATCATGTCACAGCTAGGCTATATGGTCGCATCGCTCGCGATTGGCGGAGCATGGGGAGTCGACGGAGCAGCGGCTCATGCATTCAACAATATCTTTTACAAGGGAGTACTTATGATGTGCTCTGGAGCTGTCATAATGGCAACTGGCAAGAGAAAAATCACGGAGCTCGGCGGGTTAAGAGAGAAAATGCCTATTACAGCTTGGGCATTCCTTATCGCATCTCTATCGATAGCTGGAATTCCTTTCCTAAATGGATTTGCTTCTAAGGCTGTCGTGATGCATGCGGTTAATGCTGGTGGTCATGAGATTGCTGGACTGATGCTTACGGTTACATCTATTGGAACGTGGCTTTCAGTTGCACTCAAGGTGAACTGGTTTGTGTTCTTTGGTAAGTCAAGAAGTGAGTTTGAGGTGAAACCAATTCCTGTGAGCATGAGGATTGGAATGATTATAGGTGCTCTGGGGTGCGTGATTGTCGGTGTATATCCGTCACTCTTATACAGAATCATGCCATATCGCATAGATGTGCATCCGTTTAGTGTGGATCATGTGCTTGAGTACGTGATACTATTTGCTGGAGCTACTCTAGTGTTCTGGATTTTCAGAGTTAAGATGCTTCCGCACGATGAACTGTCATTAGATTTTGACTGGTTCTTCAGAAAGCCGATGGCAAAGCTCGTTACTACTATTTCAATCGGTCTTAATAGATTTACGGCCTGGGCAGACAGTAAGTCACTGAACTTCGTCCATTTCTTTGGCGAGAGACTAGGGAATCCATATAAGTGGACTGAAAACTCAAAGAGCAGTGTGATTAGAAATATATCTTTTGAGAATGAAGATCGTGATATCGGAATCGTAATTGAAATATCTGTTTCGATGTTTGCACTTATTACCCTAATCGCTATAATCTACATTAAGTAGATGAATTAAATAGTAAAAACCAGTTGTTTCACTTAGCAACTGGCGTTTTATAATTGATGATGAATAGTAATAGAATATTTTCATTCTATGTGGATTATATTTCTAATCGGTATTATTAGATAAGAAATACATTGTTAAAATTAGGCAGGTAACTCGGATACTCCATGCAAAATAGGTTCTTGTTTTAATCAATAAAGGCTAAACTATTATTAATTGTAATAGTTTAGGGTCAAGTTTTTTATTGACAATGTATCTCTGTCTAGTACAATTATAGATAGAGTATGAGAGGTCATACGAAGGGGTACACCACCTTGGGTGTAAAGCTTCGTGTGGCCTTTTTTGTTGCCACAGGGTTAAATAACTTATGATGTCAGCTAATAAATGAATCAAGGGAACTAGGCAAATAATAAAGACTACTATGAAAGGTGGTGAGACTTTGATCAAGGTAAACGGCATGGAAATTGAATACACTTCTGGTATGACAGTACAAGACCTCGTGACATCGCTCTCATACAGCACATCGCGTATTGCGATAGAGAGGCTTGGTGAGATTGTACCTAAGAAAAACTATAAAGATACTCTAATAAATGACGGTGACAAGATAGAAATAGTTTGTTTCATGGGAGGAGGTTAAACAATGGTAAATTTTAAATTTTCTACTACGAAGTCGCCGAGTTCGAGTGAGCTTGAAAAGGCTAAGGACGATAGATTTTCAAAGGATGTCCATCAGAAGTTAAAGCGAGCAAGGGTGGCCATTGCAGGTGCGGGTGGTCTCGGTTCAAATATCGCCGTTATACTCGCTAGAAGCGGAGTAGGACACCTTCATATTGTTGACTTCGATATCGTAGATATAACGAATCTTAATAGGCAAGTATATACCATTACACATATTGGTTCACGAAAAGTTGATGCTATAAAGGAAATTCTCATGGAGATTAATCCTTACATGAAAGTAACTACAGACTGTGTTCGAGTAGTGGCGGATAACTGCGATGAGATATTTGGAGGTTATGATATTGTGTGCGAGGCATTTGATGGAGCCGAGTCAAAGGCGATGCTTATAGATTCACTCCTCTCAGTTGAAAATGGACCAATTGTGATTTCAGGATCGGGAATGGCTGGGTATGGGAGTGCAAATGAAATAAAGTCCAGACGCATCATGGATAGGTTATTCATATGCGGTGACGAACATACGGATGTAGGTGATGGCATTGGACTAATGGCTCCAAGGGTTGCTGTCTGTGCAGGTCATCAGGCAAATCTCGTGATGGGACAGGTTCTAGGAGTGGATAATATTTAATCGGGACTTTATCGGACATTGAGAATTTTTAGATGTAATTGGGATAACGGGATTTTGGTCATACGTATATACAATGGTTGTTTAAATTAAAAGGAGCACATAATGAATGATAAATTAGTTATTGGTGGTCATGAATTCAATTCGAGATTCATACTAGGTTCAGGCAAATACGATATAGAGTTAATCCGTGCTGCTGTCGAGCAGGCGGGGGCTGAGATGATTACACTCTCAGTTAGAAGAGCTAATACGGATGTTCAGAATATACTTGAGTATATTCCAGATAATGTTACATTGCTTCCAAATACTTCAGGAGCTAGAAATGCTGAGGAGGCTGTCAGAATTGCAAGGCTAGCTAGGGAGCTCGGCTGCGGTGACTTCGTCAAAATTGAAGTCATCAAGGATTCGAAGTATTTGTTCCCGGATAATTACGAGACTATACGAGCGACAGAGATTTTGGCAAAAGAAGGGTTTGTAGTAATGCCTTATATGTACCCTGACCTCAACGTTGCGAGAGCACTCGTAGATGCTGGTGCTTCAACGATTATGCCACTCGCTGCTCCTATTGGATCGAATAGAGGGCTCGTAACAAAGGATATAATCAAAATTCTCGTTGATGAAATAGATATTCCTATCATAGTAGATGCCGGAATAGGCTCACCATCGCAGGCTTGTGAAGCGATGGAAATGGGCGTGAGTGCGATTATGGCGAACACTGCTATTGCGACAGCGAAAGACGTAGCAGGCATGGCTGGAGCTTTCGGAAGGGCCATTAAGGCAGGCAGAGCAGCATACCTTGCAGGCCTTGGACGCATAGTGAAAGATGGCGGAGTTGCCTCGTCACCGCTTACTGGATTTCTGGAGGATTAAGATATGAATGATGTGAAACATATGGAGTCATCTGGTAGTGAGAAAATGAGACCACGCACTGACCATATGGCATATATGGAAGGGATGGAGATTATTCCTCATGATACGTTTGATAGGGTTATAGCCGAAATTAATTCATATAACCCTTTGGTATACAGCGAATCAGATGTAGTGCGTGCTATTAAGTCGGATAGATGCAGTATCGATGATTTCAAGGCACTGCTATCTCCAGCAGCAGAAAAGTACTTAGAGCAAATCGCCAAGAAAGCTAGTATCGAGAGGAGGAAACACTTCGGTAATGTCGTAAATCTATTTACACCTTTATACATATCAAATTACTGCGAGAACTACTGTGTGTACTGCGGTTTCAACTGCCATAATAAAATTCATAGAGCAAAGTTATGCGCGGACGAGATAGAGAAGGAAATGAAGGCTATAGCGAAAACCGGGCTTGAAGAGATACTAATTTTAACAGGGGAAAGTAGGAGTAAGTCAGATATAGAATATATCGGTGAAGCGTGTAAAATTGGCAGAAGATACTTCAAGAACATCGGGATTGAGGTATACCCGATGAACTCGGATGAGTATGCGTATCTAAAGTCGTGCGGAGCTGACTACGTAACTGTCTTTCAAGAGACGTATAATTCCGATGAATATGAGAGGCTTCACCTAGCTGGACACAAGAGGGTTTTCCCATATAGGTTTAATGCCCAGGAGAGAGCGCTTATGGGCGGTATGAGGGGCGTAGGATTTGCGGCACTTCTAGGACTTGATAATTTTAGAAAAGATGCTTTAGCGACAGGACTTCATGCATATCTAATTCAGCGCAAGTATCCATGGGCAGAGATTTCGCTTTCATGTCCAAGACTGAGGCCAATCATCAGCAATAACGATGAAGGGGCGATGTTCACACCGAATCAGAATAATGAGATTGTGGGAGAACGCCAACTGCTTCAAGTTATTTCCGCATATAGGATTTTCCTTCCGTTTGCTGCGATGACCATTTCAACTCGTGAGCGAGCTGGATTCAGAGATAATGTCATGGGTATAACTGCTACAAAAATCTCAGCAGGTGTGGATACTGGAATCGGTAGCCATAGCGATGATGAAACGAGTTCTGGTGATAATCAGTTTGAAATTGCTGATGGTAGATCCGTTGAAGAAATCTGTAAGGCGCTTAAGGGGCACGGCATGCAGCCGGTTATGAACGATTATGTGTACGTTTAAAAAAATCTGTGTAACGAACCGCCACTTATCCGAGAGACCGCTCTATGAACAGCTTGAGAGGGTGTTTATAACTTCAAAGCCTGATGTCGTAATACTTAGAGAAAAAGATCTTTCTGAAGATGAATATAGAAAACTAGCTTATAAAATCAAGGTGCTCTGCGATTTACATTGTGTAAGACTGGTAGTGAACAAGTATTATGAGGTTGCTCGCGAACTCGGCACAACCGTTCAATTATCAATCATTGATTATGAATCCAATGATGCAAACTTGAACGGCTTACCTGTCTGGGTTTCAGTTCATTCTCTTCAAGAGTCGGTTAGAGTCAGAGGTTCTGGTGCTAGTGCCATAATTGCTGGTCATATCTATGAAACTGACTGCAAGAGGGGGTTTCCTGGACGTGGTATAGACTTTCTAACAAGCATTGTAGAGCAAGTTGACATACCAGTATATGCGATAGGTGGAATTGATCAGTTCAATATAGAAGAGGTTGCCTCGGCTGGAGCAAGTGGCGCGTGTCAAATGTCATATTATATGAAGCTATAAAAAGTGGGGCTACCATATGAAATGTGTAGCCCCATTTACGTTGATGTTATTTATTAAGTTCGCTGATTATCCTGTTATAAGGTAGCCCAACGACATTCTCGTAATCGCCTCTAAACTCTCTGATATATTTCCTAAAACCGCCTTGGATAGCGTATGCACCAGCCTTATCAGCAGGTTCACCAGTCTTTATATATGACCATATATCTTCATCTGCATAATCACCGCAGATGATCTCCGTGACTTCGGCAAATGAGCATCTGTCATCAAGCTGAGGAACTCCG
>NZ_CP016199.1:1420602-1435080 GCF_002243385.1 Mogibacterium pumilum | reverse complement strand
AATAATGTTGATAAGTGTAACACCTGTAGCCACGTAATGAGTATCATTTCTAAGCGAAGCAAGCATATTAAAAGCATCCTCGTTATCGTGCGGCTTGCCCATGATAATGTCTTTATAGACGATAGTGTCCGAAGCTATAAGTAGCAATTTGCCTTCAAGTCCTAATATATCTGGAAGCTCTAGTGCTGCCATAGCTTTTCTCTCGGAAAGCATCGTCACTGCATCTGTAAAAGATATACCATCTGGCAGTGCCTCGTCGGCATTTCCTGGCATTACGATTGGTTCAACACCATGATTCCTCAAGATTTCTAATCTACGTGGTGATTTCGATGCAAGAATAACTCTGTCATATCTTGATAACAAAAGGTTATCAAGCTTAGTTTTCATTTTTTATCCTCTCGAATATGCTCTTAACAGGTGGCATATTAATTACAACAACCGTTAGTGCAGCTTCAACTGCTAGGTAAGTGAAGTTGTACCAAATCGACCATGTAACTGCGTGGAATCCCTTTGGCGCATACGCTCCAAAGAAGATTATGCCCGATGCCACAGCACAGAAGTATCTTGCAAATACACCTGTAAGGTATACCTTTGTGAGACCGTTCTTTCCGTCGCGCAGTGCTCCACCAAGACCGAGGGCTCCGAAAGCAATCGGATAATCGAGAAGTAGCTGAACCGGATGGATTACGTAAGGTCCAAAGATTAGATTTACAAGACCGAGCGCAACTCCGGCAGTTACTCCGCGCTTTGTTCCGTACAGGTATGTGATTACCGCAATTGGAAGAAGTGAGAGAAGGGTGACAGAGCCTCCTTGAGGCATGGTAAATATCTTAATGTTGGATAGCACCACAGCGATTGCAATTAGAAGTGAGGAAATGGTTAGTGCTTTAACATCTATTTTCTTGTTATCGTTCTTTGATTTCCCGCTAACTGTAATTAAGCATAGTAACAGGATGATTATAAATACAATCAATACCTGACCAACTCTTGATTCAACAAAACTCTGTAAAGTCATAAAAAAACCTCCTATTATGCAGGAGGGGGTGCTTGTATATTTTAGCCAGCTTCCCGCTACGGCATTATCCGCGTGGTAGAAGGGTCTCGCTTCATCTTAGTTTATAAAAATGACTGAATTCACAAATAAGTGAAGCAACTCTCAGCTATCGCTCCCCCAGCAATATTTCGTTTACTCATTGTATATTGTTATATGTGATATTGCAATACGATAAATTTTATCAGTATGAAAACCTTGCTTTTTTTATTATTTTTGGATATTTAATTCCTGTTATGAGTGTTGTTCACATTAGATTATTATAACAATATAAAAATATTATTCTACAGTTCTATAAAATATACTACATTTTTCTTGATTGAAAGCCTCTACGATTCCTTCGGTTCCCCATATTAGTGGGGCTTGATAATTTTTTTCGCCAAATTCTATATCACTACGGTAAAATGTATTTGCTTCGAGATTTTGTTCATCGGATTCTATCATCCGATATGGCCAAGGATGATGATGCCCCTTGCTTTTTTTGCAATGGTCGCATGTCCCATTGTCGATAACTCCATAAGTGACTTTTCCTTCATATTCAACACGTATCTGTTTTGCTTTTTCAAGATCGAAGGATACAGTATTGATGAAGTTACAAATATAGTAGCCTTCGGATTTTTTAAAAGGTATAAACTCGATGCCTTTCATTTCATAATTTTGATATATATCATAAAACTGTTGGTTCACAATGCTTACACCGTCGTATGTGGTAGCAAAGAAAGTCTTGTTTCTCCATTTTAATGTTGCGGCGGCTTGAAATAGTAAAGCTTCGCGATTAAGAACCATCTCGCAATATGGGCAGAACTGCACATACAACTTTGAATTTCTTCCCAAGTATAAATAATCAGCATCATCCAAATAAATGTTGTAATACTTCATATAATTTTTCCTCATTATTATATATAATCAAGCAATAACTAATATGATTGTAACATTGGATTGATACCATTGACGTTTTAAATTTAATGATACACTTACAAAGTTGTATAAAAAGTTCTTAAAATACATAGAAAAATTTAAATTAACGGTGTAAGAAAGTTCGATTTTGTGTAAAATAATAGATAATACTTTTATTCGATTAGTAAAAGCTTTAAGACGTTACTTTTATACTGGACGAGTTATTGAGGTATTTAAATGAAAGAACAAGTTAAACTTCATCAGGAAAGAGAGGCAAGTGGCTTGGCGTTAATTCCGCTTCTTTTCTTTATTGTTATCTACCTTGGTGTTGGAATTGTCTTACATTCCAAGGGTGTACAGATGGCATTCTATCAGTTCCCATCTGTAGTCGCTATGACAATTGCCGTTATACTGGCTTTTTTAATGTATCACAAGACGGGGATTGACAATAATTTTAAGCTGTTTGCAAGAGGTGCTGGTGATGAAAATATCATGACGATGCTTATGATATTCCTTTTAGCTGGAGCGTTTTCTTCTGTTGCAGGTGCGATGGGAGGAGTTTCCTCTACAGCAAATCTTGGACTTGCGATTATTCCACCTAGGTTCATTGTTCCAGGAATTTTCGTAATCGCAGCATTTTTATCCACGGCTACTGGTACTTCTATGGGTACTGTTGGAGCCATAGTTCCAATCGCTTACCAGATGGCAAAGACAGCAGATCTTAATATGTCATTCGTTGTTGCTGCTGTTCTCACAGGTGCGATGTTCGGAGATAATCTATCGATGATTTCCGATACAACTATAGCTGCTACAAGGACACAGGGAGTAGATCTAAAGGATAAGTTTAGAACTAATGCCTGGATTTCTATACCTTCAGCTCTTATTGCTCTTGTTCTAATGGTTATCTTCAGTGAGGGCGGCACCGTAACTGGGAATCTAGATTACAGCCTAATAAAGGTTGTTCCATATGTGTTAGTTCTCGGCCTTGCGCTGTTCGGTCTAAACGTGTTTGCTGTACTGATTATCGGAATTCTCAGTGCTGCGGCAGTTGGTGTTGGAACTGGCACAATCGGTATTATGGAAGTTGCAGCTAAAATCTGGGCAGGATATCAGGGGATGATTGAGGTATTTATCCTATCTATGTTTGTAGGAGGTCTTGCTGAGCTCACGAAGCATTATGGTGGTCTAAAGTGGATAATTGATAAGACAAGCAAGCTTTTCAAAGGCTCTAAATCTGCATCTGTAGGAATCGCAGCACTAACAGCGCTAACAGATGCGGCAACAGCTAACAATACAGTTGCTATTATCGTAACAGGTGAGATTGCCAAAGAAATTTCCGAGAAGTATAAGATTGACCCTAGAAGAACAGCTTCGTTCCTCGACATCTTCTCATGCATCATGCAGGGTTTCATTCCGTATGGTGCGCAGTTCCTTCTGGTTGCCAGCTTGACCAAGAATGCTGTAAATCCAACTGATATGATTCCTTACAACTGGTATCTGATAATTCTAGGCATCATGTCGCTAATCTCGGTAATGGTTCCTTCGTATAATAATATTGTGTGCAAAGGAGAGTGGAACTGGGAGCATATGAAGCCAGAACACGAAGTTGAAAAACAGTAAAGGCATGTGTCGTTTAGTATTGACACATGCTCAGCAATAGTTTATAATCAACTGGTCAAAGAAGAAGTTATCCGCTTCTCACCTTGTAAGCACAGGCGTACGGGTTATCAATAACTTGATTTATTTCAGTTAATTCGCGGATACTTCTGTATCCGCTTTTTTATTATATGGAGGTAGACCAATTAGCAAGGATAAACAACAGATCAACGGAGATATTCGTGCAAAGGAAGTCCGTTTGATAGATGAGAATGGAAATATGCGCGGAGTTATGGGTATCAGAGAAGCGCTTGCGATAGCAGAAGAGGCTAATCTAGACCTCGTAAATGTTTCTCCAAATGCTGAACCACCGGTTTGCAAGATCCTAGACTTCGGGAAATATCGCTATGAGCTCCAGAAGAAGGATAAGATAGCTAAGAAGAACCAGAAGACCATGCAGGTTAAGGAAGTTCGTCTTAGCACGTTTATCGAGGAGCACGATGTAAATGTAAAGGCGAATACAGCAATCAAGTTCTTAAAGGAAGGAGATAAGGTTAAGGTTAGCCTTAGATTTAGAGGAAGAGAACGTGATTACACAGCGAAAGGCTTTGATGTTATGAACAGCTTTGCGGAGTTGGTCGCCGAGTATGGCGTCATAGATAAGAAGCCAAAGTTCGAGGGACGAAGCCTTACTATGTTCCTATCACCAAAGAATAGTAAGTAATGAATTAACAACTTAGGAGGAAATCATTATGGCAAAGAACAAGATGAAGTCTCATAGAGGCGCAAGCAAGAGAATGAAGCTTACCGGTTCAGGTAAGATTAAGAGAAATAAGGCATTTAAGAGCCATATTCTGACAAAGAAGACTGCAAAGAGAAAGAGAGGTCTTCGTAAGTCCACAGTACTTACTAGTGCAGATACAAAGCGTATGCTTAGAGCAATGGCAAAGTAGTTTAGGGAGGTTTTAAGATATGGCAAGAGTAAAGAAGGGCGTAAACGCTCATAAGAGACACAAGAAGATTTTAAAGCAGGCAAAGGGCTTCTACGGACAGAGAAGCAAAAACTTCAGAGCTGCTAACCCGGCAGTAATGAGAGCTCTAAGATCTGCTTTCGTTGGAAGAAAGAACAAGAAGAGAGAGTATAGAAGACTCTGGATCGCAAGAATTAATGCTGCCGCAAGAGCTAACGGCATTAACTACAGCAACCTAATGAATGGCCTCAAGAAGTCCGGAATCGAGCTAAACAGAAAGATGCTCTCCGAAATGGCTATCTATGATGCTGCAGGTTTTGCTGAGCTATGTGAACTAGCAAAGAAGGCTAACTAATAATGGAATATTTTCTAAACCACATAGGCGTTATATTTATCGCCGCCCTAATCGTTGCTGTTTGCGCGGTTACCTGGTGGGGCCTAACGGCGAGAAATGAAGTTCTAAAGCGCGAGAGGGCACAGGCTCGTAAAGAGGCTGCGCTAGCTAAACGCAGAGAACAAGAGAATAATAAAAATTAGTATATTAGACGGGGCATATGCCCTGTCTTTTATTACTTTGGAATTGCAATTAGTAAATTGTAATGCTCGTGTGGTTACTGTGAAACTCGTTGAACCCTCGAATTTGCTATGATAATATAGATTGGATAGAGTTATAAGTAGAATCAATTTAAAGCACAATATATAAGAGGTTTTAATATGTCACGTAACAAAATATGCAAGTCGACAATTATGGCTGTTATGGTAGCCTGCGCGCTTATGCTAACTGCATGCGGTGGAGCATCCAAACCAGACAAGTACAGCTACGATGATTTCAGTAAGTATGTGAAGCTCGGCAAGTATAAGAATCTCGAGTACACTAAGGCAGATACTTCTGTTAGCGACACTGAAGTACAGGAAGCTATTAACACTACGCTTGAGCAGGCTAAAACTAAAGAAGAAGTAAAAGAAGGAACGGCCGCATCAGATAGCATCGTTAATATTGATTACACAGGTAAGATTAACGGCAAGAAGTTTGATGGTGGATCAGCTACTGGATATGAACTAAATCTCGTCGATAGCAATTTCATCAGCGGATTTGCAGAGCAGATTGTCGGACATAGGGTAGGCGAGACATTTGACATAACTGTTACGTTTCCATCTAATTATTCAAATAATACTGAACTTGCAGGCAAGAAAGCTACATTTACTATTAAGCTCAACTCGCTTGTTAAGACAGTTACTCCTGAATATAACGACGAGTTCGTAAAGAAGAATACAAACTTCAAGACTACTGCAGAGTATGAAAAGCACCTGAAGAAGCAGCTTCTAAAGGATAAGAAAGCTCAGGTTGCAAGTTCTGAGAAGCAGGAGCTATTCCAGAAAATTTTAAATTCAAGCAAGATTAAGAAGTATCCCAAAAAAGAACTTAAAGATACACAGCAGAAGATGATTGACACGTACAAGTCACTTGCTAAGAAGAATGACATGTCGTACGAGAAGTATCTTAAGAGCACTATGGGTATGTCCAAGAAGGCCTTTGAAAAGCAGGCAAAGGTAGCGGCTAAGAATACTGTAAGACAGGAGCTCGTGCTGTTCGCTCTTGCTAAGGAGTATGGTATAAAGGTTTCCGACAAGGACTATAAAGAGTATCTGGATAAGTTGCTCAAGGATGCTGGATATACACGTTCTCAATATGAGAAGGCTGCAGGCATGTCTATTGAAGAGTATGCTGATCAGAATAACCTTTACGACACAATGGTTTACGAGAAGGTTATGATTAAGGTGCTGAAGGATAGCATAGCAAAATAACTCTAATGCTACATTGATGATAATTTCTTCGTAAATATATGCGTATATGAATATATGCGTATATGCGATATATGATTTGTATTGCATTTATTTACAGAAGAGACTTTATAAACTACGGAACTTTTAAGCTAACATTGATTGAACATGGAGGAACGATATGAAGTGCCCTTACTGCGGTAATCCAGACACAAAAGTTGTTGATTCCAGGCCGGTTGAGGAAGGTCTTGCTATCAGAAGACGTCGCGAGTGCGATAAGTGTCACAAGCGTTTTACAACATTTGAGAAGATCGAGAATTCGCTGCTTGTAGTAATCAAGAGTGATGGTACAAGGGAGAGTTTTGACCGTAATAAGCTTATTAATGGTGTTCTTAAGGCGTGCGAGAAGACTAAGGTTAAGTACGACGATGTTCAGAGAATCGCCGATAACATTGAACGTGGTTTAAACAATACCATGGAAAAAGAAATCGACAGCAAGATGATAGGTGCACTCATCATGGATGAGCTACGCGACTTAGATCAGGTTGCTTACGTTAGATTTGCTTCGGTATACCATAGATTTACTGATATAGATACATTCGTAAAAGAGATAAATAATCTGCTTGAGAAAGACAGAAAAGGTCATGATGCAGAGAGGTATGTCAAGGAGTCGCCTGGTGAAGGGGATTCGCTGGATGAGAATTAAGGTAAAACTATGATTAGAATTGCTATTGATGGACCTGGTGGTGCAGGAAAAAGTACTATTGCAAAACTTGTAGGTAATAAGCTGGGGCTCGAGTATATAGACACAGGGGCGATGTATCGTGCGATTGGATTAAAGCTTAATCGCAGGAGAGTTTCCTCAGATGATGTAGAATCTATTCATAATATATTAGCCAAGACATCGATTGACTTTGTTGAGGGCAAGATTTTTCTAGATGGTGATGATGTAAGCGATATAATTAGAACTCCGGAGATTTCTAAGCTAGCATCGACATATTCTCAGATTCCAGAAGTTCGCACTAAACTCGTCGATATTCAGCGCAGAATTGCTGAAGGTAAGGGCGTAATTATGGATGGACGAGATATCGGAACTAATGTTTTGACGAATGCTGAACTTAAAATTTTTCTAACAGCTGATCCGATGGTTAGGGCACGTCGCAGATACGAAGAGCTTAAGGCCAAGGGCGTGGATGCATCTTTTAATCATATATTTGAAGAGATTAAGAATAGAGATTATCAGGATATGAATAGACCACTAAATCCACTGGTGCAGGCTGAGGATGCCATTCTAGTTGACACTTCTAATATGAGCATAGAAGAGGTCGTTAATGAGATTGTCACTATGGCATCCAAGATTTCGAGATAGGCGTAATGGAGGGTAATGAATATGAAAGAAGGTGCGATTGTACTTGGTAAAGTTAGAGGGTACTGTTATCTGATTTTTTTGTTCGATGTACTGCTTCTATTTCATGCTGAAATAGCTGGATTTTTCGGAACTAGTGATAAAAAAATCCTGTATGGATTTATCGCAATCATACTGTTTCAAGCTATTCTCAGTGTTCTATATGTGGTTAAGTATGTGACTACAGTTAGTCAGAAAGATAAGAAGCGCAAAGCTATAATTATGTATGCTGCACGTTTAAGATATTGTTTTACAGGCATGCTGGTTCTGCTTGCAGGACTTATAGGTAATTATGCGATTTATGCTAATTTATATGTTGAAAAAGCTCTGATTATGATACTTGTTATGATGCTGTTTTTATCGCTAAAAAACTTGACGATACTAGAGCGAGGAAGATACTAGAATTTTGCGTAAAATATAGCATAAAATATTCATAAATGAAGAATTTTGAACCCTGTCTGTGCTTGTTGCAGACAGGGTGTTTTGATATAATTTTATCGTGTTGCTCTCGAGAGAGGGTTATATATGAATAATGGAAATAACAACCTGCATAAGTTACCGCAGGAGAAACTGATGTATTCCGGTGCATCGTCACTTTCTGATGTTGAGCTACTTGCCTTGATTCTAAGAACAGGAACCTCTGACAAGAAGGTTCTGCAACTGGCTGATGAAGTCATGACCTACACAGATAATCTATCTCAAGACATATGTAGTGTCGATGCTAGGGAGCTACTTAATGTTGATGGCATCGGTGTAAGTAAAGCCTGTTCTATAGTTGCCAGTATGGAGCTAGCAAGACGTGTAAGGGAACCTAGTCGCATTTCAGGTAAGACGGTTACCACAGCTGAAGATATAGCTGAACTATATATGGAGCGTATGCGAGGAGCAAAACGTGAGCATGTTCAGCTGTTTTTACTCAACACTAAATGCAAAATTGAGTCGGAATATACGGTGTCTATTGGTGAATTGAATTCTGCTGATATACATCCTAGGGAAGTGTATAGCGTTGCTATAAGGCGTAGTGCTGCAGCTATTATCATAGCTCACAATCATCCAAGTGGTGATCCCACGCCTAGCAATCTTGATATCGCTGCGACCAAGAGACTTGAAGCGGCAGGTAAAATTGTCGGAATTAAACTCCTAGACCACATCATAGTTGGATATGATAGCTATGTGAGTCTCAGAAGTGAAGGGTTTATTGAACAAGATTCTTAAATGGAGAGTGCCTAAGGTGTCTAAAACAATCTACGTTACATCGGGAAAAGGGGGAACGGGCAAGTCCACATTTGCCGCAAACCTCGGGTTAACGCTTGCGTACATGGGTAAGCGTGTTATTTTGCTTGATATGAACATGGGGATGAGAGACCTAGATCTTTACATAGGTGTTCAGAATGAAGCTATATTTGACATATACGATGTAATTATGAGGACATGCGAGCCAAAGGATGCCATTATACACTCGAATTTTGCAGAAAAGCTCTCGATAATTCCTGCGCATCAGGGTGGAAATTGGATTGATATCTCAAGAGCTGATATCGACGAATTGATTGAACACCTTAAGCGTGAGTATGACGTTGTGATTATGGATGGTGCACCTGGTATAAATCGCGCTGTTGATTTATGTCACAACTCTGCCGATGAAGTCATTATCGTTACCACTCCTGACTATGTGGCCATTAGAGATGCAGATGCTATCGAGGATAGACTGATCAAATGTGAAATCATGAATAGGCACTATGTTATAAATCGTATGATGCCGGTTAGTGAAGACCTCGGATGCGGACCTGGCCTTGCTGAGATTGATCTTAGATTTAAATCCGAACTTCTAGGTGTGATAATGGAAGATGAGAATATTCGTGCCTCTTGTAATATTGGCATTCCGATCGTAGCAAAAAGAGACACGTATATAGCGAGGAACTTCAATAAAATAGCGGAAAGAGTGATTAGAGAGATTCTCCAATAGTTGACTATGTTTTCTTTAAAATATATAATAAATCAGCATGATTCTATATACGATATGCTTATTTTTAACAATAAATAAGTAAAAATATACTGTATTACTAACAAATAACTGAATAAGGAGTTGAACATGACACCGCTATTAATAACTGTGGTAGCTGGTATTGTATTCCTGATTATAGGATTACTACTTGGCTACGGTGTGCGTAAGCGTGTCGGAGAGAAAGAAATTGGAAGTGCAGAACAGAAAGCTCAGAACATCATTCTTGATGCGGAAAGTGCCGCTGAGAATATCAAGAAGGAAAAAATTCTTGAAGCTAAAGAAGAAGTGCACCAGATCAAGGAAAATCTCGAAAACGAAATTCGCGACAGACGTAACGAAGTTACAAGAACAGAAAGACGTATTCTTCAGAAGGAAGAGAACATTGAAAAGAAACTTGAGAGCATTGAGCGCAGAGAAGAAGGCTTATCAAAGCGTGAACGCTCGATGGATGAGAAGCACAAGGAAATTGATCAGTATCTAGAGAAGCAGATTGCCGAGCTAGAGAAGATTTCCGGCTACTCAAAGGATGAGGCAAAGCACCTATTACTTGCTGAAATTGAAAAAGACGTAAGAAAGGATGCTTCAGCAATAATCACTAGAGTTGAAGAAGAGACTAAAGACGAGGCAGATAAGAAGGCAAGAGAGATCATCACACTTGCTATTCAGAGATGTGCTGCAGATCAGGTTGCTGAGACTACGGTTTCGGTAGTAGCGCTTCCTAACGACGATATGAAGGGTCGTATCATCGGTAGAGAAGGTAGAAATATCAGAGCGATTGAGACTCTCACGGGTGTTGATCTAATCATCGATGACACACCTGAAGCAGTAATCCTTTCTGGATTTGATCCTGTTAGAAGAGAGATTGCTAAGAGAGCACTCGAGAAACTGATTTCAGATGGTAGAATCCATCCAGCACGCATCGAGGAGATGGTGCAGAAGGCTACTAAGGAAGTTAACAACATAATCAAGGAAGAGGGAGAGCAGGCTTGTTTCGAGACAGGCGTACACAACCTACATCCTGAAATGGTTAAGCTTCTTGGAAGACTAAAATATAGAACATCATACGGACAGAACGTGCTTAAACACTCTGTAGAAGTTGCTCTCCTCGCCGGTATGATGGCTTCAGAGCTAGGACTTGACCCAAGGCTAGCTAAGAGAGCTGGACTTCTTCACGATATTGGAAAGTCTATCGACCACGAGGTTGAAGGAACACACGTAGAAATCGGTGTAAATATCTGCAAGAAGTACAAGGAGTCGTGGAAGGTTATCAACGGTGTTGAAGCACATCACGGAGATGTTGAGGCTACTACACTTGAAGCCGTTCTCGTAGGTGCAGCTGATGCTCTATCAGCTGCTAGACCCGGTTCAAGAAGAGAAACTCTTGAAGCTTATATCAAGAGACTTCAGAGCCTCGAGAATATTGCCAATACTACAAAGGGCGTTGATAAGTCGTTCGCTATTCAAGCTGGACGTGAGATCAGAGTTGCAGTTAAACCTAACCAGGTTAAAGATGATGAAATCCCAATGCTGGCTAGAGAGATTGCTAAAAAGATCGAAGCTGAGCTTGAGTACCCAGGCAACATCAAGGTTAATGTAGTCAGAGAGACTCGCGCAATAGATTATGCAAAGTAAAACAAAGCTCTCCGCTTGCGGAGAGCTTTTTAAAAGCAATTATAATATATTGGAGATACCATGATATATCTAGATAACAGTGCAACAACACATCAATACGATGAAGTAACAGAACTTGTGTATAAGCTAAGCAAAGAAGCCTTTGGAAACCCCTCATCGCTCCATACGCTCGGTCTGAGAAGTGCCGAGCTAATTCGCGAAGCCAGAGGGCGGGTTTCCAAAGCCTTGCCGGCAATGGGGGAAATCGTATTCAATTCTGGCGGCACAGAAGGTGATTATACTGCTATATTCAGTACCGCCAGAAAGCTAAGACGTAGAGGTAACAAAATTATAACCTCTAAGATTGAGCACCCAGCAGTTCTTGAAGCATGTAAGAGAATGGCGGAGGATGGATTTGAAATTTGCTATCTAGATGTAGATAAGACTGGAACAATCAATTTAGAGTCACTACAAGAAGCTTTAGACGATAAAGTTATATTAGTTACTTTGATGGCGGTTAATAATGAGACAGGTATGATTCAGCCAGTAGCATCTGCTTATGACATAGTAAAAGCGTATAACAAAGAACATGGGACTAATACCGTCTTCCATACGGATGCCGTACAGGCTTTTGGTAAGATGAACCTCAGAAGTGCCCCTTTTGATATAATTACTATCAGTGGACATAAGTTTCATGCACCTAAAGGTGTTGGTGCAATGTATATGAAGTCAGGACTAAAGCTACCTGCGCTCATTCCTGGAGGTGGACAGGAGAGCGGATATCGTTCAGGCACTGAGAATACACAGGGAATCGCGGGGTTCGGGCTAGCAACGGAGCTTGCGTATGATAATTTGACAGAAAAACAGAAACTTCTCGCTATTTTAAATAATCGACTTCGTGAGGGACTAATATCTGAACTTGATGATATAATAGTAAATGGTACTATTGAGATGGGATTCGAGATTTCTGATTATGGAAAGCGCTGCCCGTCAGTTCTCAATGTTTCATTTTTAGGTTCAAGAGGAGAGGTAATACTTCATACACTTGAGCAGGAAGAGATATACGTTTCAACAGGCTCTGCATGCTCATCTCACAAGAACAGCGATAGCCATGTCTTGGCAGCAATGGGACTTGGGCATAAGGAAATAGAAGGTGCTATTAGATTCAGTATCTCTGAATTCAATACACTAGAAGAAATGGATGAAGCTGCGGCGAAGGTTTCGGCAGCAGTTAAAAGGTTTAGAAGATTAGGTAGCTTCAGATAGGGGTTATGATGAATGAGAAGAATATTTACATTGTAAGATGCGGAGAAGTGGCACTTAAGGGTATGAACAAGCCATACTTTGAAAGGGTACTTCTCGAGAGAGTTCGCGGTGTTCTTACTTCATACGAGAATACTGAATCTAAGTGGAATGATGGACTCATGATTGTTAGAGTGCCTAAGGAAGTAGAGAGAGAAGAAATCATCAGAAAAGTTTCCAAGGTTTTCGGTGTTGCTTCTGTGAGCCCGGCAGTTGAAGCAGAGAAGGATATTGAGAAAATCGGTGAAGCTGCGGCAGAGTTCATGATGGATTTGATAGAAAAAGAGGGCATTAAGACCTTTAAGGTTAAAGGCAAGAGAGCCGACAAGACATTTCCTATCCAGTCACCAGAGATTGGTCGAATCGTAGGTGCTAAAATCCTCAAGACTTGCAAGGTGCTATCAGTAGATGTTCACGATCCTGATTGCAAGCTATACGTAGATGTTCGCCGTGAGGGAACGTATATATTTAGAGATAAGATCAAAGGTTTTGGTGGTCTGCCACTTGGAACTAATGGCAAAGGACTCATCCTTATGTCAGGAGGTATCGACAGTCCTGTCGCAGCATTTATGATGGCTAAGCGTGGTATGAGAATCGAGGCTGTTCACTTCCACTCATATCCATACACGAGCCCACGCGCTCAGCAGAAGGTTGAGGAGCTCTGCGCTACCTTGGCTGGATACATGGGAACTATAAGGATGTACGTAGTAAATCTTCTGCCTATTCAGGAGGAGATTGTAAAGAACTGCCCTGAAGAAGAAACTACTCTTCTCGTAAGACGTTTCATGATGCGTATTGCAGAGAGCATTGCTATTAAGAGGAAGGCTATGATGCTAATCACAGGTGAGGATCTAGGTCAGGTTGCCAGCCAGACTGCTGAAGCGCTCGTCGTTACAGACAGTGTAGTTAAGATGCCTGTTATGAGACCGCTTATCGCCATGGATAAGATTGATATCATGGATAAGGCTAAGGAAATTGGAACTTACGACATCTCAATTCAGCCTTATGAAGACTGCTGCACAGTATTCCTACCTAAGCACCCGGTTACAAAACCTAAGCTCAGCAAAATCGAGAAGTCCGAAGAGGTACTCGATGTCGAAAAGCTCGTTAGCACGGCAGTGGATTCGGTAGAAGTAATTGATATAACACCTAGATAATGGAACCGATATTTGCTAACATATGAATAGGTATATTTTTATAGAATGTAACTAATATAGAGAAAATAATAGGGACTAAATTATGACAGATAATAACATGAGCGGTAATGGTGACGGCAGAAGAAACCATGCTTCAAAGAAAGAAAATTCATGGCTAGTTGCCCTAATCGCGGTCCTCGTACTTATGTTGACTGTAGGAGTTGTGTTCACAACTCTTGCTTACATGGGTGGTGCTAGGCTTGGTTCTTCAAGTGGTTTATCGTTCGGCGGCGGATCTGTAGCTGTTCTTGATGTAACTGGTGAAATAGGCGATGTTAGTGCTAGAGCTACGTACAATCATAACTGGACAATGCACACGATTAATGATCTTATCCATGATTCGTCAAATAAAGGTATAGCCATACGTGTTAATTCACCAGGCGGTAGTGTATATACCTCAGATGAACTGTATGAACAACTGATGAAGTATAAGAATAAGACTAAGCGTCCTATATATTTCTATTTCAAGGATCAGGCTGCATCAGGAGGATATTACATTGCGATGGCAGGAGATAAAATCTACGCTAATCGCAACACCTGGACTGGTTCAATCGGAGTTAAGACAGGTACTATTTACGATATTAGAGGTTTGCTGGACAAGCTTGGTATAAAGACTAATGCCATTACCAGTGGTCGCAACAAGGCGATGGGAAGCACATGACGGA
>NZ_CP016199.1:1419461-1420577 GCF_002243385.1 Mogibacterium pumilum | reverse complement strand
GCTCACGGATGAGCAACGTGAGATTAT
This sequence comes from Mogibacterium pumilum, assembly GCF_002243385.1. Classification (GTDB taxonomy): domain Bacteria; phylum Bacillota; class Clostridia; order Peptostreptococcales; family Anaerovoracaceae; genus Mogibacterium; species Mogibacterium pumilum. The sequence continues at coordinate 1,420,550 of NZ_CP016199.1, read as the reverse complement.
GCAGAGCCTTATCGATGAAGCATATGACCAATTTGTAAGGATTGTTGCGAAGGGTCGTAAGATGAATGAGGATAGAGTAAGAGAGATTGCGGATGGACGTGTCTTTTCAGCAAGTCAGGCCAAGGAACTTGGTTTAATCGATGGTATATGTAACGAAGAGGCATTCTTTGATACAATAAGAACCTTCAAGGGTATGAAAGATGTAGCATTTGATTTTATGGAACCAGAAGAGAATAAAAGCATGTATGATTTATTACAGCAATTTATACAGTCAAAGAGCAGTTGTGGAAAAGCGGCTGAGTATCAACAGCTAATAGAACTCTCAAAGAATGGCAACAAGTTTGCAGTGATGTATCTGGCGGACATTGAAAAATAGACAGCATAAGGAGTTATCATGGGTATTAAGTACAAAAAAGTCTTGATTAAACTTAGCGGTGAGGCGCTCGCTGGAAATGATAAGTTTGGAGTTAATCCAGATGTCACACTTCAGACGGCCAAGCAGATTAAGGAAATCAGAGAGCATGGAGTTGATGTGGCTATCGTAGTTGGAGGAGGTAATTTCTTCCGCGGTAGAACAGGTGGCAACATCGATAGGGCAACTGCCGATTATATGGGTATGTTAGCTACTGTTATGAACGCCCTGGCTCTTCAGGATTCACTACTATCAATCGGCTGCGAAGCAAAGGTGATGACGGCAATTGAAATCAGAGATATGGCCGAAGGTTATTCTAGACGTAAGGCGCTTGACTACCTGGAAGAAGGCAAGGTCGTAATCTTTGGTGGTGGAACAGGAAGCCCATTCTTCTCAACAGATACGACGGCAGCGCTGAGAGCAGCTGAGATGAATGCAGAGGTTATACTCATGGCAAAGGCTATCGACGCTGTATATTCAGCTGATCCTAGGCTAGATCCTAACGCTGTTAGATACGATCATCTAACATACATGGATATCGTTGAAAATGATCTCAAGGTTATGGATTTAACTGCCGCAACGCTGTGCAAGGACAACTCTATTAAGCTGTATGTATTTGCGCTCGCTGAAGAAGGCGGACTTATGAAAGTGATAAATGGTGAAAATATAGGAACTCT
>NZ_CP016199.1:1407819-1419007 GCF_002243385.1 Mogibacterium pumilum | reverse complement strand
CTAGTCGAGTAGTCACCCATCATTAAATTAGGCATTATTAAAAAAATTATCGAATTATCATGGAGGATATCATGGCTAAGAAGAGCTTAGAAGAGAAGATTGAAGTTACCAAAAGTGTTCTTAAAGAGAACCTAAACACAGTAAGAGCAGGAAGAGCTAACCCAGCACTTCTCGATAAGGTAATGGTAAGCTATTATGGAACACCGACTCCTCTAAAGTCGCTTTCCAACATCACAACACCTGACCCACGCACTCTTATGGTTGTACCTTTTGATGCAAGTTCTATTGGAGATATCGAGCACGCAATCAATGAGGCAAACCTTGGACTCAACCCATCAAATGATGGAAAAGTTATCAGACTTTCAATTCCTCAACTAACTGAGGAGAGACGTAAGGAGCTCATTAAGCACGTTAAGAAGTTTGGTGAGAACGCAAAGGTTGCAGTTCGTAATATCAGACGAGAAGAGAATGATGAGCTCAAGAAACAGGAAAAAGCTCATGAAATCACTGAGGATGATTGCAAGAGCGAACTAGATAAGGTTCAGAAGAAGATCGATAAGGCTATTAAGGAAATCGACGCTATTATCGAGAACAAGAACAAGGAAGTAATGGAAGTATAATTCTGAGTAAACGTGGCCTAGGTCACGTTTGCTTTTTACGAGGTTATATGATGTCAGAGATTAAGAAATTACCTACACATGTAGCGGTAATTATGGACGGTAACGGTCGCTGGGCTAAGAGCAAAAATAGACCACGTTTATTTGGCCATAATGCCGGCATGCAGGCGATGAAGCAGATAGTTATCACTGCTTCTAATATTGGAATCAAGTATCTTACAGTATATGCGTTCTCAACTGAAAACTGGAAGCGTAGCACAGAAGAGGTTTCTGGTATATTTAAGCTCATCATAAAGTATGTAGATTCGGAGCTCAAAGAGCTAATTGAGAACAATGTGCGAATCAATATTCTAGGTGATTATAATATGTTACCGGTTGATTCCGTAAGAGCGATAGACAAGCTTCTCGATAAAACAAAAGATAACGACGGTCTCGTATTTAATATCGCCCTTAACTACGGTGGTAGAGATGAGATTGTTAGAGCTATCAATGAGATTATTATCGATAGGCAGGCTATGGCAGAAGAAGGCGTATCTGTCGATGTAACAGAGGATGAAGTATCGAATCATCTGTTCACGGGAGTTCTTCACAAGAATATTCCGGATCCAGATCTGATTATCAGAACGAGCGGTGAAGAACGCCTTTCTAATTTCTTGATATGGCAGGCTGCATATAGCGAGATGATGTTTACCGATACGTTGTGGCCGGATTATTCACCAGAAGAATTTATAGAAATGATTGAGAAGTTCTCGCATCGCAAGAGACGCTTTGGTGGAAGAGAGAAGGAAGATAAGTAATGAAGACTAGATTTATCTCAGCACTAGTGATGTTGCCGCTACTTGCGGTACTGTATTTTGGAGGTCTTTGGCTCGTTGGAGCTGCGCTTCTAATTTCTATTATCGGAGTTAAAGAATTCTTTGATGGATTCAATGCATGTGACATCAGACCGTCGCGTAAAATTGCCATTGCGATGTCAGTTATCTTATACGCTGGATATCTAACTTTGGGAAACGTTTCAGATTTTGTTGGAGTTTGGCTTGTGGTAGCGGTTATGGCGAGTCTCGTTTATGGATGGGATATTAAGAATCGCGGCATTAGTGATTCAATTGCAACGCTCTCTGGTATCGTATACGTTGTGCTATTCCCATACTTCATAGTATTAATAGACGCTTCGAGATATAGACATCTGACTTGGCTGGTACTCATAGCTGCCTTTGGTGCAGATATCATGGCATACTTCACAGGTATGGCTATAGGAAAACACAAGATGGCACCTAATCTAAGCCCTAAAAAGACCATAGAAGGAGCCATAGGAGGGCTCGCTGGCGCGTCGATATTTTCAGCTTTATTTGGACACTTCGTTATGCCTGATATAGTTGTACAGTGCGCGATTATCGGTGTAATTGGTGGTGCGATGTCAATGGCTGGTGATCTTACTGCTTCAGCATTTAAGAGACAGATGGGAATCAAGGACTATGGCAAACTGATACCCGGTCATGGTGGCGTACTGGATAGATTCGACAGCGTGCTTTTTGTAGCACCGTTCGTATATTACTTTTCAGTATTTTTCATTAGATAAGTGATGGGGAGATAAATGGGAATTAAGAGAATTATTTTGCTAGGTAGCACGGGTTCTATAGGAACTCAGACATTGGATATAGTCAGAGAAAATCCTGATAAGTTCAAGGTTGTGGCGTTAACTTGCAAAAACAGGATAGAAGATCTGATAAAACAGATTCAGGAATTTAAACCTGAGGCTGTATGTGTTGGAAATAAAGAAGCAGCCGCACAAGTGAGTGCGGCTTTTCCTGCTATTGAAGTAAATATTGGAGATTTAGGATTAAGAGAAGTAGTAAAGGTTGACGCTGATATCGTACTAAATGCCTTAATGGGCATAAGCGGCATGGCGCCTACATACGAGGCTATTTTGACGGGCAAGGATATTGCACTAGCTAATAAGGAGACGCTTGTTGCAGGTGGTAGTTTGATTATGGAGCTTGCTGCAGAGAAGGGCGTAAAAATTCTTCCAGTAGATAGCGAACATAGCGCTATTTTTCAGTGCCTAGAAGGAAACCAAGGAAGAAATGTAAGAAGGATACTTCTCACTGCTTCTGGAGGCCCTTTTAGAGGATATAGCTTAGAGCAGCTTGAGCAGGTGTCTCTGAAGGAAGCGTTAAATCATCCTAAGTGGAGAATGGGACGCAAGATTACTATCGACTCAGCGACGATGATGAATAAGGGTCTAGAAGTCATTGAGGCAAAATGGCTCTTTGCCATTGAACCTGAGCAGATCGATGTTCATGTTCATCCAGAGAGTATAGTTCATTCTATGGTCGAGTTTGATGATACTTCAATTATCGCGCAACTTGCCCTTCCTGATATGAGAATTCCGATAAGCCTTGCACTTGGATATCCGGATAGACTTCATTATTCTGGTAAAAGTCTCAATATGTTTGAGGAAGGAGCCAGCCTTCGTTTTGAAAAGCCCGACACCAGTGTATTTGAGTGTCTGTCCATGGCTTATGAAGCTATTGAAAATGGTGGTAGCTATCCAATACTTCTAAACGGTGCAAATGAAGAGCTTGTTGCGATGATCATCGAGGGCAAGATAGAGTTTCTAGACATACAGAGGTCAATTCGTAAATTGATGGATGCACATAAGCCGGTAAAACCACAGACGATTGAAGATATTTTAGAGATTGATAAGGAAGCAAGGGCTAAGGCAAGAGAGCTCTTTAGATAAAAGTGATTCATATGATATTAACCGTTATTCTGACAATTATAATGCTCATGATAATTACAGTTCCTCATGAGTTCGGACATCTGGTAACTGCCAAGCTTTTTCACATCAAAGTGAATGAGTTTGCGATTGGCATGGGGCCGCTAATCGCTAGTAAAGATAAGGGCGAGACAAAATATTCTGTTAGAGCAGTTCCTATAGGTGGTTTCTGTGCTATGGAAGCAGAAAACGAGGAAAGTGACGAAGATGGGGCTTTTAACAATAAGCCCGCATGGCAAAGACTTATTGTTCTGGCTTCAGGTGCAGCAGTCAACGTGCTTGTTGCACTTGTTCTGATGATAATAATTACTATTTATGTGGGAGTGCCGACTAATAATATAGATAAAGTTTTACCAGACTCTCCTGCAGCATCATCAGGCATTATTGCTGGAGATGAAATCATCTCTATAGACGGTAAAGAATCTTCCTCATGGGTAGATACCGTGACGGCAATTTCAAAGAATACTGATGGGAAAACCATGGAAGTTGTGGTGAGCCGTGATGGAAATAAACACACTTTTATCATTACGCCTAAGAAGGATAAGGACGGCAGATTGGTAATTGGTATAGTTTCTAGAGCATCACACAATGTATTTTTATGTGCAGGACGAGGCATTAAGGTGACGTGGAGACTAAATAGTCAAATGATAGGTGCGCTTAAGCAGATGGCGCATAAGGGAATCTCCAAGGATAGTGTAACTGGACCTGTAGGAATGGCTGGTCTAGTGAGCAAGACTGCTCATACGGGGATACTGTCGTACCTGTATCTCGTGGCTTTAATCAGTCTTAATATGGCGATAGTAAATCTTTTGCCATTTCCAGCACTGGATGGTGGTAGAATTCTATTTGTGTTAATCAGAAAGATTACAGGAAATGCAATCTCGGCAAAAGCCGAAGGTTATATGCACCTAGCTGGGTTTGGTATGCTTATCGCACTCTTAGTGTTTATCACGTGGCAGGACTTGGCGAGAGTGCTGGGACATTAATTTATAGGTAGGTATTAACATGACTAAACAGGTTAGATGCGGCAGGATTATTATTGGTGGAGGGGCACCAGTATCGATTCAGTCTATGACAAATGTGGATACAAGAGATAGTGAAAAGCTCCTTGCGCAGATTAACGCGCTCGAAGCTGCTGGCTGTGACATAGTGAGAGTTGCGATTCCTGACGAAGCTGCGGCAAAATCATTTGCGAAAGTGCGTCAGGAGACGGAGATGGCACTTGTAGCAGATATTCATTTTAACTACAAGCTAGCCCTTGCAGCAATTGAGGCTGGAGCAGATAAGATCAGAATCAATCCAGGTAATATCGGTAGTGACGATAGAGTGGCTAAGGTAGTTGACGCTGCTGGCAACAAGGGGATTCCTATCCGTGTAGGCGTGAATTCTGGTTCGCTTGATAAAAAGCTGCTGGAAAAGCACGGCGGAGTAACCGCCGCTGCTCTTGCAGAGAGTGCGATAGGTACCTTGGGCAAGATTGAGCGCATGGGATTTGACGACTTGGTGCTATCCATTAAGTCATCTAATGTCAAGATTAACTATGATGCTCATATGCTGGTTAAGGAGATGACTGAACATCCTCTTCATATTGGTATAACTGAGTCAGGAACACCTGAAAATGGGCGACTCAAATCAGCTATAGGCATAGGCTCACTGCTTCTGGCTGGCGTTGGTGATACTCTCCGTGTGTCGCTTACAGACGATCCTGTAAATGAAGTTATATTCGGACGTAGAATCCTTGAGTCTGTAGGTCTTAGGGAGAAGAGTATAGAGATAGTGTCCTGTCCGACTTGCGGCAGAACTGAGGTTAACCTAATTGAGATGGCTAATGAAGCTGAAGAAAGACTCAGAGAGATTGGTGATAGGAGAGATTTGCTCAACCTAAAGCCACTTAAGATTGCTGTTATGGGCTGCGTAGTAAATGGACCTGGCGAATCTAAAGAGGCAGACTACGGAATTGCCGGTGGCAATAAGGAGGGTCTCGTGTTTGCGCATGGCGAGATTATTGCTAAGGTGTCTGAAGACGAACTAATTCCGACTCTCATTGACATAGTGTCAAAAGATACGACTAAGAAAAACTGCATTGATGGAGAATTATAATCGATGATTGAAGTACCTAATGGAATACTGACTCCTGAAGAGGTTAGTGAGTCTGCGAGAAAACCTGCTGATGAGCTTGCACTGTCTTTTAAAAACATATCTCTCGATAGAGCTGGACTAGTTCTTGAATTAGATGTGCTCGTTAATTTTGACGTTAAACCTAGGCTTGAACGTGTAATGAAGGAGAGGCTTATCAAGTCTCTCGGTAATATAAATGATGTTAAGTTTAATTATTTCTACGATGAGAGTTATGGCGAGAGTAAGCAACCCGTATCAGGGACAAGCATAAAACCTGTTGAGAATCCAAAAACTAATAATGGGATAATACTTGGCAAGAGGATCACTATGGCTGAAACGGCTTATGAGAATCTTGCTGAGATTTCTGGTGCTCGCACTAAGGTCGCAGTCTCAGGTACTGTATTTGAAATGGAAATCAAGGATACTAAGAAGAAGAACTTCTGGGTTATGACTCTTAGAATAAATAAGGGACCACAGGCTGTTGCTGTAAAGGTATTCCTTAAGAGCAAGCAGGACTTTGATACCGTTAACGAATCGGTGTCAAAAGGCGATGAGATAATCGCTCAAGGAGACATTAGATATGACGAATACATTCATGAAAATGTAATGATAGCAAACAGCATCAACAAGACTGTAAAACGAACTAGAAAAGAGACCTATGAAGGACAGAAACGCGTAGAGCTTCACGCCCATACTAGGATGAGCGAAAACGACGGCTTTAATGACGTGGAAGAAATGGTTAAACAAGCTGCTGAGTGGGGACAGTCTGCTATTGCTATCACTGACCATGGTGTTGTTCAGTCGTTCCCAGATGCTGCGAGTGTCGCTAAGAAGCTTGCCAAGAAGGGCAAGGATATCAAGATACTCTACGGTATGGAGGGGTATCTATATCCAGATGATGATGCATATGACGAAAACGGCAATATCAATCTGAGCAAGAAACGAAATACATATCATATTATTCTTATCGCCAAGAACCTCACTGGGCTTAAGAACCTATACAAGATTGTTTCGTATACTCATATCGACTACTTTTATAGAAGACCACAGCTTCCAAGGAAGGTTCTTGACAAGTATAAGGAAGGTCTGATTATCGGTAGTGCGTGTGAAGCTGGTGAAGTATTTCAGGCAGTGCTCAAAGGTGCTTCTGATGAAGAGCTGCTAAAAATCGCATCTTACTACGATTACCTTGAGATTCAGCCACTAGGGAATAACCATTTCCTGATCAATAGCGATAGATATCCTCACGTGACGAGCAAGCAGAATCTTATTGATATGAACATGAAAATTGTCGAGATTGGGGATAAACTTGGAAAACCAGTAGTAGCAACTACAGATTCACATTATCCAGATAAGGAATCTGCAATCTACCGTAATATCGTCATGTCGATGGTTGGCTTTAACGATACAAATTCAAATTCGCTATATCTGAGAACTACTGCCGAGATGCTTATGGAGTTTGAGTATCTTGGAGATAGGGCAAAAGAGATAGTAATCGACAACACTAATCTAATTGCATCTATGACTGAGGAGTTTCAGCCAGTACCGGATGAGAAGTGCCCACCAAGTATTGAAGGTGCGGATGAGTCATTGAGGGAGTCGTGCTACGCAAGGGCAAAAAGCATATACGGAGACCCACTTCCAGAGCGTGTTCTCGAGAGACTAGATACAGAGCTAAATTCCATTATTAGCAATGGATATGCGGTAATGTACGTTGCAGCGCAGCTTCTAGTTGAAAAGTCAAATAAAGACGGATATCTTGTAGGTAGCCGAGGATCCGTAGGCTCATCGTTCGCGGCAACCATGGCGGGAATAACCGAAGTAAATCCGCTAGAGCCTCACTACATATGTCCTAATTGTCATAACTTAAAATTTACAGAACAACTTGATAAGTATGATACTGGTTTTGACATGCCTGACAGAGTATGTGAAAAATGCGGTACAGATATGGACAAGAACGGACTGAATATTCCGTTTGCAACATTCCTTGGATTTAATGGAGACAAGGAACCAGATATCGACCTTAACTTCGCCGGCGAATATCAGCCTGTTGCTCATAAGTTTGTAGGTGAGATCTTCGGTGAGGAGAATATCTTCAAGGCTGGAACAGTTGCGACTATCGCTGAAAAGACGGCTTTCGGATACGTTAAGAAATACGAAGAGAATACAGGTAAGAGCTATTCGAACTCGGAGGAACTAGTGCTTGCACATGGATGTACTGGAACGAAGAGAACCACAGGACAGCATCCAGGTGGTATCATCGTAGTTCCTGCAGATAGAGAGATTTTCGAATTCTGTCCAATTCAGAAGCCTGCGAACAACAGAGATGCGGAATTTATAACGACGCATTTTGACTATCATAAGATAGACAAGAACTTACTCAAGCTCGATATTCTCGGACACGATGTTCCGCAGATGATCAGGCATCTGCAAGATATGACTGGGGTTGATCCGCTTGGAATAGATATCGCTGACAAGAAGACGCTCAGCATATTTACATCTATTGATGCGTTAAACATAGTCAACCCAGATGAATATGACTTTATGCATGGTACTTACGGTATACCTGAGTTCGGTACCAATTTTACAAGAGGAATGCTTGATGCTATTAAGCCAAAGACAATCTCTGCTCTTATCAAGATTTCTGGCTTCTCGCATGGTACTGATGTATGGACTAATAATGCTGAAGACCTCATTAAAAATGGAGTTGCAACTATAGATGAGCTAATTTCTTGCCGTGACGACATCATGAACTATCTGATGATCAAGGGTGTCGATAAGAGTAATGCCTTCAAAATCATGGAGGATGTGCGTAAGAATAAAGAACTTAAGCAAGAGGAGCTGGATATCATGAAAGAACATGGTGTTCCAGACTGGTATGTTGAATCCTGTAGGACACTCAAGTATTTATTTCCTAGAGCGCATGCTGCTGCGTATGTAATGATGGCGCTCAGAATGGCATGGTTTAAGGTTTACTATCCAAGCGCTTTCTACTGTGCTTGGCTATCAACTAAGATTGATAATTTTGATGTGAATGTAGCGAGGGGTGGTGCAGAAGCGGCAAGAACCGCTATAAGTGCACTAAACTCTGAAGATGATGATACCAGTGCTGCTAAGAAGAAAGAGCTGAAAGTAGTGTATGAGGTTATATACGAGCTTTTATCTCGAGGTTGTGAGTTCTCGCTTCCAGAGCTTGGTGTTTCTGATCCTTGTATGTTCAATGTCGTTGACGACAAGATTAAAATACCGTTTATGGCTGTATCTGGAGTTGGCAGAAGCGCTGCCATTTCACTGGCAGAGGCATACAAAGAAGGTCCATTTCTATCTATTGATGAAGTGCAGAGAAAAACTAAGCTATCGAGCACTAATATTGAAGACCTCAAGGCGTGCGGAGTATTTGATGATCTTCCGGATAGCGCACAGGTATCTATATTCGATATGTAGAAAAACTTGCTATTTACAAGGTTTTGTGATATTATACTAGCGAACGTTAGAGAGCGAAAGAGTGGGGTAACCCACTCTTTCACTTATGTTATGACTTTTTCCCGGGAGGAATTATGGCTAAACAAGATGTTAGTGCAAGAATTGAAGACTTGCTAAATGAATATCTTACAGGCAAAGAGCTTGAGATATATAATATTGAGTACAAGAAGGAAGGCAAGTATTGGAAGCTTCGTGTTTACCTCGATAAGCCAGTAGGATGTGAGACAGAGTATGTTGATATCAACGAGTGCGAAGAGGTTACTCGCTTTCTGAGTGACAAGCTTGATGAAGAGGATTTTATCGAGAGAAGCTACACTCTTGAGGTTTCCTCACCGGGACTTGATAGAGAGCTGATTAAGCCATCTGACTTTGAGAGATTCGCAGGCAGAGAGGTTGAAGTTAAGCTGTACAAGGCAATTGATGGCAACAAGGATTTTGTTGGTACGTTAGTTGGTAAGACAGCTGAAGAAGTAACTATAGAGATTGAAGAACGTGAAGTCGGAATCCCGACGGATCAGATTTCCAAGATTAACTTAGCAGTAATATTTTAGGAGGATTCGATGAACAAAGAGTTTTTGGATGCTCTCACTGAACTAGAACGTGAGAAAAACATTTCAAAAGAAGACATTATCACTGCGATTGAAGATGCTGTAGAACTCGCTTACAAAAAGAACTACGGTAACTATCCAAACGTAAGAGTGTTGGTTGATCGTGAAGATGGCGAAGTACTTGTTCTGATGAGCAAGGAAGTTGTCGAAGAAGTTGAAGACGATATGATGGAGGTTTCGCTTGAAGAGGCTAGGTCATACGACGAAAGATATGAGATCGGTGATGTCATCGAATATCAGGTTGATCCTAAAGACTTTGGCCGTATCGCTGCCCAGACTGCAAAGCAGGTAGTTGTGCAGAGAATCAGAGAGGCTGAGAGACGTAATTCGTATGATGAGTTCGTTAATAAGCAGGGAGAGATAATCACTGCTAAGATTGAGAGAATCAACAATGGAACTATGTTCCTTTCAGTTGGTAACTCTGAGGGTATACTGCCGATATCTGAGCAGGTTAAGACTGAATCGTTCAACGTTGGTGACAGAATCAAGGTTTACGTTATCGATGTTAAGAAGGCTACTAAAGGCCCTCAGATATTTCTATCTAGATCTCACCCAGGCCTAGTAAGAAGGCTATTCGAGCTAGAAGTTCCTGAAATTTCCGACGGGACAGTTGAGATTAAGGGTATCGCTCGTGAGGCGGGATCGAGAACTAAAATCGCTGTATATTCAAATGATGAGAATGTAGATCCAGTTGGTGCATGTGTTGGAAATAGAGGTACTAGAGTACAGAACATCGTTGATGAGCTTTTTGGTGAGAAAATTGACATCATCGTATGGGACGAGGATCCAGCTGTTTTAATTAGCAATGTGCTTAGACCAGCAGATGTTGAAGGCGTATATATCAACTATGTGAATGAGAAGGAAAAGATTGCAACTGCAGTAGTTCCAGAGCAGCAGCTATCACTCGCAATCGGTAGAGAAGGACAGAACGTTAGACTTGCTGCCAGAGTAAGTGGTTGGAAGATCGATATCAAGAGCAAGTCACAGCTGGAGGATAGCGGATTTGATTTTGATGAGTACGAAGATCAGGATGAGGCTGAGGTAGAAGTTCTTATCGATGAAGACGTAGCTGCAGAAGCGGTGCTTGAGCAGGAAGCAGCTCAAACAGAAACTGAAGTGGATGCGGAAGCATAAATATGGCTCTTAACGAAAACAGAGAACCAATGCGTAGATGCATTGGATGCAGAAGTTCACATCCAAAGGGAGAAATGTTTAGGTTTACATGTCAAGGCATGGAAATCCATGAAGATATCACGGGAAATGACGAAGGCAGAGGCGTTTACCTATGTAAAAGCAAGTCTTGCATAGAGTATGCCCGTAAGAATAGAGCGTTTAATAGGGCTTACAAGAGGGCGATTGATGATAAATGCTTGAGTGAGCTACTAGGCAAGATGCTAGAGAAAACAAGGAGGTAGCGGATGACGAAAAAGGTAAATGAGCTGATGACAGAGCTCGGTGTGTCATATCAGGATATTAAGAAAGCAGCTGATACGATGGGCATCGAGGTGAAGTCGGAACGCACAAATCTTGTTCAGAAGGACGCTGATAGATTGAATGACACAATTAGCAAACTAAAGGGACTG
>NZ_CP016199.1:1405158-1407365 GCF_002243385.1 Mogibacterium pumilum | reverse complement strand
GGATTCAAAATCTGATAAGAATAGCAACAAACCTAAGATTAAGGCTGTTCCAATAATTAGCAAGGACTTTGCGCATAAGCCGAAGGCATCGGTAGGAAAGCCGATGCCGCGTAAAGAAGAGCCGGTAGAGGCTGAAGCTCTTGAAGCAAAGACTGAAACAGAAGTGAAGGAGCCAGTAGAGGCTGAATTAAAAGCCGAAGCACCAAAGGCTAAGAATACTAAGAAATCTGCAGCAAAGAATAAGCCGGCTGATGAAGCTAAAGAAATAAAGTCAGCTAAGAAAGAAAAGAAGATAGCCGCTGAAGAAACAGCTACTAAGATTGAAGCAAAGCCTAAGAAGACTGAAGAGCCAACTAAAGAATCAGAGAAAAAGATAGAAAAGAAAGAGGAGTCATACGAGAATGCTCCTAATAAGCCGATGCGCTTCAAGAAAATTTTCGATGCTTCTTCTACACCAAAAGAAGAGCCTAAACCTGCTCGTAAGAAGTCTTCTGACAAAGACGGCCGTAAGGACGGTAAGAAGAATGACCGTGGCGGCAGAAAGAACGATAAGAGAGATGGACAGAGCAGAAGTACAGACTCAAAGCAGAGCAGAAGTTCATCAATGTCTAAGAGTTCAGTGGCTACAGATGCACCTATGGCAGATAAGCCGCAGACTAAGGGCAAGAGCAAGAAGTTCTTTGATAAGGACAAGGATAGAGATAGGTTTAAGCACGAGAAGCGTAGTGAAGGCAAGAATAGCAAGTCGCGTTTCTTCGATGAGAGAAGCCTTGAGAAGCAGGTAAAGCATAGAAAGAAGAAAGCTCCTAAAGTTACTGAGCCTGAAATCGAAATCGAAGAGCTACTACCAGAAGGTGCAGTAGCGGTAACTGTTCCAATCACTGTTGCCGGTCTAGCTGAACAGGCTGAAATCTCCGTGAGCAAGATTATCATGTCTCTCATGAAACTTGGAATCATGGCTACTGTAAACCAGACTCTCGATAAGGATACAGTTGAGATGCTTGGAGAAGACCTCGGTATGCAGGTTGTAGTTGCAGAAGAGAAGGAAGAGGTTGTTGAAAAAGGTCTTGACCTACGCGAGGATAAGGAGAACGAACTAAAACCACGTGCACCAATCATCACTGTAATGGGTCACGTTGATCACGGTAAGACTTCGCTCCTCGATGCTATTAGAAACACTAACGTAACTGCTGGTGAGTCCGGTGGTATTACACAGCATATAGGTGCTTCTGAGGTTAAGATTAATGGCAAGAAGATTGTATTCCTCGATACACCAGGACACGAAGCGTTTACTACAATGCGTGCTCGTGGAGCGCAGGTAACTGACATCGCGGTACTTGTTGTAGCGGCAGATGATAGTGTTAAGCCACAGACTATAGAGTCTATTAGCCATGCTAAGGCTGCAAACGTTCCTATGATCGTTGCTATCAACAAGATTGATAAGCCAGGAGCTAACCTTGATAGGGTTAAGAAGGATCTCGCAGATCACGGCGTGCTCGTTGAGGATTGGGGTGGAGATGTAATAAGTGTTCCTGTATCAGCTAAGAAAAATGAAGGAATTACTGATCTCTTAGAAATGATTTTACTGCAGGCTGAAGTTCTCGAACTCCGCGCAAATCCAGATAGACTTGCTATGGGTACCGTTATCGAAGCGAGGCTCGACAAGAGCAAGGGGCCTATCGCGACACTGCTTGTTACAAACGGAACTCTCAAGGCTGGACAGAGCGTTGTTGCTGGTACAACTTCTGGTAAGATAAGGGTTATGACTAACTTCAAGGGAGAGGCTATCAGAAAGGCTCTACCTGCTACACCAGTTGAAATCCTAGGACTTTCGGATGTTCCTATGGCAGGTGACTCGTTCAACGCTGTTAAGGATGACAAGGTTGCTAGAGAAATTGCTGAGAGCAGACAGGAGAAGATGAGAGAGGATGTACTTGCAAAGAACGCAAGCACAACACTAGAGAAGCTATTCTCACAGATTCAGGAAGGCGATACAAAGGAACTCAACATGATTATCAAGGGAGATGTTCAGGGTTCAGTTGGCGCTATCATCTCATCTCTCGAAAAGCTTGATAATGAAGACGTACGTGTAAACGTAATTCACTCAGGTGTAGGTACAGTAACGGAATCCGACGTAATGCTCGCTGAAACTTCTGGAGCTATCATCATAGGATTTAACGTAAGACCTACGACTGCAGTTAAGAATC
>NZ_CP016199.1:1395287-1403771 GCF_002243385.1 Mogibacterium pumilum | reverse complement strand
GTTCTTCCTATTTGCTTCGGCAAGGACACTAGACTCATAGAGTATTACGATCACGATTGGAAGACATATGAAGCAGAACTAGAGCTCGGCAAGATTACTGATACATTGGATATAACTGGTGATATCTTAGAAGAACGTGAAATCAGAGGCGTTACTGTAGAGGATATAGAGTCACTTTCTGGCAGGTATAAGGGTACGATTACGCAGATTCCACCTAAATATTCGGCTCTTAAGGTAAACGGTCGTCCTTTGTACAAGTATGCACGAGAGGGGCAGAAAATTGATATCGAAGCGAAGAAACGACAGATAGAGATAAAGCATTTTGCATTCAATTCTATTGATATTTCCTCAAAAAAAGTTTCATTTACCGTAACTTGTTCGAAGGGCACCTATATAAGAAGTATTTGCTCTGAAATAGGTGAATTACTAGGGGTTGGAGCAATGATGACCAAGCTTGTGAGAACAAGGAGCGGCGTCTTTACGGATGAGACCTCACATGATTTAAAGAATGTACTCGAGATGAGGGATTCTGAATTAGACGATATCATTATAAGCGGCGAATCGACTATCGTTAACCTTAGAAAGCTAATTCTTAGAAGAGAAAGCGTGCCATTTTATTTTAATGGCAGGCTTATAGAACGAAAATACTATATGGCTGATTGGGAGAATCACGATACTAACTCATATAAAGGTAAATTATCTAACAATGAACATTTCGATATAACAGAGGATGAACTAAACTTCTTCAGTGATATATACAGACTATATAGTGAAGAAGGAGTTTTTCTAGGAACTTGCCGTATGAATGAAGACGGAAGTTTAAAACCAGAGAAAGTAATGGGAAATAGAGATTAATATGAAGGTGTACAGATCACTTGCAGATATTAATATAGATTTTGAAACCTCGGTTGCGCTAGGCAACTTTGATGGTGTTCATATCGGACACCAGAAAATTTTAAAGACGGCCGTTCAAATGGCAGAGGCGCTTGAAGTAAAGCCAGCTTGCTTTACGTTTTCGAATCATCCACGAGAGCTATTTGGAAAGAGTGGTAGCAGCATTCTCTTTATCACCAATGATGATGAGAAGCTGCAGCTTTTCGAGGACGCGGGCATTGAAGTGGTATTCGACGTGCTCTTTGATGAAGTTACGATGAATATGTTACCAGAGGTATTCATTAAAGAGATTCTATGTGATAAGCTAAAGGCCAAGGGCGTATCTTGTGGTTTTAATTATCGTTTTGGTACAAGAGCTAGTGGTGACAATCAATTACTTCTAGAACTCGGCAATAGATACGGATATGAGACTAGTATAATTCAGCCGGTAAAAGTCGGTTCTGAAATCGTAAGTTCAACGGCAATCAGAATCTACATCGAGGCTGGAGATATTATAAAGGCTAATGAGTTTCTCGGCAGACCTTTTAGTATCTTTGGAGCTGTGGTTCGTGGAAATCACATCGGTTCAAAGATTGGTTTTCCGACCGCCAATATAGAACTTAGTTTTAACAAGGTATCGCCTATG
This sequence comes from Mogibacterium pumilum, assembly GCF_002243385.1. Taxonomy (GTDB): domain Bacteria; phylum Bacillota; class Clostridia; order Peptostreptococcales; family Anaerovoracaceae; genus Mogibacterium; species Mogibacterium pumilum. Next base: position 1,402,252 of record NZ_CP016199.1, on the reverse strand, counting down.
AATGGAGTGTATTTTACGCGCACTTCAGTGGACGGTTCTACTTACAATAGCGTTTCTAATGTCGGCACTAAACCGACTATAGGTGATTATGATAAATCCATAGAAACGCACATATTTGGCATAAATGAAGAGCTATATGGAAGGGAAATCAAAATTGAATTTCTCAAACTACATAGACCAGAGGTTAAGTTTGAAACTGTAGAGCTGCTCACCGAACACATTGCTGATGACGTAGAATCAGCGAGGAGATTTCATGGTGTCAAAAAGCTTTAACATGGAACATGACGATAGAGAATTTAATAAAGATGTGATTTTAGCAGAGAAGATAATTGCCGCAGCGCAGGACAAGATAGTCGCGAACATGCGGTTTATGGACTCTGCTGTTTTTGCGCTCAAAAAATCAATTGTGCTCTATAACAAAGATATTTTCATGGTAGATGGAACAACACTTTACTATAGTAGTGATGTGATATTTTCTAGGATGAAGCAAGGGATATCAGTACTGACGCATGATTATATGCATGTTCTTCTTCACTGCATTTTTAAACACTATTATGTCACTGAGAAGGTAAATAGGCTGTACTGGAATTTGGCGTCTGATATAGCTGTTGAAGAAATGATTGAGTTGCTTGGAGCCTGCTACTTCAATACACCTGAAAGCAGTGAAAGACGAGATGAACTTAAGAAAATTAGAGCTAAACGAGGCAGGCTTTCAGTAGATAGACTATATAAGTCTTTTATAACGGATCCACCAATTGAAGCTGAAGTAGGTCTAATGCGAGAACTATTCACAGTTGACAATCATTCACTTTGGTACGTAGCTAATAAGAGTACGAATCAAACAGTTGACACATACGAAGTAAGTGATGATGGAGAACTGGACAATTCTCGTTCACAAGATCGAGATGAAAATCAGCAGAGAAGCTTCGATGATAATGATAGAAAGTTTGATGTATCGAGTATAGAGGAATCAAACGGTACTGACGAATGCGAAGGTGTAGCACTGATATCTGACCAAGATTGGGATAAGATAAGAGAGATGGTCAAGACTGTACTCGAAATGGATGACGCTAGCTTCGGTAATGTTGGAGGAACTATCCAAAAGGAGCTGCGTTATGCCGAGGAGAAACGGATAGATTACAGCACCTTTTTAAGAAAGTTTGCAGCAACACACGAGGTACTCAAGGTGGATGATGATTCATTCGATTATATAATGTATACGTACGGACTGAATCGCTACAGAGACATGCCGCTCATAGAACCGCTCGAGTATAAGGATGAGAAGAATATTCGAGACCTAGTTATTGCAATTGACACCTCAGGCTCCACAGATGGAGACCTAGTAAAAAAGTTCGTCGATAAAAGTTTCGAGATACTCGGTAATAACGATGTAATCGGAACTAAATTTAATATCCATGTGATACAATGTGATGCGGAGATTCAGGATGATACCGTGCTTAAAAACAGGAAAGATGTAGATGTCTTTCTGCAAAATCTTGAAATAAAGGGACTTGGTGGAACAGATTTTCGCCCGGTGTTCCATTATATTAATGAGCTTATACGAAGGAAGGAACTCCGAAATTTGAGAGGACTGCTCTATTTTACAGATGGAAAGGGTACATACCCCAAGAAAAAACCACTGTACGACACAGCTTTCATATTCGTAGATGATGATGTTTTCGATGAGGACGTTCCAGCATGGGCGATGAAGGTGTATTTTGACGAGTGAAGCATATTTAAATATGTGGAAATGGAGACAATTTGAACATTCAAGAAGCAAAGAATCAGGTGAAATATGCAGTTATTTCGTACCTGTCAAAAGATGAATTTGGAGAATACAAGATTCAGATAGAGAGGCAGAGACCGATATTTCTCGTAGGACCACCGGGAGTTGGTAAGACTGAGATCATGTCTCAGGTTGCAGAAGAAATGGACATCGCTTTAGTGTCGTATTCCATGACGCACCATACCAGGCAGAGTGCGATAGGTCTGCCTTTCATTTCTGAACACCAGTATGGCGACGAGAGCTGCAGAACTACCGAATACACGATGAGTGAGATTATAGCCAGTGTGTACGATAAGATGGAAGAAACCGGCAAGAGAGAGGGAATCCTCTTCCTAGATGAAATCAACTGTGTGTCGGAAACGCTTGCTCCTGCAATGCTGCAGTTCTTACAGATGAAGATATTTGGTCGCCATAGACTGCCTGAAGGCTGGGTCGTAATCACAGCAGGAAATCCTCTAGAATACAATAACTCCGCAAGGGAGTTTGACCTTGCAACACTCGATAGACTTAAGAGAATTGACGTAGAGCCAGAGCTTGAGACTTGGCTCGTATATGCTAGAAATAATGCTGTCCATGCCGCGGTTTCAAATTATTTGACTATCAAGAAGGATGACTTCTATAGCGTAAGGCTTACGGTAGATGGCAAGCTATTTGTAACAGCTAGAGGATGGGTAGACCTGTCTGAGATGATCTACCTGTATGAACAAAACGATATCGAAGTTAACCTCGAGCTCGTAAGGCAGTATATTCAGGATGAGAGAATCGCACGTGACTTCACTTCATACTATGATTTATTCTATCGCTATAGGAGGGAGTATGATATTGCTGGCATCCTTGCAGGCATTGGATATGATAAAGCAGCTGTGAAACTGGCAGATGCTCCATTTGACGAGCGTATTACAGTTGTCAGATTGTTAAGTGATGCACTCGGTTCCGATTTTAGGAGTGAGTTTGTGAGATCTAAGGTTATCGATGAAGTGATGAACCGCATTAAGCTTCACAAAGAGGAACTTCTTGGTGCTAAGCTCGATGAGGCAGCGCAGATTATGAAGAGCATATCTTCTGAAATGGAGGATGATCTTAGGGAGAGCAAAAAGGCCCACTCCGTATCGAGGGTGAATGAAAGAATCTCCAGAAAGTCTATTCAGACGATGAGAGACATCATGCACAATGTGATGGGCGGAATAGGCGAACCTTCATCAGTTATTACTGGTGAGATGAGCAAACTTAACGATGAGAGAAATGCTCTCGTAAAGTCGGTGCAGGACCGCATCAGAAACTCTTTTAATTTTATAGAAAGTGCTTTTGAGGGAGATAACGAGATGATGATATTTGTAAGAACCCTATCAGAGGATAGATATAGTGCAGGCTTCCTGGCAAAGCACGGAAGTGAAGAATACTCGAGGTGGAGCAAGGGACTCATCATGAGTGACAGAGAACAAGAGCTGACCAGAGAGATTGAAGGTTTAGAGTCGTAAGGAGGTTGTATGCCAAAGCTAATAGCAGGACATACCCTTATCAATTATGATGAAAATGTGCCACGTGTCGTTATACCTAAATTCGTATTTTCGATTGCTGATAGAGCCTTTAGCGAGAGAGGTCAGATTAAAGCCATAGAGATGGGAGAGTCGGTTAAGAGCATCGGTAACTATGCCTTTAGGATGTGCTACAGCATGAAGGAGATAATTCTGCCAAGTGCTGTAGATGAGTTTGGAAAAGGCGTGTTTGAAAACTGCTGGGCGCTTGAAGGTGTTAAGCTTCCAGCAGGAGTTAAGTTTATTGATGACGAGATGTTCGCAGACTGCAACTCTATGAGAGAGATATTTTTGCCGGACAGCATAGAAGAGATTGATTGTAATGCATTTAGCAGGGTACCGAAGCTAGTTTATCTACATATAAGTCCAGATAAGATAGAACTGCTTCCGGAATCAGTTAGCGATATAGCCATTCTCTCTTATATGGATAAGCATAATAACGATGATGATGGACAGGAGAAGATAAGCGATATAGGAATCATAAATAGATATATGGATGAACATGAAGCGAGGCTAACTAGATTAGCCATAGGTCAATCCAGGACACTGGCGATAAGGTATATGGTTAGGAGAGACCTAGTTCAGACAGAGCATATATGTGAACTTGTTGAGTTGGCAGCAAAACTGAAGAGTTCAGAAATAGTAGCCCTGCTCATCGACGAACAGACTAGAGCGCGGTACGAGGAAAGTGAGCCGGCTCAAGAGGAATGGGATCCATTTGCTTAGAAGAGGGGGAGCGATGAAAAAGGAGTTTGAGACTTCTGAATCAATGCGAATAGGAATACTGCTTGCAATCTGCGGGGGATTCATGGATGCTTACTCATATATAGGACGAGGTGGCGTTTTTGCAAATGCAGAAACTGGTAACATCGTACTCCTCGCCATAAGCCTGGGTAATCACCATATGCGCGGTGTGTTTCATTATCTCGTTCCTATAGTTTCCTTTGCAGTTGGCGTTATGATATCTCAATATGTCAAAATTATTCGCAAGAATAGACCGACAAGGCTGCATTGGCGCCAGGTCACTATTTTCTTCGAGATGATTGCAATGTTTGTTGCAGGCTTCCTACCGCAAGAATACAACCTGATAGCAAACTCATTAATATCGCTGACATGCGGTATCCAAGTAGTTACATTTGCAAAGGTGAGAGGGAACGCAATTTCGACCACTATGTGTACAGGCAACCTAAAGATTGGTACTATGAACCTAAACATGTATCTGGCTACCAAAGAATCCAGTTATGCTAGAAAGTGTCTCCATTACTATGGTTGTATATTGTTCTTTATCTGCGGAGCAATTATAGGTGATTTCTTTACAAGAATAATTCATGAGTCGGCTGCCTTCATAGTAGTGGCGTTACTGCTCGTTGCAAATATTATGATGTTCTTTAATCACAAGAGCAGTGAAAGGAAACGTTATGAAGCAAGAGGAAATTAGGGAGCGTCTATTTGAGCTGCAGGATATTGGCTACAAGGAGTTTAATTGTAAACTGATTCCCGGAGTTGATCCAGATTCAGTGATAGGAGTTAGAACACCAGCGCTTAGGAACCTCGCAAAAGAGATTTTCAAATCTGGTGACTATAGGGAGTTTGTCGAAGATCTCCCACATAAGTATTATGAAGAGGTTAATCTTCATGGCATGATAATATGTTTTATTAAGGATTATGAAGAGGCTATATGTAAAGTGGATAAATTGCTTCCGTATGTAGATAACTGGGCAACTTGTGATCTACTAAGCTTTAAGAAAGCTTTCAAAGGCAATCTCAATAAGCTCGAAAATGATATTAAGAGGTGGATTGCATCTAATGAGACTTACACGGTTAGATTCGGCATTGGTGTACTGCTAGAGTTCTATCTCGATGATGCCTTTGATTCAAAGTATCTGGAGTGGGTAGCAAGAGTTGAATCTGACGAGTACTACGTAAAGATGATTAAGGCGTGGTACTTTGCAACTGCCCTCGCAAAGCAATATGAGGCAACGATACCGTATATAGAGAATCACACGCTTGAAGAATGGGTGCACCGTAAAACCATTCAAAAGGCAAAAGAGAGCTATAGGGTTAGCGACGAGACTAAAGAGTATCTGAATACGCTAAAGTAATTTGCCTGAAAGCTAGACAGATACCTATATGTGTGATAGTATAGCTAGGTAAATTTTTATACCCTTGCTTCAGCTGCACGTTACTCCGAACGGTGGCGATGTGAGGGCGGATGACAAACAGGAGGAGAAACAATGCTTACAAAGGAAAAGAAGCAGGAAATCATCAAAGAGTATGCTACTAAGGAAGGCGATACAGGTTCCCCAGAGGTTCAGGTTGCTATTCTAACTTACAGAATTAACGACCTTAACGGACATCTCAAGGAGCACGCTAAGGATTACCATTCAAGAAGAGGTCTTCTTAAGATGGTAGGACAGAGAAGAAACCTACTTAAGTATCTTAAGGACACTGATATCGAGAGATACAGAGCACTTATTGCTAGACTCGGTCTCAGAAAGTAGTAATATTATCTGACAATATAAGCGGGATGTGTATCCCGCTTATTTGTATATAGGAGGGATAATAATCCCGAAATCGGTCAAAATTGACCGATTTGCAATGCGAATCTTATTAGTAAAAAGTACGATTAACAGGAAGGAGTTGTTAATTATGGCAAGATTCACGGATTATCACACATTTAGGACAGCACTAGGCGGTAGATTGTTGCAGCTTGAGATTGGAAAGGTTTGCGAACAGGCAAACGGCCAGGTTACAGTTAGATATGGAGATACTGTAGTCAACTGTACAGCCACTGCTTCAAAGCAGCCAAGACAGGATATCGATTTCTTTCCACTTAGCTGCGATTATGAGGAGAAGATGTACGCTGTAGGAAAGATTCCTGGAGGATACATCAAGAGAGAAGGAAGACCTGGAGAGCACGGAATCCTAACATCAAGACTAATGGATAGACCGCTCAGACCACTTTTCCCAAAAGGATTTAGAAATGACGTATCAGTTGTTGCCGTAGCGATGAGCGTTGATCATGACTGTTCACCAGAGGTTGCAGCGATGATTGGTTCATCTGTTGCACTCGCTGCATCGGACATTCCTTGGGATGGCCCAACAGGTTCTGTAAAGGTAGGAAGAGTAGACGGTGAGCTCATCATCAACCCTACTTATGAGCAGAGAATGAAGTCAGACATTGACCTTACGGTAGCCGGAACTAAAGACGCTATCATGATGGTTGAGGCTGGTGCAAATGAAGTATCAGAGAGCGATATGCTCGACGCTATCATGTTTGCACATGAAGAGATCAAACAGCTATGCGCGTTCATCGAAGAAATTGTCAAGGAAGTTGGCAAGGAGAAGATGGAATACGTTGTATTCAAGGCTGACGATGATGTAGATGAAGCAGTTAGAGCTTATGCTACAGACAAGATGATTGAGGCTATCAAGACTTTTGATAAGTTAGAGCGTCTTGAGAACATGGATAAGGTTGAGACAGAAACTCACGAGCATTTTTCTGAAATCTTTGAAGATAGAGATAAGGAAGTGAGCGAAGTTCTGTATGCCATCAAGAAGGAACAGGTTAGATCTATGATTCTTGATGAAGGCATTAGACCTGATAACAGAAAGCTTAATGAGATCAGACCACTTTTCAACGA
>NZ_CP016199.1:1382688-1395262 GCF_002243385.1 Mogibacterium pumilum | reverse complement strand
GATTCCTGCCAAGAGCACATGGTACCGGTCTATTCAAGAGAGGACAGACTCAGGTTCTTTCAATTGCTACACTTGCACCTCTATCTGAGGCACAGGATTTAGACAGCATTGATATCGATAGAACTACTAAAAGATACATGCACCAGTATAACTTCCCTGGTTATTCAACAGGTGAGCCAAAGCCACCTCGTAGCCCAGGTAGAAGAGAGATTGGTCACGGAGCACTCGCTGAGAGAGCTCTTCTTCCTGTAATTCCAAGCGAAGAGGAATTCCCATATGCAATCAGAGTCGTTTCTGAGGTTCTTTCATCAAACGGTTCTTCTTCGATGGGTTCAACTTGTGGATCTTGCCTAGCTCTTATGGATGCTGGTGTTCCAATCAAGAAGCCTGTATCAGGAATCGCTATGGGTCTAATTGAGAGAGTAGAAGAAGACGGAAGCAGCAGATATGCTATCCTATCTGATATTCAGGGTATGGAAGATTTCCTAGGAGACATGGACTTCAAGGTAACTGGTACACCTGATGGAATCACTGCAATTCAGATGGATATCAAGGTTCACGGTCTATCGAGAGAGATTCTAGAGCAGGCACTAGAGCAGGCTAGAGTTGGCAGAGCACACATCCTCGAAAGCATGCTAGAAGAGATTTCAGAGCCAAGAGCTGAACTCTCACCTTATGCACCAAGATGTATCTCTATGAGAGTTCATCCTGATAAGGTAAGACTGGTAATCGGACCTGGTGGCAAGAACGTTAACAAGATTGTTGAACAAACGGGCTGCAAGGTTGATATCTCTGATGAAGATGTAGGTCTAATCAGCATCTACAGCTCTGATGAAGCAAGTGCTGCTAAGGCTAAGTCTATGATTGAGCATCTTACAGCTGATGTAGAAGTTGGAAAGACTTACGAGGGTGAAGTTAAGAGAATTATGAACTTTGGTGCATTTATCGAAATTCTCCCTGGTAAGGAAGGTCTGCTACATATATCAAAGATTGCTAACCACAGAGTAGATAAGGTTGAAGATGTAATGAACATCGGAGATAAGGTTGTTGTTAAGGTAACCGAGATTGATAACCAGAACAGAATCAACCTATCGAGAAAAGAACTAGTAGAAGATTAATTCTTCTTAAATAAGTATTAAATAATCATAGCGGGTTATACCGCTATGTATTTTTTGTTATTATTAAAAGTGGATATTATCGGTTAATACTCAATCTATGTGATTGAGACTAGAGGAGTTAACGCTATGTATCATAATGCATTTAAGAACAGACTGAATAAACTGGCTCTGATTCTGGTTGTAATATTTGCAATAACAATGGGTATAGTGAACCAGAGTAATGTGTATGGGAGTTCTTCACATGACTCTTATTCAAATTCTTATTCTAGTTCATACTCGAATCATTACGATCAAAACCAAGGGTCTCCATTAGCTACGCAAGATTATGATAGATTGGGATATACGACAAAAGTATTTGACGTAGACGTTAAGGTTAATAAGGATTACTCATATGATTTCACAGAGACCATTACTGTCGACTTTAAGTATCCAAAGCATGGAATTTACAGAAAAATCCCTATAGCAAGCAACTATAAGGTTAAGGATATCAGTGTTGAAGGTGGAGACGTAAAGGTAACCAAAGATAAATACATTAATATCAGAATTGGTAGTCATGATTCCTACGTTACAGGTGAGAAAACATATGTTATAAAGTACAAGATTTATAACTATATTCATAGCGATAAAGATAACAACATTTACGTCGATGTACTTCCGACAGAGTGGGAGACTTCAATCGCTTCATCAAAGATAAAAGTCTCGCTGCCAAGTGATTTTAAATACACTGAAATGAAATCATATAGCGGTTCATATGGAACTCCAACTAAAGATAACAGTAAGTGGTCGTATGATAAATCAAGTAACACATTATCGTATGAAGATGCTGCTATAAACTATAATTCTGGAGTGACGCTGATGGTAAAAACTCCAGCCAATTACTGGGTTGGAGCACCTAGCAAAGCCTGGAGTAATGTTGCGAACGCTGTGGTACTCATTCTGTGCCTTGTTGGTGTAATTTCTCTCAAGCTTACTAGGAAGAAAGATGCAGATATAGTTGCACCTATAATGTTTAATCCACCTGACGGCATCACGTCAGCGGAGCTTGGATATCTCGCGGATGGAGTAGTTGACAAAAAGGATATTGCTTCACTTTATCTATATCTAGCTTCTAAAGGATATATTCAGATTATTGAAGGCTCTAAGAGAGATATTACCATTAAAGCGTTAGCAGCGCCTGAAGGAGAACCTGCCTTTATTAAGAAAACATACAATTCAATCTTCGGTGGTAAATCAGCAGCTGTTGGTAGTACTGTTAGCATTAAAGAATCAGGCAAATCGATTGGAGAATCTTACGATACGATTAAGTCTCAGCTCACGGACAGATACACTGGGGATAAGGCAATAATTTCAAAGACTTCAGATGCTAAGGGGATACTGGCTACGTTTATAGCTGCGATTGGTTACATCGCAAGCATAGTACTTAGTGTATATAGAGGAGGCACTGTTGATGTTGCATATCATTCTGCATTCAGTGGTGGAGGTATACCGGCTATATTCGGAATAATCGTTATATTAATCGTATGGGCATTGATATGGCTATTTATACTTCATAAGTTAAGTGATGCGTACTTCTATCGTAAGACCTTAAGTGCTGGACGATTAACATCCAAGATTGTTGCCTGGGTGCTAATATACTATGTATATATGAGCACTTTCATAAATGCACTATACTTCATGGGCAGAGGAGAAGGAGCATCATACGTGACATTACTACTTACTGTATACACGATTGCTATTCCGTTCCTACTCTCCAATATGCAAAGCAGAACTGAATATAACCGCAAGATTTACGGTGAGATACTAGGCTTTAAAGAGTTTATAGAAACTGCCGAGCTTGATAGAATCAATGAACTTGTAGAAAGTGATCCTTCTTACTTTTACAATGTTCTGCCATATGCTTACGTTCTAGGGCTAACAGATAAATGGATTCATAAGTTTAACACTATCAAGATTCCAGAACATACTGGATTTAGTTCATACAACACGACTACATTTAACTACATGAGTATGAGTACGATGATGAACAGCATTCAGCATAGTACATATTCTGGAATCGCAGCTGCACATGCTGATAGTGGCGGCGGAATCGGTGGATTCAGTGGCGGTGGATTCAGTGGCGGTGGCTCCGGTGGAGGCGGCGGTGGCGCATGGTAAAATCCTTGCCTCAAATTCTTCGTTTGAGTTTGTTTGTTGAAGTTAGTGCATTGATGTGCTAATATAACGAATCAAAAGAGACATTAATAGTTATTGCTAATAAATAAAAAAGAGGTGTAAAAATGGTAATTTGGATAGTTATAGCGGTAGTCGTACTTCTACTGCTGTGGGTTGTTGCTACTTATAATGGCTTTGTAAAACTAGCAGTTAACTGTGATGAAGCTTTCTCAACTATGGACGTATATCTTAAGAAGAGATTTGATCTCATTCCTAATCTAGTTGAAACTGTAAAGGGTTACGCTGCTCACGAGTCTGAGACACTTAGAGCTGTAACAGCAGCGAGATCAGCAGTTAGTAGCTCGTCTACAACAGCTGAGAAGCTTGAGAATGAAAATATTCTTTCTGGAACATTAAGAAGCCTATTTGCAGTTGCGGAGTCTTATCCTGATCTTAAGGCTAATGCTAACTTTATCGAGCTAATGGATCAGCTAAAGGCTGTAGAGAATGATATCGCTAATTCTCGTAAGTACTACAATGCTGTTGTAAAGAAGTTTAACGTAAAGTGCAGAGTATTTCCTTCAGCAATCATCGCAAGGGTATTCGGCTATGAAGCTAAGCCAATGTTTGAAGTTTCCTCAGAAACTGAGCGTGAAAATGTAAAGGTTGATTTTGGAACAAGCAAGTAGTATACATCATTAAAATTGCGTTTTAAACTAGGGCGTACAGGAATGTACGCTCTGTTTTGTTATAATAAAACACAAAAAATAATTTTTGATTTGTGTTTTTTGTTTATAAACTCTATTTTTTTTGTTAGAATTACTACGACTGTTGTCAGACTAAGCATGAAGGGTAATTTTATAGATGTACGTAATAATTGATATTGGCTCTAACACAATTAGGATGGCGGTTTACAACATAGAAACTGATAAATCGTTCAGTCAGATTATGAGTAATAAGGTTTCTTGTGGAATTGCTGGATATATAAATGATAATGAGATGAGTGCAGAAGGGGTCGAAGTTATGATCGAAGCACTTAAGCAGTTTAGGATTGCGGTTGACGGTATGTCTGATGTAAATGTATTTGCTATCGCAACAGCTAGCATTAGGGAACTTAAGAATAAAGAGAAAATCGTCGCGCGAATCAAGTCTGAAGTTGGATTTGAGGTTGAGGTAATATCAGGGCAAGAAGAAGCCATTTACGACTACTACGGTATAATGAAGGATATCGGTGATACTACGGGAATGCTCACGGACTGTGGAGGAGGAAGTACAGAAATTTCTCTATTTACAGGAGATAAGATAATTTTTGCTGATACCATGCCTATAGGATCACTCAATGCTTATCACCGTCATGTCGATGGAATATTTCCAGCAGAAGAAGAGCTGCTGTCGATAAAAGCAGAAACTGAGAATCTGCTCTCAAAGTTAAGTATCCCAGATGATATAAAAGTTTCGCCAGGTCATGTGTATGCGATTGGCGGAACTGTACGAGCTACATGCAAGCTCGCTAATAAGCTTTTAGATAGGAACAAGAGCACGTCAACGCTTTCTGCAAATGAGTATGACGAGCTGTTTAAACTATATTATACGAATCAAAAGAAATTCATACGCACGCTTCTTAAGGTTAAGCCTGAACGTGTTCAATCACTCGTTACAGGTATGTGCATACAGAAGTCTATTATGGATAGACTTGGCTGTGAAGAGATTACTGTTTCAGAATCAGGAGTGCGAGAAGGTTTTCTGATGAATAAGCTGGAAGAGATTAATAAGAATTAAGTGGGATTGTAAATGAGTGAGCTTTATCTCGAGGGTTTTACGCAGAATCGTGAACTGTCATGGCTTAAGTTCAACGAGAGAGTGTTGAATGAAGCTGCTAACATAGAGAATCCGCTTCTTGAAAGACTGAAATTCAGCATTATATATGAGAACAATCTCACTGAATTTATAAAGGTTAGAATTGGAAGCTTGAACAACTTGAAAAGGGTCGATTCGGTAACGCGAGACTCTATGTCGGGACTCACTTCTGGTGAGCAGATTCATTTTATCTGGCAGGAGATAAGACGAATTAATGATAAATTTGAGGCTATAATTGCACAGCTATACGACGATTTACAAGATATTGGTGTGAGATGTGGCCAGCACAAAGAATTATCGGAAGAAGATTATGATTTTGTCGATGGACAGTTCCTCATGAAGCTTTCATCAAAGATTAAACCGCACTTTTTAGATCGTGATGATATGGCAGAGATAATCAAGGATGGTCACACATATATCTTTGTTGAAACTGATGTTGATAATAATAGGAAACTGATGCTGATAGAGATTCCGAAATCGCTATTAAATGGCGTTGTGATTAAGAATGAGAAAGGTATTAATTTACTGCTTCCTATAGAACTAGTTAAGCTATACCTTAAAGAGATTTGCTTCCCTTTTGAACCCAAATCGTTTATCGCATTTAGAGCATTTAGAAATGCAGATATCGACTTTGAGTATGAAGAATTTGAACTAGGCGCTACAGCACGGGAACGAATCAAGAAGATTCTTGATAAGCGTGTAAGCTCCGAATTCGTCGGAGCTTTTGCATACCTAGAAGCCAGAGGTGAAAGGCTTATAAAGGAGCTTGCAGACATCCTTACATTATCTACAGAAGAAGTCGTTCGTTGTTCGGATTTATCATCTGTAAATCATCTTGCTTATTTAAAAGATAATCTATCAAGCCAGATAATTGCCGAACACTCGTATAATGAATTCGTTCCAGCAAAGTCATCTCACAAGGCGACTAGAAGTGTAATAGATTATGTGATGGAGAGAGATTTATTAGATGCTTATCCTTACGACTCTATGGACAATCTGCTCGAGCTTCTTCGTGAAGCAGCCACGCATAGCAAGGTAAAGGAAATTAAAATCAGCATTTATAGGATGACGAGTCATCCGAGAATATTTGAATACCTAATTAAAGCAGCAAGTCAAGGGAAGCATGTGCGAGTCTTGATAGAGCTGAGAGCTAGATTTGATGAAGCTAATAACGTGGATTGGGCATCAAAACTTGAAGAGGCTGGGTGTGAAGTTTATTACGGAACTAAACGTTATAAATCTCACTTTAAGATATGTCAAGTCGTATTTAAAAAGTCTTTTAGCAAAATTGGAGAACGCGAAATTATTACGCAGGTAGGGACTGGGAATTACAACGAAACCACTGCTCGCCAGTATACGGATTTCTCTGTTATAACTGCTAAAAGAGTGCTCGGGCAGGAGATATCGCGTCTGTTTGAGAGTGCGGTAAATGGTGTTATAGACGAACAGTTTAGATACATAATAACATCGCCAGGAAGCATGAGGAAGGTGCTTATCGAGCGGATTGACAATGAGTGTAAAAAAGGTACGGCCGGAAGAATTTTCATAAAGGTAAATTCCGTATCTGACCGTGAGATTATAGAGAAGCTCGCGGAAGCATCACAATCTGGCGTAAAAATTCGCATGATTGTTAGGGGCATTTGCACACTACTTCCAGGTGTTGACGGGTATACTGACAATATTGAGATAATCAGTATCATAGGCAGATTTTTAGAGCATTCTCGTGTGTATATCTTCGGCAGCGGAGACCAAGAGGAAGTATTTATATCATCTGCAGATATCATGAATAGAAATATGGACAAGCGATTTGAGCTTGCTTTTCCAATTACCGATGAATCGTGTATCGTAAAGCTGAAGCACATCATGCATTTGAATATGATGGATAACGTAAGGGCTAAGTTTCTGCTTTATGACGGACGATATGTCAATATTGCTCCAAGGCGTATAGTTCTCGACAGTCAGGAGAAATTACTAGCGGAATTCGGTGATTTAAAGTAAGGGGGAGGGTTATGATAGCTGGATATCTTTTAACTGATATTGCGCTGTTTTTTTTGGTATATTCGGTAATCGGCTGGGTTACAGAAGTTATCTACCAGGCAGTTAGCAAAGGACTCGTTGTAAATAGAGGATTTCTCAATGGACCTGTGTGTCCGATATATGGATTTGGTTCACTTTTTGTAATCCTACTCGTAAAAGCCCTTGGTCTAGATTATAGCTCGTTCTCGACTGATACCGAAGTGTTTATTCTGGGAATGCTGCTATCGACGATGCTAGAACTATTTGGCGGATATGCACTTTTAAAAATCTTTCACGCAAGGTGGTGGGATTACTCTACTAAACCGTTTAATTATCATGGCTACATTTGTCTTGAGTTCAGTATAATATGGGGATTTGGAATTCTTGTTGTAGTTAGAAAAATTCATCCGTTCGTCGAAATAGTGTTTGGTGGACTGACAAATTCCACAATAGGTCTGGTATTAGTATTTATCGCATACGTAGTATTTGTAACTGATTTTGGAGTTTCTGTACTGATTACGCTTGGATTAAACAAGAGGATTACTCGCTTGGACGATATGCAGAAATCCATGACCGAATTCAGTGACTCTTTGAGCACAAAAATCGGTGAAGATGCTTTAAGCGCAATGGAGAAAGTCGATACATATAAAGTTCAAAGTGCGCTTCTTGAAGCTGAGATAAGAGATGCTACAGCTGATAGAAGAGTTGAAGTTAGCCAAGAACTTGTTGATATGAAACATGATTACGAAATTGCTAAAGAAGAGTTTTACAAGAAGATGCGTAAGACTAAATTCTTTGGTACGGGCAGAATCTTTAAATCATACCCAGATTTAAAGCTCGTTAACCATGGTGAAATCGTTGATAAAATAAAGGAAACTCTGAAATACAAAGCATAATATCAAGGTGTGTTCTTGACTACTTACATAGTCCTCGTTTATTGACATTTTGTGCTTCAGATAGTAAAATTAGTAATTATTTTGTTTATATTAATAATAATTAATGTTAGAGGAAGGGATAATAAAATGTTTGAAAACTTGTCTGAGAAATCAGTAGCAGATGTTCAGGAAGAACAGATTCAGCATTGGTCTGATATAGATTTGCTGCACCTCTGCGTAAAAGAGAGAGAGGGGGATCCAAGCTTTGTTTTCTACGAAGGACCTCCGACAGCTAATGGTAAGCCAGGTATACACCATGTAATGGCGAGAACATTAAAGGATTCGATCAATAGATATAAGAATATGCAGGGATTCCAGGTTAAGCGTAAGGCTGGTTGGGATACACATGGTCTTCCTGTTGAAATTGAAGTAGAGAAGCAGCTCGGCATGTCTGGCAAGAATGACATCGAGAGCTACGGTATCAAAGAATTCAACGAGAAGTGTCGTGAGTCAGTATTTAAATATACTGGTCTTTGGCGTGACATGTCTGAGAAGATGGCATATCTCGCTGATATGGATGATCCATATATTACCTATGATAATAACTATATCGAGTCTGGTTGGTGGATAATCAAGAAGTTCTTTGACGAGGGCCTCATCTACGAAGGACATAAGGTTCTTCCTTATTGTGCTAGATGTGGAACTGGTCTCGCTTCACATGAGGTAGCTCAGGGATACAAAGAAGATCCTGTTCTTACAGTAACATGTAAGTTTAGACGTAGAGATAGAGAGAACGAGTATTTCCTCGCTTGGACAACAACTCCATGGACACTTCCTTCTAACATTTTAATTACAGTAGGTCCAGAGGTTGTATATGTAAGAGCGAAAATGCTTGAGGGTATCGAAGAGGGTAATATCTTCTACGTTGCTAAAAACCTTGCGGATAGAGTTCTCGGCGAAGGTAAGTACGAAGTACTCGAAGAGATGACAGGTAAGGAGCTAGAGTATATTCCTTATGAGCCACTTTCGACATTCGTTTACGGCGATGACCTTGATAAGGTTAATGGTTTCTTCGTAGCTAATGCAGACTACGTTACTGTTGAAGACGGTACAGGTCTTGTACATACTGCTTATGCGTTCGGTGAGGATGACTATAATACTTGCCGTAGTTATGGTGTTGACTTTGAAGAGCCAGTAGATGAGAAGGGCTGCTTCACAAAAACTCCTTGGGAAGGCAGATTTGTTATGGAAGAAGGCCTTGATGTAGAGATACTAAAGTACTTTGCAGCAGAGAACAAGGTGTTTGCTAAGCAGAAGATGGTACATAACTATCCACACTGCTGGAGATGTGATACACCTCTCGTATACTACTCAAAGCCAGGTTGGTACATTGAGATGACAAAGCTCAAGGACCAGCTAATTGCTAATAACAATACAGTAAACTGGTATCCTCCTTATGTTGGAGAAAAGCGTTTCGGAAATTGGCTAGCTGACGTTAAGGACTGGAATATCTCCAGATCCAGATATTGGGGTACACCAATTCCAATCTGGAAGTGTGAGTGCGGACATCTAGAAAGTGCAGGAAACCGCGCAGAGCTAGCTGAAAAGGCTATCGAAGATGTAAACCCAGAAACTATTGAATTACACAGACCGTACGTAGATGATATTCATTTTAAGTGCCCAAGTTGTGGCAAGACTATGGATAGAATCCCTGAGGTAATGGACTGCTGGTTCGACTCTGGTGCTATGCCGTTTGCACAGTGGCACTACCCATTTGAAAATGCAGATAGATTCGAGAAGGAGCTGTTTCCAGCTGACTTCATCTGTGAAGGTATTGATCAGACAAGAGGTTGGTTCTACTCGTTGATGGCTATTTCTACATTCATCATGGGTAAAGCTCCATATAAGAATGTTCTTGTAAATGACCTCATCCTTGACGCTAAGGGCAAGAAGATGTCTAAGCATGTAGGAAACACGGTTGATCCATTTGAAATGATGAGCAAGTACGGTGCAGACGTTATCCGTTGGTATCTCGTATCTGTTTCGCCAGCTTGGACACCAACAAAGTTTGACGAGGAAGGTGTAAAGGATGTACAGAGCAAGTTCTTCGGAACGCTCAGAAATATCTATAACTTCTTCGTTCTATACTCCAATATGGATGATACAGATCCTGCTAATCTAGATTTTCCTTATGAGAACAGACCAGAGCTCGATAGATGGATCATTTCTAGATACAATAGACTAGTTGCTGATGTAACTGAATACATGGATGAGTATGATCATATGAAGACAGTTAGAGCAATCAACGATTTCGTTATTGAAGATTTCTCGAACTGGTATATCAGAAGAGCTAGAAGAAGATTCTACGCTGACGATATGACAGATGATAAGAAGAGTGTTTACGCTACTACTTATGAAGTCCTTCTAGGTGTAATCAAGATGATTGCTCCAGTAGCTCCATTTATCTCTGATGAGATGTACGTTAAGCTGACTGGTGAGAGGACAGTTCATATCGCTCACTTCCCAACTTCTAATAGCGGTCTAATCGACGAGAAGACAGAAGAGAGAATGGGTCTAGTTAAGACTCTCGTTAACCTCGGAAGAGGAACTCGAGAGAAGGAGAGACTCAAGGTTAGACAGCCACTAAGCGAGGTAATCGTTGACGGTAAGTATGAAGAGTTAATCAGTGACCTTGTACCATTGATCACAGAGGAGCTTAACGTTAAGAACGTCGTGTTTGAAAAGAATCTTGATAAGTATATGAACTTTGCTGTTAAGCCTGATTTCAAGGCCGCAGGTCCTGTTCTAGGAAAGGATATCAAGGAGTTTGCTGGTAAGCTCACTCAGTTCGATGCAAAGGAACTTATTGCAAATGTGTCAGATGGTTCTGTTAAGCTTGAGCTTGGCGGTACAGAGTATGAAATCACTGAAGATTTCCTCGATGTTAGAATCTCTGCGAAGGAAGGTTTTGTCGTAGGAATGGAGAACAATGTGTTCACAATTCTAGATACAACTCTAACTCCAGAGCTTGTTAACGAAGGATACGTTCGTGAGGTTATATCCAAGATTCAACAGCTACGTAAGCAGAATGACTTCGAGATGCTAGACCATATCACTATCAGATTTGAGGCAGATGATGAAGTAAAGGCAGCAGTTCTAGGTGCAGTTGATCACATCAAGGAAGAGACTCTGGCAGACTCGGTTGTTGAGGAAACTGGACTCGAGACATTTGATATCAACGGTCACAAGACTGGACTTGCAGTTACTAAGTGCTAAGAGATTTAATATTATGAGTGAAGAGAACAATAACTTAATTTCTAAGCTCAATATCGCAGATTACGATCCCGACGAGTTAGCCGGGGTCGTTTCTTCATGCGGAGATAAGAAGTTTAGAGCGAAACAAATATTTGGATGGCTCTCCAAGGGTGTGGAGTCATTTGATGAGATGACCAACATTCCTGCTAAGCTAAGGGAGGCGCTGTCTGAGAGGTATTACATTGGTCTTCCTGAGGCTGTTGTAGTTCAAGAATCTAAACAAGATGGAACGAGAAAGTGCCTATTTGAGTTTAAAGATGGAGCTCACGTTGAGTCAGTATTTATGAAGTATAACTACGGTAATTCAATCTGCATAAGTTCGCAAGTGGGATGCCGTATGGGATGTACTTTCTGCGCTTCAATGCGTAATGGCCTTGAAAGGTCACTTACAGGTGGAGAAATGCTGGCGCAGGTTCTTAAAATGCGAAATATAACGGGTGAGGATATAGGACACGTTGTAATCATGGGGATTGGAGAGCCTTTTGATAATTATGAGAATATATCTAAGTTCATAAAACTTATTAATAGCAAGCAGGGTTATAATCTCGGTATGAGAAATATTACTGTTTCAACGTGTGGCTTGATACCATTTATTGAAAAGTTCGGAGAAGATTTTCCGCAAGTGAATCTGGCTGTTTCTCTTCATGCTCCTAATGGTGAGATTCGCTGCCGTACAATGCCAGTGGCAAGGAGTTTTGAGTATTCGGAACTTATGGCTGCTTGCCAGAAATATACTGAAGTTACAAAAAGACGTATTACGTTCGAATATGCGCTAATCGACGGTGTAAACGATCAACCGGAACATGCCCGTGAACTCGCTGGTCATTTGAAAGGTTGGCTTACACATGTCAATCTAATTCCTTTGAATGAGGTTGAAGGCACAGGTTACAGGACGTCGCTTAAGACTAGCGTTAGAAACTTTGCCTCTCTCCTAGAAGAACAAGGGATAGCAGTATCCGTTAGGCGAACACTTGGTACAGATATTGATGCTGCTTGTGGGCAGTTAAGACTAAGATAATGATAATAATAACGGCTCTATAAACTTTTTAGGGGTTTTGTAAAAATCACCTTTAACGAAGTTTGGGGTGTTTTATGAAAAAAGAAAGACGATAATCATTTTTACACATTGAATTGATTATCGTCTTTTTAATTGGAATCGAAGAGTGGCTTTTGCTCAGTTACTGATTAGAATTTGGTGGATGAGTGCTTGTTAAGGGTATATAGACATCTAAGCCTGAAACG
>NZ_CP016199.1:1381122-1382663 GCF_002243385.1 Mogibacterium pumilum | reverse complement strand
GCTCTATAAACTTTTTAGGGGTTTTGTAAAAATCACCTTTAACGAAGTTTGGGGTGTTTTATGAAAAAAGAAAGACGATAATCATTTTTACACATTGAATTGATTATCGTCTTTTTAATTGGAATCGAAGAGTGGCTTTTGCTCAGTTACTGATTAGAATTTGGTGGATGAGTGCTTGTTAAGGGTATATAGACATCTAAGCCTGAAACGATAGAAGTTCTTGTACCCATTAGCATTACGCTTGATTAGTTTGATTCTTGAATTCATAGATTCTATCTGTCCGTTTGATATTCTCCTGCCTCTGTAGGTCAAGAAGCTGTTAACAATCTCATACTTCCAATTCTTTAACATTTTAGAAATTGGAATAAATTCCGGTATCCCATAAACGTGGAGATCTTCGATGTATTTATCAATGTATCTGCCTGCGTTGTGATATGTTGCAATGGAGTTGATTTCGTCATAATCGCATTTCAACGCATAGGCAATTTCAAGTTCGGGATCTATTTCGAGAAGTCTGTTAATTAGAGCTTCTGGCGAAATATACTTAGAACCTACGATGTAGTAGTAGCGATGAAGATTAATTATGCTTTCAAAATCAATGTTATCTCGCGATTTTTTAAGCAGCCAGTGAAATCTTTTAAGTAGTCTGTATTCCTCACTAGCCCTATCATGTGAATTCATAATTCTGATACGAACCTTATCAAATGCATAATTTACATTTTTAACCACATGGAAACTGTCGACACATACCAATGCGTTTGGGAAATACCGATGTGCTAAGTCACGATAATTCTCCCACATGTCGATGCTTATGTATTTAACATAGTTACGTGTACCTTTGTTGATATTTGAGAAGTAGGAAGAGAGTTCATCCTTCTTTCTCGAAGGAATGAGGTCATAAATTGCCCCAGTATCAAAGTCTAGAAGAACACAAGCATATTCTGTCTGTAGATATTTGCTTACGTATACCTCATCAATACACAGGCAGCGAGGGAAGGGAACTGTGGCTATGCCAGCGTGTTCATCAAACACCTTCATAACTGTTGTTATACTGACATCTGTAAGTTTTGCAGCAGTAGAGAAAGTTATTGATTCACGCTTAAGCAATTTCATAATACGAATAACAGTTGCTTGCGAGATTCTTTTTCCAGGTAAGGAGAATGGATTGTTTTCTGGGAAATGCTTTTGACAAGCTGTACAATAGTAACGTCTTTTTCTGTAAACAACAATCAAGTCATTTTCAACAAGAACGGCATGCTTGAGTGTGCGCCTGTAATAGTCGTGAACCCTTCTTGATATTTTGCCACAGGATGGACACGGAGTTGGTCTGTGTTGAAGTGTTATGTTACATTGCATAACACTTCCGCATGGTATAACTTCAAACTGCTCAATGTCTGAAGGTTCCATGTTAAAAAGCTTTATGATAATATCTTTCATGTACTGGTTCCTTTCTGTACTCTTTGATTCGCACTCTAAAGATAACATTGAGGAACAACAAAGGACGGAGAATTTAACTAATCATGGTTAAATCTCCGTCCTTT
>NZ_CP016199.1:1374009-1381097 GCF_002243385.1 Mogibacterium pumilum | reverse complement strand
TGTTCATCAAACACCTTCATAACTGTTGTTATACTGACATCTGTAAGTTTTGCAGCAGTAGAGAAAGTTATTGATTCACGCTTAAGCAATTTCATAATACGAATAACGGTTGCTTGCGAGATTCTTTTTCCAGGTAATGAGAATGGATTGTTTTCTGGGAAAGGCTTTTGACAAGCTGTACAATAGTAACGTCTTTTTCTGTAAACAACAATCAAGTCATTTTCAACAAGAACGGCATGTTTGAGTGTGCGCCTGTAATAGTCGTGAACCCTTCTTGATATTTTGCCACAGGATGGACACGGAGTTGGTCTGTGTTGAAGTGTTATGTTACATTGCGTAACACTTCCGCATGGAATAACTTCAAACTGCTCAATGTCTGAAGGTTCCATGTTAAAAAGCTTTATGATAGTATCTTTCATGTACTGGTTCCTTTCTGTACTCTTTGATTCGCACTCTAAAGATAGCATTAAGGAACAACAAAGGACGGAGAATTTAACTAATCATGGTTAAATCTCCGTCTTTTTTAGATTATTCAAATTATGATGTATACCCCTTGTCAAGGAAAACATTGATTTTGTTGGGGTGTCTTTTTATTACCCCAACAAGTGTATAGGTAGGGGTTTAAAACACCACAATGAAATGGATAGGTACCCCCTAAACCCCAAAAGAATTTATAGAGCCATAATAACCAAGTAGTGCTGCTTTATGCTAAGGCAGCACTTTTTTATGTGTGAAATATCTTAGATGGCTTTAAATATCGCATGTTTTGGCGTTTTATGGTATAATAATGTGCTAATTTAAGGCTTGTTTTAAAAGCTTATTACATAATGCTGATATAAGTAGTAGTAATAGACTTTGAACTATGCAGGACTAGCTTGCATAATTTACGAATCATGGAGGGACTATGAGAATACTAATCGATGGTATGGGCGGAGATCACGCTCCCCAGGAAATAGTAAAGGGTGCAATTCAGGCGGCAAGAGAGATTAATGATATAGTTTTTATCATTGGCGCTGAAGATTTAATAAAAGAAGAACTGAGTGCTCAGAAATGGGATGGAAGCAACATAGAAATCGTGAATGCGACAGAAGTTATTACCAATAGTGAATCTCCAGCAATGGCGGTTCGTAAGAAGAAGGATTCGACTATTAATCGCGGAATGAAGATGGTTAAGGAAGGCGAAGCAGATGTATTCATCTCTGGTGGAAGTACAGGCGCACTTCTTGCAGCTGGACTTCTTGGCCTAGGACGTATCAAAGGTATAAAGAGACCTGCGATAGCAGCGTTTTTCCCACAGATAGGAAAAGGTGATACAACTCTTCTTTTAGACTGCGGAGCAAACGTGGATTGTAAGCCGGAGTTCTTGTATCAATTCGGTGTGATGGGAAGTATTTTCGTACAGAACGTCAAAGGTAAGGATAGTCCTGAGGTTAGACTTCTCAATGTCGGTGCCGAGGCTGAGAAGGGCGATGAACTTCACAAGGAAGCATATGGACTACTAGCAAATAGCTCAATTAATTTCCAGGGCAATATCGAAGGACGCGAAGTCGTATCTGGTGTGTGCGACGTTGTAGTAACTGATGGATTTTCAGGAAATATATTCCTTAAAAGTTCAGAAGGACTTGCTCTATCCATCATGGGTAGACTTAAGGAAGTTCTGATGGACGGAACTATCTCAAAGCTAGCAGCGCTACTACTAGCAAAGAAGCTAAAGGGTATGAAGAATGACTTCGATTACTCCGAAGAGGGTGGAGCTCCTATTTTAGGTCTAAAGGGTCCAGTTCTCAAAATTCATGGTAGTTCTAAGGCCAATGCTGTATATAATGCCATTCTCAAAGCTAGAGATTATGTGGAGTCAGATGTAACTGGACAGATTGAGAAGGCAATTGCTGAAAGCGACGAGATTGGAAGCGATGACACAGCAAAGATAGAGGCTTAATAACTAGCCAGAGTTTAGAATGTACAAGACGTTAATGCTTCTAATTTACGGATGTTATGTTTATGGACAACTTAGAAAAGAAACTAGGATATAAATTTAATAACAGAAAGCTGCTTGAGATAGCTCTCACACACAGCTCTTATGCATCTGAGCATGGTAAAAGCTATGAGTTTAACAACGAGAGACTTGAGTACCTTGGAGATGCATTCCTCGATGCCATAGTTGGTAAAAAGGTCTTTGTCATCATGCAGGAGGCTCATGAAGGTATTCTATCCAAGACTAGAGCTGATGTAGTATGCGAGAAGTCGCTTGCAGATGTAGCACAAACGTTAGGTGTTGGTGAACATCTTAGACTAGGCAAAGGAGAGGATAATGGCGGAGGAAGGCAGAAGGCCTCAATCGTAGCAGACGCTGTAGAAGCATTAATTGGTGCGATGATAATAGATGGTGGATACGAAAAAGCCGAGAGAGTTGTCTTAGATTTATTTGCAGACAAGATTAGGCTTGCGATTAAAGGGGGACTCCATAAAGACTATAAGACGCATTTGCAGGAGAAACTGCAGGAGATGATAAAAGGTGTCCGCATAGAGTATAAGTTACTGCGTGAGGAAGGTCCCGACCATAGAAAAGAATTCGTCACAGCCGTTATGGCAAATGGCGAAGAACTCGGCCGAGGAGTAGGAAATAGCAAGAAGGAATCAGAGCAAGCGGCAGCAGCCAATGCGCTTACGAAGGGAGATATATAGCTTGTATTTTAAACGAATAGAGCTACAGGGATTTAAATCATTTGCGGATCCTGTAACTATCGACTTAAATGATGGAATAACATGCATTGTAGGACCTAACGGAAGCGGCAAGAGTAATATCAGTGACGCACTTCGCTGGGTACTTGGTGAACAGAGTCCAAAGTCGCTTCGTGGCGGAAAGATGGATGATGTTATATTTGCAGGAACTGCGACCAGAAAACCAAAGGGAATGGCTGAAGTTTCCCTTGTTATAGACAATTCGCTTGCGATACTTCCGTTAGAATACAACGAAGTTCAGGTAACTCGTCGTATGTACAGATCTGGTGAGAGTGAGTATTTAATAAACGGCAATCAGTGTAGACTTAGAGACATCAAAGAACTGTTTATGGATACAGGGATTGGTGTTGACGGGTACTCAATTATTGGACAGGGTAAAATTCAGGAAATCGTCAGTACAAAACCTGAAAACCGCAGAGAAATATTCGAAGAGGCAGCGGGCGTCGTTTTATATAAGAGCAGAAAGGCAGAAGCAGAGAGGAAGCTGGCTTCCGCATCTGATAACCTCGAACGTGTAAAAGACATTATTGCTGAGATCGAAGGCCGTATAGGTACACTTAAGGACGAATCTGAAAAGGCTAGTGAATATATAGTTCTCCGTGATAGGTACAAGTATGTAGGAGTTAACATCATCATCCATAATATCGATGGGCTTGTTCGTACCGTCGAAAATTCTCGAAATGAACTTATCGAGATGGAAGAGAAGCTTAGAACGATGGATGAGAAATCTGAAGAACTTGAACTTCAGATAGAAGGCATTAGAGATAAGTCGTCAGAATTAGACCAGGCACATGAGGATGCAAATGCTAAGCTTTTAACTAAAATAGAGGAGCTAAATACTATTACTAGCCGCGGTCAGGTCAATGAAGAGAAGATTCAAGGAATTGAACGTGAGCTAGCAAGACTCGAATCTGTTATCGAAGAGACGAGAAATAAACTAGAGACAGAAAACAATAATTTTGCAGAACTAGAGGCGAATGAAAAATCATACAGAACTGAGAATGAACAGGCTCTAGCTGCACTGCAGGAAGCAGAGTCTGATTTTTACGATAGCAAGAGAAAGCTTGAGGCTATCAACTCAGAGATTGATAATAGCAAGGATGACATCATCAGCTTAAGCAATAAGAATATAACTAAAAAGGCAGATATTTCAACCTTAGAGAACTATGTAACCACGCTTAACGACAGAAAAGATAAACTGAACGAAGAGTATAGCGGCAAAGATGAGACTGATGCAGAGAATGCTCATCAACTGAAGCAGTTAGAAGAGCAGTACAGAGAAGTAGAGAATAGGCAGAATAGTGCAGCTAGTCAGATTAATGAGATCGTTGCAAACATCAGATTGCTAGAAGAGCAGGCTAGTAACAGTGTTAAACAGATAGAAGACCTCAGTAATAAGTACAATAGAACTCTTGCTCGTAAAAACACCATCGAAGAGATGGAGAGCAACTATGAGGGATATAACAATGCAGTTAGGCTGCTTATGAAGCAGCATACTGGAGGAATTATTGGCACAGTTTCAGATCTAATCAAGGTTCCAACTGGATATGAGGTTGCAACCGAAACTGCACTTGGGTCGGCGATGCAGAATATTGTCTGTGATGATGATTCTTCGGCAAAGTCTGCTGTAAGATGGCTAAAGGACAATAAAGCTGGCAGAGCAACGTTTCTACCACTTTCGTCTATCAGGTATAACAGGCAGTACCCGGAACACGAGATTGAGAACGCTCCTGGGTATCTTGGGGTTGCTTCTGAAATTGTTAAAACAGAAGATAAATATCATGATATTCTCGAGTATTTGCTAGGGCGTGTTATATTTACTAGTAACATGGATGATGCGGTTAGAATTTCCAAGATGACTAGCAGGGGCTACAGAATTGTTACTACAGATGGTGAAGTAATTAACTCTAGCGGTGCAATTACAGGTGGAAAATTTAAAAATAAGTCCGCTAATATACTCGAACGTAAGAATGAAATCAAGGAATTGAGCGATGCTGCTGAAAAGTATAAAAAGCAGATAACTACACTTAGAGAAGAAATCACAGCTGCTAATTCTAAAATTGCAGAGCTCAAAGAATCCAGAGGAAAGGCATACGATGAGCTCCAACAGATAGAAGTTGATAAGGGTGTAATCGCTAGTGAACTCGAGAGAATAAAAAAGCTGACAGACGATGCTGGTGCTCATAAAGATCAGTATGCAAGTGAACTCGAGACTCTTAATGGAGATATCGAGAGAGCCACCGATATGGTCACAAAGCATAAATCTGAAATAGCAGATGCTGAAGCAGAAATCACTAGACTTAATGAGCATATTGAGGAGCTCATGGGTAAGGCTGAGAAGTACGACGCTCGCGTTAATAAGCTTCGTGAGATAACACTAGAAAATAAACTTCAGTTAAGTGAGCAGGATGCGAGAATTCTCGGTCTAAACGAGTTGATTGAACGAGTTAGAGATACTATTACAGACCTTGAGAACGAGATGGAGGAGTCTACGGAAGCGTATGAAGAGCTCAAGGAAAAGCACCATATGCTTACCAGCACCGACGCTGAATCGAGCGAGAAAATTGCACAGTTGATTGAGCTTAAGCAAGGTCTCGAAGAACGCATCAAGCTTCTGGGAGAATCTATTGACGAAAATAAGGTAGCTTACGAAGAGTCTATCAGAGATCAAAAAAAGCTCGCCCATGAACTAAATGAACTGCAGGATGCTAAGTATAAACTGGAGGTTAAGAGCGCCAAGAGCGAAACTCTGCTCGATACACAGAAGGATAAGCTGTGGGATGAATTCGAAGTATCATTCGCAGAAGCGCAGGACATCAGAGACGATGATTTTGGTATCACTGCTGGCAATAAAGAAGCTAAGGAAATCAAGCTTCGTATGGCTGAACTGGGCGACGTAAATATATCTTCTGTTGAGGAGTATAAGTCGGTAAGTAAGAGATATGAGTTTATGACAGCACAGGAAAACGATATTTCTACGGCGATGAAGGAGCTCAGGTCTATTATTACCAACATGGAGCGCAATATAAGGGATAAGTTCAAAGAAAATTTCGACAAGGTAGTCATTAACTTTGAACATAGCTTCAGAGAATTATTCGGAGGCGGTCACGCTGAACTTAGACTTGAAGATGAATCAGATCCTCTATCGTCAGGAATTGAGATTATCGCACAGCCACCGGGCAAGAAGCTCAAGAACATCAATTTGATGTCAGGTGGAGAGAAGACTCTAACAGCTATTGCACTGATGTTTGCTGTAATTAAAGCTAAACCAACGCCGTTCTGCATTCTCGATGAAGTAGAGGCGGCACTTGATGAGGCGAACATCGATAGGTTCTCAAATTACCTCAAACGCTTTGAAGACGTGCAGTTTGCACTTATAACTCACCACAAGGCAACTATGGAGCACGCTGATGTACTCTACGGAGTAACAATGCCAGAACAGGGAATCTCTAGGGTGCTTTCACTCAAGTTTGAAGATGGATTTGACCCAAGTGAGTATTCAAACGAATAGATAACGGGTACAGCTTTAGCTGGAAAGGATAAAGATGGGACTTTTTAAGGATAAAAGCACATTCAAAAAATTTACGGAAAAGGTTACTAATGTAATCGTCGGTAACCCGAATATCGATGAGGAATTTTATGAGGAACTTGAGGAGTCGCTTGTAATATCCGATATCGGTATTGAAACGACTGATAAAATAATGGATATGCTCAAAAAGCGCATTAACGCGAAGTACCTTACCAAGCCGGAAGAGATTAAGAGTGCGCTTGTAGATGTGATAACCGAAATAGTTGACAAAGGTGAGAGAAACAAGCTGTCGACTGATTATCCACTCGTTATTCTGATGATTGGCATTAATGGCGGAGGGAAGACTACCTCTATCGGAAAGCTTGCAAATCTCTTCAAAGAGCGCGGTCAAAGCGTTCTGCTTGCAGCTGCGGATACATTTCGTGCAGCAGCCGCTGATCAGCTTGTAGAGTGGGGAAGTCGCTCAGATGTGCGAGTTATTCGCCATGAGGAAGGGACTGATCCTGCTGCGGTTATATATGATGCTGTTCAGTCTGCAAAGGCAAATGATATAGATGTCCTAATTTGCGACACTGCCGGCAGGCTTCAGAATAAGACTAACCTTATGAAAGAGCTTGAGAAGATGGATAAAATCATCAGTCGTGAGTATCCTGAGGCTTCGAGAGAGACGCTAATTGTTCTTGACTCTACAACTGGCAAGAATGCAATCAGCCAGGCAAAAGAGTTTTCGGAGATTGCCGATATCACGGGCATTGTTCTCACTAAGCTAGATGGAACGGCAAGAGGCGGAATTTCAATCACTGTAACTGACGAATAC
>NZ_CP016199.1:1333683-1373984 GCF_002243385.1 Mogibacterium pumilum | reverse complement strand
CAAGCTCATCGGCGTTGGTGAAGGCATACACGACCTAAAGGAGTTTGATCCACAGGAATTTGCAGGAGGTATTTTCGATGAGTAAACCTATACTCGCAGTTGTAGGTAGGCCTAACGTAGGAAAATCTACATTCTTTAACAGAATAATCGGAGAGAGAAAAGCCATCGTTCAAGATACCCCTGGAGTTACACGCGATAGAATCTACGCGGAGACTGAATGGAACGGCAGGGAGTTCGCTATTGTCGATACAGGTGGTATCGAGGCAAATACGAGCGATGTAATCCTATCTCAGATGAGAGAGCAAGCTGTGACAGCTATGGAACTTGCAGATGTAATTGTATTTATGGTAGACGGCAAAGAAGGCCTGACTTCGGCAGACCACGATGTTGCTAATATCTTAAGAAGAACTGGCAAGGAAATCATCCTAGTAGTCAACAAGGTTGATAATCCGACCAAGTACGGTGACAATATCTATGATTTCTATGAGCTGGGATTAGGTGAGCCGATTGCTATCAGCTCTGTTAACATGCTCAACATCGGTGACCTGCTAGATGCAATAGTCGCAGGTTTTCCAGATGAGATTTACGGGTACGAAGAATCTACTAAGATTGCTATCATAGGTAAGCCAAACGTAGGAAAATCTTCCCTTGTAAATGCACTTACTAACGAGAAGCGAGTAATCGTTTCGCCGATTGCAGGAACTACTCGTGATTCTATCGATACACCTTTTACGTATAAGAATCGAGAATATACACTTATCGATACTGCAGGACTTAGACGTAAGAGCAAAGTAGATGACTCGATTGAGCACTTTAGCGTTATCAGAGCCGTTACATCTGTTGAAAGATGCGATATCTGTATCATGATGATCGATGCGATGGAAGGCCTTACTGAGCAGGACAAGAAGATTCTTGGCATCGCTCATGAAGCAGGCAAGGGTCTGATGATAGTAGTTAACAAGTGGGATCTCGTTGCAAAAGAGACGAATACAATGAGAGATTACGAGCGCATATTGAGGGCAGATCTGCAGTTCGTATCGTATGCCCCTATTATTTTCGCGTCTGTTCTTGAGAAGAAGCGAATCTTCGATATTATCGACAAGGCTGCGAAGATTGAAGACATTAGATCAAGGAGAATAACTACAGGAAAGCTTAATAGTGTAATTGAAGATGCTGTAATGATGAGACAGCCACCGTCAGACAAGGGTAAGCGTCTCAAGATTTACTATGCTAGTCAGATTGGCTCAAGACCACCGCTATTTTCATTCAAGATAAATTCACGTGAGCTCATGCATTTCTCTTATTCGAGATACCTCGAGAATAAGCTGCGTGAAGCATATGACTTTGAAGGAACACCTATCAAGTTCTTATTCAATGAGAAAAAGGGAGATCAATAATGAAGTATTTACCACTTATCATCATGGTGATTGTTGCGTATTTCATAGGAAATATATCTCCAGCGACTCTAATTGCGCGCTTCTATGGAATTGATATCAAGAAAGCGGGTAGTGGAAATGCTGGAACAACTAATGTTTTGAGAGTTCTTGGAACTAAGGCTGCAGTATGCACGTTACTGATAGATGTATTTAAGGGCTTTATAGCTGTTTCAATTGCACAG
This sequence comes from Mogibacterium pumilum, assembly GCF_002243385.1. Taxonomy (GTDB): domain Bacteria; phylum Bacillota; class Clostridia; order Peptostreptococcales; family Anaerovoracaceae; genus Mogibacterium; species Mogibacterium pumilum. Next base: position 1,372,366 of record NZ_CP016199.1, on the reverse strand, counting down.
GGTAACTTTAATAACCTTGGAGCAATGCTTGCATTTGCAGCTGTGGTTATCGGACACATTTACCCAATCGTATTTAAGTTTAGGGGTGGAAAAGGTGTAGCAACATTTTTCGGAGCTGCGATGGCTATCAATTGGCCGAGCATGTTCGCAGCAGCTTTGATTGCAATAGTAGTTGCTGCTATATCCAAGAAGATGTCGCTTGGATCAATACTTGCAGCAATGATGTATCCACTCTTGATGCTTTATTACTATCCGAAAGCTATACCGATTGCCGTGTTCATGACTTTCGTAATTATATTCACTCACCATGATAATATCAAGAGATTGATGAAAGGAGAGGAGAAAGAGTTAAGCATCGGTTCTAAGATTAAGGCGAAGCTTAGAGAGCAGCTAGAAGAAGCTGATTCTGAAAAGACTGATGATATAAAGGTTTCTGACATATCTAAAAAGACTGGTGCTAGCAGCAAAACTACTGAATCTCTTGCTACTGATAATGACTCCAAGTCTGAGATATCTGCAGATGAATCAATAGAAAAAGCCGAAGCTATTGATTCTAATACAGAAGATAAAGATGACATTATGATCGCTGGAAAGAAGAATGAGCTTGTTAACGAAGCAACAGCGATAGAACATACTAAGATAGAAGTGGCCGAAGAACCTGTTGACTATTACAAAGATGTTGTGATGCCTAAACTCAAGACTGATGAGAAGAGGGTAGTATCTGTAATCGGTAACGGTAGCTTTGGTACTGCTATTGCAAATGTCATCGCGCACAATGGATACCGTGTAACGGTATACGGACGTAATAAGGAAGATGTTAACAAGACTCGTGAAAGTAGAGTTAACGAGAAATATTTACCTGGCGCTATTCTTCATGAGAAGCTTAGATTCACATCTAATGTTAGAACTGCAGTTGGCAAGCGAGATATCATCATTTTTGCTATCCCGGCACAGCAGTTTGGAAGCTTCCTGGAGAAGAATGCGAAGTATATCGATAAAAATGCTATCATCGTTAACCTAGCGAAAGGAATCGAGAATAAGTCTCTCAAGACCATGTCTCAGATTGCCAAGAAATCGCTTAAAAATAAGTATGTTGCAGTTTCTGGACCGTCGCATGCCGAGGAGATTGTTCGTAATTATCCAACTACTGTAGTAGCAGCATCGTCTGACGAAGTAGCGGCAAAAGAGATTCAAAACATACTGATGAGCAAAACATTTAGAGTTTACACGAGCAATGACATAATAGGTGTAGAACTCGGTGGCGCTCTTAAAAACGTAATCGCTCTAGGAACAGGTATAGCTGACGGTATGAACTTCGGTGACAACTCTAAGGCTGCTCTAATGACTAGGGGAATTCACGAGATTTCAAGGCTCGGAGAGTCCATGGGAGCAAAGAGCGAGACCTTTGCAGGACTTTCAGGAATCGGAGATCTTATGGTTACATGCTCATCTGATTTATCGCGAAACAGACGATGCGGCCTTCTAATCGGTGGAGGCATGACACCAGAAGAAGCGGTTGCTGAGATTAAGACGACGGTTGAGGGATTTTATACAGTTGAAGCAGCGAGTAAGCTAGCTAAAAAACTCAAGGTTGATATGCCAATTACTAATGCTATTAAAGCTGTAATCGACGGTAAACTAAATCCTAGAGATGCTGTTGAAATGCTGATGAATAGAGATAGGAAGCAAGAGAATAAATAGTAGATGAAAAAATATCACATTATAACTTTCGGTTGTCAGATGAACGAGCATGACTCTGAAAATGTTGCGGGTATGCTCGAAGGCATGGGTTATGAGCTATCCGAAGACCCATATAAGGCTGATGTGGTTGTTTTTAACACGTGTAGTGTTCGTGAGCATGCCGATAAGAGATTTTACGGAATGCTCGGACAGTTTAAGAAAAGGCGTGATGAGAGCAAGGATACGAGAATAGTTTGTGTTTGCGGCTGCATGCCGCAGCAGCCACGTGTTCAAGAGGAAATCAAGAAGAGCTTCGCTTGGGTCGATGTAGTGTTCGGAACTCAAACAATTGGTGAATTCCCAAGGCTCCTGAATGATAGAATTACAACAGGAAAGAAGCAGTTTTCAATCACTGCAAATAGCACTGTAGTACCAGATGAAAAAGACTCCAAGAGGCTACATAAACACAAGGCTCTCGTAAATATTACATATGGATGTAACAACTTTTGCACATACTGCATAGTTCCGTACACTCGTGGTAGGGAGAAGAGCCGCTCGTTTTTTGATGTAGTAAACGAAGTAAAGAAACTGGCAGCAGATGGCGTAATTGAGGTTATGCTGCTAGGACAGAATGTTAACTCTTTTATAGACGATGAAGGAAATACCTTCCCGGCTCTAGTAAGAGAAATCAATAAGATCAATGGTCTTGAGAGGATTAGGTTCATGACATCAAATCCCAAGGATCTCTCTGAGGATTTAATAGATTGCTACAGGACTTGTGATAAACTGTGCAAGCATATACATCTTCCTGTTCAATCGGGTAGCAGTTCAGTTCTAAAGCGTATGAACCGCAGATACGATAGAGAAAAGTATATTGATATTATCGATAAACTCAAAGAGGCGTGTCCAGAGATTGCAATTACGACTGATATCATTGTGGGTTTTCCTGGGGAGTCAGAAGAAGAGTTCAAAGACACACTTTCGCTTGTCGAGTATGTGGGGTATGACTCTGCCTTTACATTTATTTATTCACCGCGGGAGGGGACTCCAGCGGCTGGATTTAATGATCAGATTCCTTATGATGTTAAACACGAGCGGTTCGAAAGATTAAATGAAATAGTAAATAACTGTTCGCTTAAAAAGAATGAGAAGCTTTCAGATAAAACTGTAAAGGTTCTTGTAGATGGTGCTAGCAGCAAGGATGATAAGTCATATTCAGGCAGAACAGATGGATTTAAGCTTGTAAATATATCGTCAGGAAGAGATATTATAGGGCAGCTTGTCGATGTTAAAATTACTGATTGCAAGACTTTCAGTATTGATGGAATACTTGTATAAATAGGGAATAGTATGAAAGATAATCTAAAAAATATACTTCGTTCAGGGCCTGGAATTATTTTAATTCTGCTCCTGGTTACTAACTTTATAGATGGTGGTCTAAGCGATCCAAAGAAGTATTTCTTTGATATGATCCTGACGCTACCAGGTATTGTTGTAGGGCTCTCATTTCATGAGTTTGCACATGCTTTAGCGTCAAATGCATTTGGAGATCCAACACCTAAAATGCAGGGTAGGCTTACTATCAATCCAGCAAAGCATATTGATCCATTTGGATTTGCAGCGCTGATATTCTGCGGCTTTGGTTGGGGAATACCTGTTCAGATTGACAATAGATATTATAAGCACCCAAGATTTAATGAGTTTATAGTTTCAATCGCTGGTGTAACCATGAACTTAATAATTGCTATCGTATTTTCAATTATTACGCGATTTGCAATTAGCGCGTGGGGAAGAGAAGTAGTTCTGAACGATTCTATTCAGGGCTTAATTATTAAGATCTTTTTATATGTGGTAATGGTTAATATTACTCTTATGGTATTTAACCTCATTCCAGTTCCGCCACTAGATGGATTTGGGTTAGTTACGGAGCTATTTAATCTTAAGAAGACGAGCTGGTATTCTTCAGTATATCAGTATGGAGGTATTATATTACTTCTAATGCTTCTGTTTGGATTCGTTAGCAAGATACTGCATCCACTAACGAGCGGTATTTATTCGGCACTGCTAAATGGCATTATTTTAGCTTAGCTTATTTATTAAGTTGTGTATAACAGAATATTAGAGTGATTGCCATTAGTAAAAATAAGCATCTTCATACAATCATCACATTAATTATTAGCACTCATCACAGACGAGTGCTAAATTTATTATGTAAGTTGATGATGAGCTTATAGTATATTGATTAATTAAGGAGGAAGGCAATGGATATTGAAAGATATACACAGAAAATGCAAGGTGCCATTCTCGAATCGCAAAGTATAGCTAATTCGTATGGACACCAGCAGCTTGAAATTGCGCACGTCCATTATGCAATAATAAGTGACAATGAGGGGCTTATTCCTAAACTTTTGGAAGCAATGAATGTAGATGTGAGGGCTCTTAAAGCAGATTTAGAGTCTACTCTAGAGAAGCTACCTAAAGTTTCCGGAGGATCTTCTCAAATATACATGAGTGCAGAGTTAAATAATGTGTTGACCAAGGCTGAAAGAATAGCTGCTGATTTCAAAGATGAGTATGTAAGCGTTGAACATCTGTATTTGGCAATTCTTGATTCTAATAATCATGATGTTAATAGAATCATGACGAAGTACAGCATTAATAGAGACGAATTTATGAAAGCTCTCACTATGGTTAGAGGCAATCAGAGAATTACTAATCAGAACCCAGAAGATACGTATGACGCTTTAAATAAATATGGCACAGATCTCGTCGAGGCTGCTAGAAAAGGAAAACTTGATCCAGTTATCGGTAGAGACCTCGAAATCAGAAGAGCTATTGAGATTCTTTCCAGAAGAACTAAGAATAATCCGGTACTGATTGGTCAGCCCGGAGTAGGTAAAACTGCTGTTGTAGAAGGACTTGCACAGCGAATCGTAAATGGAGACGTTCCAGATGGTCTTAAGGGTAAGACAATTTTCTCACTCGATATGGGATCTCTTATTGCAGGTGCTAAGTATAGAGGTGAGTTTGAGGAGCGTCTAAAGGCGGTTCTCAATGAGATAGATAAGTCAGATGGTAGAATCATCCTCTTTATCGATGAGATTCACACTATCGTTGGCGCTGGTAGGACAGAGGGTTCTATGGACGCAGGTAATCTTCTAAAGCCAAAGCTTGCTAGAGGAGAGCTTCACTGCATCGGTGCGACAACACTTGACGAATATAGAAAGTACATCGAGACTGATGCCGCTTTGGAGAGACGATTCCAGAAGGTTATGGTCGATGAACCATCTGTTGAAGATACTATTTCTATCTTGAGAGGTCTCAAGGAGAAGTTCGAGATTCATCACGGCGTTAGAATCACTGACAATGCTCTAATTGCGTGTGCAACGCTCTCAAATAGATATATCAGCGATCGTTATTTACCGGATAAAGCCATAGATCTTATGGATGAGGCAGCAGCTAGAATCAGAACAGAGATTGATAGTATGCCTTCAGATCTTGACCAGATTTCGCGTAAGATAATGCAGTTAGAAATTGAAAAGCAAGCATTATCAAAAGAAAATGACAAAGCAAGCAAGGCAAGGCTCGATGCTATTAGCGAAGAGTTGGCTAACCTCAAGACTGAAAATGATGAATTAACAGCTAAATGGTCTAATGAAAAGAATATAATTCAGGAGCTTAAGAATAAGAAGCTCGAGCTTGATGAACTTCGTCATGAAATAGAAACTGCTGAGCGTGAATACAATTTAGAAAAGCTTGCAAAACTCAAATACGGCGATCTACCAAGCCTTGAGAGGGAGATTGAAGAGCTTAAGAATAAAACTGAGCAGGAAAATGAAAGTAGAATGCTTAGAGAAGAAGTCGGTGAAGAAGAAATCCAGGCTGTAATCTCTGAATGGACAGGAATTCCAGTAAGTAAGCTTGCTGAATCAGAGCGCGAAAAATTGCTTCATCTAGGAGATATTCTTCATAAGAGGGTAATCGGCCAAGATGAGGGTGTTACTGCGGTTTCAGAGGCAATTTTAAGGGCTAGAGCCGGTCTTAAGAATGAGAATCGTCCAGTCGGCTCATTTATATTCTTAGGACCTACTGGAGTAGGAAAGACTGAACTTGCAAAGGCACTTACTGAAACGCTCTTCGACACTGAAAAGAACCTGATAAGAATCGACATGTCTGAGTATATGGAAAAGCATACTGTGTCGAGATTAGTGGGGTCGCCTCCTGGTTATGTAGGTTATGATGAGGGCGGACAACTCACGGAAGCCGTAAGAAGAAAACCGTACAGCGTTATTCTCTTTGACGAAATCGAGAAGGCACATCCAGATGTATTTAATATACTGTTACAACTTCTTGATGATGGAAGACTGACAGATAACCAGGGCCGTACGGTTGACTTCAAGAATACTATTATTATCATGACTTCTAACCTACCCGAATCCCAGCTCAAGACATTTTTTAGACCTGAGTTCTTGAACAGAATTGACGATATAGTTGTATTCAAATCGCTTACCCTTGAGGAAATCGAGAAAATTGTAGATTTAACTATAGAGTCGCTTGTTAAGAGGCTAGAAGAACGGGGAATTGGTTTAGAACTTACTGAAGAAGCGCGAAGATATATAGCGAAAGAGTCATATGACGAGGAATTCGGTGCTAGACCAGTAAAGAGGTTTGTGCAGAAGAACCTTGAAAACCAGATTGCGGAGATGATTATCTCAAGCGAGGTTAATGACGGTCAAACTATCGAAATAACAACATCAGAGAACGGTCTGAACTTCGAAGTCCGCTAAAAGTTTAAGCGACGATATCAATAAAGGTAATATAGGAATATTCATAGAGATAGGTGTTTTATATGCACCTATCTCTTATGTTATACTTGAATATATGAGTATCAAATGCATATTTATGTTAGTATATTATCAATTTGAAGATGAAAATCACTTCAGAAATATTAGGTATACAGTATAGTGAGGGAGACAAATGGCAGAATATAGGGACATATATAGAAGAGCGGCTAATGGAGAGGGGCAAGTTGTTTCTTTCAAATACACTTGTGATCACCCACGTGCAGTAGTACAGATAGTGCATGATATAAGTGAACATAGTCTTCGATACAAAGAGTTCGCATCGGCTCTTCATGATGCTGGATTTTACGTTTGTGGTAATGACCTTATAGGGCATGGTATGAGCAAGCAAGGTCATCAGGGGTGTTTTGGTTTACACAAAAACTCTTATAAAGATCTACTAACAGACATCGAATTGTTATTTGAAGAGGTTTCATCTGAAGTCGGAGAAAGTGTGCCTAGAATTTTGATTGGAGCTGGATTTGGGGCGATGCTTTGCGAGCTTTATACAATCAAGTACGGTGATGTTTCGATGCTAATTTTAATGGAAAATCTAGAGATACCTGCAGCACTTAATCTCATCAAAATAAATGCAAATAATCATATAAAGAGAAAAGGCTTTAACTCCATATCTGAAAGTGTTCATAACACGATGTATCAGACTGGTAAACCAGCAGGTTCATCACCTTATAATGAATTCTACTGGTTAAGTAGCGATGAAGAGGAAGTTAAAAGTTACGTAGATGATGAAAACTGTGGTTTTATGCTCGCAGCATCGGCATATAGGGAGATGATTAGGGTTATAGAGCAGCTTAAAGGAAAGAATGGTATCGAAAGATTACCAGATATTCCAATATACATACTGGCAGGGGCTGAAGATCAGAGAGGCAACTGCGGTAGTTCTGTGATGAGAATTGCTAACATGCTAAGCGCAAAAGGGCATAACGAAGTTTCGTATAAGCTATATAAGGATTGTTATCATGACATTCTGCATGACAGCTGCAAGAAGCAGGTTATAAAGGATATAATTGGCTGGATAGAACATAAGCTAAATAAACAGGACTAATTCAAATAAAAAATGCGATAGTATCATTACACATCACTACTTAATGTACTATCGCATTGATATGTTATTTAAAACAGGTGTGACATTCTGCGCAGTTTACTCTGCTTCATGTGATATTCCATGGCATTCTTGCCTGCAGCAATATTCTTAATCTCAAAGGCTTCGAAAATAGCTTTGTGCTCTTCGAGTATGGTTTTGAGATAATCATCCGAGAACGTCTTAGCAGGGGCAGAATGTTTAAGGTAAGTCTGGTAAGTTGAGAGTGTCAGGTAGAGCATCCTGTTCTTAGTTCCCTTATATATTATGTTATGAAATGCAGAGTTGAACTGAAGAACCTTATCAACGTCATTTTTAAGGGTATAGAATTCCATAAACTCGATATTCTCTCTTAATGTCTCAACCTCATCAGCGGTCATACGCTCAATTGCCCACTCAACAGCCTGAACTTCAAATTTTCTTCTTAGGTCAAATAGGTCTGAGATATCACGGCTAGATAGACCGATTACATATGCACCACGATTTGGAATGTTCTCGATGAGGCCGTCAGACTCAAGTTGTCTAAATGCCTCTCTGACAGGGGTTCTGCTAACGTTATATTTCTTGCAGATTGCCTGTTCTGTAAGCTTTGAATTAGCTGTGATCTTACCACTTAAGATGTCTTTCTGAATCTGTACGAATAGACTATTTGATAGCGGTTGGTTGCTCTCTAGTTCTGGGTTCATTACCATGATTACCTCCTATGATTACACAGTTAAGTGAGAGTATACAATGTCTAAAAATGTACTCTGCGTATACAATTATAATTAAAGTATGCATAAAGTCAATGAGTAACATTCTCTGATAATTAATGAAAACAAAAGGAAACAATATGAAGAAACGTATGGTAAAGAAATATTTTAAGAATAAAGATGAAGTTAAAGTCGTATTAGACAAGCTTGAAGCATCTTATCCTGATGCGGATTGCGCGCTACATCATGATTCAATATTCCACTTACTTCTCGCAGTAGTATTATCTGCTCAGACAACGGATGCAAGTGTAAATAAAATAACACCTAAATTGTTTAGCACCTATGGTGAACCTAGTCAGCTAGCTGCAGCAGATATAAAAGCTGTAGAGGATATTATTAAGACTCTGGGATTATATAAGAATAAAGCTAAAAACCTAGTTGGAATTGGCAAAATGCTATGCGAATCGTATGAAGGTGAAGTGCCTAAAGATTTTGTTGAGCTTCAAAAGCTACCAGGCGTTGGTCGCAAGACTGCAAATGTCGTTATGTCTGTAGGATTCGGTGAGCCACATATAGCAGTAGATACGCACGTATTTAGAGTTTCTAATAGAATCGGTCTAGTCACAGAAGACGACGTTTTGAAAACAGAAAAGGCTCTTATGAAGGTAATTCCCGAGAATAGATGGTCACACATGCATCACGTATTGATTTTCCATGGGAGGCAGTGCTGTACAGCTAGAAATCCCAAGTGCGACAGCTGCTGCATAGGAGAAGAATGTAGATATAATCAAAAATAATTTTAGAATTGCATTATTGAAAATACAACATCTAACTGATATTATATTTTTGTTGAAAGTTTTAGTTTTTAAGGAGATAACTTTGTCTTTACATGTAGTCCTAGTTGAACCAGAGATACCGCAGAATACTGGTAATATTGCTAGAACCTGCGCAGCTACCAACACTAAGCTTCATCTTGTTAGACCACTAGGGTTCAATATTGATGAGAAGGCGGTTCGTAGGGCTGGACTCGATTACTGGAGGTACGTAGATATAGTTGTTCATGATAGCTTGGAGGCATTTCTATTGCAGTATGGCGATGAGAGACTCTTTCTTGTAACTACTCATGGTTATAACAATTATACGGATTTCGAGTATCAGGACGGAGATATGTTTCTTTTTGGAAGGGAGACGAAAGGTCTTCCGAAAGAGCTGATTAATCATCATCAAGATACAGCTATTAGAATTCCTATGAGTGAGAATACAAGACTAAGATCTCTCAATCTATCTAATTCAGTCAACATAGTATTGTTTGAAGCTCTCCGTCAGAACGGATTCCCTGGGCTTCTGTAGCATTATTAAAAGTAATGGCTATCTTTTTCGAATGTTAAGGAGGAAAAAATGATTAAAGTCGGTATTAGCGGATTCGGAAGAATTTCAAGAGTCGTAATGAGAGCAGCCCTTGATATGGAAGATATCGAAATTGCAGGTATTAACTGGCGCAACTCCGATCTAGATTATATCGTATACATGCTCAAGTACGATTCTACTTTCGGCAGATTCCCTGGAACTGTTGAGAAGTATGAAAATGGAATCGTTGTAAATGGCGAGAAGATTCCGGTATATATGGAAGATGACGCTAAGAATATTCCTTGGGATAAGTGTGGAGCAGAGTACATCGTAGAAGGTACTGGAGCCTACAACACAACTGAGAAAGCTCAGGCGCATATCGAAGCTGGTGCTAAGAAAGTAATTATTTCTGCACCTGCAAAAGATAAGGCAACACCTACATTCGTTTTCGGTGTTAACCACGATGAATATGATAGCAAGTTTAACGTAGTGTCAAATGCATCTTGTACTACAAACTGCCTAGCACCTCTCTGTAAGGTTATCAATGAGAACTGGGGAATTGATCAGGGGCTTATGTCCACAATTCATGCAGCGACAGCTAAGCAGAAGGTTGTAGATGCAAGATCTATGAAAGACTGGAGAACAGGACGATCTGTATTCAATAATATCATTCCTACAACAACAGGTGCTGCTAAGGCTGTATCCCTTGTAATTCCAGAGCTTGAAGGGAAACTAACTGGTAAGGCTTACCGTGTACCAACAGCTAACGTATCTGTAATTGACCTTAATCTTATTCTTAAGAACTCCGCTTCTTACGAAGAGATTTGTGCAAAGGTTAAGGACGCTTCCGAGAACGAGTTCAAGGGAATTATTGAATACGTTGATGATGAGGTTGTATCATGCGACTTTATTGGTGACCCATGCACATGCATATACGATGCTAGAGAAGGTATCGAGTTAAACGATAAGTTCTTCAAGTTTATCATGTTTTATGACAATGAGTATGGATATAGCGTTCAGCTTCTAAGACTCATTCAGCACATGGGTAAGGTTGATAATAAATAAGAAATATAACTATATGATGCCGTGCTTTTTGCGCGGCATATCATTTATTATGTACAAGTGAGGTACACGATATGAAAAAGACAATTAGGGATATTGAGTGGGCTGGTAAAACAGCGGTATTAAGATGTGATTTTAATGTTCCGTTTGCTGATGGAAAAATCAGCGATGATACTAGAATTGTAGCAGCTCTCCCAACTATAAACTATCTTCGTGAGCAGGGTGCAAAAGTTGTTATATTATCGCATCTTGGAAGACCTAAGGGCGAGCCTAATCCAGAATTTTCATTATATCCTGTTGCAGTGAGACTCGGTGAGAAGCTCGGTTTAGAAGTTAAGTTCTTTAAATCTGATATGGTTGTTGATGATACTGTTTTTGAATCTGTCAAGAGTCTAGAACCATCAGAGGTTGCGTTACTTGAGAATGTTAGATATAGAGATGAAGAAACAAAGAACGAATCTGGATTTGCAAAAGCTCTTGCATCTCTCGGTGATGTATTCGTACAAGAAGCATTTGGTACTGCACACAGAGCGCATGCTTCAACGACAGGTATTGCCGATTACATCCCAGCTGTATCTGGATTCTTAATTGAGAAAGAGCTTAAGTTCCTAGGAGCTGCTATCGAATCACCTGAGAGGCCATTGGCTGCTATTATGGGCGGCGCTAAGGTAAAGGATAAGATTCCAGTAATAGTAAATCTTCTAGATAAGGTTGATTATCTATTCATAGGCGGTGGAATGGTTTACACATTCCTTAAGGCTGAAGGATATAGCATCGGAAAATCTATCTTCGATGAAGAAGGGTACGAACTTATTGGCAAGATCAAGGCTGTGGCAGAAGCAAAGGGTGTTAAACTTATACTACCTGTGGATATAGTGGCTGCTAAAGAGTTTTCAAATGACTCTGAACATGGTGTTTACAGTGTGTCAGATATCCCTGATGATATGATGGGGATGGATATCGGTCCAAAATCTGAGCAGCTATACTGCAGCGAACTTGAAAAGTGCAATACCATTGTATGGAATGGACCTATGGGTGTATTTGAAATGACTACATTTGCTTCTGGTACTAAGGCTGTTGCAGACTGCCTAGCATCAAGCAACGCAACTACTATTATCGGTGGTGGTGATTCAGCAGCTGCTGTAGCATCATTTGGTCTAGCTGATAAAATGACACATATATCTACTGGTGGTGGGGCAAGTCTTGAATTTCTAGAGGGTAAAGAGCTTCCAGGAATTGCTTGCTTAAGCGAAAAATAAATTTAAGGATTGGATATTTGTATGAAAAAGTTTTTAATCGCTGGCAATTGGAAGATGAACAAATCAATCGCTGAAGCGAGAGCCTTTGCTGAACAGCTGAAAGGTGAGCAGATTGATTATCCAGAGCAGCTTTCAATAATCGCACCGTTTACTCAGCTTCAGTCACTAAAAAGTGAGTTTGAAGGTACAGGAATAAAGGTTGGTGCACAGAATGTGCATTTTGAAAAGAGCGGTGCATATACGGGAGAAATTTCTGTTCCGATGCTAAAAGAACTAGGCATAGATCTCTGTGTCGTAGGACATTCGGAAAGAAGAGAATACTTTGCTGAGACAGACGAAACGGTTAACCTTAAGTTAAAAGCACTTCTGGCAGCAGGTATTACTCCAATTCTATGTGTTGGAGAAAGTTTGGAGGTTAGAGAAGCCGGTACTGCTATGTTGTTCGTTAGCGGACAGATAACAGAAGATTTAAATGGACTCACACCTGAAGAGGTTTCGCAGATTGTAATTGCTTATGAGCCAATTTGGGCAATTGGTACTGGTAAGACTGCATCTCCTGAGCAGGCAGAAGAGATGTGTGGATTTATTCGCGGCATGGTAGAAGGTCTGTTTGGTACTGATACTGCTGAGGCTATGATAATTCAGTATGGAGGTAGCATGAAACCAACCAATGCACATGAACTACTTGCAAAACCAGATATTAATGGTGGATTGATAGGGGGCGCAAGCCTTGAAGTTGGAACGTTTATGGAAATTGCAAAAGCTGCATTCGAGCTTCAACGATAACTAATAATTATTATATGTATATATTATAAATCTAATTTAAATTAATGGAGGCTATGGCATGTCAACAGTAATCACAAAGGTAATTGGCAGAGAAATTCTTGATTCAAGAGGTAATCCTACAGTTGAAGCAGAAGTATGGTTAGAAGATGGAACTGTAGCAGTAGGTGATACACCAAGTGGTGCATCTACAGGTATATATGAAGCTCTGGAGCTTAGAGATGGTGATAAATCAAGATATGGAGGAAAGGGCGTTTCTAAGGCAGTAGAACACGTTAATAATGAAATCAGTGCACTACTGGTTGGTAAAGATGCTCAGGATATCTACGCTATTGAAAAGCTTATGATTGATGCAGATGGAACTAAGGGAAAGAGCAATTTTGGAGCTAATGCAATTCTTGCAGTTTCTCTCGCTTGTTCAAAGGCTGCTGCACAGTCGCTTGGAGTTCCTCTCTTTAAATTTTTTGGTGGAATTAATGCAAACACACTTCCTGTACCAATGATGAACATTCTTAACGGTGGAGAGCATGCTTCTAACACAGTAGATGTTCAGGAGTTCATGATTATGCCGGTTGGAGCACCTTCTTTTAAGGAATGCCTAAGGTGGTGCGCTGAGGTTTATCATCAGCTAGGAAAGGATCTCAAGAAAGCGGGATACTCTGTTGGAATTGGTGATGAAGGTGGATTTGCACCAGATTTCAGGGACGAGTTTGAAGTTCTTGATTACATCATGGCTGCTATCAAGAATGCTGGCTATACACCAGGAGACGATTTCGTTATTGCAATTGATGCTGCTGCAAGTGGCTGGAAGACTGATAAGACTGGTTTCTATAGGATGCCAAAATCAGGCAGAGAGTTCAGTGCTGAAGAACTAGTTCAGAACTGGGCTGATTTCTGTGATAAATACCCAATTGCATCCATCGAGGATGGAATGGATGAAGATGATTGGGATGGTTGGAAGCTCATGACTGAGAAGCTTGGAGATAAGATTCAGATTGTTGGTGACGACTTATTTGTTACAAATCCAGAGAAGCTGGCAAAAGGTATTGAGCTTGGCTGTGCAAATGCAATTCTGATTAAGCTTAATCAGATTGGAAGTATTTCCGAGACACTAGAGGCGATTGCACTTGCTAAGAAGAATGGATACAATGCTATTGTTTCGCACAGATCCGGCGAAACTGAAGATACTACAATTGCAGATCTGGTAGTTGGTATCAATGCTATGCAGATTAAGACTGGTGCGCCTGCTCGTACAGACAGAGTTGCTAAATACAATCAGCTCCTTAGAATTGAGGATAAACTCGAAGAAGGAGCTAAGTTCCCAGGAGCTAAGTGCTTCTAAGGAGCAGATTAGGGGGGCAAGTGGAGATAATAAGAGCGGATCATTCTGGTTTTTGCTTTGGCGTTGAAAAGGCCATTGACAAAACATTTGAACGAATTGATAAAGCAAAGAAGGATTGCCGCACAACATATACGTGCGGCAATCTCATTCATAATAAGTCTGTCACCGATAAAGTTACTTCGATGGGAGTAGAGATGATTTCTTCGCTCGATGAAGCAAAAGAAGGTGATGTTGTTATCGTGCGTTCTCATGGAGAGCCGAGGGATTTCTACGATAAGGCAGAATCAAAAGGCATAGAGTTAATAGATACCACATGTGTATTTGTAACTAAAATCCATAAACTGGTACTAGAAGCATACGAAGAAGGTCGCTCGGTAATAATCGTTGGAAGTGCAAATCACCAAGAAGTAAAGGCTACGAATGGATGGTGTCATTATTCTGCTACCGTTCTAGAGAATGAAGAAGAGGCAGAGGACTTTGTAAAGGATTTCGATTCAGATAAAGTGCCCCTTATTGTATGTCAGACTACGATTAGAAGAGAATTGTTAGATTCGATTCTTAGAATATTTGACAAAGTATCACTCAAATATGAAATCAAAAATACGATTTGTAATGCAACCAGGGATAGACAGGAAAGTTGTGCTGAATTGGCAGCTAAAGTAGACCTTATGGTTGTTATTGGAGACCCCAATAGCTCGAATTCAAAAAAACTATACGAAATTGCGAAAAAAAACTGTAAAAATGCATTATTTATACAGGATAATTCAGATTTAGAGTTGAAAGAGTTAGGTAAGTATAATAGAATAGGGGTAACTGCGGGTGCTTCAACACCCGAATGGATTATTAAGGAGGTTATTGCTAGTATGAGCGAAAATGTCACAGCTAATGTGGATCACAATCCAATGTTGGATTTTATGGATGACATTGAGAATTCTTTACGTCTACCAAGACCTGGAGAAATTGTTGATGGAACTGTGCATCAGGTAATGGAGAACGAGGTAATCGTTAACATTGGATGCAAGAAGGACGGAATCCTTACGAAGAATGAAGTATCTCTAGAGCCAGGACAGACTCTAGCTGACTTGTTCAAAGAGGGAGATGAAATCCAGGCTAAGGTAATGAAGTCAGATGATGGTGAAGGTGGAATCCTTCTCTCCAAGAAGAGACTCGAGATGAACGAGAACTTCAAGGAGCTTGCTGCAGCACAGGCTAACAAGGAGATTATTTCTGTTAAGCTAATTAAGTCTGTTAACAGCGGAGTAATTGCAGCATATAAGGAGATTTCAGGATTTGTTCCTCTATCTCAGCTGTCTGACAGATATGTTGAAAATGCTGATGAATTCCTAGGACAGACAGTAGATGTTGAGGTTATCAAGGTTGACAACAAGCGTAACAGAGCAGTTTTCTCAAGAAAGGCTGTACTAGTTGACGAAAAGCGTAAGCAGGTAGCAGAGATCTGGGCGAACCTAAATGTTGGCGATGTTGTTGAAGGTAAGGTAATGAGATTCACTGATTACGGTGCATTCGTAGATATCGGTGGAGTTGATGGTCTACTTCACATCTCTGAGATTTCATGGGGTAAACTAAAGCACCCTAAGGAAGTTCTCAACATCGGAGATATCATCAATGTTAAGATTCTTGCATTGAATGAAGAGAAAGGAAAGATTTCCCTTGGTCTAAAGCAGACTCAGCCTGAACCATGGTCACTAGTTGGTTCAAAGTATGAGATTGGTCAGATTATCGAAGGTAAGGTAGTTCAGCTTAAGGACTACGGCGCTTTCGTTGAGCTAGAGGCTGGTCTTGATGGACTAGTTCACATCTCTGAGATTGCTAACAGAAGAGTTGAAAATGTTTCTGAAGAGCTTGAGCTTGGAAACTCAATCACTGCTAAAATTATGGAAATCGATGCAGATAGAAAGAGAATCAGCCTAAGCATTAAGGCATTGCTCGGTGATGAGGAAGAAGCTGAAGCTGAAGTTGAAGCTGAAGCTACAGAGGAATAATTATAATCGACAGATTATCAGGGCCGACTTTTGTCGGCCTATTTTTATATTTACAAGTAGGTTGAAATGTCTAGGAAAAGAAAGATAAAGAAGCAAAAGCGCAACACTAGGAAGTCTATAATTGTCGAAGGTAAGCTCATGAAGAATAAACGTGGATTTGGTTTCGTGTGTCCTGATAATAGTGATGATGTATTTGTATCTGGTAGAGATATGAATGGTGCCATGAATGGAGATATAGTGCGAGTTAAGGCTCGTGAAAATCACAGACGGCTTGGAGCTTTTGAAGGAAATATAATTAAAATCATAGAACGTAGCTGTCAGTACGTTGTCGGACATTTAACCATGGAACGTGGCTTATATCTTATAGACCCAATCAATAATAACAATGATTATATAATGATTTCTAAGAAGAATCTTGGTAGTGCTAAACCTGGGGATGTCATAAAGGCAAAGATAATAAGGTACCCTAAAGGCGATTATATAGCCGAAGGAAAGGTTAAAACCGTAATTGCTAGGGCTGGAGATAGCGATGAGTACATATTGAGCCACATGGCCGATTATGGCGTAAAACCACATTTTTGTAATCGTGTAATTAACGAAGCAGATTCAGTAGCTAATAGAGTCAAGATTTATCCTTCGCGTGGACGTAAGGACTACAGAGAACTTATGACTGTAACTATTGATGGAGCTGATTCAAAGGATTTTGACGATGCTATAAGCGTTAGCAAACTAGACACTGGAAACTACGAGTTGCTCGTACACATCGCTGACGTTGCGGAATATGTACGTGAATGTAGTGCTCTCGATAAGGAAGCTTTAAATAGAGGAAATAGCGTATATTTACCAGATAGAGTGGTGCCGATGCTACCTGAACGTCTTTCTAATGGCGAATGCAGTTTGAACCCTAAAGTCGAAAGACTTACGCTTACCTGTGCTATGGAAATAGATGATGAAGGTTATATTGTAAATTACGATATTAGCGAATCGATAATTAAGTCTAATTATAGGCTCATATACGATGATGTATCGGATATGCTGGAGAATCATGATGAGAATTTAATAGAGAAATATAGCGATGTGTTTCCAATGCTCACCGTTTCGTGTGAGTTATACCATGCTCTTTCAAGAAGGCGTAAACGTGACGGAAGTCTAGATTTTAATTTACCTGAATCCAAGATAATTTTAAATGATGACGGTGATCCGGTAGATGTTAAATTAGCTGAGCGCAGAGTATCTAATCGTATGATAGAGGAGTTTATGCTCGCTGCGAACAAGACGGTTGCTGAGCACTATTTCTGGGCAAAGATACCACTTGCTTATAGAGTTCACGAGAAACCCAATGCACTTAAAATGATGGAGCTTAAACATTTCTTGTCGAATTTGGGCTTTGCAATTAATGGTAAATCCAATTCGATAAAGACAAAGGAGCTGAGCAATATTCTCTGTATGCTTGATGGTATGCCAGAAGAAGCATTAGTAAGCCGAATGATGATTAGAACTATGCAGAAGGCGTATTATTCAACAGAATGCCTAGGACACTACGGACTTGCGTTTAAGTACTACTGTCATTTTACATCACCAATCAGAAGATATGCTGATTTGCTCGTTCATAGAACGATTAAGAATCAAATTCATGCAGGTGAGTATATTTCTAGCGAAAAAGGCTATAAAACGTTTTTAGAGGATGCATGTACGCATATATCAGAGACAGAACGAAATGCGATGGAGCTAGAACGAAAGATAACAAAGCACTATCAAGTTATGTATATGACTAATCATATAGGCAGTGAGTTCGATGGCGTTGTAAGTAGCGTTAAATCTCACGGTATATATGTTGAGCTTGAGAATACGATAGAAGGCGTTATAAGGATAGAGTTACTTGGTAATAGATATATCGTAGATGAAAAGTCTTACTCTGCTATTGATGAGGTTAGTGGCAAAGCAATTACACTCGGGCAGCCTGTTAGAATCAGAGTCATAGATGCGAGTCCAGAAGACGAATATATAGATTTTGAGCTTGCTTAACGGTAGTAAGTTTATATAACCAAGAGCGCTTGAGAAATAATAATATTAATGATAAATGTAATTTAATGAGATATTTTATGTCACCAGATAAAATAAATAGTCTCATTGATATATATTTAGGTTATAGGTCGTCGAAGATTTTATTCTGTATTATAAATATATTACTACTAACCATCGCAGTAAATAATTCGTATTAGTACAAAAATAAGGATTTAATAAAGTTGATCTCTCTTTTCGTAATTTTATTAATTGATTACTTATCAGTTTTAGCCTTTGGAACAGTAAATACATAAATTACAAGACAGTTTGAGATCAGTAAGATTTCTGAACGTTAAGCGGGTTAATACAAAAATAGGCTTCAGACCGGGATGAGATACTATGAGCTCATTCCTATCTGAAGCCTTTTATTAGAAGAAATCGTTATCATTCTTCCAGAAGCTCTTGAAGAATAAGAGTATAACAGGGTAGATTTCAAGTCTGCCTGCGAGCATTAAAAACATCATCGCTATCTTTGATATAGCTGAATAATCATCAATTACTCCCGGAGTAGCTGTTTGATTAATGTATGAACCTGTATTCGTTAGCATTGCAATCGATGTATTTAGAGCAGTGCTAAGATCAAGGTTGATAGTCAGTACAATTGCACCGAATAGATACGTTACAACAAACATTACTATGTAAAGGTTACACCTGAGAAGTGTGTTCAGTTTTAGTGGCGTACCAGCGTATTTGATTGGTTTGATAACGTTTCTATGAATATGACGATATAAAGTTCGAGAGGCTGTGTTAAAAGCTATAATCGTTCGTGCTGCCTTAATACCTCCGCCAGACGATATAGCGCATGCTCCGATAAACATCTGTACTAGTATTACTGCACAAGCAGCTGCTGGCCAATTTCCAGTGTCAGTAATTTTGTATCCCGCAGTTGTGAAATACGAGATTACCTGCATAAGCACTTTTCCGAATTCCTTGAGCGATGATAACTCTCTGTTATATGAAACAAACAGGATACCGGTAATCACTACACTGGTAGCCAATATTCTTCCTGAATGGAATTTTAATTCCGGACCCTTAGCTATATCTCTAAATTGTCTAAGCGATGTTAAGAGGAGTACAGAGAAGTTTAGGGAACTTAGAAACGCGAAAATTGTAATTATAACCTTTATCGCTAAGCCGTACCCGATAATATTTCCGTTATTAAGATTTACGAGTCCAGCAGTACTGATATTACTTAGAGAGGTTATCAGAGAATCACTCTTGTTCAAGCCAGCTAATCTTAGTAAAACATACTGAAGGGCAGTTAAGGAAATGTAAATAGCTAACGCTCTCCGGTATGTTTTTCTGAAAGTGGTACTAATCTTCAGGAAACCGGGGCCAGCTATTTCCGTAATTACGAGGGATCTGCCTACAAACTGCCATGTTGGTAAAAAGTTTAGTGCTATTACTATAATTCCGAGGGCGCCCATCCAGTTGCATGAAGCACGTAACATCTGAAGACCGATAGGCATAACATCAGAATTTACAACCGATGTACCAGTTGTGGTCCATGAAGCTACTGCTTCGTAAAGTGAATCAATAAATGATAAGTTAAGACTGCTGAGATAGAAGGGTATTGCTGTTATAAAAATCATGGTGAGCCAAGTAAAAATGGTCGTCATAAAGCAAATCCTCGAGTTCATACGGTTTACATCGTAGTAAAAAACTTTTTGCCCTACAAAGCCTATAGTTAACGTTGTAAAGGAAAGGATTCCAATATGAATCAACTCGTTATAATCCTGATATCTTATGCACAGCAAAACGGATGGAACTGTAAATGCTCCAAATATCATCATCGATGCGAATATCATATGAAGGACAAATCTTTTTTCTTTACTAACCATTAGATATCCTCATTAAACTCTATGTCTATTCCAGTAGTATCGTGAGAACATAATCAGAACTGTACTAAGTTCAAGCCTTCCGATTATCATTATTAATGCGAGAACGAAGGTTGAGAAATCTGAATAGAAATGGAAGTTTTCTATTGGTCCAACCTGTGCAAGTCCAGGTCCTACGTTACTTATACAAGACAAAACAGCAGTAAAATCAGTAATAAAGTCAGCGTCAGATCTGAGTGAAACTATAATAGTTCCAATGCCGAGAGTCAGCAGGAAGGTGATGACAAATGAAAGCATATACATCATCACTTCTCCAGATATCTTAGTTCCATTGTACTTAACATCATCTACGATGTTGTCATGTAGTCTGACTCTTACTTCGCGCTTAAACATCTTAAATATTGACAGAATTCGTATGATCTTAATTCCACCAGCAGTAGATGAGCTCATAGCCCCAGTGAACATTAAGAGTATCAATATCATCTTGCAAAATGCCGGCCATAGGTTGAAGTTAATAGTCGCAAATCCAGTAGTTGATATCAAAGTTGCTACCTGAAAGGCGGCATCTGTAATAGCCTTAAATGCATTATTGTATCCTCCTTGAAGAAGGAGAGATATAGTTATAAGTGATGTAGAAACCACTAGAATCAGGCCATAAAGTCTTAGTTCTTCATCAGCGAGAGCAGTCTTTACCTTATCAAACATAATGGTGAAGAAAAGATTGAAATTAGTTCCTGCAATTACCATGAATATTGTTATAACCCATGTTATGTAATAGCTATGAAAATGAGCAATACTATCGCTATATATACCGAAACCACCGGTAGCCATAGTGGAAAATGCATGTGCCACAGCATCAAACAAGTTCAATCCACCAAGAAGGAGAAGGACTATAAGTATAATTGTAAGTATTACGTATGCAATATAGAGGCTTCTCGCAGTATCTGAGAATCTTGAGGTGAGCTTTGTTACAGTTGGTCCTGGCGTTTCTGCGCTCGCAACATTTTGAGCCTTTACACCAAGGTTAGGAACTAGAGCTACCATTAGAACTATGATACCCATACCACCAAGCCACTGCGTTTCAGAACGCCAGAATAGCATTGATTTTGGAAGAGCTTCAACATCCGTCAGGATTGTAGCGCCTGTCGTTGAAAAACCGGAACACATCTCAAAGAAAGCATCGACTACATTAGGAATAGATCCCTGTATCACAAACGGAATTGCGGCAAGTACAGATGACATAATCCACGTGAAAGCAACGATAAAGTAACTATCTGTATAACGAAGTGCTTCGGTAGAAGCATTTTTTCCAAGAATATTAGTCGTTAAAATACCTAATCCGAAAGTTAATGCACATGTAATTGTAAATGCAATTACAGAGTCATATTCCTTGTAAATAATCGCGACAAATAGAGGTAGCATCATGCTACCTCCGATAATAAACTGTAGTTTTCCGATTATGTTGATAACTCGTTTATACATGTCAATTACTTTAGAATGTTAAGTCTAATATTAGGTTTAAATAGCTTCTCTACATATCCAATATTGGAGATCATACAAACAATCGTAACTCGATCTCCAGGTTTTATCTTTGTATTTCCGTCAGGAATGATAGTTTCCATACCACGATGTATAGCTGCAATGATTATGTAATCAGGCAGATTCATGTTTTTGAGCGGAATATTAATCATGCTCATACCTTCCTGAGCATAAACCTCCATGAGTTCAGCCTGACCTTGCAGGAGGACGGAGGAGATAACCTTCTTAGCTCCTCTGATAAGTCTAAGAACGGTGGAGCAGCTTATATCCAAAGGATTGAGCACTACATCTATACCAAGCTTTGATATTAGATCAGTATAGCTATCGTGACTTACTTTGGAAATTACATCCTCAATTCCATGGGTCTTAGCCATTAGGGCGAGAAGGAGGTTTTCCTCATCGTAACCAGTTGCAGTTACAAATGCATCCATCTCATCCATATCTTCCTCATTTAATAGTCCGACATTTGAACCATCGCCGTTAAGAACCATTACATTTTCAAGTTTATTTGCCAAATAATGGCAGCGCTCCTTGTCTTTCTCGATAATCTTAACGAATACACCGTACTCAGAAAGTCTTGAAGCTAGATAATAACCGGTTTTACCACCACCGATAATCATTACCTTCTGTACAGAAGAATGCTTCATTTTAGTGTGAACACGACTAGCTAAATCAAATACGTTTTCTTTCTCACCGATTAGGTAGAGTAGGTCGTGAGCTTCAATAACTGAATTACCGTGTGGGATAATCATCTTTCCCTTGCGCGAAATACCAACCATCAGCATATCTGGCATTATGGTACGGAATTCAACAAGCGACTTTCCTATAAGCTGAGGTTTCTTGTCAGCCTCGAACTCAATAAGTGCAATGCTTCTAGATGTGAATATTCCGTTACTTAAAGTGTACTTCTCTACCAAATATCTATAAATTTCAGACGTGATAAGAAGGTCAGGGTTGATGAGCATATCAATATTATAGTGCTCTCTTAAAAAGTCAAGCTGGTTCATGTGCTCTGGCTCTCTAACTCTTGCAATTACACGCTTACATCCAAGAATCTTTGCAAATGAAGCGGTAAGGATATTAGTGTCGTCTGAAGTGGTAGTGGCTATGAGAAAATCGAATGATTTAACATCGATTTTATTGAGTGTCTCGATAGTCTTCGCATCACCGAGAACCGTAAAAACGTCGAACTGCTGAGCGAGCATATCGAGTTTTTTCTCATTATTATCTACAACTGTAATATCGTAATCTCCGTCAAGCAAGGCTTCAGTAATTCTTATTCCTAGCTTTCCGGCACCAATAATCGCAATCTTCATTTTCGCCATCCTGTTCAAAAATTTAAAATATAGATTAAAGAGCCAATTCAATATATAATGTATTTTGTTATTAGCTCAATAGTGAATTATAATTCAAACGCATATTATTTGCAATTGAGTTGTCGTTTTTAGGGTGAAAATTCAGGTAAAAGTACTTAAAGAGGTATAAATGGGTATTAAGATTATCGGATTAGATTTGGACGGAACAACTCTCGGAAGTAACGGTAGACTTCCAGAACTTAATAAGATTGCTATAGAACGTGCTATTGCTGCAGGCATTAATGTTGTAATCGCAACAGGACGCGTTATTTCAGCCGTTCCGGAAGATATAATGAATATAGAAGGGCTTAGATACATAATCTCATCTAATGGCGCACATGTCCGTGATTTGAAACTCGGTCATGATGTTTATTCAAGTTTCATAAATCCAGTAGTAATAGAACGAGTAGTATCTCTTGCAAAAGAAAATAATCTATACCTTGAGGCTTTTCACGATGGACAGGCTTATATAGATGCAGAGCTTTACTATGATATTGATGTTAATGGAAGCGTGCATAGAAGACGTGAGTATGTGCTTAAAACGAGAAATCCTCTAGATGATATATTTGAATTCATGCTTGAAAACTCTGCAGAAATAGAAAATATAAATATCTTCTTTGATGATATGGATAAACTCGAAGAGATTCGTAAGATTGTCAGTGTTTACGATAATGCAAATGTGACATCATCCGTACTCAATAATATAGAAATTGGTGGCATAGGATCGAGTAAGAGCATGGCACTGGTAGAGCTTATGAAGATCTTATCCATAGAAAAATCTGAACTCATGTGCTGTGGTGACGCTGCAAATGATATTCCAATGCTGCAACTGGCTGGCGTTGGAGTGGCTATGGAAAATGCGTGGGACATTGTTAAGGAGCATGCGGATTATGTCACAGATACAAACATAAACGGAGGTGTCGGGAAAGCGATATTAAAATTCTGTTTTGACGAAGAGGCGTAAAATAATATAAATTGAAAAATCAATGCATACAGTGCTGAAAATACACTATTTTCAGCACTGTATGCACTTTTTGTGCAACCATACTGAAGCTAAATCTTTTTCGTGGTATAAATGGTTTAAATGAAAGGGAGAAATCGTCTGTAAATTTAATAGCATGGAGGAAGTATGAAATATAACAAGGTAGTTGGTAATCTTGGAGAAAATATGGCTGCAGATATTCTTGAACAGCAGGGATATGAAGTAATCGCGAGAAATTATACATGTAAAATAGGAGAAATCGATATTATTGCTATGGACATTAGAGATAAGGTACTGAGCTTTATCGAGGTAAAAACAAGAACTAGTAATAAATATGGATATCCAGCACAGGCAATATCGCATGATAAGATTCGTCATATTAAAAATGTCGCTAATTATTTCTTACGTGAGAACAGGGAATTTAGCAGTTATAATGCCAGGTTTGATATTGTAGAGATCGAATGTAGAGTTAGCAAAAATTGCTTTTAGAGGTGTCATGCTATCTAGAATTACAAGTGGAATAATAAGAGGAATTTATGGTCAAAAGGTAACAATTGAAACATATATTAGCAATGGTCTTCCTAATTTTAATATAGTTGGCCTAGCTTCAAAAGCTGTAATCGAGTCGCGTGAGAGAATTCGTTCAGCAATTATACATTCGGGATATGATTTTCCGCATGGGCATATAACGGTGAATCTATCACCGGCGAACTTAAGCAAAAATGGAAGTCATCTTGATCTACCAATTGCAATCGGAATTCTATCAAGCGCTTTAGTTGTCAATAATCAGAAGGCGAAATCTTATGCAGTCATCGGGGAGTTATCTTTATCTGGACAAATTATGCCGGTGGATGGGGTGTTGCCAATAGTGATTTCGCTGCGAGAATTAGGAGTACATAAGGTGATTCTTCCAACTAAGAATGTAAAAGAGGCTTCGATGGTTGAAGGCATTGCAATAATAGGTGTAAACAAACTAGAAGACGCAATTAAAGCTATTAACAATGAGTTAAGCGAAGGGAGTAATAATTTATTTGAGGATGCTGAAACTGTCAAAAGAAACAAATATGACTACTCTGATATAAGGGGGCAAGAATATGCCAAGAAAGCCCTAGTAATTGCTGCAGCGGGTCAGCATCCGCTGCTTATGATTGGTCCACCAGGGTGTGGTAAAACAATGCTTGCGAAACGATTACCAGGTATAATGTCCAAGATTTCAAAAGAAGAACTTCTCGAAACTACTATGATTCATTCTGTGGCAGGCCAGCTCAATAAGGGTGCAAATACAATAGAGAGTAGACCATTTAGGTGTCCTCATCATACAATTACTCGTGCAGCGCTACTCGGAGGTGGACTATATCCAGTGCCGGGTGAGCTTTCTTTAGCTCATAATGGAGTGTTATTCCTTGATGAGTTCTGCGAATTTGACACATCGCAGATAGAGGCACTTCGTCAGCCGTTAGAAGATCATAGGATTGTCATCTCAAGACGAGGAGCAGTATATGAGTTTCCTTGTAAAGCTCTTGTTGTTATGGCTGCAAATCCTTGTCCATGCGGCTATTTTGGAAGTGAATCAAAGGATTGTACGTGTACTGCTCAAGAGATTGCTAGATATAGAAGACGTATGAGTGGGCCAATTTTAGATCGTATAGACTTGCAAATAAACATGCAAGCTGTGAGATTTGATGATCTTGATAGCTCTATAAAAGATGACAATAGAATATTAGATAGTAAAACGATGAGTTCGATGGTAGAAAAGGCCATCAGATTTTCAGAACTCCAAGGAAGAGGTGCTAGTTGTGGAAATATCAGCGATAAAAAAATTAGGGAGGTCTGTCTATTAGAACGAGCAGAGAAAAAATTTCTCGAAAATGCATACAATTCCTTAAATCTTTCACCAAGATGCTATATACGAACACTTAAAGTCGCTAGAACTATTGCAGATATCGAGCAATCAACTACAGTTAATGTTACTCATTTAGCAGAGGCATTGAGTTATAGATGCAGCGAATTTAATAGGGAGCAAGCTTAAAATGAAATATTCTTATAATGAAGATATTAGCGTAATTACTGAAGATTCTCCGAACTATCCGAATAGCTTAAAAGTGATAAGAAAACCGCCAGAGAAGTTGTACTGCATAGGAGATATAAGTTTACTAAAAAGAAAATCTGTCGCAGTTGTCGGATCGAGAAAATACACGCTTTATGGCAAGATCGTTGCACAAATGGTTGGCAGGGAGCTAGCGAACGCAGGAATCCCCGTTGTATCAGGATTAGCATACGGAATAGACAGCTTCGCGCATGAAGGTACGGTAAATGCAGGCGGTGCTGCGGTTGCAGTTCTAGGGACAGGAATAGATATAGTTTATCCTGCTAGAAATTTTTGGTTATACAACAAAATTGCCCAAAGTGGATTGATAATATCTGAATACCCGCCAGGGACACAGGGAGCTAAATATACATTTCCACAGCGAAATAGAATAATTAGTGCAATATCGGAAGCTATAGTAGTTGTGGAAGCTGGGCTCAATAGCGGGTCACTAATAACAGCAGACTTTGCCTGCGAACAAGGAAAAAATATATATGCTGTGCCGGGTAATATAAATAGTCAGTTTAGTGTTGGGACTAATAAGCTTATTAAAGACGGTGCTATTCCCATGATAAGTATTAGTGATATTGCTTCTGATATTAATGGATTTGATTACACTCCTGTGGATATAGAGCACACCCTTGGATTTGATGAACTAGAGATTTATAATGAAATTCAAAAGTCTACTTGTTGTACGGTTGACAGCATTGCACACAATCTCAACAAAAATGCTGGAAAAGTCAGTGCTATACTTACAGTGCTCGAAATTAAGGGTGTCATTACGACCTATGGAGGCAAAGTATTTCTTGCAAAATAAAATCTCAAGGTTTATGATGAACTCTAATATTGTAGAGAAGTTATATTTTAAATTTATGATTAAGGGGTTAATCGATGCCTAGTACAGCAAGCACAAAGTCAACTAAGAAGAAAATCACTACGAAAGGCAAAAAGACAACCAGAAAACGTACACTTCTAATAGTAGAGTCTCCTTCAAAAGCCAAGGTTATAGGTAAATACCTTGGATCTTCTTATAGCGTACTCGCGTCAGTGGGACATGTAAGAGATTTGCCAAAGAGCAGGCTTGGCATAGATATAGAAAACTACTTTGAACCAGGCTATATAAATATTCGTGGAAAGGGAGATAAGATTAAAGAACTCAAAAAAGCTGCTGCATCAGCTTCAAGAATTCTTTTGGCAACTGACCCTGACCGTGAGGGAGAAGCTATATCGTGGCATCTTGCACACATACTTGATATTGATCCAAGTAGTGAATGCAGGATTGTTTTTAATGAAATTAATAAAGAAGCAGTAAAGGAAGCTATTAAGCATCCTCGCTCTATTGATATGGGGCTAGTTGACGCACAGCAGGCTAGAAGAGTTTTAGATAGACTCGTAGGATATCAGATTAGTCCTCTACTTTGGCAGAAGGTAAGACGTGGCCTCTCCGCTGGCAGAGTTCAGTCCGCAGCCCTTAAGATGATTTGTGATAGAGAAAATGAAATAACATCGTTTATTCCTGAAGAATATTGGACTATAACAGCTGATTACGGTGATAATTTTACAGCATCACTCAGTAAGTATAAGGGTAAAGATATCCGCATAAATACTGCTATTGATGCCGAAAACATTGAAAAAGAGATTAAATTAGGAAAGTTTATTGTCGAGAGTGTAAAGACAGGTAAGAGGAAGCCTAAGCCATATGCGCCATTTACAACAAGCAGTATGCAGCAGGATGCTTCTATTAAGTTAAATTTCCAGACCAAGAAGACGATGCAGGTTGCCCAGCAGTTATATGAGGGTATTGATGTAAAGGGAATCGGAACACGAGGCCTCATCACATATCTACGTACAGACTCTGTAAGAGTATCTTCCGTTGCTAAGGAAGCGGCTGCAAGTTTTATCAGTAATAAGTTTGGTAAAGAATACAGCTCTAACAACTCTTTCTCTAACAAAAATAAAGATATTCAAGATGCGCACGAAGCGATTAGACCAACGGACGTTACTTTAGAGCCAGAGGTAATTCGAGACTCGCTAACTGCGGATCAGTTTAAACTATATAATCTTGTTTGGAACCGCTTTGTTGCATCTCAGATGTCAGCAGCCGAGTTTGATACAGTTTCAGTTTCTATAGATAATAATGGCTACGAATTTAGAGCTTCTGGATCAAGAATGGTATTCGATGGATGGAGGAAAGTTTATCCTATTTCAAATGAGAAGGATTCATACGTTCCAGAATTACATGAAGGTGATGAGCTTAAGTGTAAAGAAATCCTTAAAGCACAGAAATTTACACAGCCACCAGCAAGGTATACTGAGGCTGGTCTCGTCAAAGAGATGGAAGAGAAGAATATAGGAAGACCAAGTACATATTCCGCTATCATTACAACGCTTACTGGTAGACGCTATGTAACTAGAGAAAAGAAGAATCTAGTTCCAACACAGCTAGGCTTTGACGTAACGGGAATACTCTCAGAATATTTCGGAGATATAGTTGATGTTGAATTTACTGGTGATTTAGAAAATCATCTTGACCAAATTGAACTTAAAAAGGAAGCTTGGAAACGAGTAATCGAAGATTTTTACGGTCCATTCAGTAAGGAACTAGAGGTTGCTCAAAATGAAGTAGAAAAAATCGAACAAGAATTAGTTCTGAGTGATGAAGTTTGTGATGTATGCGGGAAACCGATGGCAATTAAAGAAAGTCGTTTCGGTAAATTTCTTGCATGCACTGGATATCCTGAATGCATGAACACAAAGCCTATAGTAAAGGAAATTGGAGTTGCTTGCCCAAGCTGTGGTAAGCCAATAATTGAAAAGAGGACTAGACGTGGAGGTAAAATTTTCTACGGCTGTAGCGGATATCCTGAATGCAAAGTTTCGTACTGGGATAAGCCAACCAATAATCTGTGTCCAAAATGTGGTTCAATACTCCTTGAAGGAAAGGGTAAGAAAGCTAAGATCAAGTGCTCAAACGATAAGTGCAACTATAGCACAGATAAAGAGTAAAAGATTTTAATATAACGGAGGTAAAGATATGGTTCAATTTCATGCAACAACAATTTGTGCAGTAAAGAGACCTAATGGGGATATATGTATCGGTGGTGATGGACAGGTAACAATGGGCGAAACGACTATTATGAAGAATGGTGCAAAGAAGGTAAAGAAAATATTTAAGGGAAAAGTTCTTACAGGTTTTGCAGGTTCTGTTGCAGATGCGTTTTCTCTTACAGATAAGTTCGAGAACAAGCTCCAAGAACATGATGGAAATCTAAAGCGTGCAGCTGTTGATTTAGCACAGTTTTGGAGAAGTGATCAGGCAACAAGAAGTTTAGAAGCCTTAATGATAGTGGTTGACGAAGATGATTTATTAGTTATATCTGGTAATGGGGAAGTTATTGAGCCAGATAAAGATGTCGTTGCAATAGGTTCGGGTGGAAATTACGCATACGCAGCTGCATCTGCTCTATTTGATAACTCTGATTTGGATGCTGAAAGTATTGTTCGTAAATCGCTTGAGATTGCTTCTAATATCTGTGTATATACGAATAACAATATCTCAGTTGAGAAACTATAGGGGGGGATTTATGAAACAGAATATTAAAACAATGACTCCTAAACAGATAGTCGCTGAATTAGATAAATACATAATTGGGCAGGCTGATGCAAAGAAGTCCGTTGCTATTGCTTTGAGAAATAGATATAGACGCCGCCAGCTTAGTGAGGAGATGCGTGAAGAAATTACGCCTAAGAATATACTTATGATGGGGCCAACGGGTGTAGGAAAGACTGAGATTGCCCGTAGACTTGCCAAGATTATGGAAGCGCCATTTGTCAAAGTTGAGGCTACAAAGTTTACTGAAGTTGGATATGTGGGTCGTGATGTTGATTCCATGGTAAGAGACTTGGTAGAGGCTTCGGTAAGAATTACTAAACAGCAGCGCATTAACGAAAAATATGGAGTTGCAGATGAAATTGTAGAAGAAAAGATTATCGATGCACTTGTGCCAGGACATTCTACCGATAATGTTAAGAATGTAAATGGTCCAAACCCATTTGACTTTTTTCTTAATAACTCCAATTACCCAAGCCAAAAGAAGCAATATGAAGAACAGCAGAGCCGGGAAAAACAGAATGTTCCTGAAGATATCGTTATGGCAAAAGAGCAGGTTAGAGTGCAGCTTAGGGAAGGTAAGCTAGAAGATCAGCTTATTGATATTGAAGTTGAAGATTCTGTAAATACTAATCAGCTAGATATGCAAAATGAAGGTATAGGAATCACAATTGGGAACATTTTTGGAGATATGATGCCTAAGAAGATTAAGCACAAGAAGGTTACCGTCCGTGAAGCTAGAAAGATTCTCAGAGAGCAAGAAGCCCAGAACCTAATAGATATGGATCAAGTAATTGATGATGCTATTGAAAATGCCGAGCAGAACGGTATCATTTTCATCGATGAAATTGATAAAATTGCCTCGGGCAGCTCGATGGCTTCAGGTGCAGATGTATCCCGTGAAGGTGTTCAGAGAGATATACTTCCAATCGTTGAAGGAAGTGTCGTAAACACTAAACATGGCCCCGTAAAGACGGATCACATGTTATTCATTGGAGCAGGAGCGTTTCACGTGTCAAAGCCTTCGGATTTGATTCCGGAGCTACAGGGAAGATTCCCAATCAATGTAGAACTAAAGAATCTAGATAAGGAAGACTTCAAACAAATTCTCACTGCTACAGAAAATGCGGTAACAAAACAGCAGAAGGCACTTCTAGAAACTGAAGGAATAGAAGTTGAGTTTACTGATGACTCAACAGATGAAATTGCTGAAATGGCATTTTTAATGAATGAACAGACTGAAAACATCGGAGCTAGAAGACTATATACAATTATCGAGAAGCTACTTGAGGATATTTCGTTTATGCTACCTGATGATTCAGTTGATAAAGTAGTAATTGATAAAGAATTTGTAAGGGATAAATTTAAGGAGACTGTCAAAGAAGTAGATGTTGACAAGTACATTTTGTAAATGAAGCTATATGACACCATATACGAAGAGGCAAAGGCTGAATATACAATCCAAAAATCTCGCTTTATAGCTCATGTTTCACCTGTAGAAACATATGATGAGGCGAAGTCATTTATTGCGGCTATAAAGGCTGAATACAAGGATGCAACACATAATGTGCCGGTACTTGTAGTGGGAGAAAAACAAGAGATTCAATGGTCAAGTGAAGATGGCGAGCCGCATGGTACTGCTGGTGCACCAGTTCTTCGCATGTTAGTTGATAGTGGACTTACTAATCTTGTGATTGTAGTTACACGTTACTTTGGTGGAATAAAACTTGGTACTGGTGGACTTATGAGAGCTTATACAGCTGTTGCAAGGCTTGCGATAGATAAGGCTAAGCTATGTGAGGTTAGAGAGGCAATAGTCCTAAAATATGAGATTTCATATTCAAATTTGGCACAAATTGAAAACAATTCAAAAACAGGGGGGTTCAATATCGGAAAAATAGAGTACACTGATAGAATCACACTGGAAATTATCGGTGATATTGATCACAAAGATGAAATAATCGATGCTATAACAGAAGCAACTGCAGGTAAATGCAAGCTATTGAAAGATGAATCGAGAAAAAATAAATTTGTCGTTGACAGTACTCTGATGCTGTGTTAGTATGAATAACGCAGTTGAGTGAAGACTGTAGCACGAAATTGACGGTTTAGGTTTGGTAATCTAGTGCGACAAATATCTCTGGACGCTTAGCTCAGCTGGGAGAGCATCTGCCTTACAAGCAGGGGGTCATAGGTTCGAGCCCTATAGCGTCCACCATATTTTGGCCGGGTAGTTCAGTTGGTTAGAATGCCAGCCTGTCACGCTGGAGGTCGACGGTTCGAGCCCGTTCCCGGTCGCCAATTTTCTGTTTATATGCTGATGTGGCTCAACGGTAGAGCAGCTGATTTGTAATCAGCAGGTTGGGGGTTCGATTCCCTCCATCAGCTCCAACATTTCGAGGGATTCCCGAGTGGCCAAAGGGGGCGGACTGTAAATCCGTTAGCTGTGCTTTCGATGGTTCGAATCCATCTCCCTCGACCAATACATATGCGGAAGTGGCTCAGGGGTAGAGCATCGCCTTGCCAAGGCGAGGGTCGCGAGTTCGAATCTCGTCTTCCGCTCCATTTTGCGGATGTAGTTCAATGGTAGAACTTCAGCCTTCCAAGCTGATAGCGTGAGTTCGATTCTCATCATCCGCTCCATTTTTTTAAGGGTCCATAGCTCAGTTGGATAGAGCAACGGCCTTCTAAGCCGTGTGTCCGGGGTTCGAATCCCTGTGGGCTCACCATTTTTAGATTTTAAATTGGTTAAGTAGACGAACTTGAAGTCATGTTATTGGGGTATAGCCAAGTGGTTAAGGCAACGGACTTTGACTCCGTGATTTCGCAGGTTCGAGTCCCGCTACCCCAGCCATTGTGACCCATTAGCTCAGGTGGTAGAGCACTTGACTTTTAATCAAGGTGTCCGGAGTTCGAATCTCCGATGGGTCACCAAGTTTTAACAACATCCGGAGAGGTGTCCGAGTGGTTTAAGGAGCTGGTCTTGAAAACCAGTGATTCTGAAAGGGACCGTGGGTTCGAATCCCACCCTCTCCGCCAAGAATCATTTAGTTGTAGCTTTGGAGAAGTACTCAAGAGGCTGAAGAGGACGGTTTGCTAAACCGTTAGGGTTCATATTAGGGCCGCATGGGTTCGAATCCCATCTTCTCCGCCATTTTAATATATACCATAGGGGTATAGCTCAGTTGGTAGAGCAGTGGTCTCCAAAACCACGTGCCGAGGGTTCGAGTCCTTCTGCCCCTGCCAATGTTTTACGGGGTGTAGCGCAGCTTGGTAGCGCAACTGGTTTGGGACCAGTGGGCCGCGGGTTCAAATCCTGCCACCCCGACCACAATTAAACTGAATACTTTAATGTTTACAAATAATTCCTTGAGTGATAAAATCAAAGAGCGTCGGGGTGTAGCGCAGCTTGGTAGCGCAACTGGTTTGGGACCAGTGGGCCGCGGGTTCAAATCCTGCCACCCCGACCATTTTGGGGCCATTAGCTCAGTTGGTCAGAGCGTCCGGCTCATAACCGGCAGGTCCTGGGTTCAAGTCCCCGATGGCCCACCATTATTTATTTAGTTTATATGCCCAGATAGCTCAGTTGGTAGAGCAAGGGACTGAAAATCCCTGTGTCCTTGGTTCGATTCCGAGTCTGGGCACCAGTTAAGAAGCAGAAATGCTTCTTTTTTATTTCTATATGTTGGTCATATTTATTGTAATATATTTATATCTTGTGTTATTTTAGATGTTTTTATCTTTTGAACACTTAAATCCGAATAAATGATTGAAATTTCAACGATTTAGCGACTAATTTACTTTATAATTAAATGTAACTTTGTTAAAATTAAGAAAAATTGTACATTATGTAATTTTATATTCTGTAATTACATTTATTTGAATTTATTAATTAAGAGAGGAAATAATGAATATTTGTTTAAGAGTAAAGCTTACCTCAGTGTTTACAGCTTTGTTATTTTCAATTCTGTTTATTGCATTTTTTGTATCAGATGCTAGTGCACAGTCTGTACAAAATGCAACAGGTTATATTAACTCTAAGAATGGTGTTAATGTCAGAAATGGTACTTCGGTATTTACAAAAAAGGTTATGGTACTTTCTAATAATAAGAAAGTAACTATTACTGAAGTTGTCTTTTCTTCACGTTTTAACGGTACTGCTAAAGATAAATGGTATCACATAAACTATGGTGGTAAGTCCGGATATGTAAGATCAGATCTTATCAATAGAGTGGAGTATTCTGCAGTTACCGGCAGAACTACTGCTTCGGTTAATAGTAGACTTGGTGCAGGTACAGGGTTTACTAGGATTACAACTTTCGGAAATAATGTAAATTTAACCATTCTTCTAAAAGCAAGAGCCAACAATTCTAATGTTGGATGGTACATGATTAAATATAATGGTGGTTATAATTATGTTTGTGCATCATGGGTAAATATCACCGGTAGTATTTTCTCGAATAATAGCGGTGGAACATCCAATAACGGTGGAATTAATTCACCTATTGTAGACCCTAAACATGATTCAAAACCGACACATGATAATATTAATTCGAGTCAAAATAAACCTACAACTGGAACAAATAGTACCACGACTAATAATAGTGATAATAGTAATAATACGAGTACCACGAAGCAGTCAGAAAGCGATTTTGAAAAATCAATTTCATCTTTTCCAGAGGATTATAAGGTGAAGTTACGACAGCTTCATGCTGCACATCCAAATTGGAAGTTTGTTGCAAAAAATACTGGAATTGACTGGAATACTGCACTTTCCAAGGAGAGCCGTGACGGTGTGTCTCTAATCAATGGTGCTTATCCTCTTTCATACAGAGATGTAAACTCATATAGTTTTAAGGCAAAGGATAAGACTAGACCTTTATATAAGAAAGCTAGTAAATCATCCGATTTGGCTGGTACAGCAAGTGCAAACACTGATATTACAATACTTGATGAGATGTTTATTAATAATAATGGTAGTGACGATGCAAAGTTTGTACACGTAAAGACAGCAGCTGGTCAGACTGGTTATATACAGGGAAGCGTTACTAACGAAAACTACTCGGCAGAGGTTAATGGTACTGTAAAAGGTGGATACACTAATATTCGTAAAGGTGCAGGAACTGGATATAGCAAGGTTGGTGGTGTAAACACTGGAAATAAGGTAGCTATTGTCTTGACAGCAAAAGCATCAGATGGAGTTATTTGGTATAAGATTAAGAATGGAAGTGGATTTGCTTATATTTGTAGTAAGTTTGTTACAGTTGAAGAAACAAAAACTGCTACCGTAGCCTCAAAACAGGCTGCTACACCTAAAGCATCAAATTCAAATAATAGTTCTGTTGTATACGGAACTATAAAGCAGAATACTGCTTATAGAATGGGTCCATCTGACTTATTTAAGGAAGTTGGAGGCTTAACTACAGGTCAAAATGTAACAATTATCGATTCAGTAAAGAACGTTGATAATAGCAGCTGGTATAAGGTTGCTATAAATGGAAAAGTATACTATGTTCCTTCTGAGGCTATTACAGCTTCAGGAGAAGTAAGGCAAGGTAATGCAAGTGTAAGCGGTAAGGTTCATGATTATCTAAACTATAGAGCATCATATGATCTAACAAACAAGCCTGTAGGAACATTTTCTAAGAATACAGAAGTAGTAATTACTGGTGTGATTAATTCAGGTAATTACAACTGGTATAGAATTCAGTATAAAGGAACTACTTATTATGCGGCTGCAAACTGGATTACAATTACTGACCAGAAATATGATGGACAGGAAGCAACCGCACCAGTAGAAAAGAATAAAGAGAGCGAGGAGCATGCAGTAGTAGGTATTGAATCGCTTAAGGGTGTTGGCAGATTTACTGCATCTGGAACTTATATCCCTAAGGATGGAGCAACATGGTTCAATGCAAATACAGAAGTTGTGGGATACTATATGGATCCACGTAACTTCTTGAACGAAAACAATATTTACATGTTCGAAGACTTGTCATATCAGTCGTATCAATCTCAGGCTGCAGTTTCAAAGATTATTTCTGGCACTGCTCTTGAACGTAATGGATTTATGGCTAGCTGGTTTGTGACGGCAGGACAGCAAAATGGTATAAGTCCAATTGCACTTGCTGCGAGAGCAAGACAGGAGACTGGTGGCGGAAGTATTGCGATATCAGGATATGTTTTCCCTGATGGCAAGTCGGCATATAATCCTTACAATATCGGAGCTTATTCTAATGCAAACCCTGTAATGAGAGGTCTGGAATACGCAAAGAAGCAGGGATGGGATACTAAGCAGAAAGCGGTATTTGGAGGAGCTAAGTTTATAGCTAGCGGTTATATAAAGCAGGGTCAGAATTCTGTATACTTCCAGAGATTTAACGTTGCAAATGGTGCAAGCAAGGTTGGAACACATCAGTATATGACAAATATCTCGGCTTGCTATACTGAATCAATTTCGACAAAGAATAGCTATAGTGCATATGGAATAACTAATGAATCACTAGTATTTATTATTCCTATATATAGCAATATGCCATCGGCTACAGCTTTACCGCATTAAAGGTATGCGATAGCGAGAAATAAGCTACTTAGAAGTATTAATAGAAGGCGGGTATCAAATGTGATGTTGATATCCGCCTTTTTCTACTTCTTTTATAATATGCATTAAAATTATGGTTGAAAAAGCTGCAATTTGGCTCCTTGATAAGTATCTCGAGCAATAAGTTCGTGATTAATTGAGTTTAAAATCGTCCTTTTTTTATAACTCCATTCAGGGCTCACTAAGAGCTTTCTTGGAACATCACCGGTTAGACGGTGGATGGTTATATTTGGTGGTGTTTCTTCGAGCATTCTGACAACGAGATCGACGTAGTTTTCGAGACTGTCAAAAGATACATAGTCGGGCATCTCCTTGTAAAGTGGTGACGTACGAACGATGTTCATAAGATGCATTTTAATTCCGAATATTCCACTATTTGTTACGTAGTGAAGTGATTTGAACATGTCTTTTTCAGTTTCTTCAGGTAGACCAAGAATTAGGTGTACTACTGTTTTGATGTTGCGCTTCGATAGCTCAGACATTGCACGATCAAAATCACTTATGTGGTATCCGATATTCATGGCATCAAGTGTTTTATCGTGAATAGTTTGAAGACCAAGCTCAATCCACATAAAATGATTTTCGCTAATTTCAGAAAGGAGATTAAGTACTTCCTCGTCAAGACAATCTGGTCTCGTTGCTATAACGATTCCCTCTATATCTGGATAAGATAATGCCGCGTGATATTTTTCTCGCAATACATCTACAGAGGCGTAAGTGTTCGTATGACTTTGGAAGTAAGCTAAATGACCAGCATTTGGCCATTTATCGTTAAGTAGTTCAATCTGATCTGAAATGTTAGAAGCAAGTTCTCCCGAACCACCTGAAGAACAAAATTTACAACCACCATATCCTACTTTTCCATCTCTATTAGGACATGTAAAGCCAGCTTCGATTGAAAGCTTTACCATCTTTCTGCCGAATTGTTCTTTTAGAAAAGTATTTATTGAATAAAACCTTTGATCTTTAGTAAATTTCAAATTAATACCTCGATATAATTTATTGTATATAAACACTTGCAAAACATGAGAATGTGTCAGTTCCTATGGAAAAATACCGTATTATTTTGTATAATTAAAAGATGATTTTAAAATTATGAGGTATTTCCAATGAAAGAAAAATGCGATGCCTATATGGGTTTTCGTACAGATGAATTTGAGAAAAATAGGTCATCCGCTTACATGAATGTCAAATTGGCTGACAGGAAGCCGAGAATACTCTTACATGCTTGCTGTGGGCCTTGTTCTACATCGTGTGTAGAGCGATTGGCTTTTGACTACGAAGTCACTATTTTTTATTATAATCCAAATATTACAGATCAGGAAGAATATCTTTTACGAAGGGACAATCTCGTAAAATTCATCGATGCTTTTAATGAAGAGTTCAAAGATAGGACACATGTTCATTATTTCGAAGGAGATTATAAAGTTGAGGACTTTATCAAAGTTGCGCAGTCACTTTGTAATGAGCCTGAAGGCGGAAAGAGATGTGATGTGTGCTTTGAGTTAAGGCTAGAAGAAGCGGGACGCAAGGCGAATGAACTTGGGATGGATTATTTTGCTACTGCAATGGCGGTAAGTCCTCATAAGAACTATGCGTCTATAGTTAGAATTGGAGAAGCTATCGGTGAAGCAAATAACGTCAAATTCCTGGACATGGACTTTAAGAAGGGAAATGGATTTGGCAGAAGCGTAGAACTATCAAAGAAATATGGGCTTTATAGACAAAAGTTCTGTGGATGTGAGTATGCACGCGCTATGATGAAAAACAAGTAGGACATTCTGCGTAACATTGTAAATAAATAAATTTTATATAGAAAGGCTTTTAGGAAATGGGTAAATTAGTACTTCCAAAAGATTACAAACCGATTATTGATCACGTTGAGACACAAAGAGCAATCAAGAAGATTAAAGACTATTTCCAGCAGGAACTCGCGTACGGGCTTCAGCTTCGTCGTGTTTCAGCACCGCTATTTGTATTCCCAGAGACTGGTCTCAATGACAACTTGAACGGATATGAGCGTAGAGTTAATTTCACTATAAAGGATATTGATGAGAAACAGGTAGAAGTTGTTCAGTCGCTTGCTAAATGGAAGAGAATGGCGCTTGCAAAGTATGAAGTAGAGCCAGGCCACGGAATCTATACTGATATGAACGCAATTCGTAGAGATGAGGAACTAGACAACATTCACTCGATATATGTGGATCAGTGGGACTGGGAAAAGGTTATTCGAGATGATCAGCGCACAGATGAGTATCTTGAGGAAACCGTTGTTACTATCTA
Source organism: Mogibacterium pumilum (assembly GCF_002243385.1). Classification (GTDB taxonomy): domain Bacteria; phylum Bacillota; class Clostridia; order Peptostreptococcales; family Anaerovoracaceae; genus Mogibacterium; species Mogibacterium pumilum. Next base: position 1,333,897 of record NZ_CP016199.1, on the reverse strand, counting down.
CAATGCGATGAAGAATCTCGGAGATTATGTGAATCGTCTATATAGAGATATTCAGATTGAGCTTCCAAATGAAATAACTTTCATAACCACGCAGGAGCTCGAGGATAGATATCCAGACAACACTCCTAAGCAGCGTGAGGCTATAGCTGCTAAGGTATATGGAGCTGTATTTATCAAGAAAATCGGTGGTGTACTCGCTTCAGGTGAGAAACAT
>NZ_CP016199.1:1326872-1333658 GCF_002243385.1 Mogibacterium pumilum | reverse complement strand
AGCTCCGGACTATGACGATTGGGAGTTAAATGGTGATATTATCGTTTGGAACGATGTACTTGACGATGCTCTTGAACTTTCATCCATGGGAATTCGTGTTGATAAAGAAACAATGAAACGTCAGTGCATGATTGATGGCAAAGAAGAAAGACTTAGTCAGTCATTCCATCAGAGCGTTCTAAATGGTGAAGTGCCACTATCAATCGGAGGCGGAATCGGACAGAGCAGAATCTGTATGTTCTTCCTTCAGAAGGCTCATATCGGTGAGGTGCAGGCTTCAGTTTGGCCAGATGACATGATTGAGGCTTGTGCAAAAGATAATATCTTCTTGCTATAAACTGTATTAAAGCTTCGGCTATTCACGTTTAAAATAAAAGGAAAGGATTCATGTTCATGAAATATATCGATGTCGTAATTGATAATAAAAGTGAATATATGGATTCTTTTTTTACGTATTCGGCGCCAGACGACATTAAAGTTGGTGATAAAGTAAATGTCCCGTTCGCTAGAAGACCAAAAGGTGTAGAAGGATACGTGGTATCTACAGAAATCGTTCCAAGCATTGACACCTGCAAAATCAAAGAAATAAACAGCATTTACAAAGAGCGTTCTATGACATCAGAGATAATCGATACGGCTATTTGGATGAGGTCTCGCTATGGAGTTAAATATATAGATGCTATCAAGATGTTTGATGTTGGAGGCAAGCGTGTTTCTGTAGACTATCAAGATAAAGTGAATGCTGAACTTGAAAGTGAACCAATTCTTTCAAGCGAACAACAAACTGCGGTTGCCAAGATACATGATTCGATTGATAATGGGTTAGGCAAGTCATTTTTAATCCACGGTGTCACGAATTCAGGTAAGACAGAAGTCTATATGAGAGCCGTTCAGAAGGTAATTTTAAAAGGAGAAACAGCAATTGTATTGGTTCCAGAAATTGCACTTTCGGAACAAGTTGCAGAGCGGTTCGCAATGCGTTTTGGGAGAGACCAAATTGCTATAATGCATAGTAAACTTAAAACTAGTGAACGTCTTTCTGAGTGGTTAAGGATTAGATCTGGGAAAGCAAAAATAGTGATTGGTGCTAGAACCGCTGTGTTCGCACCAGCTTCAGATATTGGAGTTATCATCATTGATGAAGAACATGAATCGACATATAAGTCTGATCATAATCCTAAATTTGAGACAGTAGATGTAGCTTTTAGAAGAGCAAAACATCATCATGCCACTTTAATTTTGGGTAGTGCTACTCCAAGCATAGTTTCATACAATCGTGCAATGGAAGGGATTTACGATCTAATTGAGATGACGGATAGGATTGGTGAAAGCGTAATGCCTGAAGTTAATATTGTTGATATGAGAGAGGAGTTACGAACTGGTAATATCAGTATAATAAGCAGAAAGCTCTTGTCGTCTATTGAGGGGACTATTAACAACGGTGAACAAGTAATCCTATTTCTAAATAGAAGAGGCTTTTCAACGCAGGTAATGTGCCAAGACTGCGGCTATATAATGATGTGCCCTGATTGTGATATTACCCTTACCTTTCATAAAAGGGAAAATGCAGCAATATGTCATTACTGCGGATGCAAGTTTAAAGTTCCTGAAATTTGTCCTGAATGCGGTAACGAACATCTGTCTTATGTCGGAACAGGAACGGAGCGATTGGAGGAAACTATAGGTAAGCTAATTCCATCAGCTAAAATAGAGAGATTTGATCTTGATACTGCCAAGAATAGTAGAGAGATAAAAAATACGCTAAAGCGTTTTAATTCTGGAAAAACGAATATTCTCGTTGGAACACAAATTTTAGCTAAAGGATTAGATTTTAGAAACGTTGGGCTAGTAGGTATAGTTTTAGCGGATTCCTCGCTTAACATTCCTGATTATCGTTCACCTGAACGTACATTTCAATTGATAACCCAGGTATCCGGTCGTGCGGGTCGAGAAGGCGGAAGGAGTAAGGTTATCCTTCAAACATATCAACCAGAAGATGATACGATAAAGAAAGCTGCGGAGAGAGATTATAACGGTTTTTATAAGCAGGAGCTAGCTCACAGAAAGAACATGAACTACCCCCCTTTTTCTGATATTATCTCTGTGACATTCGTTAATAAAAAAGGCACAAAGAGTGATTGTAGTTCGACAATAGATTACGCTAATGACTTTAGAAAGTATCTTTTGTCGATGAAGAATTTACCTGCTAATACTACTATTTACGAACCTAAATTTGACTTGCAGCGGAGTGGATCTGACAGGAATAGAGTATATTTCCTTATAAAGGCACCAAAAGGTAGTAGAGGCGGTTTTGTTAGCGCCTACATGAAGTACAGAGAACTTATGATGAAACACAAGAGCACCTGCCATATTGAAATGGATATTAATCCATATGGAATAATTTAGATTTATTGCTATATTGAAGGGAGTATTATGGCATTAAGAAAGATAGTAATAAGAGGAGATGAAATTCTCACAAAACAGTGCAAACCTGTAACAAAAATTACTGACAGAATCAGACTTCTATGCGAAGATATGCTTGAAACAATGAAAGAGGCTGATGGTGTTGGGCTTGCAGCACCTCAGGTTGGTGTTATGAAAAGGTTATTCGTATGCCGTCCAGAACTAGAAAATTTCGATCAAGAATACGTGATGATTAATCCTGAAATAATTGAGACTGAGGGTGAGCAGGAATCTGCAGAAGGATGCCTAAGTGTACCTGGTTACATTGGCCTGCTAAAGAGACCTGAACGCGTTAAGTTAAAAGCTATGGATTTAGATGGCGAAATTAAGGAGTATGATTTTTCAGGCTTTGCGGCAACTTGTATCATGCATGAAAATGATCACTTAAACGGAATCGTTTATCCAGATATCGCGGAAGAGGTATATACTACTGAACAATATAATGAGATGATGGCGGAAGTAGTTGCAGAAAACGAAGAGGGCGAGAACTAAATGCGTATAGTATATATGGGAACTCCTGAATTTGCGGTTCCTGCATTAAATAGCATAATAGAGGCTGGACATGATGTCTTGATGGTTGTTACGCAGCCTGATAGACGTGGTAATAGGGGAAAGGTCGTATTTTCACCTGTTAAGGTTTGTGCACTTGAACATAATATTAAAGTATCCCAACCCAATAGCATAAAAAATGAACCTGAATTTATTGATGAGCTTAGATCTTTGCATCCTGATATCATAGTAGTAGCTGCGTTTGGGCAGATACTTCCTCAAGACGTACTCGATATACCAGTCCATGGATGCATTAATATCCATGGTTCGATTTTACCTGAATATAGAGGTGCAGCACCTATGCAGTATGCGATTCTAGAAGGTAAGACTGAAACCGGTGTTACTATTATGCAAATGGAGAAAGGGCTTGATACTGGAGATATCATTAGTCTTGCAAGAGTCAATATTGATAGAAAAGATATCATTGCTATTTCTAAGGAACTTGCAGAATGTGGAGCTAAGCTCGTTGTAGACACCATGGAGTTAATAGAAAAAGGTCAAGCAACTTACACAAAACAAGATGATTCATCTTCATCATATGCTCACATGATTAGCAAAGAGGATGGATATACTGATTTCAGTACTTCTGCTATTGAAATCGACAATAAAGTTAGAGCTTTTAAGGCTTGGCCAGGTACATATACGAATATTGGTGATAAAACCCTGAAGCTTTTTAAGGTTTTACCAATAGAAGATGTTGATTCTGATGCTGAATACGGTACCGTAACAAGTATTAATAAAGATAATTTCACCGTAAAATGTAATGGTGGAACACTTGAAATCAGAGAGGTTCAGCTACAAGGGAAGAAGAGGATGAACGTTTCTGACTTTTTAAGGGGGAATAAACTAGAAATCGGAATGCGTTTAAAATAAAAAAGCATATTGGGGAGGTAAAAAGATATGTTCGGAGGATATTATTCATCAATGATCGTTATGATTCCAGCGATGATTTTTACGATGATTGTACAGGCGCGTATTAAACGCGCTTTCTCGACGTATATTGACATTGAAAACAGCAAAAGGATTACAGGTTTCGAGGCAGCTCGCAGGATGTTAGATGCTAATGGACTTCAGCAAGTACCAATTAATATACTTAAAGGTGATGCTCTTACTAACTATTACGATCCTAGAAACAACACTGTAAACCTCAGTTCAGAGATATACAATCAGGACTCGATTGCATCTGTATGTATCGCTTGTCATGAGGTAGGTCATGCTATTCAGCATGCGACAGGATATGCTCCTGTCAAGATGAGAAATGCACTAGTGCCAGTTACAAATTTTGCACAAAATGCTTCATGGCCGTTAATACTGCTCGGAATATTCTTATCTTCGACAACTCAGTATGGAACTATGCTCTTCAACATCGGAATCCTGTGTTTCGTTGCTGTTGTATTGTTCCATATTGTAACTCTTCCTGTTGAGTTAAACGCTAGTAGCAGAGCACTTCAGCAGATGAGATCACTTGATTTAGTTGATGCTGCAGATTATTCAGGAAGCAAAAAAGTTCTTAGTGCAGCTGCGATGACATATGTAGCAGCGCTTGCTACTGCAGCAGCAGCACTTATCAGAATTCTTCTAATTAGAGGAAACAGAGACTAATGAACAAAGATTGGCACGCAGTGTACGATGCACTTCACAGAGTCTACTCCGATAATTCATATTCAAATCTTGCAATTAACGAAGCTCTTAGAGAACACAACGTATCTTCTCAGGGCTTCGTTCGTGTTATGGTTAAAGGTGTTATTCGAGATACTATTCTCTTGGACTACAATATTGGCAGGTTTGCTAAGAATGGAATTAAAGGTATTAATAATAAAAACTTAATAATTTTGCGTATGGGGATGTATGCTATTTCAAAAATGAAATCAGTTCCAGCATACGCTGCGGTAAATGAAGCTGTTTCTTTGGCTGGAAAAGTTTCGCCTGGCGCAAAAGGCTTTATAAATGGACTGCTTAGAGCGTTCGAAAGAGATGGCTCATCGCTTATAACACCAGATACCAGTGATATTTTGGAAGAATTATCTTATAAATACTCTTTTCCATACCATCTCGTAAGGTTTCTTGCCAAACAGTATGGAGAGAATGAAATCGAGGGAATTATAAATGGCCTGTACGAAATCCCTGAACTAAATATTAGAGTGAATTCTATTATGTGTGAACGTAAAGAACTTTTACATCGTTTAAATGATAGAGGGCTCAGAGTTCATGAGAATCCATTGGCTAAAAATGGGATAATTATAGAGGATGGAGCTATTTTGAGCACTCCGGAGTACAGCAGCGGCATGTTTACTGTACAAAGTACTTCTTCACTTAGAAGTGTGGAGCTGCTTAATCCTCATTCTGGTGATAAAGTGCTTGATATATGTGCTGCTCCTGGTGGTAAAACTTCGGCAATAGCAGAACTTATGAAAGATAGTGGTGAAATTATAGCCTGTGACATCCATGAACATAGAGTTGAACTTATCAAAGAACTTTCAAGTCGGCTGGGTCTTTCCTGTATCGAGACAATTACAATGGATGCCACACGTTATGATGATATGTTAGCTGAAAAGTTTGATAAAGTGCTTGCCGATGTACCGTGTTCGGGGCTTGGAGTTATAGCTGGAAAACCTGAGCTTAAACTACGTGTTGATCTTAATGCATTTCCAGGTTTATATGAAATTCAGTACAGCATTTTGAGAAATGCTTTTATGTATTTAAAATATGGAGGTGAATTAGTTTATTCCACTTGCACCATTAATAAGCGGGAAAATGAACAAATAGTTTCTAGGCTATGTAATTCCTTTGAAAATGCAAGTATTGTTGAATACAATTCAATTTTACCGTATAATAAACAGGTAGGATTTTACTATTGTAAAATCAGTAAGTGTAACAATTTATAATTTTAATTTACTCAGGTGGTAAGATTTTAATGAGAGTAGGATATTTAACAGACAAGGGTATGAAGCGCCCTAAGAACGAAGATGCTGTAAAAGTATTAAAGGATAGCAGATTTTTCATGCTGGCAGATGGCGTTGGCGGAAATAAATCCGGTGAAATTGCAAGCACTGCAGCAGTAGATTTCCTTGCTGATTACGTATACAACAACCCAATCGAGTTAGTTGAGGGAAGTGAAGCGATCTTTGCGTATTTCGAAAACGCAGTTAACTTTGTAAATGAAAGCATTTTACAGCTTTCTAACATTAAGCCAGAATACGTCGGCATGGCGACAACACTCGTTTTTGCTTACGTTGACCACAAAATTCTTTACGTCGCTAATGTGGGAGATAGCCGAGTGTATTTCATTCATAAGGATGAAGTTCACCAGATTACTGATGACCATACTTATGTAAATGATCTAGTTAAGATGGGAGCTATTACACGTAATGAAGCTGACCATCACTATAAGAAGAATGTAATAACCAGAGCAATTGGTGGAAATGCGTACAACAACCCTGACTGTTTCAATATATATATGGAACCAAGTGACAGGGTGCTAATCTGTAGTGACGGACTCTACGAGGAAGTATCAGATAACGAAATTCTTGATATTTTCAACGAGAGTTCTGACATGCAGGAATGTGCTGAACGTATGGTTGAAAGAGCGAACCTAAATGGTGGAAACGATAACGTTTCAGTAATCTGTATTGATATGTTGGAGGAATCAAATGAACAGTAGACTACTATCTGGCCGTTACGAGCTCCTTGAGAAAATCGGTGATGGCGGTATGGCAGTCGTTTACAAGGGCAAGGACAGACTGTTAAATAGATTCATCGCTATCAAGATACTTA
>NZ_CP016199.1:1305582-1326847 GCF_002243385.1 Mogibacterium pumilum | reverse complement strand
ACAAAGGATGCTTCATTTGTTGAGAATTTCAAAAGAGAGTCACAGGCAGCCGCTGGGCTTTCTCACCCTAATATCGTAAGTGTTTACGATGTAGGTAAGGAAGGAAATATTAACTACATAGTAATGGAGCTTGTTGAGGGCCGTAATTTAAGCAATATAATTGCAGAAGATGCGCCTCTAGACTACCGCACGGTAATCGATTTAACTAAGCAGGTTGCATCTGCGCTCAGAATTGCACATAAAAACAAGATTATACATAGAGACGTCAAGCCTCATAACATCATGGTTACTTCTGATGGTGTTGCAAAGCTTGCTGACTTTGGTATCGCTAAGGCCGTTAACGACGCAACACTTTCGACTAACAGCAAGGTAATCGGATCTGTACATTACTTCTCGCCAGAGCAAGCTAGAGGAAACTACGTAGATGAAAGGTCTGATATATATTCACTCGGTATTGTAATGTACGAGATGCTCACAGGAAAAGTTCCATTCGATGGAGATAACCCTGTATCTATAGCCCTCAAGCATATAAACGAAGAAATTGTTCCGCCACATGAATATGTGGACGGAATTCCGCCTGCGCTTGAAAGAGCCGTTCTAAAGGCTACTAACAAGTTCCAAACAAATAGATTTAACAGTGCCGATGAGCTTATTGAAGAGCTTGATAACATCGAGTTTGTTACTAAAGTTGTTGGAAATTCTATCTTTGCTGAAGCCTCTAACGAAGTGGCACGTAAGCGCTCTGATGTAGATGAAGATGATAGCGAAGAACTAGTATCCGATAAGTCTAAAGGCAAGAAAAAAAAGAAGAAGGCTGGTCCTGATAATCGCAAAAAGAAGCTTATCAAGATTGGAATCGCAGCTGCGATAATTCTTATTCTCGGACTTGGAGTTGCATTTGCAACAGGTGCATTCTCAAGCAAGGCTAAAGTTCCAGATATGTCAGATATGACATACAAGGAGGCGAAGAAGACTGCCGAGAAGAACGGCTTTAAGGTCCAAAAGGGTAAGAGTGTTTATTCTTCTGAGATCACTGAAGGTCACGTTGTAGAGCAGGATCCTGCTGGTGGAGAAGAGGCTAAGAAAGGTTCAACCATCAAACTAAACCTCAGTAAGGGATCTAAAGAAGGAACAGTTCCAAACATCGTAGGACAGGATTACAAGAAGGTTGAGAAGAAACTAAAGAAGGCTGGATACAAGCTTGGAATAGTTAAATCTGAAACTTCAAATAAGCCAGAAGGAACTATACTAACTCAAGACCCAGAAGCTGGAACTAATGCTGATAAGGGTACTAAAATTAATATCACAATTAGTGATGGAAAAGGCAAGGAGAAGGGAACAGTACCTGCTGTAACCGGAAAGTCGCTTGAAGAAGCGAAGACGGCGATTACTAATGCAGGCTTCAAAGTAGGAAATATTTCTTACGATGAAAGTAATGTATACGGTAATGGATATGTAATGTGGCAGCAGTATGCTGCTAATACATCACTCGAAAAGGGTGAAACCATTGATATTGAGGTAAGTAAGGGAGCACCTTCTTCAGGAAGCTCATCTGATAACTCGAATAACAGTGGAACAAGGTTGTAATATGCTAGGAAGAGTCGTTAAAGGAATTGGCGGTTTCTACTATGTAGATGATGGAGAGCATGTTTACATGGGCAATGCTCGTAAAAACCTTAAAAGAGGTAAATCTATCATTTACGTTGGTGATATTGTTGAGTTTGACTTAAGACAAGAAGATGGCGACTGTATAATAACTAATGTGCGCGAAAGAAAGAATTTTCTTTCGCGCCCACCTGTTTCTAACCTAGATAAACTAGTAGTTGTATTTGCAGCGGCATCGCCAGATCCTAATAGACTTATTATCGACAAGTTTACAGCTGCTACGCTATATAATAATATTGAGGTTATTATATGTATTACGAAGCCTGATCTTGTAGCAGAAAGCGATTTACTAGGGCTAGTTTCTACTTATGAGAAAGCTTTTCCGGTAGTTACTGTCAATGGTAAAACTGGTGATGGTATCGATGAATTATTTGATCTGATAAAAGGGTCTAATGTTGCTTTTGCTGGTCCTTCTGGTGTTGGTAAATCAACAATCATGAATTCTCTTACAGGCAGAAACGATATTAAAACAGGAGATATTAGTAGCAAGACTTCTAGAGGTCGACACACAACAAGACATGTAGAGATTTTTAGCATAGACAAGGACACTTATTTTTACGACACGCCTGGTTTCACTTCGCTAGATATGCCTAAACTGGGTAAGTATCATGTGAGGGATTACTTTCCTGAAATAGCAGGATATAAGGGATATTGCAAGTATCTCGACTGTATTCATGTTGATGAGCCTGATTGTGCAGTAAAAGATGCCTTGGCTGAAGGACAGATTAGTAAAAGTAGATATGAATCGTACCTTGCGATTCTAGAAGAGGTGAGAAAATGGCAAAGATAGCACCTTCGATTTTAGCAGCAGATTTTGCAAAGCTAGGTTCTGAAGTCGCTGATATTTGTGACGGTGGATGTGACTATATTCACGTTGATGTTATGGATGGGGCATTTGTTCCCAATATCAGTTTCGGAAGTGCGGTTATGAAGAGTCTTAATATCTATGCGACTGCTCCATACGATGTTCACCTGATGATTGAAAATCCAGATCAGTATCTCGAAGAATTTGTAACAGAGAATACGGAATACATCACTGTTCATTATGAGGCATGTCCTCATATCTGCAGGACAATATCACATATTAAGGAACAAGGAGTTAAAGCAGGGGTATCGATTAATCCAGGTACACCTGTATCTTGTCTTGAAGCTGTTCTTCCATTTGTTGATATGGTCCTCGTAATGTCTGTAAATCCGGGCTTTGGTGGACAGCAGTTTATACCTGAAACTGCTGAAAAAGTTGCAGAACTGAACAAGCTGAGACAGACAAAAGGGTATAGCTTCGAAATTGAGGTTGATGGTGGTGTTTCTGATAAGAATGCTGGACTCCTTGCTTCAAATGGAGCAGATATTCTTGTAGCTGGTTCTGCAGTTTTCAAGCATGAAGACAGAGCTGAAGCAATAATGAAAATTAAGCAGATTGATGCATAAAGCTTAGGAAAACTCCATCCCTCAAAAATTTAAAAAAGCTAATGCCTAGCTTTCTACTTACGTAGAATGGCTAGGCATTTTTTCATATCATCTGGTAGTGGTGCTTCAATCTCAAGTTGCTCACCAGTCATAGGATGCTTTAAAATCATCTTTGCAGCATGTAAGGCCTGTCTATCTATAAGTTTTGGAGCATTGCCCCCATATAGATGATCACCAGTGATAGGATGACCTATATGAGTGAGATGAACTCTTATCTGATGTGTTCTGCCAGTATGCAATGTAACTTCGACGAGGGTATTGTTTTTAAATCTCTCGAGTACTTTAACATCTGTTATAGCATCTTTGCCGCCTTCGGATAGCACTGTCCTCTGGATTGATTCTTCATTAGGCCTTCCGATAGGTTCATCTATTGTAAATTCATCATCTTCAATCACGCCATTAACGATTGCTATGTACTGCTTATGAACTGCATTTGCTCGCATTTGATGCGATATATCGTGCTGTGAATTTGCATTCTTTGCAACGATAACTATTCCAGAAGTGTCCATATCTATTCTATTAGCAAAGCGAATCTTGTAGCTTTGGTTGTTATCCTGCATGTACTTCATAAGACCATTTGCAATAGTATGAAGTGGGTGTCCTTTGGTTGGATGAACAATCACTCCTGGTTGCTTGTTAATAAATATCAGGTCCTCATCTTCGTATATTACGTTAATTGGTATATCTTCTGAAGGAAAATCGCTAGTTTCTTCTGGCAATCTTATGGAGATTACATCTCCAATCTTAGGCTTGATAAAGCCAGGAGTAGGTTCACCATTAAGATCTACAAGCTTCTGAAATTTCATCTTGGTTTTGAACCGCGAAGAGAATTTATAATTTGCCTTAATGATCTGATTGATGCTAAAACCGATATCAGATTCAGTAACTGTGTGATTATATTTTCCCATTTATTTCCTCAAATTTAGTCTATAAAAGCTTGTTAGTAAGCTTGTTCCAGTAATCGTAACCAGGCAGTCTGAGGAGGTGAATCTCGTCGTCTGCCTGCATTACGTCAATTTTAGATACATTGCTAAACTCTCTTGTTAGCCCATCGTGTGCCAATAAAAGCTTGTCTCCAACGGTACTCTTACGCGTTACCAATCTAACTTTTTTTGACGCAGGGTAAAGAATACTCGACCTAAAACATCTATAAGCGCTAGTGTTCATTGGTGCCATCGGAGTTAGCTGTAGAGCATCTAGTTCAGGAGCAACTAGAGATCCTCCAAGTGAGTAGTTGTAAGCAGTAGAACCGACAGGTGTAGATACGAGGATTCCATCGCCGATAAACTCCTGAATTGGAGTATCATCCATGATTATCGAAAGATGAGCCAGTTTTGTATACATGCCCATTACTAGTATTTCGTTGATTCCCGTTATCTCATGAATACCATCGCGGTCTGTGATAAGGGCACGTATTGGGTGTATCTTTTCAACAGTGTAATTCTCGTCATTATAAATATTAACGAACATTTCTAGCTCAGAAGGAATTAGCTCCTGAAAAAATCCTAGATGCCCTGTGTTTATTCCAATTATTGGTGTCTGTGGCAGCCTGCATTCGTGGACACAGTTCAGAAATGTTCCGTCGCCTCCAATGCATGCTATTAAATCAACTGTTTCATCGTATGTACCAGCAACCTCAAAGCCTCTCGCGTTCAAAACACTAACTAATTCACTTGCTGTGGCCTTTGATAGCCCAGTATCGTTGCTATAGATGAATACTTTTGTTGGTTTCATAGTATTTCCTCATATATAATACGTTATATCATCTTATCTAGTTCATCGACTAAGCTTGCAAAAGTGGATAGGGCTGAGAGAACCGGTTCTTCGGTACTCATATCTACTCCAGCAATTTTAAGTAGTTCGATTGGATAGTTTGATTCTCCAGTAGATAGGAATTTCAAATAATCATCTCTCTCAGTTTCTCCACCTTTTAAAATTCTGTTAGCGATTGCATTTGCAGCGGAGTATCCCGTAGCATACTGATATACGTAGTAAGCACGGTAGAAGTGAGGAATTCTAGACCATTCATACTGAATAAAATCATCATGTGTAATTGCTGGACCATAATAAAGTGTATTTAGCTTATCATACTCCTCATTCAGAAGCTGTGCTGTGAGTGATCCACCATTTTCAACAGTTTCATGTGTAATTTTTTCAAATTCAGCAAACATTGTCTGTCTGAACAGCGTAGATTTAAACTCATCGATATAGAAGTTGATTAGATACTTTTTCATATCGCTTGATTCAGCATACTTGAGAAGGTAATTAATCAATAGAGTCTCATTAACAGTGCTAGCAACTTCTGCCGTAAATATAGAGTGTCCTCCATATACAAATGGCTGTGTGCGTCTGGTATAGTATGAATGCATTGAATGACCGGCTTCATGGACGAGTGTAAATATATCACGTAGCTCACCGCTGAAGTTCATCAAAATATAAGGATTGCTATCGTAAGAACCGAAGCTATATGCTCCAGAGGTTTTACCTTTATTTTCGTATATATCTACCCATCTATCTTCAGTTAGTCCTTTTCGTAAAGTTTGAACATATTCATCACCCAGAGGTTCCAGTGCTTTGCAGGCTATATCGACAGCCTCTTCATAGCTGTATTCTAATCCTTCTGGCTTCACGATAGGGCGGTAAATATCATACATCTTAAGCTCATCAAGTCCTAGAGCGCGCTTTCTAATCTCCATATACTTATGCATTGATGGTAGGTTCTTATGTACAGCTTCAATAAGATTGTCGTACACAGAAAGCGGAATGCGCTCACCAGACAACTCGCTATCTAGTGTTGATTTGTATCTACGTAGTTTAGACATTATAGTGTCATGCTTTACATTGTAGTTATACATCACAGAAATTGAGTTATTAAACTCCTTGTATCTTCCGTACATTGCTTCAAAAGCATTCTTTCTTACCTCGCGGTTTTCCGACTCCATGAACTGGATATAATTGCCATGAGTGAGCTCAACATCTATCCCAGCTTCATTTAAAACTTTGCCGAAAGAAAGATCCGCATCGTTAAACATAGTGAAAATTTCATCTGGAGCGCTGGCAGACTCATTAAGCTGAGCAATGATGCGCTCCTCATCAGAAGAGAGAACGTGAGGCTTGCTTAACATGATTGAATCGAGCATGAAAGAAAATTCCTTTAAAGCTGGTAATTCATGGATAAATCCCTTTATTACAGCTTCATCAGCTTCTAGTAGCTCTGGTGTAAAGAATGAGACATTAGCTGAAATTTGAGCGAGTATAGAAAGTGACTTGTTGTTCATCTCTATATATTTTGTATTCGCATTATCTTCATCATGACGCATTCTCGAATACACAAAAGCATTCTCTGCTTTGCGCATCATGTCAGCGTATAAGCGTAGTGCGTTAAGTAGATTTTCGGCTGACTCTGTTAGCTGGCCTTTAAGTGAAGTAAACTCTTCACTCTCCTTAAGAGCAGTGGACGAATCTTCTTCCCACCTTCTTTCATCTGGATACATCGCTTCTAGATTCCATTTATCCTTATCCGCTACCTCGGAACGGTTTTTTAATTCGTATTTATTCATTTAACTAGCTCCTTATGCTATAATTGATGATGTATTATTATAGCATAAATCGATTTAAAGGTGAATTAATGAACAGAGATGAACTCTATCAAATCCTTGATATTGTTGCGCCAGAGGAGTTTCAGTATTATGAAAATCTGGCTGCACTTCTTGAAGCTGATGAAGTAATAAATGTCCAGCTTATCCTAGAACTAATAAAAGAACTAGATATGGACTCGTTAGCAGAAATGTTTGATTCATATTTTGAAGAGTGGAATAAGTCAATCCCTGATGAATTGACAGAGCTTTATGTGACTATCGATACTGCAAAGCGCAGCATTATGGGAAATTTTAATGAATATATGAATGATGAAGATTATTTATCTCTGGCTAACGCTATATATGATTTTAGGCGCTGGTACGTTACTACACCGCATGTGGTAGATAATGATACTGGTGAAGAAATAAACGTGAGAGATGCCAGGTATAATCTTAGTGCATCTAGATATACTGGAGAAATCTGTAATTATAATTTTAATTACGCTTATGAGTATGAAGGAGACTCGTATTCTGTGAGGCTGTCAGATATTATAGAATCAGAATACAACTAAGGGGGATATATGCTAGAGGTTATAACGCTTGATTCAGGCGTAAGACTCATTCTTAATTCTATGGATTCCGTTAGATCCGTTTCCATAGGTATATGGTGTAATAACGGTTCAGTAAATGAAAATGATGATGAGCATGGTATTTCGCATTTTATTGAACATATGCTCTTTAAAGGAACTAAGAATAGGGATCACTTTCAAATAGTTAATGAAATAGATAAACTCGGCGGACAGATGAATGCATTTACTAGTAAAGAGTGTACATGCTTTTACGTAAAGTGTCTTGACGAGCATTTTCGTGCGACTGCTGAAGTTCTTACAGATATGATATGTAATCCTACTTTCCCAGCTGATGAACTTGAGAAGGAAAAGGGTGTAGTTATTGAAGAGATTAACATGAATGCCGATGATCCGGATGATGTTGCATTCGATATTCTTGAAGATAACGTGTACCGTGGCATGGGCATGTCTCATCCTGTTCTTGGAACAAAGGAAACGGTTTCATCATTTACACATGATAAGTTAGATGAATACTACTTTGATCACTATACGAGAGATGAAATTATTGTTTCGATTGCTGGTTCGTTTGATAGAAATGAGATAATTGAGTACTTTGAAGACAAGTTCTATAATCTCAAAGAACATAGGGAATTTTTTACTGACAAAAATGTCTCTCTGGCTTCTGAAGGTAGATATATTGAAGTAACTAGGGATATTGAGCAAGCGCACATTGCGATGGGAATTAGACTTTTTCCAGCAGAAGATTCAAGAAGATACCCTATGATGTTACTTTGTAACCTTTTTGGAGGAGGTATGTCATCAAGATTGATGCAAAATGTTCGTGTTAAGAAGGGGCTTGCTTATTCAGTATACTCTATGACTGGCTTTTATAGCCATACTGGACTTTTTGTTATATGTGCCGGAGTTGCTAAGGGTAAGGTGGACGAGGCGTTAGGAGCGATCAAAGAAGAGCTAGATAGACTTAAGGGAGACGACATCACTATTGAAGAATTCCAAAGCTCAAAGGAGCAGCTAAAATCCAGCTTTATATTTGGACAAGAGAGTGTACAGAACCTGATGATATATAATGGCAGAAATCTTTTAACTTACGGAAGGTGCGTAACTCCTTCTGAAGTTCTAAATATACTAGATGATATCACCTTAGATGATATAAACGATGTAAAAAAAGAAATTTGTAACTATGACAAATTCAATATCATAAATGTTACAGGTAATATTTAAAGGTTCACTAACAAGTTAAAAAGCTTCTCGTGGCATTAAAGAAGCTGCACCAACGCACTGACTTTCAAGACGATGCCTTGAACAAGCTGAAAGGATACACAAAGATGAAGTTAAAAATCATTTCAAAAAGTGGTATTTTACCAACATACGCTACTGACGGAGCCTCAGGATTGGATCTACGTGCTTTCACTAATGAGCCTATCACTTTGGCACGGATGGAGAGAAGACTTATTCCTACGGGACTTTTTGTTCAGATTCCGGAAGGATATGAGGGTCAGGTAAGAGCTAGGTCTGGACTTGCAATTAAACACGGAATTGGACTAGTTAATAGCATCGGAACAATCGACTCGGATTATCGTGGTGAGCTTAAGATTCCGGTCATTAATTTTGGGAATGAAGACTTTACCATTAATAGTGGCGATCGCATTGCCCAACTTGTAATTGCAGCTTATGAGAGAGTTGAACCTACAATCGTTTCTGAATTAGACGATACCAATCGTGGCGAAGGTGGTTTTGGACATACTGGAGTTAAGGGCTAGATGATATTAAGAGAGGATCTTGAACAACGTGAATATGATCTCCTTGATGAGAGGGCTTCAAAGGCTAGAGATTCTTTGGGTCGCGACAAATATGAGGAAAAGTGTGGATTTCGTACGGATTATCAGCGTGATAGGGATAGAATAATCCATTCAAAAGCTTTTCGCAGACTTATGCACAAGACACAGGTATTTCTAGCTCCTGAAGGGGACCATTATAGAACTAGACTTACTCATACTCTTGAAGTCGCTCAAGTTGCCCGTACTATTGCAAAGTCTCTAAATTACAACGAAGATTTAACTGAGGCAATTGCTCTCGGTCACGACCTAGGCCACACGCCTTTTGGACATAACGGAGAAGAAGTTCTTAACAGAATTCATAACGGTGGTTTTAGGCACAATGAGCAGAGTCTACGAATCGTAGAACGTATTGAATGCACGTCAAAGAGGATTGGTCTCAATCTTACTCAGGAAGTTAGGGATGGAATCCTGAATCATAGAGGAGCCGGTATTCCGATAACTCTAGAAGGGCAGATTGTTAAGATAAGCGACCGTATTGCTTACATCAATCATGATATTGATGATGCGATAAGAAGTAATGTAATAACAATCGATGAACTTCCGTCCGATGATTTGAATGTACTCGGCCATTCTCATAGTGAGAGAATCAATAATTTGATTGCTGACCTTGTTACATATAGTGACGGCAAGGATAAAGTTAGTTTAAGTTTTGAATATAATAGTGCTTTACTTCATCTTCGCAAGTATATGTTTGAACACGTATATTGTAGTGAGCTTGTTAAGCGTGAAGAAGATATGAACAAGGTAGAAGTAGTCATAACTGCACTCTATAAATATTTTATAAAGCATCCTGAAAAGATGCCTGAGCTATACAGAGAAGTGGCACTTGAAGATAGTAGTGCAACTGCGGTAAAAGACTATATTTCAGGTATGACTGATAGATATGCAATTTCGCTTTACTCGGACATATTCGTTCCTCGTGGATGGACGGAATTTTAATAAAATTTTCAGAAGGAGGGAAACATGGCATTTGACAACAACTTTATTGATGAAATAAAGTCAAAAGTTAATATAGTGGATGTCATTAACCGTGAAGTTCCTCTTAAACGAAGTGGGAGCAATTTCAAGGGACTTTGCCCTTTTCACAATGAGAAAACACCGTCCTTTATGGTAAATGAGCAAAAGCAGATATTTAACTGTTTTGGATGCGGTGAGAAAGGCGATGTTATTCACTTTGTACAGCGCTTTAACAACATGGAATTCATGGAAGCTTGTGAGAAGCTTGCCGAAGAGTACAATATAGAGATTCCACAGCATGGATCTCGAAAGAAAGTGGATATGTCACACTACTATGAGATTAATGCTATAGCTGCGAGGTTCTTTTTTTACAACCTTACAAAGCATGCTAATCCAGGGTATACATACATCCAAAAAAGAGGTATAAGTGATGAGACTATAAAACACTTTGGTCTCGGATACTCTCTGGATTCTTGGAACAGTCTGCATAAACACCTTCAGAGTAAGGGCATTTCAGATGAGGATATGCTCAAGCTTGGACTTATAACTCAAGGGGGAAAAGGTGTCTACGATAAATTTCGCGGAAGACTCATGTTCCCAATTTTTAATCCACAAGGAAAGGTAATCGGATTTGGTGGCAGAGCTCTTGGTGATGAGATGCCCAAATATCTCAATTCCTCTGAAAGTGACGTATTTCTTAAGAAAAATAACCTATATGCTCTTAACTTTACTAAGAAAAATATAAACGATGAGAATCAGGTGCTGATAGTTGAAGGCTATATGGATGTAATATCCTTATATCAGAGTGGGATATGCAACGTCGTAGCTTCTCTTGGAACCGCTTTGACAGAAAACCAGTGCCAGCTTATCACTAGATACACTAAGAATGTTGTGTTATCATACGATTCTGACGCTGCAGGTATAAAGGCAGCACTTCGCGGAATTGATGTCATGCGTGCTTCTCATGCAAACGTTAGAATTCTGCAGGTAACAGGTGGCAAAGATCCAGATGAGTTTGTCAAAAATCATGGCAAGGAAGAGTTTTTAAAGCTTATAAAAGGCGCAGTTCCCGCAACAGAATTCTCACTGGAAATAATGAAGAATAGATATAATCTCGAAGACAACCTTGAGATAATCGAATACATAAGAGGGTGTGTTCCTATTTTAAGGAAACTTGGAGCTGTTGAACAAAATTTGTATGTCAAGAAGCTTGCTGCGGAATTTGATATTTCAGAGCATGCTATACTTACTGAGATAGCTGCAGATGACAATAGACAAAGCTATTTATATCTTAAGAATTCTAGTGAAGGTCGAGGCTCTAACAAGAGTATATATGGCAATGATGAGAGAGTAGAAATATCTTTGCTTTATATTTTGACAAGAGATACACGTTATCTTGATACATTTAAAGAGGATGATATTGAGTTTAGAACGTCTCTTGCACGTGAGTTCTACGATATTGCAAACAAGCTAATTTTACAGAATAAACTGCCTGAAATAGATATTGAAGATATATATAAGGAGCTTGATCCAGAAGATGAGAAGGTTCTTAGAAACATTTTATTAAATATAAGAATTGGTTCGGACGAGAGTTCGTACTACAGAGAATGTTATGTTAAGTATGTGCAGATGCATTACGGAGAAAAAATAATAGAGCTACAAAATGCGATTGCAGTCGCTGAGAAGATGGGTAATGAAGAAGAAATTTCACGTCTTGCTATGCAGTTACAATGTATTGAAGAGAAGAGAAGAAAGGTTAGGTAAAGTATGCCAAAGAAAGAAGCAACCGAAACAACTGCTAACGAGCGTGTTGAACAGGCTGTGGAAGAGATTCTGAGAATCTCCGAGAACACCGGTAACGAGATTACGCTAGCTGAGATTGGAGAACATCTTTCTAGAATCAAATTAAACAAAGATCAGATAGATGTAGTCTACGACTTAGTTGAAAAGAATGGAATCAGCATAGTTGATACCAGAGAACCAAACAGAAGTGAACTCGACGATGTAGAAGACGATGATGTGGATGTTGATGACGGAGTAGTTCTCAAGACAAATGGTGAAATTGACGTTGATGCCACTGTTCCGAAGTCACTGCCAACTGATGATGCAGTAAGAATGTACCTAAAGGAGATCGGCAAGGTACCTCTCCTTACTGGTGCAGAGGAGCGTGAGCTAGCCATTCGTATGGAACAGGGAGATGAAGAAGCTAAGAAAAAGCTGTGTGAATCAAACTTGAGGCTTGTTGTAAGTATCGCAAAGAGATACCTAAATAGAGGACTCAGCTTTCTAGACTTAATCCAGGAAGGAAATCTAGGCCTGATAAAGGCTGTAGATAAGTTTGACTACACTAAAGGATATAAGTTTTCGACTTATGCTACTTGGTGGATTAGACAGGCTATTACTCGTTCTATTGCAGATCAGGCTAGAACGATTAGAATTCCTGTTCACATGGTTGAGACTATTAACAAGCTTATTAGAATTTCTAGACAGCTACTTCAAGAGCTTGGGCGTGAACCGACTTCAGAAGAAATCGCAAAAGAGATGGGAATTACAGTCGAGAAGGTGAGAGAGATAAAAAAGATTTCTCAGGATCCAGTTTCACTAGAGACCCCTATAGGTGAAGAAGAAGATAGCCATCTGGGAGATTTTATACCTGATGATGATGTACCTGCACCAGTTGAAGCAGCTGCATACTCCATGCTAAAAGAGCAGCTGATGGAGGTTCTAGATACATTATCAGAGAGAGAAAAGAAGGTTCTAATGCTTAGATTCGGTCTTGAAGATGGAAGACCTCGCACACTTGAAGAAGTCGGCAAGGAGTTTAACGTTACAAGAGAGCGTATCAGACAGATTGAAGCGAAGGCGCTTAGAAAACTTCGTCATCCAAGTAGAAGCAAGAAGCTAAGAGATTATCTGGAGTAAAAATGAAAATAAGTGACAGAATTAAAGTAATATGCGATGCTGTCACACCTGGGGAAACTATTGCGGACATAGGCACTGATCATGCCTATGTCCCATTAATTCTATATAAAAGAAACATTTCACCAGATGTGATAATGTGTGATATAAGCGCTGATTCTCTTTCTAAGGCTAGGGAAAGTTTTACTGCTGCGGAAATTACAATGCCCGAATCATCATTCAGGATCGGGGATGGTCTTGATGTAATCGATAAAGGGGAAGTCGATGCCCTTATCATTGCTGGACTTGGCGGGGTAACTATTGTAGATATTCTTTCGAATGATATCGATAAATTGCAGAGCTTTAAAAAGCTAATTTTACAGCCTCGTAACAATAGTGGTCCATTAAGAAGTTTCTTATATAGATATGGGTTTGATATTACCGATAACAAGCTCGTAAAAGAGGGCAAATTTTCATGTGAAGTTATTGTAGCTGTTAAAACATCAAATATTAATAGTGAAAATAGTTCAAGTTATGTAAGAGAATTACCTTATGAAGATACTGATATAAGATGGCGATATCCAGAAGGCATTATAAACAATGATGTATCAGTGGTTCGTAAAAGACTTGGTCATGCAATTGATAATCATATCAAGGAAATCGAGAATTTACGCAGAGCTTCCAACAATCAGAGTTATAGAATTAAGATGCTTGAAGCGGAGCTAAATTATCTAAAAGATTTATTTGGTGAAATTGATGGATAAAAGGCTGAATTTTGTTGGTGTTGCATCAATGTATATTGGAGTAATAATGGGAGCTGGCTTTGCATCCGGTAGAGAATGCTGGCAGTTTTTTGGCGTGTTCGGAAAAGCTGGTTATACAGGAATTATAATAACTGGGATTGGATTTCTTATAATCTCATGGATTATAAGCTTTTTGGCTATCTCAAAGGAGACTATTGTACTGGGAGAAATCATCTCTCCAATCAAATCCAAATTCGTTCATAGTCTAATTGATAAGATACTTGCAGTAATTTATTATAGTATGCTAATAGCGATGGCTTCTGCTGGTGGATCGTTATTAAATCAAACATTCGGTGCGCCACAATGGGTTGGTGGAGCAATAATAACGTTACTAACATTGATAACTGTTTTAGGAAGCTTTTATCGTATATCTAAAATATTTAGGAGATTTGTTCCTGTCTTATTCTGTATATGTGTTACAGCAATGTTACTTGTATTAATAACTCAATCGAGAGATGCGGTGAGTGATTCTGCTATTAATTTAAATATGGGTATATCTTGGCAGAAATCTTCGCTTTTATTTCTCTCATATAATTGCATGGGAATGATGACTATTGCTGGTTCAAGTGCTGTTGCAGCAAAGGGTTCGAAACATGCGCTTGGTGGAGGAACATTAGGGGTATTTTTATTAACACTAATTACATTACTGCTGCTCAAAGTTCTTCTCATAGACCCAAAGTTTTCGAGCTCATTGAGTCTTCCGATGGTAGGATGGTCTAGTGCAGTTGATAAAAATTTTGGATTATTATATGCAGTAGTATTAATGGGCGCAATATATCAAACAGCAACCAGCACATATTATGGTTTCAGTATCACAATTTCATATGAAAAAACAAAGAAATATGTACTTATGGCTGGAGCGTTAATCGCTTTTGCCGCTGGACTTACAGACTTTAAAAGAGTAGTGTCAATCCTATATCCAGCACAAGGATATATTGGATGTCTAATACTGTTGCTAATACTTTTAAATTTTATAAAAGAAATTTTAAAGAAATTTAGAGATATTATTTATGGATTAAAATAGGTTCAATATGTATTTTGCACAATGTATTTGTGGTATTATAATTTGAAATGGGTAAACTGGATGATCGCGTGATTTAACGATTACGAGGAAAGTCCGGGCTCCATAGGGCAAGGATGCCAGATAACGTCTGGCGTAGGTAACTATAGGGAAAGTGCAACAGAAACATTCCGCCGAAACGGGTAATGCCGTGGTAAGGTTGAAATGGTGAGGCAAGAGCTCACCGGCATCATGGAGACATGGTGGCCGTGTAAACCCCATCCGGAGCAAGACTAAGAAAGGCATGAAATGCGGCGGCCCGTCGCAGCCGGTAGGTAAGTCGCTTGAAGCAGCTAGCGATAGCTGCTCTAGATGGATGATCATCAAATACAGAACCCGGCTTATAGTTTGCCCATTTTAATTTAGGGATATGAGTGAAAGGATCTCGATATCTCTATCGAGGTTTAGGTGACCATATGAGATTAGGTATTGACGTTGGATCTACGACGGTAAAACTTATTGTCTTAGATGATTCAAATAGTATTGTGTATTCTAGATATGAACGCCATATGTCGAATGTTTTCGACAAAGTTGCTGAGCTGCTTTCTGATATGACTAAAGAGCTCGGTGATATTGAAGTTAATGCAGTTATCACCGGCTCTGGTGGAATGGCATTAGCTCAAATACTAGGAATAAAATTTGAGCAGGAAGTAATTGCCTGCAGCAAGGCCATCGAAACGATAATTCCGATGACAGATGTAGCGATTGAGCTTGGCGGAGAAGACGCTAAGATCACATTTTTTGAGTCGACTATTGAGCAAAGGATGAATGGAGCTTGTGCTGGCGGAACCGGAGCATTTATCGACCAGATGGCTGTTCTTCTACACACAGATGCTCAAGGTCTCAATGAGGCTGCAAAAGAGCATACGATGATTTATCCGATTGCATCGAGATGCGGAGTATTTGCAAAAACTGATATTCAGCCACTAATTAACGATGGTGCAAAAACTTCGGATATCGCAGCTTCAATTTTTCAGGCAGTTGTAAATCAGATGATTAGCGGATTGGCATGTGGTCATCCGATTAGAGGTCACGTTGCGTTTCTAGGCGGCCCTCTTCAGTATCTATCTGAGCTCAGAAAAAGGTTTGTGGAGACTCTTGGACTTAGCGATGATGAAGTTATTTTTCCTGAAAATGCAAAATACTTCGTCGCTATTGGAGCAGCAATTCTCGCAGAGAAAGAGACTAAACAGGTAGAACTCAATAATCTCATAGAGTTAGTAAAAAATGCAGATCCAGCTTCCGCAGGTGGAACTGTTTATCTCGACCCATTATTTAAGAATAAAGAAGAGCTTGATGAGTTTAGGGCTCGACATGCAAAAGCTAAAGTAAAAAGAGCTGATATATCAGAACAATCTGGTCCACTATTTCTTGGTATAGATGCTGGGTCAACTACAACTAAGGCGGCACTTATCAATAAGGATAAGGAGCTAGTTTTCGAGTACTATCAGAGCAACGAGGGAGACCCTCTAAATGTTGTTCGTAATATCATGACAGAGATTTACGATAGACTTCCTGAAAAAGCTTTTATCGGTAGATCCGTTGTTACTGGGTATGGAGAAGGACTAATCAAAGCTGCCTATAGACTTGATGACGGCGAGATTGAGACAATGGCTCACTACAAGGCTGCCGAAGAATTCCTACCAGGTGTTACATTTATCCTTGACATTGGTGGTCAGGACATGAAATGCATGAAAATCAAGGATGGTGCTATCAACAGCATTATGCTTAATGAGGCATGTTCAGCTGGTTGCGGTTCCTTTATCGAGACTTTCGCTAAGTCTGTAAACACAAGTGTTGAAGAATTTGCAGAGGATGCACTTGGTTCGAGTATGCCGGTTGACCTTGGTACTAGATGTACTGTATTTATGAACTCCAAGGTTAAGCAGGCTCAAAAGGAAGGTGCTTCTGTTGCTGATATTTCAGCTGGTCTATCGTATTCTGTTATCAAGAATGCGTTATATAAGGTTATGAAGCTTAGAAACCCTAGTGAGACTGGAGATAAAGTCGTTGTACAGGGTGGTACATTTTTGAATGAGGCCGTTTTAAGAAGTATTGAACTGGTTCTAGGTAAAGAAGTTGTAAGACCAGATGCTTCGGGACTTATGGGAGCGTATGGTGCTGCTATCATCAGTGTAAACGCATATGTAGAAGGTGAAAAATCAACAGTTTTGACTAAAAATGAACTTGACGGTTTTGCAGTCGAGAGTAGTAACGATCGATGTCAGAAATGTGGAAACCACTGTCTTCTGACAATTTCAACATTCTCCGATGGGAATAAGTATGTTTCAGGGAATAGATGTGAAAAGGGAGCAGGTGAGACAGTTGAACCGCATAATAACCCCGATTTATATAAGGAAAAGCTGAAGCTATTATTTGGTAGAAAAAATTTAAAACAGGAAGAAACAACGCGCGGTGTGATAGGAATTCCTCGCGTACTTAATATGTATGAGGATTATCCTTTCTGGCATAGTTTCTTTACAACACTAGGATTTAGCATAGTGTTAAGTCCACAGAGTTCTAAGAAACTATATGAATCGGGGATGGATAGCATATCATCAGATACAGCTTGTTACCCTGCAAAGATTACACACGGTCATATAAAATGGCTCGTAAACAAGGGGGTAAAAAGAATATTTTATCCATGTGTTAACTTTGAGGTTATTGAGGATAAGACTGCTGCAAACCACTATAATTGTCCAATAGTGGCCACTTATCCTGAAGTTATAGATAAGAATATGGCGTATTTATTCTATGAGAATAATGTTGAGTTTTATCATCCATTCCTGCCATATGATAATGACGATAGAATGGTTGAAGAGCTGTATAAATTCTTCTCTGGAAAGAGAAAAATTGACGTTGATAGAGCAAATCACACTGATGCGATAAATCGTTTTGAAAATGATACGAGAACTTACAGCCTGTTTGGATTAAATCTCTCTCGAACTGAACTTAGAGAAGCCATCAGAGCTGGTCGAAAAGCCTACAGAGAATTTAAGGAAAGTATGAATAAGCTTGGCGATGATGCACTTAAGTTCATGGAGGAGAACAACAAGAAAGGTATTATTCTTTCTGGTAGACCATATCACTTAGATCCTGAAATAAATCATGGAATTAACAACGTAATTAATCAGCAAGATATGGTTGTTCTCACAGAAGATTCAATTTCTAATAAGATTGATATTGCTCGTGATGTTAGAGTGCTTGATCAGTGGACATATCATTCGAGACTTTATAAAGCCGCTGTATTTGCTGGACAGAGAGATGATCTTGAACTAGTTCAACTCAACTCATTTGGCTGCGGACTAGATGCCGTTACTACTGATGAAGTAGATGAGCTACTGGGTCAGAACAACAAACTACATACAGTTCTTAAGATTGATGAAGGATCGAATTTAGGTGCAGCAAAGATTAGAATTAGATCATTAAAAGCTGCTCTTGATGAGAGAGACAAGGCTAGAACACACTCTGAAGGTCTAAACGAGCCTTATGAGAGAGTGGTATTTAAACAAGAAATGAGAGAAGAGTACACACTTCTTGTTCCTCAGATGTCACCGCTTCACTTCCAGTACTTCACTCCGATACTTAGAGCTGCTGGTTACAAAGCTGAACTCCTGCCTGAGGCTACAAAGAATTCAGAGGAAGAAGGGCTAAGATATATTAATAATGACGCCTGCTATCCGACAATAGTAACACTTGGTCAGATTATAGCTGCGCTGAAGTCTGGAAAATACGACCTCAATAAAGTAGGTGTATTCATGTCACAGACTGGTGGCGGATGCCGAGCAAGTAACTACGTTGCGCTACTCCGAAAGGCTTTAAAGGATCTCGGAATGGAGCAGGTTCCAGTAATATCATTTAACACTGCTGGACTAGAGAAGAATCCAGGATTCAAGATCACTCCTAAGATGGTGCTTAGCCTCGTATTTGCCGTAAATTACGGAGATTTGATCATGAAGTGTCTCTATCGCACTAGACCTTACGAAAAGATTAAGGGAAGTGCTGAGAAGATTATGCATAAGTGGTATGACAGAATTGTTAAAAACGTACTAGATTGTAAAGCAAGTACTTTTAAAAGCAATGTAAAGAGAATCGTGGAGGAGTATGATAATCTTCCAATTTACGAAGATGTTAAAAAGCCTAGGGTTGGAGTTGTAGGAGAAATTCTTGTAAAATATCATCCTAATGCAAATAACAACCTTGTGGAAATTATCGAAGCCGAAGGTGGAGAGGCTGTCGTTCCAAGCTTCATAGACTTCTTTGAATACGGAATGTTTAATAAGCAATTTAACTTCAAAAATTTATCTGGTTCTCGCAAGGAGATGATTTTCAACAGTGCTGCGCTTAAGGCGATTGAGCACTATAGAGAGTATGTAAGAAAGGCTTGTAGAGCCAGCAAGAGGTTTGATCCTGACCATTACATTGAAGAGACTGCACTTAACGCTGAGAATATCCTATCTGTAGGTAATCAGTGTGGAGAAGGTTGGTTGCTAACTGGAGAAATGGTTGATTTAATAAACGCAGGTGTAAAGAACATTCTCTGCTTACAGCCATTTGCTTGTTTACCAAACCACGTTACTGGTAAGGGCATGATAAAGGTTCTTCGTAACTATGACGAAGATGCAAATATCGTAGCGATAGATTACGATCCTGGAGCAAGCCACGTAAATCAGTTAAACCGAATTAAGATGATGATGTCCACAGCCTTTAAGAATCTTGAAAAGAACTAGGCTAATGTGCTATCATATTACGGCAAATTAATAGAAAATGAATAGAAGGAGGTTCACCTGTGGGTAGACATGGCACAATTGCAGGTAGAAAATCTGCACAGGATGCAAGAAGAGCAGCGATGTTCACAAAGTACACAAGACAGATTATTGTTGCAGCGAAGGACGGCGGTGACCCTGAATTTAACTCATCACTTAGAGTTGCAATTGATAAGGCTAAGGCTATAGGTATGCCTAATGATAATATCAATAGAGCTATCAAGAAAGGTACTGGAGAGCTAGCAGGTGAATCGTATGATGAACTACTATTTGAAGGTTACGGACCATCGGGTGTTGCTGTAATTGTAGAAGCTCTAACTGATAATAAAAATAGAACTGCTGCGTTTGTAAGATCTACATTTGATAAGAACGGTGGAAATCTTGGTACACCTGGTTGTGTATCCTATATGTTTTCTAGAAAAGGTGTTATCTTTATTGAAAAAAATGATAACCTAGATGAAGATACTGTGATGATGGAAGCTCTTGAAGCAGGTGCTGATGATATGATCGTTAATCAGGATAACTTCGAAGTTAGAACTGAGGCAACTGATTACCACACCGTACTAGATGCTCTTAAAGCTGCAGGCTACGAGATTGCTGAGTCGGAGGTTGAGTTTATCCCATCTATGGAATCCAAGGTTGATGACGAAGCTGCAATAAAGTCGCTTCACAAGCTTATTGATACGCTTGACGATAATGATGATGTGCAGAGGGTTTCTTACAATTGCGACCTACCTGAGATTGAATAAATTTATTTAACGGATAGTGAGAGAATCACTATTCGTTTTTTATTTCAAGTATTGAATTATAATTTAATGAGAATATAATTTATATAAGTTCTGGGATATGCGTTGTGTATCATTAATTGAACCTACACTACTTGCACGGGATTCCGAGTTCGCTGCTAGGCGATATGCTATGCTGATATGGCAGACAATTAGAAATTACTGAATAGCGACAGGAAGTACCCACCTTATCATTCGATAGGGCGTCAATTAATAGCATGACGGTATTTCGGATCTTTTATATTTATTTATATAAAATTTTCAAGAGGTGTTATATGGCTAAGTATAAAGTATTATTACACTTTCCTGATGACGAAAGTGAAGATTTTTACCTGGATGACTATTTTAAAAGTGAAAGTGAAGCTGAAGATGCCGCATGGGAGGCCATAGGTGATTATCGTCTTGGAATGCAAATGTTCCATTTATCAAATCCAGGTGATTATCCTTTGGAAGAAGCTGAAGCTGAAGTTGAATACGAGATTATTAAAATCTAGACTATTACAATCATAACCACCGGCTCAGTCGGTGGTTATGATTTTTTGTTGGTTCTGCTTTAGCAGTGGATTCGCCGAACGATAGTGAGACTAACTATTAAAAGTCAAGCCTGAATCGAAGAAATTCGTTCAGATAGATTAGTACCTTGAAAACTGCATGACAAACAGAGCATCCGTTAGGGTGCTCGTACAGAAAAGTGAAAGAGACTTATTTAAGAGATTCGATAAGATTCTCTAGACATCTGAAGGCTGTAGATTACGCGGACAAGTTTCTTACATGCGTGTGAAATTGCGACATAGTAGTGCTTGCCTTCAGCTCGTTTCTTGGCCAAATAAGCCTTAAAGATTGGATCCCACATAC
>NZ_CP016199.1:1303978-1305557 GCF_002243385.1 Mogibacterium pumilum | reverse complement strand
TGAGACTAACTATTAAAAGTCAAGCCTGAATCGAAGAAATTCGTTCAGATAGATTAGTACCTTGAAAACTGCATGACAAACAGAGCATCCGTTAGGGTGCTCGTACAGAAAAGTGAAAGAGACTTATTTAAGAGATTCGATAAGATTCTCTAGACATCTGAAGGCTGTAGATTACGCGGACAAGTTTCTTACATGCGTGTGAAATTGCGACATAGTAGTGCTTGCCTTCAGCTCGTTTCTTGGCCAAATAAGCCTTAAAGATTGGATCCCACATACAAACGTATTTAGTTGCATTGAACAGTGCATACCGCAAATATCGTGAACCGCGCTTTTCCATGTGGGCATAGGAAGACGTCATCTGACCTGATTGATAAGTGGTTGGAGAAAGACCTGCATAAGCCAGGATCTGATCCGGATTATCAAAACGGGAGAAGTCACCGATTTCCGCAAGAATCATAGCGCCCATCCGGTTTTTGATTCCCGGAATCGTAGTGATCGGGGAATCCAGAACATCCATGATGGCATTGATGGCAGTCTCGATCTCATCGATTTCTGCAGACAAGACTTCAATGAGACGGATCGTATGCTTCAGTTCCAGAGACTTCGCAGGCAGAACCGATCCGATAGATGAAGATGCAGCCTCTCGAATAGAGATCGCCATATCTCTGCCATAGCGACCGTTTGAAGCATCGTGAAGAAGATGCTTCAAACGAGTCAGATGAGCGGCGGCGACAAAAGAAGCGCCGGGAAATTCAGAGAGCAGGGCATAGACGGAAGTCATATGAAGTGTTGGGACGAGTGGTTCCAGTTCAGGGAAGAGGATACTGACGAGCCTGGAGACGGATGTTTTCAGCTTAGCACGTTCCTGAACTTTGTCAAAACGGTATCTTGTGAGAGACTTCAGTTCTTCGTTGTGATATGATGTGTCCGAGTAGGGCTTGAGTGTCCTATCGGTAAGCAGCATCATAGCAATCGAAGCAGCATCGACTTTATCCGTTTTCGTCTTTCTAAGGCTTTGACCTTTTCTGTAAAGAGTTGTATGTAACGGGTTGATAACAAAGCTGGCTAGGCCGTTATCAAGGAGCGAGCGCAGAAGGTTGAGATGATAGTGTCCGGTAGCTTCAAGACCTACTTTTATTTCTGTCAGGTCTGAAGTCAACGACCAGATCTTCTCATAAAGCTCGTCGAATCCCCGTAGCGAGTTCCGGATGGTGAACGGAGAGAACAGGATCTCCCCATCAGAGCCGAGGATACAGCAGTCGTGCTTATCCTTGGCGATATCAATGCCAACATAGATCATAATCAGATTCTCCTTAAAGTATATTGATGCTGCTGTCGATCCACAGGGCTCTCTGCCGGATGTAACCTCGTTCTACATAAACCGTCATGCGGTATCTAACTGATTAACAATGAGACAGAGAGGCTGTGGTTGGATCCTCACTAAAACCGTCTATGCGGTAGGTGAAAAAAACCAATCCACAGCATCTTCAACAGCATAGCCTAACCTGTAGAAAAGGTAAAGAAAAGGCTATGACACTATAATACGAGGTGAATCAATAAACCACCGGCTATGCCCTGT
>NZ_CP016199.1:1253812-1303953 GCF_002243385.1 Mogibacterium pumilum | reverse complement strand
TATTTGCACCGAAGTATAGAAGAAAAGAAATATATGGGAAGTACCAAGTGGAAATAGGAAAGATGATAAGAATCCTATGCCAAAGAAAAGGTATCAACATTGTTGAGACTGAGCTATGCCCTGACCATATACATATGCTTGTAGAAATACCGCCAAAGTATTCTGTGTCGCAAATAGTCGGATATTCAAAGGGAAAAAGTTCACTTATGATATTCGATAAATTTGCAAATTTAAAATACAGGTACGGAAATAGACATTTCTGGTGTCGAGGATATCATGTATATAGTAAGTAACAACAAAATTAGAAGATTTTTGATATATGTCTAACTATTTGAAATATGATCGGAAACTAGATGCTTACTATATCAGTTATTGCATTAATGCAATAAAAGGTTAAGACAAAAAATGTATGGAAGACCTCTTTGTCCCTTCGCAAATGACATAATGACTTCCCATGAGGCTATCCAATTACGCATCTGACACTTGGTTGAATTTTGTTTAAATGACTGTTATTACATGCTATAATATGTTGAATTGATGTAAATAAAATATTCGTGTTAATTTGTCGTGTATACAAGTAAGAAATAAAGCGAAAGGTATCAGAGAATGGGCTTTAAGAAAATTGACGTAAAGGAAATTAATGGCTTTAAACTAGGTAATGCCGAGAATCAAAGTGCCGGTACTGGTTGTACTGTAATAATATCTGAGCAAGGAGCTGTTGCTGGTGTAGACATAAGGGGCGGAGGTCCAGCGACAAGAGAGACGGATCTGCTAAAATCAGAAAATACTGTTCAGGCAATTAATGCCGTAGTCCTTAGCGGTGGAAGTGCATTTGGACTTGAGTCCGGTTCTGGTGTTATGAAATACCTTGAGGATAAAGGTGTTGGTTTCAAAGTCGGAGAACGCAATATCCCGATTGTTACACAGGCCTCTCTATACGATTTAGAAGTAGGTTCTGGCGATTTAAGACCTGATTGTGAAATGGGTGTTCAAGCTTGTATCAATGCCTATGACGGTATTTTTGATCATGGTAATTATGGAGCAGGCACGGGTGCATCTGTTGGTAAGTTCTATGGCATGGAAAGAGCGATGAAATCATCACTCGGAACCTTTGCATGCTCTGACGGAATTCTTGAGGTTGGTGCAATTACCGCGGTTAATGCCTTTGGTGATGTTTACAATGGCAACAATAATATAATCGCTGGACTTCTGAGCAAGGAAAAGGATTATATCAAAGGCTCTATTTCTGTGATGAAAAATCACGTACATGGAGAGGGCGGCCCTGAAGCACCAGATATCAGAGACCCTTTTAAGAATAATGAAGTTAACACAACTGTCAAGCTTGACGATGCTGAAGTTGTTGATCTTGCAGATGATAATCAGCATTATGATGTTAGTGTAGAGGAACGTGAGCCTGTGTCAAATGCACAGGAAACTAATACTCAAACTTCGGTTGTTTCCAGAACTAATGATGTCGATAAATCTGAAATTGATGAAATTGAATCAAAAATTGAAGAACTACGTGCTGAATTAGAAAATAACTTAGAAAGTCACAACGCTGTTCATGGTGTAGCTACTGTAGAAGATGAGTCTGAATACGAAACTATTCCGGTTGAAGAAATGGGCTACGATGTCCCGTTCAACACAACTCTATCATGCTTAATCACAAACGCAAAACTTACTAAGACGCAGGCAAATAAACTTGCATCAATATTACATGACGGATTTGCAAGAGCAATAAAGCCTGTTCATGGAACTCTTGATGGAGATGCTATTTTTGTCATGACCACAAACCAGGTAGAGGTTAACTTTGATGCTTTTGCCGCGCTAGCTACAGATATAATGCAATATAGCGTTATTGACGGTGCACTTGCTGCAACTGATGCTTACGGACTTAAGGCATCGCGTTCTATCATTAGCAAATAGTCCATATTTGTAAGAGGAAACAATCAATGAGACTAGTAATAATTGATGGTAATAGTTTGCTGTTTAGGGCTTACTTTGCCATGAGACCAATGATGACTAAAGAAGGGGTGTACACGCATGGTGTGTACGCCTTTATCAATATGCTTAATAAAATTTTAGCTGATTATACACCTGACTATGCTGCAGTATGCTTTGACATGAAAGCCAAGACATTTAGACATAAACAGTATGAAGAATATAAGGCCGGAAGACAACAGACGCCAATTGAGCTTCTGTCCCAGATTCCTCTCATGCACGATATTCTTGAAGCGATGAACATTTCTGTTTTTGAGAAGGAAACATACGAGGCGGATGATTTGATTGGTACTATTACTGCTGAAGCCTCAAGACAAGGAATAGAATCCATTGTCATAACAGGTGATAAGGATGAACTGCAGCTTGTAGATGAGAATACAAAAGTCGTTATTAATAAAAAGGGCATGACAGAATTCGAAATGTACGATGAAGCTGCGATGATGGATAGATATTCTCTAACTCCTCAACAATTTATTGATTTAAAAGGTCTTATGGGTGATAAGTCTGATAATATACCTGGTGTTCCTGGTGTTGGTGAAAAGAAGGGTATTGCTCTACTTAAGGAGTTTGGAACGATTGAGGGTGTTATAGAAAACGCTGATATTATTAAAGGAAAGCTTGGAGAAAATATCCGAGAGAACATTGAGATGGCTAAGCTTTCAAAATCACTTGCTACTATAATGCGCGATGTACCGCTAGATTATAATTTTGAAGATTTAAAGCTAATACAGCCTGATTATGATGCGCTTCTTAAGGTTTATAGAACTCTTGAATTTAATAGTTTGATTAAGAAGCTCAATACTGAAAGCGATGAAGCTTCAAGTGAGATTCAAAAATCAGGTGCGAGCATTTCATATGAAAGTATGAAATATAGGATAATAGAGCCAGCTAAGTTCTACGATAAGGTTAATTCAGGCAGTGAAGTAGTTGTATCCTTCGAAGGAGATGATAATCACAATAGTGTTCCTGAATTAAGTAACATTTCACTCTTGTCCGCTGACAGAAAGTTGTTCACTAAGCTGGAGCTATCTCCGCTCAATGCATCTTCTGCATTAGCCTTATTAATAGAACAAGGGTATAAGTATGTGGGCTTTGATCTTAAACCTTTTATCTATTCTCTTCTGCGATATGATATTAGGGATATACACATCAAGCATGACACATTTGTTGCTGAATATCTGATTGATCCTAATAGGAGCAAGTATACAATCGAAAAGATGCTTGTCAAGTATACCGATGTTACATTTGAAGAATCTTCTGATGAACTTGTGAATCTTCTATATATTCTTAAAGTTTATGAAGGTCAGAAGAAAGTAATCGATGATAACGAGCTGACAAGAGTGTTTGAAGACTGTGAATTGCCGCTTATAGAAACTATGGCGGACATGGAGTTTTCAGGCATGAAAGTTGATAAAACTGTGCTCAATGCGGTTGGTATTGAACTCGATGCGAGAATTTCTGAACTAGAGAAATCAATTTATGAGAAAGCAGGGCAGACATTCAATATTAAGTCACCTAAACAGCTAGGAGTCGTACTATTTGAGGATATGGATATACCTTATCCTTCGCGTAGCAAGAAAAAAAATGGATATTCCACATCAGTTGATGTGCTTGAAAAACTCCGAGATGAACAACCTATAGTTGGTGAAATTCTTGAATATAGAAAAGCCACGAAGCTTAAGAGCACATACATAGATGGATTAATTTCACTTATCGCAGATGACGGCAAAATACATCCACACTTCAATCAGACGGTTGCGGCTACTGGTCGTATCAGCTGTACTGAGCCAAATCTTCAGAATATTCCAATTCGTGATGAATATGGCCGTAATATCAGAAAAGCTTTTGTGACTAGCGATGATAATCATACTTTCATCGGTGCAGATTACTCTCAGATTGAATTAAGAATTTTAGCTGCTCTAAGTGGTGACGAAGCTCTTATAAATGCTTTTAATAACAACGAAGATATTCATCGTATAACAGCATCCAGAGTATTTAATGTGCCGCTAGAACAGGTAACACCGATAGAGCGCTCTAGGGCAAAATCTGTTAACTTCGGGGTCATCTACGGAATGAGTGGATTTGGTCTAAGTGAAGAGCTGATGATATCAAGAGCTGAGGCTCAGCGGTATATCGACGATTACTTTGCAAAGCATGAGGCAGTAAAAACTTATTTGGATGAACAGATAAAAGTTGGAGAGCGTGACTATTCAGTAAAAACTTTATTGGGTCGCATTAGACAGATTCCTGAGTTTGCTTCTCGTAAGTTTATGGACAGACAGTTTGCCAATAGGCTGGCTATGAATACACCGATTCAGGGCAGTGCTGCCGATATTATTAAGCTTGCAATGAATAAGGTTTATAGAGAAATCAAAGATAGAAATTTAAAATCTAAGCTAGTTCTCCAGATACATGACGAACTGATCATTGAGGCCGATAATGATGAGATAGATATTGTTAAAGAATTGCTTAAACGTAATATGGAAAATGCTTTTGAGCTTAAGGTGAAACTAGTTTGTGATATGCACACTGGCAAAACCTGGTATGATTTAAAGTAAAGGCTGGCAGTATATGATGAGAATTGCAATCACTGGCGGAATAGGATCAGGAAAAACTGTCATAACGAATTATCTTGAATATCTTGGTTTCACGATTATAGACGCAGATGTCATATCACGTGAGATGACTGGTCCAGGAGGATGTGCTATAGAACGTATTATCGAGGTGTTTGGACCAGATGCAGCATCTATTGAAAATGGCTTATATCGTGATTATATTCGCACACTTATTTTCGGTAACAGTAAGTATAAGCGTCAATTTGAAGAAATAGTTACAAAATCGGTCATTAAAGCTATTAATCGTATATTAAGAGACTATGAGCGCTCCGGTAAAGATGTTGTATTTGTTGCGGCTCCATTGTTATTTGAATATGGAATGCAGGACGATTATGATGCAGTTTGGCTTGTTGTATCAGATGAAAGCACAAGGGTTAAAAGAGTTTCTGAACGAGATGGTCTCGCCATCGAGACCATCATCAGAATTATCGATTCACAGTTAAACGATGAAGAAAAAGGTGCTCTTGCAACTGATATCATTGATAATAACTCGACAGTGAATGATTTAAAGATTGAAGTTGATGCACTTTTAGAGAAATATAAACTTGGGACTTAATTGAGAGAAAATAATATTTGTGATAAAATAACATGTCTTAATTTATGCGAGGTAGAGTTATGAGTGCAAATTTACGTTATAAACTTAGGGTACTTTCTGGGGCACGTTTTTCTAAACTCAACGAAGTAGCTACTGAGATTAATAAAAGATGCGGCAGGAGTAAGGCTAGTATAATCAAGGACATCTATCACTGTTACCGCCGTTTTGGTAGTGGTTATTATGATTACATCACATATCACTTTTATGAGCTCGATGATACAATGCGTGATACATATATTACGCGTATGCGTAGTAAGAAGCTAGTTGCATTTCTAAACGATCCCGAAAAAGCTAAAATTTTCGATAACAAGAATAAGTTTGATGAGGTGTTTAGTGAGTTTATCGCTAGAGATTTTCTTGATGCCCTAAATTGCAATCTTGAGGAAGCGACACGCTTTTATAACGATAACGAAGTTGGTTTTGCAAAGATGCTCGATCTCGCATGTGGTAAAGGTGCAGAAGTCATTCGTATGTCAGACTTTGCTGATGCTAAAGCTTTTTATGACTACATAAAGGAAAAGAACTTCGGTGTAGTTGAGGAATATATGATTAATCACGATAAAATTCGTGAAGTCTATAAACCTGCGCTTAATACGATGAGGATGTTTACCATAATAGGTGACGATAAGAAGCCTCATTTATTCTTTGCCGCACAGAAGTTCGGTGTAAATGGTCGTTTTATCGATGTTCATGGAATCCATGCCCCTATAGATTTGGAAACTGGCGTCATTCATTTTCCATTCCATAGTGGCAACACAGATACAGATCTAATATATACAAAGCATCCTGATACAGGATACGATTTGACTGAATATGAAGTACCTATGTTCAAAGAAGCTTCTGAAATGATTCTTAAGGCCGCCATGGTTGTTCCTGAGATGAGATACGTTGGATGGGACGTTGCTATCACAAATAAAGGGCCTAAAATTGTAGAGGGTAATAATTATACTGCTTATGACTATATGCAATTGCCGGATCAGAATCCAAGTAGAATTGGAGTTATTCCTGATCTTCTAAAAATAGTTCCAAGCTTTAAGGATGAGTTATATAAATAAATTTATAATCATTCCATTTTAAAAATATTAATTATGAAAGGTCGACAGTATCAAATGGGTAAATTGCGCTTTTTCTGCGCTCTTTTAATAGCAAAAATATCTATAATTGCACTAAAGATAACTAGACATAATGGCACCAACTTTCCTGGAATTGTTGCTATCAAAATATGTCCTGATTTTCTTAAGTATATTGAACTACCTAATAAAATAATTGGTGTGACTGGAACTAATGGTAAGACTACATGTTCCAATCTCCTAAATGACTCGCTTACTGTTCTTGGTGAAAGGGTACTAAATAATTCTGCAGGTTCTAATACGATTACCGGAATTACAACATCTCTCATTACGAGCGTTAACTTGATAGGAAAGCAGAGATTTGGAACTGCTATATTTGAAATTGATGAACTTTCGTCCAGAAGAATATTTCCTTTTGTACATGTAGATTACCTTGTTGTTACCAACTTATCGCGTGATTCTATTATGAGGAATGCACACCCAGACTATATGAAGTCTGTACTTGAAGCACATATTGATAAATCAACACGTTTAATCTTAAATGCGGATGATCTTATCTCATCACAGCTGTGCCCTGACAATGAAAGAGTGTTTTTTGGTATTGATGCACTTGATAGTGACAAAGATAATTGTACGAATCTTATCGATGACTGTCCAATTTGCCCGGTGTGTAATTCTAAACTAAAGTACAACAGAAATAGATACAGTAACATCGGTCGTGCATATTGTCCAAATTGTGACTTTAAATCTCACGAAGCAGACTATCTAGCGACAAATGTAAATATTAAAGAGATGACTATGAATATAGTTTTAAAAGGTGAGAACTGTAAATTCAATCTTTTTAATAACGGCACTTTCAATATTTATAATGAATTAACGCTAATTACGGTGCTCAGTGAACTTAGATATTCTTTAGATGATATTAAAGCTGCAGTTAGTCGTGTAAGCATTACAAAAGAGAGGCTTAAAGAATTTGTGGCTGGTAGAATCAAGTTAAGCGCGGTTCTTTGTAAGGATAGAAATGCATATGCTAGTTCAAGGGTTTTCGAGTATATCGAAGCACAGCCTGGTGATAAAGAGCTCCTTTTATTTAATAATAATTTCCAAGATGATGCTACATGGTCTGAGAATATGTGCTGGCTCTACGATGCTGATTTTGAGCTGCTTGCTGATGATAGGATAAAGACTATTGTCACAACAGGATCTAGAGGCTTAGATTTTAAGCTCAGACTTCTAACCGCTGGAATTCCTGAAGAGAAGATTAAGTATGTAAGTGATGCTCTTGATTGTGTTGACGAGTTAAAGTTTATAGAAGGTGAAACAATTTATCTTTTATATGGAACGGATCCGCTTTCTCCCGCACGCAAGGTTAGAAAAAAACTAGAAGAATATTTAAAAAGAATTGAGAAGGTAAGATAATGATTATCGAAATGCTCTATCCAGAACTTAGTAATTTATATGGAGATTCTGCCAATATCAATTATCTGAAAGAATCGTGTTCAGATATTGAAGTCATTGAAACTCATCTTGGTGAGCGACCTCAATTTTTGGATGAAGGGAAAGTTGCTTTCGTATATAGGGGAACTATGACCGAACGCGGGCAGCAACTGTTTATTGAAAATGCAAGTTCTTATGCTGATGAATTCAAATTTGCTATAGAACGTGGACAGCATTTTTTAATAACTGGTAACGCTGTTGAGGTTTTTGGTAAATACATAATTGATAAGACTGGTGAAAAAGTCGACTGCCTTGATTTCTTTGAGTATCACACTGAAAGAGATATTCTAGCTAAACGATTTAATTCCCTTTACGTTGGTCTTTATAATGAAATTAAAGTTGTTGGGTTTAAGAGTCAGTTTGGTCATAGCTTTTACGATGCTCGAATAGAACCTTTATTTGAAACAGTTAGGGGGACAGGATTTAACAAGACTGAACAAAGAGAAGGAATCCATTATAAAAACTTTATGGGCACATATCTTCTCGGACCTTTACTTATTCTTAATCCTGATTTTGCTATTGCGTTTATTAAAGAACTAGGAAATGATAATTTTAAACCTGCGTATTATGAAACTGCAAAAGCCGCATATGAATTAAGATTAAAACAGTATTCAGATGAAAAGACTGGTTTTTATTATTAAATTTCTACTTGAAGGAATGATGAGTATAGCCGATATAATAGTTTTTTATAATCAGCTACATTAAGGGCTTATTATATTTGTTCATTTTAAGTTTTTTTATATTTTGCTTGCATTTTACGCTATTATTCTGTATATTTAAATAGTCGTGTGGCTGTGGCGGAATGGCAGACGCGCATGCTTGAGGGGCATGTGGGAGACCGTGCTGGTTCGAGTCCAGTCAGCCACACCATTTTTTTTACAAAAAAATTAGATTTTTGCCGGCGTGGTGGAATTGGCAGACGCGCGGGATTCAAAATCCCGTGGTAGTAATACCGTATGGGTTCGACCCCCATCGCCGGCACCAATCATATTTTCAATTTTTACTTTAACGAAAATATTGGAGGTGTTAAGATGAAGACAGGTTTATACAACATTGTGTTAATACTGGTATTTATACCGCTTATCTACTTTATGCTGATTAGACCACAGAGAAAGCGTGACAAGGAAGTTACAAGCATGAGAGCTGCTCTTAAGCCTGGTGATAACATTGTTACTATCGGTGGTATCGTTGGTAAGATTGTAAGAATCAAGGACGATCGTATTCTAATCGAAACAGGTTCTGGCAAGACTAAGATGGAGATTATAAAATCTGCAGTAGGTAGCGTAGTTGGTAAGCAAGAAGCTGAAAATAAAGACGATAAAGAGTCTGATGTTAAGGCTGAAGCGACTGAAGAAACTCGTACCAATAGATCTAAAAAGGTTACTCCTAAGAAGCTTGGAGCTAAGAAATCAGACAGCAAGGAAGAAACTAAAAAGGATGCTGAATAAAAAAGGCGTGCTAAGTGCACGCTTTTTTTATTTTATATAAGTTATTGGGAATTTTTACGACAAAATAAGACTTATCTAACTTTATTTTGGAAAATGCTCAAAATCGCTATTTATCAATGGATTTATCACTTGAAGAAATCGCGCATATAATGTAAAATATTCTGAAGTATTATTTGATAAATGGGGGCGTGTGTCCTCAAGAGAAAACGAACGAAGGAAGGGCAATTCATAATTATGAAAACTGGAACAAAAAAGTTTTTAGCAACGTTAGTGACAGTTATTATCATTATCGGTTGGGCAGTAGCTATCAAAGGTGCTGGGCCAATTAAGAGCATTAATAAACAGCTCAAGTATGGTCTTGATATTAACGGCGGTGTGTATGTATTACTTCAAGCAGACACCAACGCAAAAGGATCTGATCTTACCAAACTGATGGATCAGACTAAATCAGTTCTAGAAAATCGTGTTAATGCAATGGGTATTTCTGAGGCTACAGTTTCTGTTGAGGGAACAAACAAGGTTCGTGTTGAGATGCCAGGTGTAGATGATGCTGATACTGCTATCAAGCAGATTGGTAAAACTGCACAGCTTAGATTCTTATTAGCTGATGGTACTCAGATCATGAGTGGTAATGATATCAAGGACGCGTCATTTAGCACTGATTCAAGTAATGGCGGGTATAAAATAACCATTGACTTTACATCAGCAGGCTCACAGAAATTTGCAAAAGCCACTGAGAAGACTTCGCAAGGCACTGTAACGTCAACCTTAAAGAATTCCGACGGAAGTTCATTTGACGCACAGTCGATTATTATCATGCTAGATAATAAAGTTATCTCAGCTCCTAGAGCGAAGAATGTAATTAACAATAGAAGTTGCGAAATTACTAGACAGGGTGGATTCTCAAAAGAAGAAGCTTCACAGACATCTTCACTTATCAGAGGTGGAGCTCTACCAGCAACACTCACGGAAGTTAACTCTTCTGTGGAGACAGCAACAATAGGAGCTAACGCTTTAGTTAAGTCTGTAAAAGCAGGTATTATAGGTCTTGCTATTGTATTCTTATTGATGCTTGTTACTTATGGATTGCTTGGCTTTATTGCAGACCTTGCGCTTTCACTGTACGTCCTCATCGTTCTAGTGATTATGGTTGCTCTCGGGGCGGTTCTTACGCTACCGGGTATCGCTGGTATAATCTTGTCCATCGGTATGGCAGTTGACTCTAACGTAATTATCTTTACTAGAATTAGAGAAGAAATTGCAAAAGGTAAATCTATTAGAGCGTCAGTTGATACAGGATTTAAATCTGCACTTTCAACAGTTGTTGACTCGCAGACAACTACTCTGATTGCTTCAATTGTTTTGTATTTAATCGGTACCACTGCAGTTAAGGGTTTTGCTCTTACACTCATGCTAGGTACAATCTGCAGTATTTTTACAGCTGTAATCATTACTCAGCTATACGTTACGTTGCTTGCTGATAGCAAAAAATTCGGTCAGAATAAGTATTTCGGTGTAAATGAAGACGGTTCACCTAAGTTCAAGTTAAAACATCAATTCGACTTTATTGGAAACCGCAAAAAATTCTACGCACTTTCACTCTGTGTAATTATTATAGGAGTTGTATGCGCAGGATTTAAAGGTTTTAATTACGGAATTGATTTTACTGGTGGTACAACTATCCAGCTCGACATGGGCAAGAAGGTCAATATCGAAGAAGTTAAGGAAACCATTGCAAAGCATAAGCTAAATCCTCAGATTGTGTATGCTGGTGAAAAGAATAATCAGATTGTAATCAGAACTATTAAAGCTCTAAAGGCTGACCAGAGACAGGAAGTCATTAATACAATCGATTCTAAATATAAGTTAAAGAAGGACGCAGTTCTGTCATCTGAAGAGTTCGGCCCTACAGTTGGTAAGGAACTCAGACGAAATGCAGTCAAGTCGATTCTCATAGCGACGTTCTGCATGCTCATATATATTCGATTCAGATTTAAAAATTGGAACTACGGTCTAGCGGCTGTGGGAGGACTTGGGCACGACGTACTAGTGACACTTGCGATTTATGCAATATTTGGATTTACAATCAACAATCCATTTATAGCGGGCATCCTGACAGTAGTAGGTTACTCAATTAATGATACGATTGTAGTATTTGACAGAATCCGTGAGAACACGAAGTTCTATAAGCGCAAAGAGGTCGTTAGTTTAATCAACGACAGTATTAATCAAACGCTTTCAAGATCGATAATGACATCTATAACAACTATAGTTGTTATGATTCCGTTGTTTATGCTTGTTTCATCTGAGATTAGACAGTTCTTAATTCCGCTTATTATCGGTGTATTAGTAGGAACATATTCATCAATTTTTCTGTGCAGCCCGCTGCTTTATGAATCAATGCGTAGACAGAGCATGTCTAAGTACGCAAAACAAATCGAGCAGAACGAGAAGCAGCGCAAGAGAATTGAGCGAGCTAAACGCGAGAATGACGGTATTATAAAATAACCGAGAATATATTCATTTTATTGGAGGCATCAATTTGCAGTCAGAAGCTATAGTTATGACAACTGAAGAATTTATAGCTAAGCTTGAAAGTCTTAACCACAAGTACAATTCACCACTTGTGGTTAAGGCGTTTGAAATTGCTAATACTTTGCACGAAGGGCAGCGAAGAAAGAGTGGAGAACCATATATCATTCATCCTATTGCTGTAACCTTTATATTGGCAAATTTTGGAATGGATACTGAAACTATCGTCGCTGGACTAATGCACGATGTAGTTGAGGATACCGCGTACACTCGTGAAGAGCTTGTCGATGATTTCGGTGAGGAGATTGCACTTCTTGTAGATGGAGTTACTAAACTTGGTAATATCAAATATGATTCTAAAGAGGAACTTCAGGCCGAGAATTTCCGTAAGATGTTTTTGGCTATGTCTAAAGACATCAGAGTACTGATCATTAAACTTGCCGATAGACTTCATAACATGAGAACACTCGAGTATATGCCGACTAAGAAGCGCGAAGAAAAAGCTCTTGAGACACTTGAAATTTATGCACCGCTCGCGGGAAGACTCGGTATTTACAGCATCAAATTCGAGCTGGAAGATTTAGCTCTTATGTACCTTCATCCAAATGAATTCAAGGAGTTGTCTAGTAAAGTAAGCCAGAGACGAGAAAGCAGAGAGAGTGTTATACAACACCTTATTTCTGAAATTAAAGATGCCCTTGATAATGCAAATATAGAATGCGAGGTTATGGGTCGCTCAAAGCATCTATATAGCATTTATAAAAAAATGGTAATCCAGAAGAAACAACTGGATGAAATTTTTGACTTAACAGCTATCAGAGTCATCGTTGACAGTGTTAAAGATTGCTATGCAGCACTTGGGTTAGTCCATACAAAATGGACACCTATACCAGGCAGATTTAAAGATTATATAGCGATGCCTAAACCCAATATGTATCAGTCGATTCATAGCACTGTTCTGGATAAGAACGGTAATCCGTTTGAAATCCAGATCCGCACCAAGGAAATGCACCGCATTGCCGAGTATGGTATAGCTGCGCATTGGAAGTACAAAGAAGGCAAGGTTATTGGCACACAGGATGAAGATGAACAGAAGCTTGCATGGTTAAGACAGGCTCTAGAATGGCAGAAAGAAACTGATGATTCACTTGAGTTTCTCGAGACTTTAAAGGTTGATTTGTTTGATCACCAAGTGTTCGTATTTACACCACACGGTGATGTTGTTGAGCTTCCAGCTCAATCCACTCCGATTGACTTTGCATTTAAAATTCATACAGATGTCGGAGTTAGATGTGTTGGTGCTAAGGTCAACGGCAAGATGGTCACCATTGACTATAAATTAAATACTGGTGATATCGTTGAAATTATCACTTCGGCTAACTCAACTGGGCCAAGTATGGATTGGCTTAATATTGCTAAAAGTTCTCAAGCTAAAAACAAGATAAGAAATTGGCTACGTAAAGCTGACAGAACCAATGTAGTTGAAAAAGGGAAGAACAATATTACCAACTACATAAAGAAGAAAGGTTACAATCCCACACTTGTTGTTAAGAACTCATATCTTCTAAAGGCTGTCAAAGACTTCGGTATGAACAATATCAACGAGCTATATGCTTCAATTTCCGGTGGTGGAGCCGCACAGGTTAAACTGGGTCAAAGGCTTATCGATTATTATATTGAAGACACTCACAAGGAAGAGAAAAAAGCAGAAGAGATAATCAGGAAAAAACCAATCAAAAGAGAGTCGAACTCTGGTACACCTGGCATAATTGTCAAAGGCTTGGACAATCTATTGATTAAGGTTGCAAGATGTTGTAATCCTGTACCAGGCGATGACATCATCGGCTTTATCACTAAAGGCCGTGGTATCACAGTTCATAGAAAGGACTGTACCAATATCTTGAGTTTGCCAAACGCAGAAAAGGATAGACTAATACAGGTTGAATGGGAAACACCTAAACTAGGTCAGACATATTATGCTGATGTTCTTGTATCAGGACAGGATAGGAAAGGCCTATTTAGCGATATATCAAAAGTTTGTGAGGATTTAGATATAAAACTTTCTGGTGTGAACATGAGACCTGTCGAAGATAATAACGTTACATGTACGCTAACAGTATCAATCTCGGATACACATCAGATGCAGCGACTATTAATCGCTCTTAGAAATGTACCGGGGATTTCAGAGGTATATAGGGCTAGGTCATAATGAGTATTAAAATTAAGAGAATAGAATGTGCTCCAATAGGCGAAAATACATATGTCATAAAGGATGAAAATACTGGACTTTGTGCTGTAATTGATCCTGGATGTTTTAACGCATCAAT
Organism: Mogibacterium pumilum; assembly: GCF_002243385.1. GTDB lineage: Bacteria > Bacillota > Clostridia > Peptostreptococcales > Anaerovoracaceae > Mogibacterium > Mogibacterium pumilum. Next base: position 1,289,868 of record NZ_CP016199.1, on the reverse strand, counting down.
AGAAGAGTTTATAGGAGATAAAAAAAATCTTCTTTATATCATTCTCACTCACGCTCATTGGGATCATATCGCTGCTCTTAATGAGTATAAAGCTAATTATAATGATGTTAAATTAGTTGCAAATTTTGATGAGCAAGAGATGATAACTAACTCGTCAATTAATGGTTCGATTCAGTATATGGGTGATGAAGTTGCCATTGAAGCAGACATTTATGTAGCAGATGATGAAGAGCTTAAATTAGGTGAAACACCTCTTAAGTTCATCACAACGCCAGGGCACACAAAGGGTGGAATGTGCATCCTTGCTGATGGAAACCTTTTTAGCGGAGACACGTTATTTCTGAGGAGCGTAGGTAGAACAGACCTTTATGGTGGAAATTGGGGACAGCTTAAGGAATCAATTCAGAATAAGTTATTCAATCTTGACGGGAGCATTGTCGTTTATCCAGGACACGGTCATTCAACAACTATTGAATCAGAGATGAGGGAAAATCCTTTTGTATAGACTTTATGTTAATGGAATAGAAAACGAACACCACTACTCAGAACTTGCTAGAGAGTTTTTTGCAGATGGAGAATACGAAGTAATTCCTATCATTATATCCAATGCGGCAAACCTTGCACTAGGAGAGCACAGTCTAGTTTTCAATGCAAATTTCACGCAAGATAGAGATATTATCAAGCGTGAGATGTTCAAAGATTTATCTGATATTACCGGAAAATCACCAGACTGGGGGACACTAACTGGTGTTAAACCGCTAAAACCAGCGATGAATTTTTATCTTAAAGGATTTGATTTAGAAGGTGTGGATAGAGGACTTGCTGATATCTATCTTGTATCTGATAACAAGAGAGAACTTATTTATGAGATCCTCAGTTATCAGACCTCAAACGTTCCGTCTGCAAATGATAAAAACTGGGCAATATATACGAGCATTCCGTTTTGCCCTAGCATCTGTTCATACTGTTCATTCGGATCTGAGTTAGCTCGAGATAAATCTATCGAAAAGTATCTTCCTGAACTTCATAAAGAAATTTATGAGTGCGGTAAGCTATTCAGAAAAAGTGATAAGAATATTGAGAGTGTTTACTTCGGTGGTGGGACTCCGACTTCTTTAAACGGTAAAGAACTCAAAGAGCTTTTTAATAAGCTTGAGCATTCATTTGATATTAAGTTCAAAGATATCGAGACTACCGTGGAGGCAGGTAGACCTGACACTATTGACGAAGATAGATTAGAAGTTATTAAATCAGCTGGTGTAAATCGTATTAGCATCAATCCTCAATCTATGAATGATGAAACGCTAAAAAGGATTGGAAGATCTCATTCCAGTAACGATATAAGAGCAGCTTTCAGAATGGCGTGTGAGTATGATTTTGAAGTTATAAACTCTGATGTTATCGCCTGTCTTCCCGGTGAAACAACTATGGACGTTGAAAATACAATACATGAATTAATTGATATAGGTGCAAATAATATTACCGTGCATACATTATCGGTAAAGAGAGGGTCTAAGCTTAAAAACGAAGACCCTGAATACTATTTAAGAGGTGTTCGTGAGGTTGAAAAGATGCTTAGTACTGCAGCTAACATACTTCACGAATCTGGATTTGTGCCTTACTACGTTTATAGACAAAAACACCAGATGGGATCGTTTGAAAATACCGGGTGGTGTAAACCAGGACTGCATTCCCTATATAACATTAGGATTATGGAAGAGTTACAGACTATTATAGGACTCGGAGCAGGGGCAATAGGTAAGAGATATTATCCAGCTGAAAACCGGTTAGAACGAGTACCGAACATAAATGATTACAGAATGTACGTAGATAGAATCGATAATATACTTGCTAGAAAACACAAGTATTTCGATTAAATTTACATTTAGGAGGAGATTATGGCTATTAAAGCCCCAAAAGGAACCAAGGATTTAATGCCGAAGGATTCGTATAAAATGCAATATATCGAAAGAGAGTTTTACGAACTTTGCCGTCGTTACGGTTTTGGAGAAGTAAGGACACCCATGTTTGAAAGTACTGAACTTTTTAGTAGAGGTGTCGGTGAGACTACAGATATAGTTCAAAAGGAAATGTATACATTTGAGGACCTTGGACATCGCAGCATTACTTTAAAGCCAGAAGGGACATCTCCTGCAGTAAGAGCATTTATTGAAAGTCACGATTACGCTGAAATGCAGCCTACTAAATATTATTACGATACACCATGCTTCAGATACGAGAGACCGCAAGCTGGTAGACTTCGTGAATTTCATCAGTTTGGAGTAGAGAACTTTGGAACTCCCGATATGATGGCTGATGCCGAGGTTATTGCTCTTGCATCTGATTTCATCAGAAAAGTTGGAATTGAAGACGTTGAACTACACATTAACAGTGTAGGCTGCCGTGAATGTAGACCAGTTTATAGAAAAGCACTTCAGGATTATCTAAGGCCATATTATGAAGATCTATCTGATATAAGCAAGGAGCGTTTCGAAGCTAACCCAATGCGCATTATAGATAGCAAAGATCATCATGACCAGGAGATTGCTGCAGATGCACCGTATATGCTCGATTATCTATGTAGCGACTGTAAGGCTGCTTTTGAATCGCTCAAAGCTAATCTCGATGCTATGGGTATTAGTTATACAGTTGATCCAAGAATAGTACGTGGACTTGACTACTACACTAAGACAGCATTTGAATTTGTGACAACTAAGATAGGTGCTCAAGGAACTATCTGTGGCGGTGGTAGATATGACCATTTGGTAGAAGAAATAGGCGGACCATCTATTCCTGGAGTAGGATTTGGACTAGGAAAAGAGAGATTACTCCTCCTCATGGGACATAACGATATTATTTTCGATGATCCAAATGTTCCAGACATATCTATCTCATTTATTGGTGATAAAGCCAGACTATATGCTCTTGGACTAGCTCATAATCTTAGAGTAAACGGTATCGCAGTAGCAATCGATACACTAAACAGAAATCTTAAAGGACAGATGAAATACGCTAATAAACTTGCTGCTAGATATTCTGTGGTTATTGGAGATGACGAGATAGAGAGGGGTGTTGTCACTCTTAAGGATATGAAGAGTGGAGAGCAAAAAGAAATTAATGCCAGTGATTTAACTAAGGAGATTGAAAAATAAGATGTCTACATTACTGAAAAGAACACACATGTGCGGAGAGCTAAGACTAGAAGATGTGGATAAGAATGTTGTCCTAAACGGCTGGGTTGCTAAGGCAAGAAGCCTTGGTGGTCTTGTGTTTGTCGACATCAGAGATAAATCCGGAATTACACAGATTACTTTTAATGAAGATATACCTGAGGAGCTTCTTGAGAAGGCGAAGTCTCTTAGGTCAGAATATGTAATAGGGGTTACCGGTGTTGTAAAAGAAAGATCTTCAAAGAACTACAATATCCCAACCGGAGCAATTGAGGTATTTGCAAATGATCTTGTGATATATTCAGAGGCAGATACTCCTCCAATTTATATTAAGGATGACGATAATGTTGATGAAAATCTTCGTCTTAAGTATCGCTATCTTGATCTTCGCAAGAACAAGATGCAGCGAAATATTACGTTCCGTCATAAGCTCACTAAGCTTGTACGCGATTATTTCGATGAAAACGAGTTCACCGAAGTAGAGACACCTATGCTCATTAAGCCAACACCGGAAGGCGCTCGAGACTATCTAGTTCCAAGTAGGGTTAATCAGGGTTTTTTCTATGCACTACCTCAGTCACCTCAGATGTTTAAACAGCTGCTCATGGTTTCTGGTACGGATAGGTATTTTCAGATTGTAAAATGCTTCAGAGATGAGGATCTTCGTGCTGATAGACAGCCCGAGTTCACTCAGATAGACCTTGAGATGTCATTTGCTGATTCTGATGATGTTATAAACATGCAGGAGGGTCTTCTAAAGCGCGTTATGAAGGAGCTTAAAGGAATCGATATAAAAACTCCGTTCCCAAGACTTACTTACAAAGAAGCTATGGAGCGCTACGGTTCCGACAAACCTGATACAAGATTCGATATTGAGCTTAACAAACTAAATGATATTTTTGCAGAAAGCGAATTTAAAGTATTCCAGGATGCACTTGCAGAAGGTGGTGATATTCGAGGAATCTCAGTTCCTGGTGGTGCTGCCGAGTTCTCTCGTAAGAAGATTGATAAACTTACAGAAGAAGCTAAGCATTACGGCGTTAAGGGATTGCTATGGATTAAAGTTGAAGAAAGTGGATTTGCTTCTTCAGCGAACAAGTTCCTTACAGATGATGAGCTGACTAAGGTTGCTGAACGATGTGGTTCAAAGGTAGGAGATATTATCTTTATAGTTTCTGCCCAGCCGAAGGTTGTATTCGACACGCTCGGATGGCTCAGAAGAAAGATTGCAGGCATCTTGGGACTTCTCGACGACAACAAGTTTAACTTCCTGTGGGTTGTTGATTTTCCAATGTTTGAACAGGATGACGAGGGCAATCTCAAGGCGATGCATCATCCATTTACACAGCCTAAACTCGATGAGTTAGATAAGCTCGATGGTGATATTCTATCACTAAATGCAGATGCTTATGACATCGTACTTAACGGAGTTGAGCTTGGTGGTGGATCTATCAGAATTCACGACAGAGAGCTTCAGGATAGAATGTTCCAAGTTCTTGGCCTCGGTGAGGAAGAAAGAATGGAAAAATTCGGATTCTTTATTGAAGCATTTAAATACGGTGCTCCACCTCATGCTGGACTTGCTTATGGATTAGACAGAATGGTAATGCTGTTACTCGGTGAAAACAGCATAAGAGAAGTTATTGCATTCCCTAAGAATGCTAATGCTGAATGCCCAGTATCAGAAGCACCAGGTAGAGCAGATAAAGTTCAGCTTGATGAATTAGGTTTAAAAGTTACTGCTGAGCTTGAATAAGATTAATAAATCAGTATTGGCATGTGATTATTTCACGTGTTGATATCTTTAACATTTATAGGAACTACTATATGAAAAAGATAGCGATTTTTGGCGGTACATTCGATCCAATTCATCTCGCACATATTAAATTAGCCGAAACAGCCCTTGAAGAGCTCAGGCTAGAGAAGCTAGTTTTTATGCCAAATACAATCTCGCCATTTAAGCTAAATGCTAAGATATCTTTAGCCGAGCATCGATGCAAGATGATTGAACTTTCAATACAGCACAATCCAAGACTTGAGATGACTAGATATGAAATTGATAAGCATGGAATATCATATACTTATGATGCACTGAAAGAACTTTCGTCTATATATGATGCACATCTATATTTCGTGCTGGGCTATGATTCTGTCGTAACAATTGATACGTGGTATAAGGGTACAGATATATTAAAAGAGTTTTCACTCATAACGGCTGTAAGACCTGGAACTGACAATCAGTTAGGAGAGCAGAAAATCTCTGAATACCGCACAGCTTATGGTGCTGATATTCACTTGCTGCATATGCCACCTTTCGACTGTTCATCATCTCGTATACGAGAGCTTTGTAAAAAAGGACAATCATTAGCTGGTCTAGTCGCAGATAGTGTAGAGGAATATATTATTAGTAATGGATTATACAAAGACTAGGGAGCTTGATGCATATCTAAAACGCGCATTAAAGCCACGTAGATACATACACTCACTTGGTGTTGTAGAAATGGCAGGTGAGTTAGCAACAATACATGGTGCCAACGCTCAAAAAGCAAGGTTTGCTGGACTTGTACATGATATTGCAAAGTGTTATACATGCGAGACTATGAACCGTTTGATAAGAATGTATGGCGTTGATTTAAAGTTCATTAACACGCCTGAACTGGCTCATTCAAAAGTCGGTGCCGCGATGCTGCAAAAGGATTTTGGAATTAACGATACAGAAATTCTTATGGCAGTTTCATCTCATACAGCAGGAAGATATGGAATGAGTCTACTGGAAGAGATAGTATATGTAGCTGATGCGATTGAGATTAATAGAACTTACGCCGAAGCACCAGAGCTACGAGAACTAGCTAAACGAGATTTAGACAAGGCATGCCTTGAGATTATCGATTACAGCATCGAGCTACTCGGTAAGAGAGGTGTTCCAGTTGACAACGATACATACGAAGCTAAGCGCTTCATTCTTGATAAAATTACCGAAAGGAAGGGTACATTATGACAATGCAGAACAACGCAATTGAAATAGCTAGAGTTCTATCAGAGAAGAAAGCTCGTGATATTACGGTTATTAACATTGCTGAAAAGTCTTCTTTTGCAGACTTTTTTATCAACGCTACTGCTGGTTCAGAGAGACAGCTCAACGCGCTTCTTGACTTTGCTTCAGTAAAAGCTGCGGAGCTAGGCCTAGAACAGAAGAATGTCGAAGGAATTCAAGGATCAGGCTGGATTCTTGCAGACTATGGAGATATCATTATCAATCTGTTTACAGCAGAAACTAGAGACAAATACACCCTAGATAAAATCTGGAGTGATTGCGAAATAGTATTCATTGAAGAGTAAAGGAATGGGTAAAAGCATGAATGAAAAATACAATTTTGGAGAAATTGAATCTAAGTGGCAAAAGGTTTGGGCAGATGAAGATGCATTTAGAACACTTGATGATGAGACTAAAGAAAAGTACTACACATTAGAGATGTTCCCTTATCCGTCTGGAAAATTGCATATGGGACATGTGCGTAACTATTCCATCGGTGATGCCATTGCAAGATTCAAGAAGATGAAGGGTTTTAACGTTCTTCATCCTATGGGTTGGGATTCATTTGGACTTCCAGCTGAAAATGCTGCCATTAAGAACGGCATACATCCTGCAATTTGGACAGATAGCAACATTGCTGAGATGCGCAAACAGCTTTCAGTTCTAGGCTTCAGCTATGACTGGGATAGAGAAGTTGCTACTTGTAAGGAAGATTACTATCGCTGGATGCAGTGGTTATTTATTCAGTTCCATAAGAAGGGACTTGCTTATAAAAAGGAAAACCCTGTAAATTGGTGTCCTTCGTGCCAGACGGTACTCGCTAATGAGCAGGTAGTAGAAGGTGCTTGTGAGCGTTGCCACACTCCAGTAACTAAGAAATATCTATCGCAGTGGTATCTAAAGATTACGGACTATGCTGATACACTTTTAGAAGACCTTGACACACTTGATGGTTGGCCAAATAAAGTTAAACTGATGCAGAAGAACTGGATTGGCAAATCAACTGGTGCAGAAATCAGATTTGATATCGACGGAACCGATAAGTCGCTAGAGGTATATACGACAAGATGCGATACTGTTTATGGTGTTACATTCATGGTCATGGCTCCTGAGCATCCTTATGTAGCAGAGTTAACCAAAGATACTGAATATGAAGAAACAACTAATGAATACGTTGCTGAATGTGCTCATAAGAGTGAGATTGAGAGAATTTCGCTAACTAAGGAGAAGACTGGTGTTTTCATCGGTCACTACTGTGTGAATCCGTTTAATGGAAAGAAAATTCCAATCTATATTTCTGATTATGTAATGATGGATTATGGAACTGGTGCTGTAATGGCTGTTCCTGCTCATGATCAGAGGGACTTTGAGTTTGCAAAGAAATTTGGTCTAGACATCATTCCTGTAGTAGATGTTGGAGATCCTGAAATCGATTTAAATAATCTTAAGGAAGCTGCTCCAGCAGAAGGCAAGCTCATCAATTCTGAAGAATTTAGTGGACTAGATAATCTAAAGTCAATTCCTAAGGTTATTGAGTATGTTGAAGAAAAGGGTATAGGCAAGAAATCAGTAAACTACAAGCTTAGAGATTGGCTAATTTCGAGACAGAGATATTGGGGCTGCCCAATTCCTATGATTTACTGCAAAGAGTGCGGTTGGGTTCCTGAAAAAGAAGAGAATCTTCCAGTTAAACTTCCAACGGATATTGAATTTACAGGAAAAGGAGAATCTCCGATTGCCACAAGTTACACATTTATAGAAACAACTTGTCCATGCTGCGGAAAGCCTGCAAGAAGAGAAATCGATACAATGGATACTTTTGTAGACTCTTCATGGTACTTCCTCAGATACTGTGATCCACACAACGAAGATATGCCTTTTGAAAAGAAGAAGGTTGATTACTGGATGAACGTTGACCAGTATATCGGTGGAGTTGAACACGCAATTCTTCATCTTCTCTATTCAAGATTCTTCCAAAAGGTGCTAGCCGATCTAGGATATGTATCGGCTAGAGAGCCATTCAAGAACCTTCTAACACAGGGTATGGTTATTAAGGATGGTGCTAAGATGAGTAAGTCCATTGGTAATGTTGTAAGTCCTGAAGAGATTCAGAAGAAGTACGGTGCAGATACGGCTAGACTATTTATCTTGTTTGCAGCTCCACCTGAGAAAGAACTGGATTGGTCAGATGCAGGTGTAGAGGGAAGCTATAGATTTCTTAACAGAGTATATAGACTAGTTTACGACTATGTAACTGACATCAGAGATGTTGAAGCTGTAAGGGGAGATATAGTCGCTTCTAGTTCGGAGGATAAGGCACTTAATTATCAGCTAAACAAGACTATCAAGAAGGTTTCTGATGATGTAGGTGGCAGATTTAGCTTCAATACTGCTATCAGTTCAGTTATGGAACTTGTAAATGAAATATACAAGTATAAGCAGATTAAGAACGTTAATATGCCGCTTATTGACAGAGCTATCAAGAGTACGGTTTTGATTTTAAGTCCATTTACACCGCATATCTGTGAAGAATTGTGGTCAAATCTCGGCGAGGAATCCCGTGTTTATAAGGCACTATGGCCAGAATATGATGCATCTGCTCTAGTACTCGACGAAGTTGAGATTATAGTGCAGGTAAATGGTAAACTCAAAGATAAGCTAACTATGTCAAAAGACACATCAAAGGATGAACTTGAAAAAGCAGCAAGAAGCAGCGAAAAGGTTCAGGAGACAGTAGGAGATAAAAATATCGTAAAAGCTATTGTAATTCCTGGCAAGCTTGTCAATTTTGTTGTTAAGTAGGCTCTGGGGATAAATATGAGAATGGAAAACAGAAACAATAAGAAGTTCCAGAGGTCGGATAATTCAAATTCATCTGAAACAAGAAAAAAATTTATTGATAATCGTGGCGTTGAAAAATCGCCACGTAACAACAATTTTAGAGTAAGTGACAATTCTCGTTCCAGAGCAAAAGGGATAAATTCTCGCATAAGCCGAGACGCAAAGAATTATTCTACAAGTAGGTCTGAGAATAGCAGTAAGAATAAGAACAATACCAAGAATAGTAATAGCACTAGCAAAAATATTAATAGTAAGAATTCTTACAATAGAAATTTAAATAAGAATACAGCTAAGCAGAGTATTAACCAGAAACAAAATATTAAAATGAGCACTAAAAATGCTTACAAAAAGAATAAATCTGGTATTAATCAGAAGAACAATAACCAGCAGAGAAGACCTAAGGCTCCACTTGAAACAATGCGCGTTATGCCACTTGGTGGTCTAAAGGAAATCGGCAAGAATATAACTCTTGTGGAGTATAAAGACGATATCTTGATCATCGATTGCGGATTTTCTTTCCCTGAGGATGAGATGTTCGGTATAGATGTAGTAATCCCTGATTTCACCTATCTCAAAGAGAACATGGAGAAGATTAAGGGGCTCATCATCACACACGGACACGAAGACCATATTGGAGGAGTACCATTCCTACTAAAGGAGATTAGTACTCCAGTATACGCTCCACCACTTGCTATGGGGCTTATACGTAATAAGTTAAAAGAACACGGATTATCGATGAAAGAGCATGTGATAGAAGCTGGTGAGACTTTCAACGTTGGTGTATTTAAGATAGAGGCGATTCATACAAACCACAGCATTGCTGATGCTATGGCTTACTCTATAAAATGTCCTGGTGGTCACCTCGTTCATACTGGTGATTTTAAAGTGGATTTCTCGCCTTTAGATGGGAAAAGAATTGATCTTGCGAAGTTTGCACAGCTAGGACAAGAGGGAGTAGACGTTCTTCTATGCGACAGTACGAATGTTCTTCGACCAGGATACACTCCATCTGAAAAAGTCGTTGTAGATTCAATGAACGAGATTTTTTCGAAGACAGACAAGCGTCTAATTATTGCAACGTTTTCGTCTAATATCTATAGAATAAAATATTTTATGGAAGCTTCTATAAAGCACAGACGTAAAATTGCAATTTCAGGACGTTCAATGGAAAACGTATCAACACTTGCTAGAGAGCTCGGATATCTTGATGTTCCGGAATCCGCTTTCGTTGATATCCGAAAGATTGGAAACATACCCGATGCTAATATAACAATTATTACTACTGGTAGTCAGGGTGAACCAATGTCTGCACTGACACGAATGGCCAATGACTCGCACAGGACAGTTAAACTTAAGTCTGGAGATACCGTTGTTTTCTCATCGTCGCCAATACCTGGTAATGCAAAGGCTGTAACGAACATAGTTAACAAGCTTTACGAGAAAAAAGTTAACGTCTTCTTGTCAGATTTTGTTGATATCCATGTATCTGGACACGCATGTAAAGAAGAACTGAAGTTGATTCATTCACTCGTTAGACCGAGATTCTTTATTCCAGCCCACGGTGAATACCGTCACCTAAGGGAGCATGCTGAACTAGCCGAATCTATGGGTATGGATAGAGGTAACATCTTTGTAATGAATAATGGTGATGCTCTTCGCATTACTGGTAAGCAAGCTAAGGTAGAACCGGAACAGGCTTCAGCAGAAGATATACTCGTTGATGGTTACGGTATAGGAGACGTTGGTAATGTCGTACTCCGTGATAGAAAGCAGCTCTCTGAATCAGGACTAATTGTTATAGCTGTTTCGATTGATAGTAATTCAGGACTACTGGCAGCTAGACCTGAGCTAATAACACGTGGCTTTATCTATGTAAAAGAGAATATACCTCTTATAAACGAAGCTACTGAAGTTGTATACGAGTCAATCGATAAATGGAATAACATAGGTTCAAAGGATATTAACGCTTTAAAGAATATTATCAAGGATGATATGAGGGGCTTCATTTACAAGAAAACACGCAGAAGTCCAGTAATTCTACCGGTGATAATGGATATTTAATGAACGCTTTGGTTTCAGGAGGTGTTTAATATGAATGTATATTCAAGTGCCCATGAACTCGCATCTGCAATTAAGGCAAGTAATGAGTTTATGGATTACGATAAGCTTCGTAAGGAGATAGAGCAGGATCCGACTCTTAATCAGATGATTAGCGATATGCAGAAGCGTCAAATCGAGATTCAGGCTAAGCAATTAAGCGGTGAAGAAGTTGGGCAGGAGGCAATGGCACAGATGCAATCGATGTATGCTATGATTTCATCAAATCCTAAAGCTGCAGAGTATATGCAAGCAGAGGCAAGATTTGCTATAATGATGAAGGACGTATACGAAATCCTATCAGATGTTGTAAAACTTAATATTTAAAGTGAACATTTGATATAATACATATAGTATACGTTGTAAAAAGAAAAAAATTTAATTTATAATATCACAGAAAGAGAGATTAAGTATGATTAGTGCAGGAGATTTCAGAAAAGGCGTAACTTTCGAGATGAACGGAGAGCCACATGTAGTACTCGACTTCCAGCATGTAAAGCCTGGAAAGGGTGCTGCTTTCGTTAGAACTAAGTACAGAAACATTCTTACTGGTGCTACAAGAGAAGAGGCATTTAACCCTAACGATAAATTCCCTAAGGCACATATCGAAACAAAGACTATGCAGTATCTCTACAATGATGGAGAGTTATACTACTTCATGGATCAGGAGACTTTCGATCAGGTTCCTCTAAGCGCAGACCTTGTAGAAGATGCGGTTAAGTTCATTAGAGAGAACGATACAGCAACTATTAAGTTCTATCAGGGAAATGCTTTTGCTGTTGAAGCTCCAAACTTCGTTGACCTTAAGGTAATCGAGACAGAGCCAGGAGTAAAAGGCGACACAGCCACTAATGTTACTAAGGCAGCTACTGTTGAGACGGGTGCTGTAATTCAGGTTCCTATCTTCATCGAAGAGGGCGAGATGATTCAGATTGATACTAGAGAAGGTGGAGAGTACCTCGGAAGATCCAAGTAGTCTGAAATATACTATATTGATTATTTAATAAACTGTGTTTAAGGATTGTTAGCTGATATTAATTTTTTATTTATATTGGCTAACAATATTCCTGGTTGTGGGAGGTAATATGAAGAAGTCAGTAAAGAAGGTTATAGCCATTCTTATCGCTATACTGTTAATCCTGATTGCGCTGAGCGCCTCGCTTCTTATAATTAACAAGCCAAAGGACAGAACTGATAATACCTTTGTCGTTGTTAAGATTAAAGAAGGTTCATCTACCGATGATATCGCGAAGGAGCTTCACAAGAAGGGGGTAATCAGCAGTATATCTAAGTATAAGCTCGTATCTAAGATTTGGAGATATGATGGCAAATACAAGGCTGGTAGCTTTTCAGTATCTCCTAGCATGAGATCTAGTGATATAGCACAGACAATTGTAAAAGGTGTTTCGAGTACAAAAAACTTTACTATTCCTGAAGGTTATACGCTCGAACAGACTGCTGAAAAGCTGGGTAAAGAGGGTATAGTTGACAAAGATAAGTTCCTTGACGTTGCACGACATGGAGACTTTAGCAAATTCTCATTCCTAAAAGGATCTCAGTCGGGAGACAATCATCTTGAGGGATATCTTTTCCCGGATACTTATGCTGTTGATCTTGATGCTGATGAAACTCAGATTATCACTACTATGCTAAATCAGTATGATAAGGTGTTTACAAAGAAGTACAGAAAACGTGCTAAAGAACTTAACCTAACTGAAAATGAAATCGTTATCATAGCATCACTCATCGAGAGAGAATCTCAATACGACGGAGATAGGGCTAAGATTGCAAGCGTTATTTACAACAGAATTAAGGCAAATATGCCTCTACAGATTGACGCTACAATCCAATATGCACTCGGTAAACCAAAGGAGAATCTATCTATCGCAGATACAAAGATCGATTCTCCATATAATACATATACCAACCAGGGCCTGCCTCCAGGACCAATCTGTTCACCTGGAAAGGCGTCCATCAAGGCTGCTCTTTATCCAGAGGATACAGATTACCTGTATTACGTTGTAAGTGAGAAGCTAGACGGCACTCACAATTTTAGTAAGGACTACGACAAATTCTTAAAAGATAAAGAGGCTTATTCTAAGGCTTTAACGGAGAAGAATAAATAATGAGTATTACTGACGAAAAAATCGTTGAACTTATAGACTCGTTCCATTCTCCGGTTTCATATAAGTTAGGGAAATTAAGAGAGTTTTGCGAGAAAGATAGCGTGCCGCTAATCCTTCGTGAAACAGAGAGCTATCTGAATACATTCTTAAAGATTACTAAGCCGACTAATATCCTTGAGATAGGAACGGCTTACGGTTATTCTGCGTGTTATTTTGCAACTGTATGTGATGGATCTCATATCACCACGATAGAGAGATCACCTCACATGTTTGAACATGCGGTTCCAAATATTAAGTTGATGGGCCTTGAAGACCATATTGATATTAAATTTGGAGATGCAAATGATATACTCGATCATTTGATAAAAGATGATTCATCGGAATCTCGTTTTGACCTTATTTTTATAGATGCTTCAAAGAGTCACTATCGCGAATTTTTTGATAGAGCAGAAATGCTTGCAAGACCAGGTGCCTCGATAATCTGTGACAATATGCTTATTCATGGATATCTAACTGGCTCGACAGTTGATCCAAGGCGCAGACATCGGACAAGTGTCAAGAGAATGAAAGAGTTTTTAGAGTATTTAAAGGGTAGAAAGGACTTGACCATTTCGCTTCTTAGCTGTGGTGATGGTCTTGCTGTTATAAAACTAAATGACTAAAAAGAAAATTGAGTTACTCGCTCCTGCTGGAGATATGGAAAAGTTGAAAACAGCCATTATTTACGGTGCTGATGCAGTTTACTTCGGAGGTGAACTTTTCAGCCTTCGTGCTGGGGCAGGAAATTTATCAATAGATGAAATTAGAGAGGCCATGGACTTTATCCATGAGCATGATGCAAAGGGATATATGACTATAAATATATACCCACATAATGACGATATTCCGCCTCTTAAAGCTTATCTTGAAAAAATTAAGGACATTCCCATTGACGCATTTATCGTGTCGGATCCAGGGGTTATGACTATCGTAAAAGGCATCATTCCATATGCCGAAATACACATTAGTACACAGGCAAACACAACAAACTACATGACAGCTGCATTCTGGGTTCAGCAGATGGGAGCTACCAGAATCGTTGCTGCGAGAGAGATGAGTCTCAAAGAACTTAGGGAGATGAAGAAAGTTCTTCCACCTAATACGGAAATTGAAGCATTCGTTCACGGTGCTATGTGCATGTCATATTCAGGAAGATGCCTGCTAAGCAACTTCATGGTTGGAAGAGATGCCAATAGAGGATCTTGCACTCATCCATGCCGCTGGAAGTATTCTCTAGTCGAAGAAAAGAGACCTGGGGAGTATTACCCGATTGAAGAAGATGAGCGTGGAAGCTATATAATGAACTCACGTGATCTCTGTATGCTCGATAAGCTACCAGACTTAATTGATGCTGGGATATATTCACTCAAGATTGAGGGCCGGATGAAAAGTCCTTTCTATGTGGCAACCGTTGTTTCTGCATACAGAGCTGCACTTGACTCATATCTTGATAATCCGGATACCTATGAGTTCCAGGAAAAGTGGTTTACTGAGCTATGTAAAGCTAGTCATAGAGAATTCTATCATGGATTCTACTATTCTAAACCTGATAGCAGTGGGCAGAATTACTCGAGTAGTGATTACACTAGGGAATATTCATTTATCGGTGTTGTAAGAGGATTCGAGTCTGATACTGGGCTAACTGTCGTTGAACAGCGTAATAAGTTCAGTGTTGGAGAAGATATCGAGGTATTTGGACCACGCACAGAGTATGCTGATGAGATCGTTAGGGAGATGTATGACGAGGATAATAATCCAATTGAGTTGGCACCTCATCCACAGCAGGTTATAAAGGTTAAACTTAGCAAAACTTATCCTGAGAATTTCATTCTAAGAAAGAAAAAGTAGACTTTATTTTAAAGAAAAGTTATTTCATCAATTTATTAAATTACTGAAATCAATTGCAAGGAGAAAATCATGTCATCTGACCCCGTGAGTTGGACTATATACGTACTGATATTGTTAGTTGTACTTGTCGCTAACGGCTTAGTTTCAGCATCACTTAACGCGCTTGACTATGTCGATAGAAACAAGTTAAACGAGCTTAGAGAAGACGAGCCTAATAACAAAAAAGCTGAACTTATACACGACTTCATCAAGAAGCCGTCAAGGTATCATTACCCAGATAGAATTTTCATGTATTCAATGGCAATTGCTGCCATCGTAGTTTTTAATTTTGGATTTTACTCTAAGCTTGATTCATATCGCTTTCTGCCGGTAGTAGCGAATATATTATTTGCTATTTTTTACTTCGCTTTGGCTGATATTTTTCCAAAAAAACTAGCTGTACAGTCTGCTGATTCTTACGCCCTTAAACTTGTATTACTCCAACGCTTCGTTTGTATAGTACTTTTTCCGATTACAACACTTTGTCTTGGAGTTGCAAATCTTTTTCTTCTTATAATGAGAAAAGATATAGATGTTGATGATACACAGTTTTCCGAGGACCACGTAAGGTCAATGCTCGACAAGGGGCAAGAGAGCGGTGATCTCAAAGAAGAAGGTCGTCGTATGATCGATAGTATATTTGAATTTGACGATCTCCTTGCGTACGAGATTATGACCCCGCGTACAGACGTGTTCATGATTGATCTTCAGGATGATAAAGAAGAATATTTTGAGGAATTAATGGAACTTCGTCACTCACGAATTCCAATATGTGACGGTGATACCGACAATATAATCGGCCTTCTCCTTGTTAAGGATTATCTGCTTAAAGGTGCATCTGTAGGATTTGATGACATAGATATCAAGGAGATAATGCGAGAACCTTATCTTGTTCCCGAGACTAAGAACATAGATTCTCTCTTCATTGAACTTCAGAAGACAAAACAACACATCGCCATATTAATAGATGAGTATGGCGGCTTTAGTGGAATTGTCTCAATAGAGGATATAATTGAACAGATTGTTGGCGATATAGATGATGAATTCGATGATGAAGATAGAATTATCGAAAAAATATCGGACTCTGAGTTCGTCGTGGATGGAAACGTATATCTTGACGACTTAGATGAAGAAACTGGTATAGGGCTCGAATCCGAGAACAGCGAAACTGTAGGTGGATTTATCATCGACTATATTGGTGAAATTCCTAAGGAAAATTCTACATATAACCCAATACAATACAAAAATATTACTTTCCAGATATTAGAGGTAAAGGATAGACGTATAGAGAAAGTTCGCATCACTGTAGTAGAAGATACACAAGAGACGGAAAAGGAAGAGCGTGCTGATGAGTAATTTTGATACTACTAACGGTAATATAAATATTGATGATCAAGTTATCGTGGGATATATTACTGAAGAAATATATAAAATTAAAGGTGTAAGCCGTATGATTTCTAGTATTTCAGATAGTTTTTCCAAGAATATATTTGGTCGTGATAACGGCATGAATGGCGTTCGTATTATCCGAGATGATAACAATATAACTATTAATATTCATATAATCGTGTATTACGGATTTAATATCCCACAAGTATCGTACGAGATACAGAGCGCTATAAAGAATTCAATTGAAAATTTGACGGGGCTTACTGTAGACGCTGTAAATATAAGCGTCGAAGGAATTGACCAGGAGAATAGCTAATGGATAGAAGAATAATTAGAGAAAACATAATGCAGTTTGTTTATCAGATGGATGTATCTGATAATTTTGATTACGAACAACAGGCATGTGTTGAAGAAGCAGAGAAAGCACTTAAACATAATCAAGCAGTTGAAACGCTAAGTGCAATTAGGGATCATATCGAGGATATCGACAAACTCATTTCTAATAGCATTGATAAATGGGATATTGATAGACTTCCTAAAGCTGATTTAGCAATCCTTAGAACAGCACTTGCTGAAATTTTATACGTCGATTCAATTCCGGCCAATGTTTCTATCAACGAAGCGGTTGAGCTTGGTAAGACTTATGGTGACGAACGTTCATATGCGTTTATAAACTCAGTACTAGGTAAGATTAACAGGGAATTAAATGAACAGTAGATATTGCCTCGGCATTGATACGTCTAATTATAAAACATCGGTAGCGATTACCGATGAGCATGATGATATAATATTTGAAAAATCTGAATTCTTGGAGGTTGAACACGGTGCGCTTGGACTAAGGCAGTCTATCGCTTTCTTTAAGCACGTAAATGTTCTACCTTCATTTATTGAGGAGGCTCTTTCTAAAGTTAATATAAATGACATTAGATGCATTTCCGTTTCCAATGCTCCTAGACGGGTTAAAGGTTCATACATGCCCGTATTTATGGCAGGATATAATGCTGCTAAAATTCTAAGCAGCAGTCTAGCTGTACCGCTTTATACATTTTCCCACCAAGAAGGCCACGTTGCTGCAGTTCTAAAGTTCTTTGACACAGGACTATCAGATGAAAAAGCAATATTCTTTCATCTCAGTGGCGGCACAACAGAAGCTCTACTTGCAGCGAATGACGGTGTTCACTATGGGCTTGAAATAGTTGGCGGAACAAAGGACATAAGCGTGGGTAAACTACTAGATAGAGCAGGAGCTGCCCTAGGTTACGATTTTCCAGCAGGTAAATACATTGATCAACTCGCTTTAAAATCTGGATATAACAGTTCTAAACATCTAACAACGATTAAAGTTGATGATGGATGGTTTAACTTGTCGGGTACTGAATATCAAGTTTTAAACGCCATAGAAACATATGGAACAGAGGTTGCCGCTGAACTTATGGAAAGGGTATCAATACTGCTTTTCGATGTTTCAAAATATCTGGCTAATAAGTTTGATACACAAAAAATTTATATGGCAGGAGGGGTGGCATCAAGCAAGTTTTTTAGAGCGAAAATAAGAGAACTTACACATGAGAATAGTTCTTTGACAATAAATTTTGGTAGTCCAGAGCTATCTGGCGATAATGCTGTCGGTATAGCTCTTCTCGGAGGAAAAGCATCAAATGAATCCATTTTCAATAACACAATTTAATGAATATGTATCGAAAAAGCTCAATGGCGATCCTAATCTCAAGAATTTACCCCTAATAGGTGAAGTCTCTGGTGTTTCTATGAGTGCCGGACATATGTATTTCTCTTTGAAAGACGAAAATAGCGTACTTCGTGCGGTAATATGGAGAAGTAATATTTCTCGAATCGACACATCCCTAATCCGGAATGGTAGTAAAATAGTGGCGCTTGGTGACATAAGTGCATATGCACGTGGAGGAAACTATTCATTTTCTGTGCGAATGATTGAAAGCTTTGGAGAAGGCGACCTTGCAAAAGAGTATCACCGCGTCAAGAAGTTGCTCGAGTCAGAAGGCCTTTTCTCTAGAGAACATAAGAAACCGATTCCAAAGTTCGCTGGAAGAATAGGAGTTGTAACATCAGATACTGGTGCAGCTATTGAAGATATTAAGAAGATAATCACAACTAAGAATGATTATGCTGATATAATAATCTTTCCAACGCTCGTTCAAGGTATAGGTTCACCGGCCAGTATAATCAAAAACATTGAAACTGCGAATATAGTTAGCAAATCAGGAAAGCATATAGATGTACTCATCGTCGGACGTGGCGGTGGATCAGCGGAAGATTTGGCAGCATTTAACGACGAAGGTGTAGCAAGGGCGATATTTGCATCTGAAATTCCAATCATAAGTGCAGTTGGTCATGAATCGGATGTATCAATATCTGACTGGGTGGCTGATGCCAGAGCAGAAACACCGACCGCCGCAGCTAATATGGCTGCCATTAATACATCCGAACTTAGAGAACAAATCGCGAGAAATGAGCAAGAGTTAAAAAAATCCATTGATTATAAAATTAAGATGGAACGTAACAACATCAAAATTCAAAGAGATCATCTCATTCACGTTATAAGCAGTAAAATTCGCGAGATGAGACTTAATATCGACAAAGCTGTTATAACACTTAGGGAGAATAATCCGACTAACGTTCTCAATAAGGGTTATGCACTGGTTACTAAAGATAATCATGTAGTCTCAGAGGTATCAAATATCGATTTAGACGAGACTTATACAGTAGTTATGGCCGATGGATCTTTTGAAGCTAAAACTAAGTCTAAAACGCAAAAATAAAGAGGTGTGATATGACTAATAATATTGATAAAACCTTTATGGAGGCATACCAAGGCTTGGTAGATGCCGCAACCAATATTACAAAACAGACAACTTCAATCGATGAGTCAATGAAACTATTTGACGAAGGAATGAAAGATGCAGAACTGTGTAGCAATATTCTCGACGAAGCAGAGCAAAAAATCGAAGTATACACTAATGAAGAAAACTAGAGGCTAACATGTATAGTTACGACGAATATAAAGCGATTATCGAAAAGCATTTGCTTGATTATATTCCTGTAATTGATATTAAAGCTAGAACGCTTTTCGATTCTATGGAATACAGTATTATGAGCGGAGGAAAGAGACTTCGTCCAGTAATGCTATTGGCCGCATGTGATTTTGCAGGAGGGGATATATATGAAGCCCTACCGTTTGCATGTGCTATTGAGTATATTCATACGTATTCACTCATTCACGATGATTTACCTGCGATGGATGATGATGATTTGCGCCGCGGCAATCCAACTAACCATAAAGTATTTGGCGAAGATATCGCCATCCTAGGCGGTGATGCTCTTCTAAATACTGCTATGGAACTCATGTTCAGAGATTTCACATATCACTTCGATAATCCAGAGAAGCTTAAGAGACACTGCTGTGCAGGACTCACAATTGCAAAAGCTGCAGGTGTCAATGGAATGATTGCAGGCCAAGTTGTCGATGTTAAAAATAACATTAAGGACTGCTCGCATGAGTTCGTTGATTTTATCGAGGAAAATAAGACTGGGGCTCTTATCAGCGCTCCAATCATCTCTGGACTAGGCATTGGCGGTGCTGATAAGGAAGTCGTTGATGCATTTACCATTTATGCTAGACTCATCGGAAAAGCTTTCCAGATATCAGATGATATTCTCGACATGACAGGTTCAGCTGAAGAGCTCGGTAAGACACCTGGAAAAGATTCTCAGCAAGAGAAAGCAAACTTTGCCATAGTTAACGGCATAGAACAAGCTCGCCAAGAGCTTCATAAGCTTACAATCACAGCTATCGAATCAATTGAGAGATTTGAAACACAAGATAAAAAATTCTTTACAGATCTAGCACTTAAGCTAGAACAGAGGAGAGCATAATGAAGTATGATCTTGAACATGAAGATCTAATATCTATTATAAAAACAGCGGATGATAGTGGACTCGATGAGCTATGTAAAGACATTAGAGAATTCCTGATTCAGAAAGTCTCTAAAACAGGAGGCCACCTGGCTTCCAACCTTGGTGTAGTCGAATTAACTGTTGCAATGCATAAGGTTTACGATAGTCCTCGAGACAAATTAATCTATGATGTAGGTCACCAGACTTACGTACATAAGATACTTACCGGCAGAGCCGATCAATTTGATACACTCCGCAAGTTTAAGGGACTAAGCGGTTTTCCTAAGGCCTATGAAAGCGTACATGACGCTTACGACACAGGCCACAGCAGCACGTCGCTTGGAGCCGCTGCAGGATACGCTGTCGCAAGAAATCTCAGAGGCGAAGACAATGAAGTAGTTGCACTTATTGGAGATGGAGCTATGACTGGCGGTTTAGTATACGAAGCCTTAAATAACATTGGTTCAAGTAGACTGAAAGTCCGAATTATCCTTAACGATAATGGAATGTCCATTGCGCACAATGTCGGTGCAATGTCGAAGCATTTACAGGGACTTCGTAGTTCATCTAATTATATAAATGCAAAGAAATCAGTTAGAAATTCTCTAAACAAAGTTCCACTGATTGGAAAACCTATCTCAAACGGAATAAGTAGAATTAAGTCGCGCATTAAGTTATCAGTTCTCGACCAGCAGGGTATTTTATTTGAAGAGCTAGGAATCAAGTATATCGGACCAGTTGATGGTTACAATATACCTAGGCTAACAGAGGCTTTTAATGCTGCAAATGCAGTTGATGGACCTACACTTGTACACGTTATAACGACAAAAGGTAAAGGTTATTCTTGGTCTGAAAAATATCCTAAAAAATTTCACGGAGTTGGACCATTCAGCGTTGATGACGGTAATATATTATCGTCTAATTCTTCTTTACCAGAGCTATCTTTCTCTGAAGTTTTCGGTATTAAATTGCTTGAGCTAGCTAAAGAAGATGAAAGAATCGTTGCAATTACAGCAGCTATGGGTTCTGCTACTGGACTCGGCTCATTCTACGAAGAATTTCCAAATAGATTTTTTGATGTAGGCATCGCCGAGCAACATGCCGCTCTATTTGCTGCAGGCCTCGCTAAAGCTGGGATGGTTCCAGTAGCTCCGATTTACTCGTCCTTCCTACAGAGAGCGTATGATCAAATTATTGAGGATATCTGTATTCAGAATCAGCATGTTGTCTTTGGGGTCGATAGGGCAGGACTCGTGGGCGCAGATGGTGAAACTCATCACGGTGTATTTGATCTCAGTTATCTGTCAAGCATTCCTAATATGACTGTGTTTGCACCAGCAGACGGCACTCAACTTGAAGAAATGCTTGAATATGCAGTTAAAGATATGAGTTCACCTGTTGCTATAAGGTATCCACGCGGTTCAGCAGAGTTTGAGCATCTCAAGCTAAAACCTTTTTCAGGGAATAATATCAAACTGTCAACAGGTACTGATATTACTATACTTGCTGTTGGTAGTATGCTTGATACTGCTCTTGAAGCTGCTCGCGAACTCATGTCAAAAGGATATAGCGTAGGCGTTACAAATGTCTGTGTTGTTAGTCCGTTTGAAGTTACTTTGACCGATCTAGATACTAAACTAGTGATCACTATCGAAGATAATGTTATCCGCGGCGGATTTGGTGAAGCCTTTGCTTCTTCAGCACTTAAAAAAAGACATAGATATGGATTGATCACTCTAGGCGTTCCCGATGCATTCATAGAGCAAGGATCTGTAAAGCAACTTCACATCGAATGTGGAATGACTGCTATCGACATTGTGAAAGGAGCAACTGAATACTTTGAAAGAAAGGCTTGATGTCATACTTGTAAATATGGGACTTGCTCCATCAAGGGATAATGCTAAGCGCACTATTATGGCTGGATTAGTTACAGTTGACGGAGTTGTTGAGACCAAGTCTGGTCAGAAATTTGATGTCGACAGTGAGATTATAGTTAAGGATAAGCTCCTCAAGTATGTTAGCCGCGGTGGACTTAAGCTTGAAAAAGCTATCGAATCGTTTGATATTAATCTCGAAGGCTCTTATACAGTTGATATGGGAGCTTCAACAGGAGGATTTACAGATTGTATGCTCATGAACGGAGCCATCAAAGTTTATGCACTAGATGTCGGCTATGGACAGCTTGATTATAAGCTACGTGTGAATCCTCGTGTAATAAACATGGAGAAAACGAACATACGTTACCTCAATACTGCCCTTATAGAAGAGCCGATAGACTTTATTTCAATCGATGTCTCTTTTATTTCTCTAAAGCATATGTTCCCGGTTGCCGCTGAGATTCTCAAGGACTCTGGAGCAGTTATGTGTCTTATAAAGCCGCAGTTTGAGGCGGGACGTGAACAGGTTGGTAAAAAAGGAATAGTTAGAGATAGCAAGGTGCACGTAGAAGTTATTGAGAATGTAATTGGTTACGCGGCTCTCGATGGGCTTTATCCACACGGTCTCGACTATTCGCCTGTAAAGGGAACAAAGGGTAATATCGAGTACTTGCTATATCTCAAGAAGACAGAATCAATCGATATTATTTCACCAGATGAAGTGGTGAATAGAGCTCATAGTGAGCTTGATTATTAATGCAGCAAGGGGGTAATCATGGGTCTTTCACCGATGATGCAACAATATAACGACATTAAAGAGCAATACAAGGACTGCCTACTCATGTATAGATTGGGTGACTTTTACGAGCTGTTTTTTGATGATGCTCTCACTACATCACGCGAATTGGAATTAACTCTGACAGGCAGAAATTGTGGCCTAGAAGAGCGAGCTCCCATGTGTGGTGTTCCTTTTCATGCTGCAAATTCATACATCGCTAAGCTGGTTGCTAAAGGTTATAAAGTAGCGATATGCGAACAGGTTGAAGATCCTAAAGAAGCAAGGGGCATAGTAAAGCGCGAAGTTATACGTATAATTACACCTGGAACAATTGATATTGATGAAGCTACAAGTGCTAATGATAATCTCTATCTTGCTTCTGTTTACATCACTAGCAAGACTAGTTCAATCGCATATACTGATATTACTACAGGAGAATTTACAGTTCTAGAAATACGAGATAATCAAGATATTGAGCAGTTAATTTCAGAGCTCTCACGTATTGCGCCAAAGGAGATTATCTATTTTGATGAAACCTCTTCAGACTTTATCGATAGATACACCAAAGCTGCACCTGAAACCTATATCAACAATATCGATGAATCCTATTTTAAATATTCATCCTGTGAAGACATACTTTTGTCACAATTTGATGTTACTTCACTTATTCCTCTTGATATACAGGATAAGAGGGAAGTTACCATTGCATCAGGCGCACTGCTACTTTATCTCATGGAAACCGAGAAGCACGCATTGCCTCAGATTAAACATTTGTCTTTAAAAGAATCTGACCTAGGTATGATTCTTGATCGTTCTACCATGCGTAATCTCGAGCTTCTCGAGACACAGTACAATCAGAGTCAAAAAGGCTCACTTCTCAATGTAATAGATAAAACACATACAGCAATGGGAGGCAGACTTATCAAAAGATTCATCAAGGAGCCTCTCAAAGACAGCATAGCTATCAACGAAAGATTAGATGCGGTAGAGGCGCTCGTTGACTTGCCATTAAACAGAGCTAATATTGTATCTTCATTAAAGCGTGTATATGATTTTGAACGTCTCACAGCTAGAATTGCAAGCCTTAGAGCTAACGGCAAGGATCTCATCGCCCTAAAAACGACACTTCGAGAACTTCCTTCAATAAAGGAAGAGCTTCAGAATATCGATACATCGCTCTTAAATGACGTGTATTTATCACTCGATGATTTTTCCGAGCTGGAGGAGCTCATCGAGAACTCGATTGTAGAAGAGCCGCCATTTACAATTACAGATGGTGAATTGATTAAACCAGGCTACTCTAAGGAGCTCGATGATTTAAAGCTGTCAATCAAAGATGCTAAAGAATGGATTACAGGCCTTGAAACTAGAGAGAAAGAACGTACAGGTATTAAGAATTTAAAGGTTGGATTCAACAAAGTATTCGGTTATTACATCGATATTAGTAAATCTAATCTTCCGCTCGTACCTGATGACTATATCAGAAAACAAACACTCGTTAACAATGAGCGATATATTACACCTGAACTGAAAGAAAAGGAGAGTCTTGTACTCTCTGCTGAAGCTAAGATCAACAATATAGAGTACGAGATTTTTAAAGATATTCGTTCATCCATTGAACCTTACTTTGCAAGACTTCAGAAGGCTTCTGCATCAGTCGCACTTCTCGATGTGCTAACCGCTCTTGCAGATGTCGCATCTAGATACGGCTACGTAAAACCGATTGTTGATGATTCCAATGTAATCGATATCAGAGAAGGACGTCATCCTGCAGTTGAGCAGATGATAGGTGAAGGCCTATTCGTATCAAATAGCACTTCGCTAGATACGGTATCACGAAGCATGCTAATTATCACAGGTCCAAATATGTCTGGTAAATCAACGTATATGCGCCAAACTGCGATAATCGTATTGATGGCACAGCTAGGCTCTTTCGTGCCTTGTGAAAGCGCTCATATTGGAGCTGTTGATAGGGTATTTACGAGAATCGGTGCATCCGATAACCTTTCACATGGTCAATCTACCTTCTATATAGAAATGAGTGAATTGGCAAATATCCTAAGAAATGCTACTGAGCAAAGCCTCATTATCCTTGATGAGATAGGTAGAGGAACTAGCACATTTGATGGTCTTTCTATAGCATGGGCAACGATAGAGTATTTATCGAAACCAGGAAATTGTATTAGGACTATGTTCGCTACTCACTACCATGAATTAATGGTTCTCGAAAGCAAGTACGCAAATGTAAAGAACCTCTCTGTAGCCGTAAGTGAGCAGGGAAGCGATATAATATTTTTGCATAAGATAATAGAGCAACCAGCTAGTAAGAGTTACGGAATTCATGTTGCTAAGATTGCCGGTGTACCATCTGAAATACGTAAGAAAGCAAATGTAAAACTACGTGAACTGGAATCTGGATCTAGCTCTTCACCTATAACAAGTGATCAGATATCGTTCTTCGGACAGAGCATTGTAGCAGAAGAAGAGAACACGTATGACGAAGTTATCAATGAACTCAAGGACATTAACCTTAATGACATCACGCCGATGGAAGCGATGTTAAAACTAAAGGAAATTCAGGATAAAGTAAAATAGAAGGAGTTACCATGATAAGAATTCTCGATGAGTTTATAGCTGATAAAATAGCAGCAGGCGAGGTTATTGAACGCCCGCTTTCTATTGTCAAAGAGCTTACTGAGAACTCCATTGATGCAGGTTCCTCGCAGATTGTAATTGAGATTAGAAATGGTGGTAAATCATATATTAGGGTAACCGACAATGGTTCTGGAATCTCTAGTGATGAAGTAGAGATTGCATTCGAAAGACACGCCACAGGCAAAATATCTAAACTGAGTGATCTTGATCATATAAGCACACTTGGCTTCAGAGGTGAGGCTCTTGCCAGTATCACGGCTATCTCAAGGCTTACTATATATACTAAAACAGAAGATTCTGAACTTGGTACTAAACTTAAGATGCAAGGTGGCGCTACTGTCAGTTTAGAGAAGACGGGCATGAACACTGGAACAACAATGGTCGTTGAAGATGTTTTCTATAATACGCCTGCAAGACGTAAATTCATGAAGAGCGATGCAGCTGAAGCTACTGTCATCATTGATATGATTCAAAAAATGGCTATCTATTATTCTCACATTGCTTTTAGACTCATCAACAACAAACAGACTGTTATTGCAACACCTGGTACTGGAGATATACTCACTACTATTCAGTCGATATACCCATCTTATCGCGAGCTAATAGAAATAAATGGTGACTACGTTCATGGATTTATCTCAGATCCAGGTAGCACAAAGAGCAATAGAAGAGGTCAGATTTTCTTCGTAAACGGCAGATATATCAGTAGTTCTACGATTGAAAAGGGAATTACAAAGGGATACGGAGACAGAATATTTTCCGGTCATCCTATATGTATATTATTTTTGGAAGTTAACCCAGAAACTATAGATGTAAATATACATCCTAACAAAAAAGAAATTAAGTTCCTACAGGAAGATGATATCGTTAAAGACATTGAAAACGCTATCAAGCGTGTAATTAATTCAGAGAATACAATTCCTTCAGCAATAGGTCTTAGATACGAAGGGGATTCTGATGCAAAAGCTTCTTCAACAGCAGATATCAGCTCTTCAGCAGCCCATCAAGGTAAATCACTAGAATCTGAGGACTCCGTTAGTAGTTATACCACTGAAAAGAGCACGCAGATTGATATAAAGTCGTTTTTAGCAGCTAAAACTCGAGTTTCAGATATTACTCATAACTACACAACTTATGAATCGGTTGAACCCGAACAAAATATCACTGCTACAGCTTCCAAAACAGACGTTTTGGAAGAATGCAATTATAACAATAACATATCAACTACTCATAATAATGATTTTATAATCAACGAAATTGACAGAGATGATGTTATAATTAAAAAGAAGATTTCACTAAAGGCACCTGCTGTAAAATCATTTGATTTTGAATCACTCGCATATAAAGGATATTTGTTCGATACTTATATAATCATGCAATCAACTGACGTGGCATACCTAGTAGATCAACACGCTGCACACGAGCGTATCATGTACGAGAGTTTTATCACTATGTATAACGACTCAGAACATGTATCTCAGCCGATGCTTATTCCTTTTTCTATTGAGACCTCGAGCGATGTTTATGCTGCTGAGAGACTCTGGATGGATGATCTCGCTAGGCTAGGCTTCGATATCGATGATTTTGGAAATAACACCTTCATCGTTAGAGGTATTCCTACTTACATGGATAAAGGGGAAGCGGAATTATTTCTAAAAACTTACATAGAGGACCCAGAATCACGTTCAGAACGTGGTAATACTACAGTAATCGATAAACTTATCATGCGTTCGTGTAAAGCTGCTGTAAAAGGAAATAATAAGCTTAGCACTATGGAGATTGAAGAATTACTCGACCAACTTGCAAACTGTGTTAATCCGTTCAGCTGTCCTCACGGAAGACCTACGTTTATCAGGTTCACATTATCTGAAATTTCACGCGCATTTAAGCGGTAATTATATATAGAAGGGGAAATTATTATGACCATAAGAGATAGAAAAGTGTATGTAATTGGAGGCCCGACTGCGGCGGGGAAGAGTGTGGTTGCTCTTTATCTCGCTAAACGAATTCAAGGTGAGATTGTAAACTGCGACTCTGTACAGCTTTATAAATACATGGATATAGGAAGTGCTAAGCCTTCCCAAAAGGATATGAATGCTGTTCCTCATCACATGTACGGATTCGTTGATCCTGCTGACGATATAACTGTTGCACAGTATCAGCAGCTCGCTTTTGATAAAATCGACGAAATTCTATCTCGCGGCAAGACACCGATTGTTGTCGGCGGAACAGGACTATATCTTAACTCACTGATTTACAAGATGTCATTTGCAGCAAAGCCTATAAATCTCAAGAGAAGAGATGAACTTGAAAATCTGGCAGAGGTGAGAGGCAAGGAGTATCTCTTCGAGCTTCTATCTGCAGTTGATCCAGAAGCTGCTGCAAGAATTCACCCAAATAATATCAGAAAGATAATTCGCGCTATTGAAGCTTACGAGCTTGGTTCAAAGCTAGAATCTATGGACAAGCTTGAACCTAACACCAAGTATGACTTCAAGATTAACATCGTAAATATGGAGCGTGAATGGCTTTATAACCGTATCAATAGACGCGTTGATAAGCTTATGAAAGAGGGACTTCTCCAAGAGGTTAAGCATCTTATAGCCATGGGATATAATCACGATACTCCTGCGATGAAGGGTATAGGATATAAAGAACTATTATCATACTTAGATGGTAATTCTACGCTTGAAGAAGCAGTTAACGACATAAAGACCAATACACGTCACTATGCGAAGCGTCAGCTCACTTGGTTTAAGCGTTATGAAAATGCCCACTGGGTTGAGATTAAAAAAGGACAGATGGTTGGTAATGTAGTCGATGAAATTATAGAGGCTAGCAAATAAAATAGGGAATATGACTATTAAAAGAAAAATCGGAATCGCTGGCGGCGATGCAAAGCGGCTCAAAATTCATAATAAATCTGATAAGCCAGATAATGTAATTGAGAAAGAAAACGAAATCTATATCCAATGCGAAGCAATTGAACGCGAACTACCAAGTTTTCTGCGTTCATATTTTGTATACCTAAAAGGAAATGTTCTTCCTATGTCTAGACTTGCATATCTGCAAGATATACGATTTTTCTTTGATTATCTTATTACCAATACTTCGCTCACAAATGCTGATGTTCCTAAAGATATAAAGCTTGAAGAAATTCGTGAAATTACATCTATGGATGTAAATCTCTTTATCGATTTCTGTCGTAAATACACCGTTGATGATGGCGATAAGATAATCATTTACGAGAACAACAACAAGACTCTCGCACGGAAAAAATCGTCTGTATCCGTTATGTTTAAACAGCTCTATCGTGATGGATTCGTTGATAACAACATAACTGATGGTTTTGATCCAATCAAGGTTCCAAAGCCTGGTGAACGCGAGATAAAAGCACTCCAAGATGATGAAGTTATGGTTATGCTAGACGCGGTAACCACTGGTTCAACTATGACTCCACATGAGCGAAAGTACTGGGAGAAGACGAAGCTTCGCGACAAAGCTATTCTCATGCTTTTCTTAACGTATGGACTTCGACTATCTGAGCTTCAGCAGCTCAATATTTCATCATTTAACTTCTCTCGCGGTGAATTTACCATTTACAGAAAGCGAGGAAAGGAATCAAGTATGCCGATTAATCAATCGGTACAGATGACTGTTCAGGACTATATTAATAACGAGAGATCATCAATTGCCGAGGAAACGGAAGCTGACGAAGATGCGTTATTTCTTTCTTTACAGGGAAGACGCATGACATCACGATCTATAAGGGAGCTGGTAAAAAAATATACTGCTATTGCCCTTAATACGACCAAACATAACGGTTATAGCCCGCATAAGCTACGTGCAACGGCAGCAACTAGTCTTATAGGACGCGGAAACTCCATCTACGATGTACAAGCTCTACTTGATCACGAGCAAGTAACGACGACTCAGCTTTACGCTTCACATAAGATGAATGTAAAGCGAGATTTGGTAAAAGATATGGAGTGGGAGATAGAGAGAAAGGATAACGATTAATGACTAGCTATAATGAACACCTCATAAAGAATTTTGGTATCAAGCCTGCCGTTCTGGACATAGTAGATAGGGCAGAGGAGAAGTTGAAAGAACAGTTTGCTGAACTAGAGGATATATGTGCTATTAACCAGCTCAAAGTTCTAGGTGCCTTTCAAGATAATAAAATAAGCGATTCGCACTTCGCATGGAACACTGGGTATGGATATGATGATGCAGGTCGTGAAGCCGTTGAAAAGGTGTATGCTAGCATCTTCAATACGGAGGCAGCTCTTGTACGACCCAATATCGTAAATGGCACACATGCGCTCTCTACAACGCTTTTCGGCCTTCTTAAACCTGGTGAAGAACTGATATACGTAACTGGCAGACCATATGACACACTCCAAACTGTCATCGGAATAAATGACCATGAGTACATGGGGACTTTGACAGATTACGGCATAAAATACAGTGAAGTTGAGTTAAATGATAACTGGGACGTTGACTTAGAGGCAATAAAGAGATCACTTCACGAGAATACACGTGTCGTTGCAATGCAACGTTCAACCGGATACGACTGGAGACCAGCGATAACTTTAGACAGCATTCGTAAAGTCCCTGATTTTATACACGAAATTCGCCCGGATATCATAGTTATGGTAGATAATTGCTATGGTGAGTTCGTAAGTGCAGAGGAGCCTACTGACTTTGGTGTGGATGTAATTGCAGGTTCTCTTATCAAGAATCCTGGTGGTGGACTAGCGCTTTCTGGTGGATATATCTGCGGTAAAGAGGAACTAATAGAAAGGATCTCATATCGTCTCACGTGCCCAGGCATTGGTTCAGAATGTGGATTAACTTTTGGGCAGAATCGTTCTGTTCTTCAGGGAATTTTCCTCGCACCTAAGATTGTAAATGCAGCGCTAAAAGGTGCTATGTTATGCGGTACTGTTTATGACATGCTCGGTTATGAGGTTTGTCCGCCAGTTTCTGCTGAGAGAAGCGACATAGTAGAAGCAATTAAATTTAAGGATCCTAACCTAGCAATAGCTTTTATTCAAGCAATCCAGTCTGCTGCACCAATCGATGCATACGTTACTCCAATTCCATGGGATATGCCTGGATACGATGACCAGGTGATTATGGCAGCTGGAGCCTTTGTACAGGGATCCTCCATAGAATTAAGTGCCGATGCTCCACTCAGAGAACCTTATATCGCTTACTATCAGGGCGGTCTTACTTATGAACATGCTAGATTCGGTATTATTAAAAGCTTACATGAGCTAGTGAATAGGGGCTTAATAGATGTCAACAAAACGCAAGGTGACAACAGAATATAAGAATGAATGTACAGCAAATGATGCTATACCTGATCTAGAGCGAGATGCACGTGCAAATGCACGCAATATGTCTGTTTCTAAACGATTAATCGCCTTCGGTAAGCTATTTTTACTTTTCGCTATACTAATTGTTGTTCCACTCGTGCTATATTTCTTATATAGAGATACGTTATTCAATAAGGCTTATTTGTCAAATATATCTAATAAGCTCGATGAATTTAAGGGTTTTGCATTTATACCGTTAATATGCCTACAAATTTTCCAAATAGTCATCTGTATCATACCAGGTCAACCGATACAGTTCGCATCAAGTTACTTATATGGCATATTAGGTGGTTTCTTGATTTCGCTAACTGGGGCTATCATCGGAACTGTTATCACTTACTACCTTGCGAGGTTTCTTGGCAGCGATGCTCTTCATATTATATTTGGCGAAGAAAAAGTTAAATCTCATGTGCGAAAACTTAATAGTAGACGTGCCTATATGATTATATTTCTCGTGTATTTGATACCTGGTGTTCCCAAAGACTTTACCAGCTATATTGCAGGTATTTCAAATGTTAAACTAAAACCTTTTTTATTACTTTCTGTAATCGGAAGATCTCCGGGAGTACTTGAAAGCTTGCTATTTGGTGCATTTTTAGCTCAGAGAAATTATTTTGGGATTACTGTTCTAATTATTGTCAGTATCATTATTTTGCTGTTATGTTACATGAAACGTGATGTTTTACTTCGATTTATTGACTCCGATGAGGATTCTGAAGATAAAGTAGAGGTTTAAATTATGTCTAAGAAAGAAAAGATTGAAAAAACTAATGCTATGAGACAGCTTGATAGTGCCGGTATAGAACATGGTATCAGTGAGTACGATTATAATGAATCTGATCTCTCTGGAGAGCATGTTGCTGCAGCACTCGGAATATCTGAGGAAGAAATTTTCAAGACATTAGTAACTCATTCTAACTCAGGAGAATATTACGTATTTGTAATTCCTGTTGCATCTGAGCTAAGTCTTAAAAAAGCTGCATCTGTAGCAGGTGTTAAGAAGATAGAGATGATTCATCTCAAGGAATTACTTCCGTTGACAGGCTATGTTAGAGGTGGCTGTTCTCCAATAGGTATGAAAAAACTTTTCCCGACCTTTATCGATGAAACAGCGATTCTGTATGATCAGATATATATATCGGCAGGAAAGAGGGGGGCTCAGATTATAATTAACGGGGAAAAATTAGCTGAGTTTATCAATGCTTCTTTTGCGGATATAACAGCATAATACTCTAATAATAATTTAGCTAGATATACTATACTTAGCTTGCTAAGCAATAAAAATAAGCAAAATCTAATGCTAGGTATATGAATTAATCATTCTAAAGATGTTGTAAAGACTGACTTACAGCATCTTTTTTTATTTTTTAAACATTTGTTCTTTTTCTATTGACTTTGAATATAGCAGGAGCTATACTATGTATATCCAAACAGAACATTTGTTCTTTTTTTAATTTTTAAGATAATTAGCACTTCAGTTATAAAGCTGTCAGTGTCATATACATACGGAGGTTAATATTATGAAGAAGAAATACAAGATTGTTTCACCGGTTAGATTTTTTATTTTTATCCTAGTATCAGTATTAAGCATGACTATGCTCATATACAGCTTACTTGGTTTTGCCACAACTGAAGCTGATACTTCTGATACATATAGACAGGTTGAAGTTCAAGAGAACGATACGCTTTGGTCTATAGCTAATAAGTATAACGGCAAGAACGTTGATCCTCGCACTACAGTTAATAAGATTTGCGAGATCAACAGTATATCTGCATCTGATGTACAGCCGGGAGATACTATTCTAGTTCCATTAGAGTCATAAAAAATCGAAGCCGAAATTTCGATTTAGAGACGTTTTTCTAAAGGTAAGGGTATTATGACACCTCCATAATCAATAATATATTCTTAAGGAGAGTGTATAAACCTTAATATCACAAAGGTATTGGTACAGTGTTATATCACTTGTTGTCAAATACATAAAGCTCCATTTACACGGCTGCCTTGATGACAGCCGTATTCTTTGTTTAATAACTATTCCCAAAATTATGATTTTAGGAATAGTTATGGAAATCAACAGGCTAAGCCCTTTCCTTAATGGACTTACAATCACCCAAATTGGAGGCATTATTTCAACTAAGAGAGCAAGGGTTAGCACCTCTTTGTACCTACCCTTGCTTTTGTCACAATTAAGATTTTCCCTTTTATTCATATTATACTACCATTTATCTCATTGTAATGTAGCCATTGTAGCCAGTCATATTGTCTGACCTAGCTATATCCGATAAGAAAATTCCTGAAATTCCATACGACTTCTTGAGGTATGGAAAATCATTAGTCTCGGCCCAAGATGGTTTATCTACATTTTTAGAAGCATTTTCTGTTGCTGCTACCCAAGCAGACTGGCATGGGAACCACATCTCTACAATACGGTCAAACTCACAGTTATTTACTTCCTTTATAATTTTGCTTGACAGACATCTAAGCACCTCATCCTGTTCTGTATAAGCCGGTAAGAATTCTTCCTTAAGCCACTTATCTCCTTCTTCTAGGCTAACACTTTCAGGATAGCGAACCATGAACTGCCATCTATAGTTTGGTCCATCTTCAACAGTTCTTCCTTCACCCTTAAAATCTTCTTCCCACCATACTGGAACGAATGCAAATACGAATGGGACTGTTCCGAGTTCCTCGTTACCCTTCGTAGATCTCGCATCATCCCCTTCAAAATTTACCTCTTCTGACTTATCGATAATATGAGAATTTCCCTCATCAGGAATATTATTTTGCCATACAAGTACATCTTTAGGAAAATACTCTGTTAATGCCTTATGATGCACGAAATTTCTGATGTCATTTGGATTTGCCAGCCAGTAGTGTTCTGTCATCTGCATTCTTACAGTTCCAAATCTTTCACCACCTGGTGGTGTTGGAAGTGCCTGGTAAAATGCATACTTTGAAACATAAGGTCCAAATTGCGAAATACTATCGGGCACATGATACCTATACAACCAATTTTCAAGCTTTATTCTGTAATCTTCATGTGCGAGATCAACGTATATTAAACTTCTTACCGGATAAAATTCAGGTCTATTCATTACATTTACCCCCTTTTTTACTCGTGACATATTGCTCTTGATGCTTTATCTGCAACTGGGTACCATAGTATAGCTATAATAAGTGTTGGGATATAACATGGGATAAATCCAGCAACTACAGCAATTAGATACTCACTCATAGTTCCATTACTAGCAATAAACACTCCAAAAGCTGTCATTACTATATCGAGAATAACTACAAAGAACAATGCGATTACAACGTTTGCAAGAAGTCCAAACTTCAATGTATTATTATCTGCATACTTACTAGCAAACTTAAAACCTATCATACCTACAGGTAGGAAATTAATGAAAAAAGTTAAGATATAAGCTAAGCAGAAGCTCGGAATAAATCTTTCCATAGTTAGATTCCCACCGAGTGCGAGAGCCACCATTGTAACAACAATACTTAATGGCAAGTCCATTATTAGTGCATATACTGCAGTCAGTTTTTTACTTTTTTGCATTGTAGTATCCTCCATTCATAATAAAAACAATCCCTAGTCCATAATCGTTAAAATCAAAACGACCTTGTTTATCTTTATTTTAAACAAACAAGGTCTCTTTGTATAATTAAATATTAGGTATGCTCTACATAACCGCGCTGTTATGCATCCGTTGAATGAGATAGTATCAAGTCGTATAACTCCCTAACTTCATCATTAGTGCTATTCTTAATCATTCCGATGCAGATAAATTCTTTCTCCTCTAGATCAATAGATTCTAAGTTCTTATCATTGAGGTATCCAGTGTATTCATCACAAATTGCAACTCCGAGATTATATCTAACACAGTTGACCATAGACTCAAAATTATTAACGAACTGAATTTTCGGCCGAACACCATAAGGCTGCATGTACATATTAATACTCTTTGTAACAGTATCATCCATGATACTCCAAGGTGCGAAAAACTTTTCTTTTGCAAAATCCTCTGGACTTAGATCAGCCTTCGAAGCTATTGGATTCTGCTTACTATAAATTAGTTTTTTCCTTGTCTCTAGGATATTATGTGATTCAATCTCTGCAAAAGTATCAAAAGTGTTCTTTAGTGAGATTGCGAGATCAAGTTCATCGGTAAGAAGCATTGTTGAGATCTCTTTAGCTCCGACATAATTAATCAGTATATCGACATATCCGTATGAGTCTCTATACTCCTTGATAATTTTAGTAAGCCATGATGCAAAGTCCCAACCTTCAAGTATTCCAATGGTTATAGTCTGACTTGCAATACCATCTAGCTCAGAAACTTCATGTTTAATATTACCCATTTCTGCCTTATATCTGCTAAAAAAGTCATAGTATCTCTTGCCAGCTTCTGTCAGTTCCGTTCTTCTATTGTTTCTTATAAACAGCCTAACACCGAGTTCTTTTTCCATAAGTGCAATTTGTTTAGAAATTGCAGGTTGAGATACAAAAAGTTCTTCAGAAGTCTTTGTAAAACTCGAGTTAGTGGCTACAGCCATAAAATAATCTATTTGAAGGTCATTCATAATACACCTCGTATTATAGTGTCATAGCCTTTTCTTTACCTTTTCTACAGGTTAGGCTATGCTGTTGAAGATGCTGTGGATTGGTTTTTTTCACCTACCGCATAGACGGTTTTAGTGAGGATCCAACCACAGCCTCTCTGTCTCATTGTTAATCAGTTAGATACCGCATGACGGTTTATGTAGAACGAGGTTACATCCGGCAGAGAGCCCTGTGGATCGACAGCAGCATCAAGATACTTTAAGGAGAATCTGATTATG
>NZ_CP016199.1:1252208-1253787 GCF_002243385.1 Mogibacterium pumilum | reverse complement strand
ACAGGGCATAGCCGGTGGTTTATTGATTCACCTCGTATTATAGTGTCATAGCCTTTTCTTTACCTTTTCTACAGGTTAGGCTATGCTGTTGAAGATGCTGTGGATTGGTTTTTTTCACCTACCGCATAGACGGTTTTAGTGAGGATCCAACCACAGCCTCTCTGTCTCATTGTTAATCAGTTAGATACCGCATGACGGTTTATGTAGAACGAGGTTACATCCGGCAGAGAGCCCTGTGGATCGACAGCAGCATCAATATACTTTAAGGAGAATCTGATTATGATCTATGTTGGCATTGATATCGCCAAGGATAAGCACGACTGCTGTATCCTCGGCTCTGATGGGGAGATCCTGTTCTCTCCGTTCACCATCCGGAACTCGCTACGGGGATTCGACGAGCTTTATGAGAAGATCTGGTCGTTGACTTCAGACCTGACAGAAATAAAAGTAGGTCTTGAAGCTACCGGACACTATCATCTCAACCTTCTGCGCTCGCTCCTTGATAACGGCCTAGCCAGCTTTGTTATCAACCCGTTACATACAACTCTTTACAGAAAAGGTCAAAGCCTTAGAAAGACGAAAACGGATAAAGTCGATGCTGCTTCGATTGCTATGATGCTGCTTACCGATAGGACACTCAAGCCCTACTCGGACACATCATATCACAACGAAGAACTGAAGTCTCTCACAAGATACCGTTTTGACAAAGTTCAGGAACGTGCTAAGCTGAAAACATCCGTCTCCAGGCTCGTCAGTATCCTCTTCCCTGAACTGGAACCACTCGTCCCAACACTTCATATGACTTCCGTCTATGCCCTGCTCTCTGAATTTCCCGGCGCTTCTTTTGTCGCCGCCGCTCATCTGACTCGTTTGAAGCATCTTCTTCACGATGCTTCAAACGGTCGCTATGGCAGAGATATGGCGATCTCTATTCGAGAGGCTGCATCTTCATCTATCGGATCGGTTCTGCCTGCGAAGTCTCTGGAACTGAAGCATACGATCCGTCTCATTGAAGTCTTGTCTGCAGAAATCGATGAGATCGAGACTGCCATCAATGCCATCATGGATGTTCTGGATTCCCCGATCACTACGATTCCGGGAATCAAAAACCGGATGGGCGCTATGATTCTTGCGGAAATCGGTGACTTCTCCCGTTTTGATAATCCGGATCAGATCCTGGCTTATGCAGGTCTTTCTCCAACCACTTATCAATCAGGTCAGATGACGTCTTCCTATGCCCACATGGAAAAGCGCGGTTCACGATATTTGCGGTATGCACTGTTCAATGCAACTAAATACGTTTGTATGTGGGATCCAATCTTTAAGGCTTATTTGGCCAAGAAACGAGCTGAAGGCAAGCACTACTATGTCGCAATTTCACACGCATGTAAGAAACTTGTCCGCGTAATCTACAGCCTTCAGATGTCTAGAGAATCTTATCGAATCTCTTAAATAAGTCTCTTTCACTTTTCTGTACGAGCACCCTAACGGATGCTCTGTTTGTCATGCAGTTTTCAAGGTACTAATCTATCTGAACGAATTTCTTCGATTCAGGCTTGACTTTTAATAGTTAGTCTCA
>NZ_CP016199.1:1239513-1252183 GCF_002243385.1 Mogibacterium pumilum | reverse complement strand
TTTAAGGCTTATTTGGCCAAGAAACGAGCTGAAGGCAAGCACTACTATGTCGCAATTTCACACGCATGTAAGAAACTTGTCCGCGTAATCTACAGCCTTCAGATGTCTAGAGAATCTTATCGAATCTCTTAAATAAGTCTCTTTCACTTTTCTGTACGAGCACCCTAACGGATGCTCTGTTTGTCATGCAGTTTTCAAGGTACTAATCTATCTGAACGAATTTCTTCGATTCAGGCTTGACTTTTAATAGTTAGTCTCATTATGCTAAATAAATATATTCAACAACTAAATCGCAAAGTATTCCGTTTTCGTCATAACCAAAATAGACAGGATACCTTCCGTCTCCAAACCCTGATTGTATCATGGGAATTGAGAGTTCCGAATTCGGTATTTTAAAGTTTATCCAGTCTCCGCCATCTCTTTGATAAAGTGGATTTTCCTTAGCACTCTTTGCAAAGATTGCCGCAAAAAAATCGTCATATATATTCTTATCTGGGTTTTCTGCATACCATCTATCTTCAAAATCACAGTATGCGTTCCTTGTCTCAACATCAACTATAGTTGCAAGACCGGCATCTACATTAAATCCGAATATGCTGTCACCATCTATATCATCCAGATTTTCATCACCCTTGAGTGCCTCGTAATAAATTATAGGAATACTCTCTGTAAATTTTACTCTACTGAGCGCGTACCTGTAGTGGTCTTCTTCTAATTTTACAACCAATGTTTCAATTCTATGTTTCCCCCTTGGCACAGACTCTAAATATGCTTTTTCATTTCTGTTTAGCCATACTAATGGATCTCTTACGAGTATATCTCCTGTAGGAAATATAATTTCTCCCATATCCAAAATGAATACTTCCTTGCCATGAATCTCTTTCATATCAAAGCACTTTGCATAGTTTACCGGTGATGTAAGCAGATTCTTGACCTCTTCATATCTTTCCTTCCACTCAGTTGATGGTTGTAACTTTTCCATATCAACTCCTTTGTTTCATGCAAAATTATCCGTTCATTCCCCCGAATTCAATCTCATATTTTCCACTTATTATCATATTTGCAAGATGTCCGCACAAATAATCAGGTTCAGTATCAAGATCAAATGAAAATTCGCTGTTTCTTCCATTTATATAAATATATACATTTTCTACAAACAAGGCATCTCTAAAATCACTTTCAGTCA
Source organism: Mogibacterium pumilum (assembly GCF_002243385.1). Taxonomy (GTDB): domain Bacteria; phylum Bacillota; class Clostridia; order Peptostreptococcales; family Anaerovoracaceae; genus Mogibacterium; species Mogibacterium pumilum. The sequence goes on along the minus strand of NZ_CP016199.1, from coordinate 1,250,997 downwards.
ATTCCATATTGTTTTCTTCATTGACAAATTCAATAAAATCATAGTTTTCATCTATGAAGACATCGAGTACAGCTGTTTTGTTATCGTTTAACCATGCTATTTTTTCGATGAATTTGTCAATTACTTCATCGCTTTGACCTTCAGTTTCAAGGACAATATCCGTATCCTTATCCCATACATTCATTTTTCCAAGATAAGCACCGCAATAAACTCCATCTTCTTCCAATATGAATTTATTACCTTCAATAGCAATTGTCTTCTCCATAAATCTAACTCCTAACAACGATATTAAAATATAAACTTACCAAGTTCCGCCATCGCCGGCACCACATTCCGAAAATCCGCCGCCGAAAAAAAATTCTCCGCCACTTCGAAATTTGATTCTGATATTCCGCCTGGAGTAATTTGATTTTCATCCTTATCAATCACCATTCTGTTCTATAAGCTCCCTACTATGCTTTCAACAAGTTCGGTAATATCTTTTGATACATATATGATTTCATCAGGATCGTGAATATAGCAAATTACCTGCGAAAAGTCTCCATCTTCATCAGGATCAAAGTCCAGCATCAAATAGCAGCTATCACAGTACTGTGCAAATGGAATCCATTTCTCGTTAAAAAGAAATGGCTTTATCCTTGTATCACGCATTTTCTCAATCTCTTCATCTGAAAAATACTCAGGAAAATCTGTCAGCAAAGCATTCTTGTTTTGAAAATAGTTCTTACAGCTTTCAATTTCTGAAAGACTCATGAGATTGAAACACATATCGCGTTCGTCTATATTACAAGGCAAGATACTCATATACTTGCTTCCGTTCTTGTATTTATATAGTTCTTTGAACCCGTCCGGCAAGCTTATACCGAAGCTTTCCTCAAACTTGCCCAATTCTTCGTCTGAAGCCCCTTCCAGTTCCAGATACTCATCGTAATACTCTTCCTCTATAGGATCATCTAAATCCCATTCTTCAAAGTTTTCGCACATATATTTCTCAATTAGCTTTATGTTTTCAATCATTCCCATTACGCTTATCTCCTTATATGTCTCCATCTATAACTTTCTGAAGGTAGGCGGATATGTCTTCCATAAACTCCTTGAAGCTGCAGAGATCATGAAGTTCCTCATGTTCCAGGTCATATGCAGCAATCTTCTTACTCTTAGGGTTCCAAACAATATATATATGGTCGTAATCACCGGTCGACTTTGAAATTCTAAGAAGCTTTCTTCTTCCAATCTTCATTGGAATAGTTTCAATCAAAGATAAAAATTCTATATAATCAAAATCGCAGTCTTCAAGCTCAAAGCAAAGCTTATCTCCTTGTAAGAATTCTAGCATAGACTTTGGCAGCTTGTATGGCTTAAGCTCATCCAGCTTGTTATTCATGCTATGGAATTTCTCAGGCTCTAGCGACTTAAAATATTCAGCCATCTCCATATCTCCCTTTTCTATGGCGATGCTGTAAGGTCTCATTCCATCCTTTTCAGTAATGGTCACATCTGCACCGTGTTCAACTAGATATTTACACATCTTTAGGTCAACATATCTGGCAGCCACGCAGAGCGGTGTTGGACAAAATGAGTAAACCATATCAGGACGATTATAATTTATATCGACACCTCTTTCTATGAAGAACTCCATAGCCTTATAATCTCTATCTTTCACAGATTTTCTAAATGCCGGGCCTCCGTACTTGCTCACACTATGTCCCAGCTCATCTATCAAAGCAAGGTTTTCAAGCTTATTTCCATATAAAGCTTGTTCAAAAGCATCTGTCTCAACATTGTTAAGCACATTTACTTTCGCGCCCTTTGATATTAAATATCTAATTAGAGGCTCACTACAATATCTCACAGCAAGTAAAAACGTCGGATTTTCCTCATCATTGAGCTCAGCTCCATTTTCAACAAGTCATTCAACCGACTTTGTCTTGTTCATAATCAAAGCGAGATTAAGTGGCGAAAGCTCCGTATATTTGGATAGCTTAATCTCCTTGTTAATATCTAGCCCCTTAGCAAACTGCTCCTCAAGAGCTTTGATATTCTCATAAATCACATCGCCGGCAAGCTCCGGCAAAGACGGAAAGCAACCTATATCTTTAATCTTTATCATATTATTTCCTTACAGTATTTAATATATGTCTAAACTAGAAACTGTCCTTTACATTACGTTCAACTTCATATATAAAGTAACATACTAAACACTTTTTTTCTCATATATTCAATCTTTAACTCAGATATATCGTATCATCATATCAATGATGCTACGAATACATTAAACTCTTATTTAGCCTATAATTACATGTTTACGGTTTACCAAGCACCGCCGCCGCCACCACCGGCACCGCCGCCTGAGAATCCACCTCCACCGCTGCTTGAGAATCCACCTCCGCCGATATCAGGGCTTGCTGCGGATATACCACTATATGTGCTGTTCTCTATGCTGTTCATCATCATATTTACCCACATATAATCAAAAGCGTCAGTTTTATGTGAGGTATAGCTACTATGCTCAGGCATTTTGATGTTTTCAAACTTCTTCACCCATTTATCCGTCAGCTTAAATACATATGCATATGGCAAAATATCATAGAAATATGATGGATTTTCTTCTACAAGTTCATTAATCTTATCTACTTCCGCAGTTTCTATAAAGTTTCTGAATCCCAAGATTTCTCCATATATCTTACGGTTATAATCACTTCTCTTTCTTATTCCAATTATCAAGAACGGAAGTATCAGAGCATATATCATTATAGCCGGATATATATATATCGGTGTATCATTATTACCGGTAAAGTATATCAGCACATTAAATCCTATAAGAAATGCTAGATAAATTATACCGCTTAATACTATGCCTGCTGTGCCTTTAGCAACATTTTTAGATTTTGAATAAATTATCTTTTTTCTGAGGTATTTAAATAAAAATGCCCATACCGCCATTACAGGAATGGAAAATAATAAAATACCAATAATGGACAGTACATCAAAATCCAAAACAATACTCGATCTATATGCTGATAATAGAGATGTCGCAAAAAAGCCTATGCATCCTATCTTAACCGCAGATTTCTCAAGCCTTTCAGATTTCTCGGAGTAAACAGCCTTTTCGCCCTCAAATCTCCTTTCGATATTAGCTCTAATCTTGTTATATGATTTTCCTATCTCTTTACCGGCATCCTCTATATTAAATTTTCGACCTATGCTTTTATTATCTAAGGATTCAAACAAAGCTTTATAGAAGTCGTTGACATAAGCGGGTTCATTTTCAGGCACTTTCATGGAAGTAATCGTAGTGTCATTTTTGTCCTCTCCCTCTTCTATCTTGATGTATCCCTTTGATGCGAGATATAGGTATAAAGAAACTACATCCTCTCTATCAACAACCTCATCTACCAGATATCCAATTTCAGCAGGTGTAATTTCATCCGGCGGATTAAAAGTTACAGGTGAAACTATATCCTTGGATTTATTACTGTTCTTAAGTCTCAATAATAAAATAAAAATTATACAAAGCGAAAGAATAAGGACATTTATTGGATTGCTCCAGCCCTTACTGTGTGCACCCACCCAGTAATTCTTAGGAGTATTTGCAAGAAGAGTTACACCGTAGTTTGACGGAATCATCGTTGCATTATAGTTTAGGGTGTTGCTATTTTTATCATATTCCCAAGTTCCATATTGCTCGGTGCTGCCGTATTTACCTGTGTAGTTTTTCATCCCAGTATAAGGAAAATCCTCCGGCAATTTAACCGTGGCATTTGATGACATAATTTTCATCTGCCAGTTTGTTGGAATAATATCGACATACAAGTGATTTTCTACATTGGACTGAAGGTAATTTTCAATCTTGTACTTAATCTTATATACCTTTTCCCCGGTCACGTATCTATACGGATCACCTATCTTTATGTTAAGGTTTCCTTTGTCTTTGCTGATATCATAGTTGTCTCCCTCGACACTTATATCCTTAATTCTGTAGTTTCCTGCGAGGGGAATATTACGTGTAATTCCATGCTTAAGTTTACCGGATTTAAAGAGAACATCTATCGTCTCCGTTATTTCATATGAATAATCCTTGTTTACTTTTATTTCGACATTAAAATATCTTGTCGTTGCTCCATCAAAAACATATTCGTTTTTGGCAGCTCCGCTGTTCTCATATTGCTCAAATATTCCCTTGATAGAATCATCTATCTCTTCATCATCTGCAAATACAGGACTTACAGTCAAAGCTGTGACAAGCAATGTCAGAATTGCTACTAAGCATATATGCAATTTCCTTCTTTGAATCACATCGCGCATCTTATACTCCTTCCTACTTAAATAACTCTCTCTTAGTTTTGATAAAAGCCAATTCATCGAAAATGTAAATTTCAATATTTACACTAAATCCGTGCAGACTGCATAGGATGTATTTCCTTTTGCTGCAATGACATAAAGCTTATCATCATCTATTATCATTTGCTGATATACTGTTATTTCAAATTTCTCAAATTCAGGCTTTTTATATAGGCTGCCATCATTCCTATTTATCAAAATAGGTTTGTTTTTCTCATCCGATAAAATTACATAATTCTTGTAATAGAGAAAGTTAGATGTTCCCCTGGTGTTATAGCTATACTTTATACTTCCATCGGTCAGGTTCACAGCAAAGAACTTTCCGCCTTTTCCATCCGTTCCGAAATATAATGTGCCATCTTTCTCATCAACATCTGTATAAAGATACGCACCCAGATTAGTCTTCCAAACAACTTTGCCTGAATCAGCCTCTCTACACGCCATTATAAATGCTGAATGCATATAAACCTCTAAATTTCCAAAGCTATACACCTTGCTGTCGCTATATAAATTATCTAAAGGCGTAGGCGCATCTCCTATCACTTTGAGCTCTGTATCAGTCACTTCTATCAGTTTATCTAAGGATTTTAGATATCCCTTATATTTCTTTGTATTTATTATGAATCTCCCATCTTGCTCGCAGAGATCACAGTCCAATGCTGAGATATCGTCCAGATCCATAAGACGAATCTGGCTATGATTTTTAAAATCAAGAGAAAAATTGATTAGTATAATTCCTTGCATATAGTCCTTGGGACCATCCGCCTCAGCCGTATAAGATACACAGTTAAGTACTGCGATTTTATTCTTTATCTTATATATTCCGATAACAGTATTTGCTCTTAGTTCTATATCATCCCAAGTCAAAGGATATGCAATTAAATGATTCATATTTCTTCCTCTTTTAGCTCTCTAAAGTTATCTATATGATATCCGAAATAGCTTCTTCCGGACCTTCCAATAAATATTCCATGCTCGGGCATATTAGAGATTTCACCTAAGAAAATCATGGGTAAATCATCGGAAAACGGATATTCAATTTGTATATCTTTCTTTAGTGTAACAAGTGCTTTTTCTTTAATCATACAAATCACCAAATTTAGTATTAAAAAACCTCGTATATCAAGTCTCAATCAGAATTTTTCCACAAGCCTTCCCATCGGTAGCTCATTTAGAGTGCCATAAATTATTTTCTAAAAATCACATGACTTTGAATAGTTTGTCACCTCTATGATGAAATTTAATGATGGAACAGTCTGAATCCTGTAAATGCCATAGCTATTTCATACTTGTTACAAGAATCAATAACTAGATCGTCGCGAGTCGAACCTCCTGGCTGAGCAATATACGATACGCCGCTTTCGTGAGCTCGATCGATATTATCGCTAAATGGAAAGAAAGCATCAGATGCTACTGAAACGCCTTTAATCGTGTTAAGAATCTGCCTTTTGTCTTCAACTGTAAAGACTTCAGGCTTCTCCGAGAATAGTTCCTCCCAGTCAAAATGCCCTCTAGCTTCAGGAGTATCCTCCATAGCTATATATCTATCTATAAAGTTATCCTTGTTAGGTCTCTTTATCCCTTCTTTAAAAGGTAGATTAAGGACCTTATCAGACTGTCTAAGATGCCAATTGTCAGCTTTAGAGCCGGCAAGGCGTGTGCAGTGAACTCTTGACTGCTGACCAGCTCCTACTCCGATTGTCTGACCATCTTTTGCATATGCAACGGAGTTTGATTGAGTATACTTTAGGGTGATTAGAGCAATTATCAAATCATTTTTAGCATCCTCTGGAATATCCTTAATTTCAGTCACCACTTCATTAAGGCAAGTCTTGTCTATCTTTATATCATTGTGCTTCTGTTCGAAAGTAACACCAAATACCTGTTTTGTCTCAACTTCAGGTGCTTTGAAATCCTCATTCACTTTGAGAATCAGATAATTCCCATTTTTCTTCTGCTTCAAAATATCTAGAGCTTCGTCAGTAAATCCTGGAGCAATTACACCATCAGAAACTTCTCTCTTAATCAGTTTAGCACATGTCTCATCACAAATATCACTCAAGGAAATAAAGTCTCCGAATGACGACATGCGGTCTGTTCCACGAGCCCTCGCATATGCTGTTGCAATCGGAGATTCATCAAGACCAGCGACATCATCTACAAAACAAGATTTTTTAAGTTTATCGCTCATAACCCTTCCAATAGCAGCAGATGAAGGACTGACATGCTTAAAAGAAGCAGCTGCGGCTTTACCAGTTGCTTTCTTGATTTCACTTACTAACTGCCATCCATTCATGGCATCAAGAAGATTTATATAACCGGGCCTTCCGTTCAAGACTTCAAAAGGCAGCTCTGATCCATCTTCCATGTATACTGAAGCAGGTTTCTGGTTTGGATTACATCCGTATTTTAATTCGATTATTTTCATTTCATTCACCACTCGTAACGACGCGACAACTCTTACTCTTTAAATTGAGATAAGAGGCTATAAAAAAGCCTCTCATCTATTTATTAATCAAATAAACTGAATTTAATAATCAACTCTAAAGGTTAATCTCAGTTTCGATATTTTTTTGAGGATGACGCTCTATAATTGGGTCTATTACCTCAGTAATAAGCTCCTCAACCTGTGATGGGCTTCTTCCCACATAGAGAATTGGATCCATAGCTGATAAAATTTCTTCCCTAGATAGTCCAAAAGTTTCATCGGCAGCGATTCTATCCACAAGATCGTTATTAAGTCCGTCTCTCTTCACTCTTAGTGTTGCTTCATGAGAATGAATTCTAATCTGCTCATGCAGATCCTGTCTATTTCCACCCTTCTTAACCGCTTCCATCATTATATTTTCTGTTGCAATGAACGGAAGCTTCTCCATAATACGAGCGTTGATAACTTTAGGATATACAACCATATCGCTTGTTATATTGATATATAAGTTAAGAATACCGTCTAATGCAAGAAAAGCTTCAGGAACTGAAATTCTCTTATTTGCAGAATCATCCAGCGTTCTCTCAAACCACTGCGTTGCAGCAGTTATTGCTGGATTAAGTGAGTCAACGATTACATATCTAGCAAGAGATGTAATGCGCTCGGATCTCATTGGATTTCTCTTATATGGCATAGCAGAAGAACCAATCTGATTCTTTTCAAAAGACTCTTCCATCTCTCCAAACGACTGAAGGATTCTCATGTCATTTGAGAACTTCGATGCGCTCTGTGCAACACCGGAAAGTGACGATAATATATTAGCGTCTACTTTACGCGAATAAGTCTGTCCAGAAACAGGAACACAGCCAGATACGCCAAATTCTTTTGCAATGATACCGTCGAGCCTCTTAACCTTAAACTCATCGTTGTTAAAGAGATCCATGAAACTTGCCTGAGTACCTGTTGTACCCTTTGAACCAAGTATTTTAAGATCTTCCAGCCTTCTTTCAAGTTCGATTACATCGAGTGCTAGTTCATACATCCAAAGCGATGCTCTCTTACCTACAGTAGTTAACTGTGCTGGCTGTAGATGTGTATATCCAAGGCAAGGCATATCCTTATATTCTCTCGAAAACCTCTTGAGATTAGTTAATACCTGTACTGTCTTTTCAATGGTGAGTTCGAGAGCTTCCTTCATAAGAATCACATCTGTATTATCACCAACATAGCAAGAAGTTGCACCTAGGTGGATAATAGCTTCGGCCTTTGGACAATGTTTTCCAAAGGCATAGACATGGCTCATTACGTCGTGACGAACTTCCTTTTCTCTTGCTTCAGCCACCTCAAAATCAACGATATCCTTGTTATCAATCATTTCATGAATCTGTTCATCAGTGATATCAAGGCCAAGTTCTTTCTCTGCCTTCGCTAAAGCAATCCATAGCTCATGCCAAGTAGTAAATTTCTTTTTTTCGGAGAATATATACTTCATCTCCTTGCTCGCGTATCGAGAAGATAGTGGCGACATATATTGCAATCTATCAGTTTCCATTAATCCCCCATTCTCTTGTTATAAATCTTAACTTCGCTTTCTAAAGTCTCCGAATTGATCATCATAGTGCATAGAGAAATTTTATTATCTTCGTTAAGGCTATTCCATATTGTTTCACCAAACTCTTCAAATGAATCTGGAATGCTTACAAGCTTAGGTTCTCCCTCAAATGTTGGAAGCGGTGAATCGTTGCCTTCATAAGTATGAATAAAGTGAGCATGGTTAGAACGCGAAGGATATTCAAAGAAATACCTGTGACAATCTGTCCCCTGTCCATCAGAATCCTTTAGAATGCTCATTTTATATGAACCATCAACAAGGCTCAAAAGTGCACTAATTCTCGGCGTAAAATGAGGTGCGTCAGGTTCGAAACATCTAGTTCTCAAAGCTTCTTCAAAAGTTAGACCTTTGCTAAGAAACTCATCAACTGTGTCCGTTTGATCTCCATTCGTTACAATCAAATTCTTACCGTTTATCTTAATTGGATAGTAGATGATAAGAGTTGGATCAATTTCAGCATCCTTATCATATGGTGCAATTGCTACTCTATCATCTTCCTGATAAAAGATTCTATTACGACTATTTTCGCTTCTTCCCATTATAAAATAGGCAACGGCAATCTTATTCGATGTTTTCCCAATAAGGATGCCCCTGCCCCAATAGTCATTAGAAGCGAGATAACTAAGTTCATTAATGTGTGTCTTATTCATTGCTCACCTTATCTAAATAACTCTGTAATATTAAAATTGCTGCTTGTTTATCAATAACCCTCTTGCGATCGTTTCTCTTAACATCACCTGCAATAAGGATATTTTCTGCCAACTTCGTCGTAAATCTCTCATCCTGCCACTCGATTTTTACGTGTGCAAGACCAGAGCTTCTGAGCTTATTTTCAAGCATAGTGCGGAAATCGCGCACTTTCTCAGTCTGTATGCTATCGGTACCATCAAGACTCAAAGGAAGTCCAACAACTACAGTGTCGCACTCATAGTCGCGCACTAAATCAAGCACCTTGGTAGTGTCCTTTCTAATACCAACACGCTCAATTGTAGTGACTCCTTGTGCTGTAATATCTAGAAGATCGCTTACAGCAACACCTATCGTCTTTTCACCGAAATCAAGTCCTATTTTTCTCATCGATTAAAGACCCTATTTATCAAGCTCTAGATATGACTTTAGAATCTCCTCGAGAAGCTCATCTCTATCAATCTTGAGAATGAGGTTTCTCGCATCATTATGACTTGTAATATAAGATGGATCTCCAGAGGTTAGATATCCTACCATCTGGTCGATAGCATTATATCCTCTCTCCTGAAGAGATGAATATATCTGGTGCATTGCTTCTTTGTTGGAAATCTGTTTGATCTTTGCACTTTCAAACAAAATAGTATCTTTGCTCATATCTTCCTCCTGTTTTATAGAATGTAGCGAGATATATTTAGTGCAAATAGGCAAATTGTAATATATTCACCTATTAGCTATCTAACTTATTTATTAGCAACTAGAACTTCTGCTAGCTTTAAAGCCTCATCTAGCTTGCTTTCATCTTTCGCTCCAGCCTGTGCCATTCCAGCTTTTCCGCCTCCATTACCGCCAGCAACCTGAGCAATTTCCTTAACTAGCTTTCCTGCGTGGAAACCTTCGCTTACAAGCTCATCACTTACAGAAACGAGAATAGCAATCTTGCCTTCATTAACAGCTGCAGCTACGAATATAGATTTGCTCTCTTTGGACTTTATAGCATCTGCCATCTCTCTAAGCTGTGCAACATCCGTGTTGTCAAATCTCTTAGCAATTAGCTTGATACCATTTATGTCAACTCCAGATGCAATGACATCATCTAGTGAGCTTGCGATTTCATCTGCTTTTAGTGACTTAATTGTCTTCTCTAGCTCTTTGTTATCAGTGACAAGCTGAGCAGCTTTCTTCTCAAGATCACTTTCATTTGATTTAAGTGTTGAGCACACGTTTGAAATAACAGCTTCTTTACCTTCAGTATAGTTGATAACTTGTGTTCCTGTAATGGCCTCAATTCTTCTGATGCCAGATGCGATACCCGCTTCAGAAATAATCTTGAAAGCACCGATTTTACCAGTATTATCGATATGTGTTCCTCCACAAAATTCTATACTATAGTCTCCCATGCTTACAACACGAACGATTTCACCGTATTTCTCACCAAAGATAGCGGTAGCGCCCATCTTCTGAGCTTCTTCAATTCTCATTTCCTGCATGAGAATCGGTAAGAAGGCATCAATCTTATCATTTACAATATATTCAACCTGCTTAATCTGCTCCTGTGTCATAGCTTCGAAGTGATTGAAGTCAAATCTCAAATAGTGATTGTCAACATATGATCCCGCTTGTGATACATGTTCTCCAAGTACATCTTTAAGTGCCTGCTGAAGTATGTGTGTAGCACTGTGTCCCCTAGCAGTTCTATTTCGATTGGTTACATCAACCTTTAACTCTGCTTTCTCTCCAGCATTTACATTATCTACAAACTCATCTACGAAGTGTAGGAAAATGTCATTCTCCTTAGTAACATCATTTACATGATATTCATTGCCAGCAACATTAATCACACCTGTATCGTGGATTTGTCCACCACCGGTTGCATAGAATGGAGTCCTATCGAAAATAAGAATGTTCTTACCTTCATTGCTATTCGCATAAAGAACCTTTGCCTCCGCTACTAAATCTGTGTATCCAAGGAATGTACTCTTAGGAAGCTTGTCATAGTCAGCCGCATCTTTCCATGCAACATCTGCTGTTGATCTCTGACCCTGACGAGCAAGCTCCTTCTGGTGATCCATGTTCTCCTTGAAACCATCCATATCAACGGTGATGCCTCTTTCTGCAAGAATCTCCTCTGTCATCTCTACAGGGAATCCGTAAGTATCATATAGCTTGAACGCATCTGCACCATCTAGCATAGTCTTTCCAGCCTCATCGAGTTTTGCAACATACTCTTCCAAAATTCCCATACCGTTATCCATAGTCTTTGCAAACTGCTCTTCCTCGATAGTAATGAGTTTTTTGATATAATCGCGCTTTTCAACAAGCACTGGATAAGCTCCACCAGAAACCTCAACTACAGAATCCATAAGGTCTGCCAGGAAAATCTTCTCTTTGATCCCAAGAAGTCTTCCATGTCTAGCTG
>NZ_CP016199.1:1211563-1239488 GCF_002243385.1 Mogibacterium pumilum | reverse complement strand
CTCTTCTGATCAGGCGCCTTAAAACATATCCTCTTCCTTCGTTACTCGGCATAATTCCGTCAGCAATCATAAACACCATGGAACGAAGGTGATCAGTAATGATTCTCAAGCTTACATCATGCTGTTCGTTTCCAGCCTGGTAAGCGACACCTGCCATCTGCACAACTGAATCAAGAATCTTCCTGATAGTATCTATATCAAAAATTGAATCAACATCCTGCATTATGCAAGCGAGCCTTTCCAGGCCCATTCCCGTATCGATATTAGGATGTGCTAGGTTTGAATATGAACCGTCCTCTTCCTTTGAGAACTGTGAGAACACGTGGTTCCAAAACTCAATATATCTGTCACATTCACATCCAGGCTTACAATCAGGATTATCGCATCCAAAAGCTTCTCCACGATCGTAATAAATCTCTGAACACGGTCCGCATGGACCTAGTCCGATTTCCCAGAAATTGTCATCCTTACCAAGTCTAACGATCTTCTCTTTAGGCATACCAAGTTTAAGCCAAATATCATAAGCTTCATCATCATCCTGGTATACAGTTGCCCAAAGTCTATCTGTAGGCATATTAAGATGCTTAGTTATAAATTCCCATCCCCAAGTTAGAGACTCTTCCTTGAAATAATCACCAAAACTAAAGTTACCTAACATCTCAAAAAATGTACCATGACGTGATGTTTTTCCAACATTATCAATATCTCCAGTTCTGATACACTTCTGGCATGTAGTCATTCTCTTTGACGGAGGTGTTTCTACTCCTGCAAAATATGCCTTTAGTGGTGCCATACCAGAATTAATAATAAGTAAACTTTTATCGTTTTTAGGAATCAGCGATGCACTTCCCGCTGCATAGTGACCCTTACTAACATAGAAATCACGGAATAAATCTCTTATTTCATTAAGACCAAGTTTTTCCATTTAAAAATATTCTCCCTTTATATACAATGCTTATATTTTATACTGAAACCGCGATATTCACAAGTAATAAGCATATGAAGAATAGCAATTAATCAACAATTTCTATGCATTCAAGCTGACTTTTCACTTCACGTCTAATATCTGCAAGAAATTCTTTACGAAGTTCTGACTGTTCAAGTGATTCTTCCGGTGTTAGACCTTCATTCTTACTCTTATGAGCTAGCTCATTAATTCTGTCAATTTTCTCTTTTTCCATTATTATTCCCCTTTGGAATTATTCTAATTAGATAAACATGTCATACCCGCATAGCGAGTATGACATGTACTTAATATAGTCAAATTATTTATGACCCTTACTTCTCTTTACGAGATCTTCATATCGTGATTCAGCCTGATTAGCAGCTTCTTCAAATAGCTTCTTAGCTCTTTCTGAATTCGCTTGTTCTAGAGCTCTATATCTAACCTCTCCATCTAAAAACTCCTTGTAATCAAGGGTTGGCTTCTTGCTATCGAGAGTAAAAGGATTTCCACCATTCTCCTTAACTTTTCTTGGATCGAATCTGAAGAGGTTCCAGTAACCAGACTGAACAGCTTTCTTCATTTCGTTCATAGAGCAGTTCATACCAGCTCTAATACCATGATTGATGCATGGTGAATATGCGATTACGATAGATGGACCATCGTACGCTTCTGCTTCTTTGAGGGCTGTTAATGTCTGTGTAGGATTTGCACCCATTGCAACATGTGCTACATATACATAACCATAAGCCATAGCAATTTCTGCAAGATTTTTCTTGCCTATAGCTTTACCAGCAGAAGCAAACTGTGCGATAGCACCAGCTGGCGTAGCCTTAGATGCTTGCCCACCAGTGTTTGAATAAACTTCTGTATCAAAGACAAGTATATTGACATTCTCACCAGAAGCGATTACATGATCAAGACCACCATATCCGATATCATAAGCCCATCCGTCTCCACCGAATATCCAAATTGATGGCTTTGGAAGCAAGTCGGTGTTATTCAGAACGAATTTAGCATCTGCGTCATCACTGCCTTTACAAGCTTCAATCAGCTTCTTTGCAGCTACTTCTGCACCACGGCTATCCTCCATCGAATCAAGCCATTCAAAAGCAGCCTCATGGTAAGCTTTCTTATCTGCAAGTCTCTTAACGGCAGATTTCATTTCCTGACGGCGAGTATTCATTGATACAGCCATTCCAAGTCCAAATTCAGCATTATCCTCAAATAATGAGTTAGACCAAGCCGGTCCCCTTCCTTCACGATTTATAGTGTAAGGAGTACTTGGTGCACTTCCACCCCAAATCGAAGAACAACCTGTGGCGTTTGCAATGAACATTCTATCACCGAACAGCTGAGTAACAAGTCTTGCATATGGAGTCTCTCCACAACCTGGGCACGCACCCGAGAACTCGAGTAGGGGCTTAATAAAGCTTACATTACGAGGAGTATCAACATTTCTATCTAGTAAATCCTCATTTGCATGGTCATTGGCATAGTCAAACACTCTCTGTTGTTCAATTGACCTTTTATCTTCGTAAGGTATCATCTTGAGCGCCTTCTCATTAGCTGGGCAGACCTGAACACATGATCCACAGCCTGTACAGTTAACCGTAGAGATGGATATCATAAACTTATAATCTGGGTCAGCCTTAGACTGGAGTGTAGATGCATTTGTAGCTTTAGCATCCGTATCACTTAATGCAAACGCCCTGATAACTGCATGTGGACATGAGTATGCACAAAGGTTGCACTGAATACAATTATCAGCAATCCATAGCGGCACGTCTATTGCTATTCCACGCTTTTCGTATGCTGCTGTTCCTGCCGGAATCATCCCATCTGCGACATCAAGGAACTTGGATGTTGGAATTTCATCACCCTTCATAGCTGCATCAGTAGTTAAAATATCGTTCAGATACTTATCGAGATCAGCTCTATCTGAATGAAGTTGTACTCTAGTATTAGCAACAGTAACATCCTTCCAGCTTTCAGGAACTTCAACCCTATGAACATGAGTAACACCAGCGTCTACTGCATTACAGTTCATGTTAACGATATCTTCACCCTTACTCATGTAGCTCTTCTTGATTGCAGACTTCATATAATCAACTGCTAAATCAATAGGCATTACGTTAGCAAGCTTAAAGAATGCAGCCTGTAGAACTGTGTTTGTTCTTCTTGAACCGAGCCCCACTTGGTTAGCAAGTTTAACGGCATCGCAGGTATAGAACTCAATGTTATTTTCGGCAATATACTTCTTTGCAGCAGCTGAAAGATATGTTTCTAGCTCTTCGTCTGTCCAACTGCAGTTAAGCAGGAATTTACCACCCGGGTTTACATCCTGAACAATATCGTACTTGTGCATATACGATGCACTGTGACAAGCGATAAAATCAGCTGAATTTACATAGTACGTTGAACGGATAGGCTCATCCCCAAATCTAAGATGAGAAATCGTTATTCCACCAGATTTCTTCGAATCATATTGGAAATATGCCTGAACGTATTTATCAGTATGGTCTCCAATAATCTTTACGCTATTTTTATTAGCTCCAACAGTACCATCTGCACCCAAGCCCCAGAATTTACATGCAACTGTTCCTTTTGCTGAAACAATTGGATTAGTTGTTCTTTCAAGCGAAAGATTAGTAACATCATCTATAATGGAAATTGTGAATTCCTTTTTAGGCTTATCTGCCACCATGTTGTCGTAAACTGCGATGATATCTCCAGGTTGTGTATCTTTAGAGCCAATACCATAACGTCCCCTCGTTAATCTAACATTAATATCATCGGAATCTGTAAGAGCAGATACAACATCAAGATAAAGTGGTTCTCCGCTTGAACCTGGTTCTTTTGTCCTATCTAAGACAGCAATATTCTTTACAGTCTTTGGTATTTCCTGCAACAAGTACTTGCTCGAAAACGGTCTAAATAGTCTTACCTTAATCAGTCCAACTTTTCTGCCATTGTTATTTAGATAGTCAACAACTTCAGCCGCCGTTTCACAGACTGATCCCATTGCAATAATCACATCAGTCGCATCTTTAGCACCATAATAATTAAATGGCTTATAATCAGTACCAATCTTCTCATTTACCTGATCCATAACACCTTTAATTACATCTACAGACTCATCATAGAATACATTTCTAGCTTCATTATGCTGAAAAAAAGTCTCTGGTTGCTCTGCTGATCCCATCAGATGAGGATGACATGGGTTGTTGGCATGTTTCTTAAATCTGTCAACAGCATCATAATCTAACATCTCATCAAGTGTATCGTAATCCCAAACCTCAATCTTTTGCTGTTCGTGGCTAGTTCTAAATCCATCAAAGAAGTGGACAATAGGCATGCTCGCCTTGATAGAAGCAAGATGTGATACAGCTGCTAAATCCATAACCTCCTGTGGACTGTTTGCAGCAATCATACCCACACCAGTTGCTCTTGCTGCCATTACATCAGAATGGTCTCCAAAAATAGATAATGCATGCGTTGATACGGCTCTTGCGGCTACATGGAAAACACCCGGTAAGCGTTCTCCAGCAATCTTATACATATTTGGAATCATCAGAAGAAGTCCTTGCGAAGCTGTATAAGTGCTAGTGAGAGCTCCTGCATTAAGTGCACCGTGAACTGCTCCAGCAGCTCCACCCTCAGACTGCATCTCTACGACGTGAACCTTCTCACCAAATAAGTTCTTTCTATCGGCGGAAGCCCATTTATCGATTACCTCTGCCATCACTGACGATGGGGTAATTGGGTAAATCGCCGAAACTTCAGAAAAAGCGTAAGCAACATGAGCTGCAGCCGTATTGCCATCCATAGTCTTCTTAATCCTTTTTACGTTACTCATTATTAAATGCCCTTACTTTCGTTTACCTATAGCATATTGAACAGTCAATACAACGGTTATAGTTTATCACGCTTTAATAGTGCATTCAATGAAATTGAAGCGTATGGAACTTGTATTTTATGCAGTTATAGATTCTAAAATTTTTTGAATTTCAAGCATTTTTACAGCCATATATACGATGGTCTCTTTATTAGTAGGCGGAGAGGTAATGCTAGAAAAAACGAAGTTATATACAGTCAACTCATTAACACCGTTAACTCTATCTCGACACATAGCCCACTGTGCTTTTATAAAACATCGAATGGCCTTTTCAACCGCTTCAGGAGATACGTTGAATTTTTCTGCAACATCTCTATATATCTCTCCTGCTACGATAACATCTTGATTAAAAAAAAGTTTCTTGCAAAGTATAACTGCTTCAATCAGATATTTAGCTCCCATGCCTTCTGTCATAAAAACAGAACTATTAAAAACACCTCTAAGAATGTGGTCATCTAGCAGTTGACTAAAATTAGCCCTATCCCCATAATTCCATTTAATTATATTTTTAATTTCAGCGTATAGAACCCTAAGTTTTATATCGCCTATGCAATTAATAAATGTGCTATCTGATTTTAAACATGAAGCGACAAGTGCAGCTATCTCATCGTTTACACTTATAGCTAAAGAATCATCATTGTCATTAGAATAAAATCTTTTTACTGGAATTAGTTTGTCATTCATTTAAATCACCCTTCCTTCATCTTTAACGCCCACACATAAACATTAAACAGTAATCATATTTTTTAACTTTTCAAATGTAGCCTCTCCAATTCCCTTTACTTGTTTTAAATCCTCAATTTTTGAAAATCTATGGTCTTTTCGATAATCAATAATCCTCTGGGCAATTGCGTCACCCACCCCTGGAAGTTCCATTAGCTTTGACTTATCTGCTAAATTAATATTGATTATTCCGACATTAATCGTATTATCGTCAGTGTCTTTACCTATATCACCACCTCCATTGCTCGGTATTACCACCTTTTGGCCATCTTGAACGAACTCTGCCTGATTGATAGCATCCAGATTAGCATCGTCTTTTAACCCACCTGCCTTTTCAATCAGTTCGAAAACTCTTGTTTTCTTCTTGACCTTGTAAACTCCAGGAGAATTAACTGCTCCACTTATGTCGATGTAAAACTCATCTGCAGCTTCAGACTGATCTTTGGCTTTAACTTTTTCAGCCCTGTTAAGCTTAATAGTATCGGTATTGTTGGATCTTATATGTATTCCAATAGCTCCAATAAGAATAACTAGCACCAACGCAACCTTATACTTAAGCTTTCTATCCTTTGCAAATTGAAATTTAATACAATCGATAATATGATTTATCAGGTCATTATTTGTTTTTTTCATACATTACCCCTTCCGAGGGTAGATTCAACTACATAAATAATACAATTTAGAAAATTATTTTGCAATAGTCTATTTAAAAATTAGTAGACTATAATTATATATTAAATATTGTAAATTTATAATGTTTAATTCTTGATATATCAAGAATAGTCGATATTATTACATAGTTTTATAATATTTTTATATACGATTCAAGGCTAAAAAAAGTGAATACACGTTGCAAATAATGCAACTATGTATCCACTAATTATTGTTGACAATAACCAAAACACATCATATAGTGTCTCAATATCAGATTAACCATATAAATAATCTAACGTCCTATACAAAACCCCTTCATAAATATTAATCATCATAGTATTCAAATTCATAGTCTTGAATTCTGACTGTATCGCCTTCTTTGAGACCTATCTTTTTGAGCATCTTAATTCCGCCTCTATCAACTATGAATTTATAGAGATAGCGCATTGAACCAGTATCTGTGAAGTTAGTAGATCTAAAGATCTTAGAAAGCTGCTTACCTTCAAGAACGAAAGCTCCATCAAACGCCCTATAGGCCTTTAATTTCTTGAAGTCTTCATCGAGCTCATCCTTCTCGAAATCATAGTATTCAACCTCTTCCTCTTCTGGCTCTACATAGTTATCTAATTCGTTAATTGTAGCGTTAAGAAGATCCTGTATCCCCTGTCTAGTCGCAGCAGATATCTTGAATACCCTTTTGCCTTCGCTTTCAACAAATTCAATAAACTCTGCTAGCTTTTCTTCGTCTCCAACAGCATCTATCTTATTTGCAGCTACAATCATAGGCTTTTTAAGTAGCTTTTCGTCATATTTTCTAAGCTCATCAATTATCTTCTTATAATCATCTATTGGATCTCTGCCTTCACTACCAGAAACGTCAACTACATGAATAATAACCTTTGTACGTTCAATATGCTTGAGAAATTTAATTCCAAGGCCCAGTCCTTCGTGTGCACCTTCAATAATTCCAGCAATATCAGCCATTACAAAGCTTTTATCATATAAATCAACTACACCAAGATTAGGATCTATTGTAGTAAAATGATAATTAGCAATTTTAGGTTTAGCGCATGTAGAAACAGAAAGTAGCGTTGATTTTCCAACATTAGGGAAACCAACAAGTCCAACGTCTGCAATGAGTTTAAGTTCCAGAATTACTGTTCTAACTTTAGGTAGTTCACCAGCCTCAGCAAAATTAGGAGCCTGTCTAATGGAGTTCTTAAAATGAACATTACCTTTTCCACCTTTTCCACCTTTTGCTGCTACAAGTGTATCGCCGCTATGAGCCATATCCTTCATAATGAGTCCTGATTCTTTATCAATAATCATTGTTCCAACAGGAACCCTTATCTCTAAATCCTGTCCACGCTTACCGTATTTCTTACGACGCATGCCATTATGGCCATTTTCAGCTTCATACTTACGCTTATATTTAAAATCCATAAGTGTGCGAAGGTTATTATCGGCAACAAATATAATATTACCGCCATCGCCACCATCACCACCATCTGGCCCACCTTCTGGAACGTATGGCTCTCGTCTAAAGGTTACTGCACCATCTCCGCCCTTGCCAGATGTGATGATTATTTCCGCTCTATCAACGAACATTTTTTTCTCCAAAAATATTAAAATTGACCCCTCAAAATAAGGGGTCAATAAGTTTAAGCTTCTTCGCTATATACGCTGATCTGCTTTCTCTTCTTGTCAAATCTCTCAAACTTAACGTTTCCATTGATCTTTGCAAATAGAGTGTCATCTCCACCGATACCAACGTTGTTACCAGGATGGAACTTTGTTCCTCTCTGTCTAACGAGAATGCTTCCAGCACTTACATACTGTCCCGCACCTATTTTAAGTCCCAAGCGTTTGGACTCGGAATCACGACCGTTCTTGGAACTACCTACTCCTTTTTTACTTGACATGACTAGTCACCTCCTATATTGAAATTCTTAATTACTTAGATTCAATTGCTGAAAGAATATCAGCCTTAGTAGCCTTTGAAGGAATCTCAACTCCAAGATTCTTAGCAATCTTAAGAAGTTCTTCCTTCTTCATGGATAGCGAAGCCTTTACTTCAGACTTCTCTGCCTTCTCTGCAGCTTTAGCTTTAACTGGAGCTGCCTTCTTAGCTGCTACGCCAATGCTTGTAACCTTAACTAGAGTGTATGGCTGTCTGTGACCATTCTTTCTTCTGTAGTCCTTCTTAGCCTTATACTTAAAGATAATAACCTTATCGCTCTTACCCTGCTCAAGTACTTCAGCCTGAACTGTACAACCCTCAACAAATGGTGTGCCTATCTGAAGCTTGTCTCCTCCAACAGCTACAACCTCATCAAAGGTAACTGTCTCTCCTACTGCAACGTTAAGCTTTTCAACCTTTAGTACATCATTTTCCTGTACCCTATACTGCTTACCGCCTGTCTTAATAATTGCGTACATATTTATTTCCTCCTCAAACCAGACTCGCCAGAACCATGGGTGCTACGCTTTGAAACCCCTCCTGTGCGGCTAACCGTTTAAATATAACATGTTCTAGGACTTATGTCAAATCCTAGAACATTAAATATCGTAATTATTCGATTACTACTCCATCTTCATCGACTTTGACTTCTTCTTCATCGTTTCCGTGGATTGCATCCATGATTTTAGTCTTGAGAGTCTCAAGGATTTCAGGATGCGAAACGAGAAATTCCTTTACATTCTCACGTCCCTGTCCGATTCTCTCGCCCTCATAGCTGTACCATGAACCAGCCTTGTCGATAAACTTCATCTCGGTTGCAGTATCGAGCACGTCTCCAGCGATGGAGATTCCCTCTCCGTACATAATATCAAATTCAGCTAGCTTAAACGGAGGAGCCACCTTGTTCTTAACAATCTTAACTTTCGTCCTATTACCGATAGTTTCATCGCCACGCTTAATAGAATCAGCACGTCTAACATCAAGACGCATACTTGCATAGAACTTGAGTGCTCTACCACCAGTTGTAGTCTCTGGATTACCAAACATAATTCCAATCTTCTCACGAAGCTGATTGATGAAGATTACACACGTATTAGTCTTATTGACTGTTCCTGCAATCTTTCTGAGAGCTTGCGACATAAGTCTAGCCTGGAGTCCAACATGAGAGTCTCCCATATCACCCTGAATTTCAGCCTTTGGAACTAGTGCAGCTACAGAGTCGATAACAATAAGATCAATAGCTCCACTTCTTGCAAGCATATCGCAAATCTCTAGAGCTTGTTCTCCAGTATCAGGCTGTGAAACTAAAAGATCATCTACATCTACACCTAGGTTCTTTGCATAAACAGGATCAAGTGCATGTTCAGCATCTATAAATGCTGCCTTGCCACCAGCCTTCTGCGCCTCTGCAATGCAGTGCAATGTAAGAGTGGTCTTTCCTGATGATTCTGGTCCATAAATCTCAACAATACGTCCACGTGGAACACCACCGATTCCAGTAGCAACGTCTAGTGATATCGATCCAGTAGAAATTCCTTCAATATTGTTATGTAACCCCTCATCTCCGAGCTTCATAACAGCACCTTTACCAAATACTTTATGAATCTCATCTAGCGCATGTTCAAGAGCCTTTTCTTTATCACTAACGTTACCAATTACGCTCTTATCTTTACTTGACCTAACTGCCATAGTCCCTCCTGTATATTTTCCGAACATCTGTTCGTATTGTATATAATGTTCTGCCATTTGTCAAGATTATATATTCTGATAGTAATAGTGGTCAAACTAAATATAACCATTAAGCGACGATATAATCACTTATTAAGAATTTCCGTCACATTTTTAATTTATTACTTCAATTGTGCTTAAATAAACGATAATATAATATCGTCAAATTAATTCTTTTTTATTGTAGATTAGATTTTGCCGTTTAGTATGTGATATACGACAAGTAGCATTCTTAACTTAAAGTAATTTCTATTCCACTTTCTGTCATTTCTTTTGGTATTGAGCTCTATGTATCCACTCTTGCCTTCAAATTTATCGCTACACGAGTATCCTATATACGCGTTGCCATTATCCCTACCCTCGTCCGCTTCCGGGCCAGCATATCCTGTAATAGAGATAGCTATATCACTATTTGAAACTTTCTGAGCACCTTTTGCCATCATAATTGCTACTTTTGAACTCACTACAGAGTGTTCATGTATAGCGGTTTTATCTACGCCTAATACTTCCTCTTTTGCTTCAGCGCTATATGTTATAAAACCATGTGAGAACACTTTTGATGCACCTGGTACGTCAGTGATACAAGAAGCAAATACACCTCCAGTGCATGATTCTGCCGAGGATAAATATAACTCTTTTTCTCTAAGCCGCCTAACCACGACTTTAGCTAACTCTTCATCATCATAGCTATAAATATATTCTCCAATAAGCTTGTCAATCTCGTTAACCATACAATCAACGGCTGTACGTGCCGCTGTCTCAGATTCGCGCTGAGAAGCAACACGGAGCGTACATTCACCTTCTTTGGCATACGTTGCAATTGTAGGATCATTCTGGTTATTTATAAGCGGAAGGAGCTTCGTTTCAAGATCAGATTCTCCGATTCCAATAGTTCTTATTACCCTATAATACATCTCTTTGCTCGAGAATCGCTTTAAGTAACTTGTTACGCAGTTTTCAAACAACCATTTCATTTCACGAGGTGGGCCTGGTAAGCAAATTGCACATTTACCGTCCTTTTCAAGACCAAACGCAGGCGCGGTACCAGCTTCATTGTGAAACACTTCCGCTCCTACAGGTATAAATGCCTGTTTGCGGTTGTTTTCAGACATGGTACGGCCTCTATCATCAAAATATGACTTAATTTCTCTATAACACCTCTCATCAAAATACAGTTCCACACTCATCGCCTCTGCAACAATTTCCTTAGTCAAGTCATCCTGCGTTGGCCCGAGACCACCAGTGCAAATAATCATGTCATTATCAGTAAAAGTTGATTTTACCAACTCCTTTAATCTCCCTGGATTATCACCAACTACATGGTGATACATGACATTGAATCCCATTAGATTCAATTTATTTGATATATAGGTAGCATTCGTATTAACTGTCTGACCAAAAAGTAATTCTGTTCCAACCGCTATTATCGATACGTTCATATCCATTACCCATCTACACAACTACTCGGCGTACATTCAAGCACCCCGAGTAAGCAAACTTATTATATTAATATTTATAAAATTAGATTTCTTGATATAAGTATAATATCATTTAATTAATTACATAGAGAAAACGTCTTTATTCTTAATGATATACTCACATCCTGAATATATTGTTGCCGCCAATGAAGCCCAGAACATAGCCATTCCAATCGTCATCAAAACATACACGGAATTAAATGTTAGCGCAAGAATAAGAGTCGGTACTGCAATCATCTGAAGAACAGTTTTGATTTTACCGCTCATACCAGCTGCGACTACTCGTCCCTCTGAAGCTGCAACTGTTCTCATACCGCTTACCGCAAATTCTCTAGCAAGGATAACGATTAGAGACCACGCTGGAATAGTTCCTTCTGCTATGAGAAGACACAAAGCCGAATATACCAAAATCTTATCGGCTAGCGGATCCATAATCTTTCCAAAGTTCGTAACAAGACCTCTAGCTCTAGCAATCTTTCCGTCTAGCAAATCAGTAAATGATGCTGCGATAAATATAATAAACGCAACCATGTAATGCTGCATCATAAATGCCGAAACGAAGAACGGAACAGCAATCATTCTGCCAACTGTCAATTTATTAGGTAAATTCATCTAAACCTCCTCGCCTACGAGATCATACTCGTAGGCTTCTGTTATTTCAACATTCACAATATCTCCTGGATTAAGAACACGTTTGCTTACGAAGTTAACCTCGTTATCTATCTCTTGTGCATCATATCGAGTTCTGCCTACATATTCACCATCAGCTTGAACTTCATCAACCATAACTTCGAAAACCCTACCAATTTTCTTACGGTTAAGCTCTTCACTAATGCCCACCTGTAGCTCCATTATGCTGTCTCTACGCGCTTCTTTGATATCTTCAGGTAGTTTTCCATCAAGTATATGCGAAAGAGTGCCTTCCTCATCGGAAAATGCAAATACGCCCAGCCTGTCTATTTTGACTTCTCTGACAAACTCAAGCAATTCCTCAAAATCCTCTTCACGCTCTCCCGGGAATCCGACAAGCATCGTCGTTCTGATGTGTATGTCAGGTATATTCTCACGGAGTTTTATGAATGTCTCTCTTATAGAATCTCCTGTAGAGTTTCTCCTCATTCTACTTAGAACGTTGTCTGAGATATGCTGAATTGGAATATCGAGATAGTTGCAAATCTTATCATTTGAAGCAATTGTCTCTATAAGCTCATCTGTAATACCATCATCATATACGTACATGAGCCTAATCCATTCGATACCATCTACCTTACACAACTCTTCGAGGAGCTTTGGGAGTATGGCGTGTCCATATAGATCTTTGCCATAGTAAGAAGTATCTTGAGCAATTATAGTAAGCTCCTTAATACCTCTCTCAGCCATGACCTTCGCTTCCCTAACTACATCCTCAATCTTCTTGCTACGGAAAGGTCCGCGTATCTTCGGAATAGCACAAAAAGCACAAGTGTTATTACATCCTTCGGCAATTTTCAACACGCCAGAGTAAGAGTTATTTGGAAGAACTCTCTCTTTGTACGGTAGAACTTTACCAACCTTTCCCTTCACACTGTCTGCCATAACCTCATTATCTGACAGAAGAAGATCCGGAAGTTCATCATAGTCATTTACACCTGTAAAGATATCAACTTCTGGAATCTCCTTGACAAGGTCTTCGTGATAACGTTCAGAGAGACACCCCGTCACAACGAGCTTCTTCGTCTCACCCTTGAGTGCTGCCATGCTAAAGATGTGTTCAATCGACTCTACCTTGGCCGATTCAATAAATCCACAAGTATTTACAATCAGAATATCCGCCGATTCCGGTGAATCAGACAGAGTACATCCCCGCCCCATAAGCTCGGCTGCTAACACCTGCGAATCATAGTCGTTCTTCGCACAACCTAATGTGTCAATATAGAACGTCTTATTCGAATTAGTCATTAAAAATCTCCATTACTATTTACAGATTGATCATCCATATTATTCGAATCGTAATTTCCCGAACCACTTTCAAAAGTAGTCTGATTTGCTGGTCCGTAATATTCTTCTTCCGTTGTCAAAACCTGTCTTGGCCTCGATCCATCAGAAGCACCTATTATGCCCATCTCTTCTATCTCATCTATGATGCGAGCTGCGCGATTATATCCGATTCTAAACCTTCTCTGAAGCATCGAAACTGATGCCTGCTTCTGCTTAAGGATAAATTCTATTGCATCTTCAGTAAGTTCATCTGTAGAAGAATCCTGTGGTGTAGGTTTATCTGAAACTTCAATACTCTGAATCACATCTTCCCTGTATTCAGTTTCACTCTGTGATTTCACAAAATCAATAACAGCAGCGCTCTCCGTCTCAGAGATATATGGACCTTGAATTCTGATAGGTTTATTAGATTCTACTGGCGAGAAGAGCATATCTCCTTTACCGAGAAGCTTCTCAGCTCCTGCAGTATCAATAATTGTACGAGAGTCAAATTGCGAAGATACGCTAAATGCGATTCTCGATGGAATATTTGCCTTGATGAGACCCGTTACTACGTCAACAGACGGTCTCTGAGTAGCTACAATTAAATGCATCCCTGCAGCTCTCGCCTTCTGAGCCAACCTACATATAGCTTCTTCAACCTGAGATGATGCAGCCATCATAAGATCCGCTAGTTCGTCTATAACGATAACTATCTGCGGCATAACTTTATCGTCTTCGCCAGCACTCAATACTGACTGATTATACGAAGCCAGATCCTTTGCTCCAAGTTCAGCAAATTTGTTATATCTCTGCTGCATCTCGTTAACAGCCCAGTTAAGTGCTGCTGCAGCTTTCTTAGGATCAGTAACGACTGGTATAAGCATATGCGGAATACCATTATAACTCCCAAGCTCAACAACCTTAGGATCAATCAACACAAGTTTAACCTCATCAGGCGAGGCTTTGTAAAGAAGGCTTGTGATTATGGTGTTAATACACACACTCTTACCGGAGCCTGTAGCACCAGCTATTAGCATGTGTGGCATGCTGTGTAAATCCGCAATTATATTACGTCCGGAAACGTCTTTACCAACAACAAAGCTGATCTTTGACTTAGCAAGTTTAAACTCGTTAGATTCAATAAGCTCCCTGATAAGTACTGGGGCAGCCTTTTCGTTCTCAACTTCGATTCCAACTGCAGCCTTGCCTGGTATTGGTGCCTCTATTCGGATACTCTTCGCCCTCATATTAAGTGCTATATCATCAGCAAGTCCTGTTATCTTGCTAACCTTAACTCCAGTAGCTGGTTGCACTTCATATCTAGTTACAGAGGCACCTTGAGTAACGTTAAGAACTTTAGCCTCAACGTTAAAGTCATTTAGTGTCTGTTCTAAAAGACGAGCGCGCTCCTCAAGTTGGTTGCCACTCATCATATTGTTGTTAGGCTTCGGTCTGTTTAATAGATTTACTGACGGGAAAATGTAATTATCCTCTTTCTTCGACTGTCCTGCCAAAGCTTGCTTTGCAATTTCATCATGATCCGCTTTCGTAGGTCTATTATCTTCTTTTTGTTCATAAACGGCATCATCTGTAGAATCTCTTTTCGTAACTGCAATACCGCCAGCCGCAGCTGCAACTAAACCTATATCTGTACCATGTGGTACACTAATATCAGCAACTGCAGCCGCCTCACGAGCTTTCATCTCATCAAATTCAGGTGTTCCTGGCCCACGATAAGTAGCAGTTTTAGGTCTTGCTTTTGATGACTGCACTTCACCATCTAACCCGAGTCCAGTTCTAGAGTAATTATTGCCAATATCATTAACGCCATCGTATCCACACAGTCCTGTAGAACTATTAGGCGAGCTAACTACACCATCTAAGCCATAACCAGTCTGAGTATTAGAGGAGAAACCTTCTGTATCTGCATCACCAAGTCCTAGACCTGCCTCTTTTCCTGTCTTACCCCTATATCCATCATATACAGACACATCAGCGTCACCAAAATCCGCCCCACTATCGAGCATATTAGCGAGTTCTCTTCTCGTGTTTTCATCAGGGAATCCTGCTGCGGATTTTTTTTCAGTAGTGTTCTGTCCAGATGTTGAATATAAATCGGAATTGGACTTATTATCCTGAAGACTTAAAGATGCCCCAGTCTCATTTGCCTGTGCTCGCTGCTTTCTAGAATTAAGATGTTTTGCAAGCATTCTGCCAAATAGTCCAGATGTTGGCTCTTCTTCTAATGGAGCATTTGAATATCCAATAAAACCGTCTTCTGATACATCATGAATACCGCCGCTTGAAGAGGCAGTAAACCCTGTTGGAATACTTTCTTGCGCTTGTCTATTTAATTCAACTTGTTCACTTGTATCTGGCTTAACTGAAGCAGATAGACTTTCGCTGGTCTTCTTCTCTCCAAGACTCGAGGTTGCACTTACATTGCCGCTTGAACGCTCAAATTCTCTAATCAAACGCTTTTCTTCTCTTGCCTCTCTAAAAGCCTGAATCTGCTTAGAAATTGGCGTATTAACAACCAGAAGTATAGATATTACAATTAGAGCCAATCCTAAAATGATTAGTCCAGGCTTTCCAATAAACTTGACAAGAATATTAGCTAGTTCCATCCCGACAGCACCAGCATTACGCCCTCTAACGCCATCTCTATAGAAAAGCAGAATATCCCCAAAGCCAAATCTAACCTTATCTGCATTAACGAATCTATACCCATTTAGAGCACACATCATTAGATATATGAGTGCTGTTAACGAAGCGGTTCTACCATTTAAATGCTGTAACTTTTGAAAGAATAAGCTTATTGCAACAACTATCAAAAAATACGGTAGCACATAAGACATTCCACCGAACAGTCCCCGAAGCACATTATGTATACTATGTCCAAAGCTTCCTGTGCTGTTGCTCTTCATTGTAAATATCAAAAAAACACCTATTGCAAATATGGCTATGCCCCATATCTCATCAATAAGCTTTCTATTTGAATTGCGCTTTTCCTGCATCTTGCGAATCTGCTTCCGCTCTGCAGTTTCCGCATTACTGCTGCTCCTCTTGCTAGATGAAGAAGCTGCTTTCTTAGTAGATTTATTCTTGCTACCAGGCGGTCTACCCGGACCGCGCTTTTTCTTGTCCTCTGCCATAATTCCCCAATTTCTCTATGTCGTATTAAATAGCTATAGCTGCTTAATTATACTATTTGTAGCGTATATTTGCAAAAAAAGAAAAAGACCCGAGGTATCTCGGATCATGGGCTTGTCTAAACTATTCAGCGTTATTTACGACGTCTTTTCCATCATAAAATCCGCATGTTGGGCAAACTCTGTGTGGAAGCTTTGGCTCATGACACTGAGGACAAGTTGAAAGTCCTGGAGCGCCCATCTTCATGTTAGCAGCCTTTCTGCTAGCAGTCTTTGCTTTCGATGTTTTCCTCTTTGGTACTGCCATTGTCGACACCTCCTTACAAATGTGATTATCTTAAATGTCCGAATTACATTTCACGCATTACAGGTTAATAGTATATATGATGCGCCTCTCTATGTCAACGAAATTTAAAGTAATGTCGGACTTTTTACACGATCCGACTCCTTATACATATCATTCATTGCTAGAATATTGTATGTATCCGCCGCCTTAACGTCAAGAAGCAATTGTTTCTTTGCAAATATCTGTAGTTTATGAGCTTCCCTATTGATATTCGTCAAAATAGGTAACTTATTTAGCTCTTCGTTCTTTGCCTTTCTTATGAGCTTCCTACCTGTTTCATTAGCTGCAAGCAATCTAAAGTATCCTGGATCTATTTCACCAAAATCCGTACGTTTAATTCCTAATACAATCTGCATCAATAGCCTAGAAATCCGGGTGTACGTATACCTCTTACTCTTTGCTGCCATAATCAATTCATCTATCGAGTTACTTATTCTAATCGCTTTCAAAAGTTTAGCACCTATACCTTCTCCACCTTGTGGAAACTCGTCTATTTCATCAGACGAAAGATTTAAAAGGGCATACCTCACTAAATTAAATAGATTATCATCGATTCTATCTCTAATAACAGCAGAGTTAGCTTTCATGTATTGGAATGAATCTTCAGGCATAAAATCAGATACACCAATCCCATCTCGAATAGCTTGTCTGATTCCAGAAGCACTTTGAAATCTCATGCGATTATCAAACGCTGCTGAATATCCTGATGACTCACGTTTTACTGTATGAAGAGCTATATTTGAGTTCTTAAGGGCTGAATGTGCCTTAATATACTCAATAGCAAGTGTGTCATTTGGTTTACTTAAAGCTTCATCAGAATTACTCCCAAAGAGCTCTTCATATGCAATTGCACGTGCTCGTGGATAACTGTGACCATCCTTTGACAGTTCACTAATCCGTTCTCCTATCCTCAAATCATTAAGATTATAGACAATCTCTGTTAATTCTTTCAGATTCCCAGACTCGCTACCAAATGATATGACATCTATAACGCCAGTTGCAGCGAGAAGTTTAATTGCCGTAGACGCATAAACAGACGCATTGCTAAGACACGCATAAACAGGTATCTCAAACACTGCGTCTATTCCATTCTTAATAGCTGACTCTGCTCTAATCCACTTGTTGGCCGCAGCAAGTTCACCGCGCTGCACATAATCTCCGCTCAAAACGACTATTACTGCATCAGCACCAGTTTCTTGCTTTGCTTTATTGATGTGGTACAGATGTCCATTATGAAGAGGATTGTATTCTGCAACAATTCCCAGAACTTTCATCGGGTAATTATTACTCCTCGTCTTCTTCAGCTGCTGGAGCAGCCTGCTGTCCTTCGCTATATGAAGCTCCGCCCTGGATACGCTCAGCAAGAGCCTTCATCTCCTGACGGTTTCCATTTACTCTGCCATTCATCTCACCAAGCATATCTGTAAAGTAGTCATTCATTGGCTGAATGTACTCAGTCGCAACCTTAGCGATATCGTTCTGCATATCAAATAGAAGCTTATCTACATATTCGTAAGAGCGTAACTTAATGTATCTGCTGTGGTTTTCAGCTTCAGAGATAAGAGCATCAGCTCTCTTCTCAGCTTCCTTTTTGATAATATCATTCTCAACAAGATACTCAGCCTGCTTTTTAGCTGCGATGATTACCTTATCATACTCACCTCTAGCTTCGTTAAGGATTCTATCCTGTTCATCCTTAACCCACTTTGCCTGCTGAATGTCCTTAGGCATGCTGAGTCTAATGTCATCAACAATACTCCTAATTTCATCGCTATCTACAATAGCCTTCTCCGAGAAAGGAACCTTAGATGCATTAGCCAGAATTTCCTCGAGATCGTCAAGTAGTGTCATAACTCTAATTGATGCGTCGCTCATAACGATTTCCTCCTAGTTTATTGATTATCAACTTTAGTTTTAATCATTTCGTTTGCATAGTCTGGCAGCAACCCGTTTACATCGCCACCATAAGAGACTACTTCTTTGATAAGAGATGAACTAATGAACGAATACCGAGGGTCTGTCATCAAGAAAACAGTCTCTGTCCCACCCGTGTATAAGCGAGCATTCATCTGCGCCATCTGAATTTCATATTCAAAATCAGTAGTAGCTCTAAGCCCTCTCACAACAGCTTCGAAATCGTGATTATTAACGTACTCTGCGAGCAGTCCATCAAATACATCAATTTCGACATTAGGAATGTGTTCCGTCACCTTTGATACGATATGCTTTCTTTCATCTAAGGTGAATAGAGGTGTCTTAGAACTGTTAACGGCTATGCCGACAGTCAGACTGTCAAACATATTGGCTGCGCGTTCAATAATATCCAAGTGACCACTGGTAATAGGATCAAATGAACCCGCATAAATTGCAGTTCTCTTCATATTAATCACCATCTCTCCAAGGTATTTTAACAAACAGATATTGTATTTGCAAGGTTTTAAGCTCTTTCGAAAAAGTCAATACCTATCGTACCATACCTTTTCTCCTTAGTTTTAACAAAACCACCGATATTGTCCGATAATAAATTATCGTTTAGATGCTCGACAACAATAACTCCTTCATCCGCCAAAAGCCCATATTCCTCAACGAGTTCAAACACTTCACCATAATACCCTTCACGGTAAGGTGGGTCTACAAATATGATGTCAAACTCTCTATTTGCAAGCACTAAAGCCTTTCTATAATCAGTATTATAAATTGAAGAAATTTCTTCTGCTTTGCAATTTTCAATGTTATTTTTCAGGATTTTGTAGCTTTTTCTGTCGCCTTCATTAAATACACAGTACTCTGCTCCCCTTGATAACGCCTCTAGTCCTAGCGCTCCAGAACCAGCAAATAGATCCAGCGCAGTTGCTCCCTCCACTCGTCCGATAAGCATGCTGAATACCGCCTCTCTAACTTTTTCAGTTGTCGGTCTAGTGGTTTCAGGAACCTCAATCTTTCTGTATTTAAATCTACCAGAATTAATCTTCATCGGAATCTCCTTTGCGTTAATCTGCTATATTATATTGCTATTATCTTGCACCATAATATTGTTAGTTCGTAATTGAAGCTGATCCATATCTACGAACGCCTCAAGCTCACTTGGATTTTTAGATAACATTAGTTCTGCGTCAGTAGTTGCAAGTTTCAATATTTTATCATACCCAAAAAGGTCGTAAAAGCTGTTGCCTGAATATCCGTGTTGCATAGTCCCCATCAAGTCTCCAGCACCACGAAGTTTATAATCTTCTTCACTTATCTCAAATCCATCGCTCATAGTTACCATGGCATTCATTCGGCTTATTGCATTTTCAGACTCACTGTAACATATTATATAGCAATATGACTGTAAATCACTTCTTCCTACTCTCCCCCTTAGCTGATGTAACTGCGCTAAACCAAATCGTTCTGCGTTTTCAATCACTATTACGGTCGCCTCAGGTACGT
Source organism: Mogibacterium pumilum (assembly GCF_002243385.1). Lineage (GTDB taxonomy): Bacteria > Bacillota > Clostridia > Peptostreptococcales > Anaerovoracaceae > Mogibacterium > Mogibacterium pumilum. The sequence goes on along the minus strand of NZ_CP016199.1, from coordinate 1,219,218 downwards.
CTATACCAACTTCAATTACTACTGTTGATACGAGTATTTCGATAGTCCCAGTAGCAAATTCATTCATTATTTGCTCTTTTTCAAGCTTATCAAGCTTACCATGAATAAGCCCCACCTTCGAGCCCTTGAACTTTGTTTTTACTTCATCGAAAAGAGCTTCTACGGAGGTTAAGTCGCTATCGTTACTATCCTCAATTGACGGTGCTACGATATATGCTCTATTACCATTTTTTACTTCGTTGTAAACATTTGCATATGCACGTTCACGTGATTTTTCAGTTATGTATCTAGTGATGATTTCCTTCCGATTTGATGGTTTACCCTTTATAACAGAGAAGTCCATATCACCAAACACTGTCGTTGCAAGTGTTCTAGGAATCGGAGTTGCTGACATTACTAGAACATTAACCACTTCTGCCTTTTCTGCCAAAATTTTACGCTGGTCAACACCAAATCTATGCTGTTCATCGGTTATAACTAGACCAAGTTTTGCAAATTCTACATCAGATTGAATAAGAGCGTGTGTTCCAACAACTACATCAATATCACCGCTTTTAACACCCTCAAGAATCTCTCTTCTCTCAGCAGCTTTAAGGCCACTGACAAGAAGCGCTGTCCTCATTCCAAACTTTCCTAGATCCTTACTCAATTTAAAAAAATGCTGCCTAGCTAAGATTTCAGTTGGCACCATAAAGGCTGCCTGCCACCCTGCACTTATAGCGTGAAATATCGCTGCTTCTGCAACGACAGTTTTTCCGCATCCAACGTCTCCCTGTACAAGTCTATTCATTGCTCTTGTACTAAGCAAATCATGCTCTATATCATTTATTGCGTTCTTCTGCTCCTCTGTAAGCTTAAATGGAAGCGAGTCGGTGAACACACATATATCCACAGGCTCCATTCTTGAATTTCCGCATTCTTCATCAAGTAATCTGCGGTTATGCAAAACGGAATATTGAAATGCGAGGAGTTTATCGTAAATTAGCCTAAACTTCGCCCTATTGTAGGCAGCCCCACTCTCTGGGAAATGAATATTTTTGTATGCATAGTCCTCGGGAGCAAGATTGTTTTTTTCTAAAAGTGCTTTACTAAGCCACTCACATGATCCATCTAACTTCTTTGAAACGGTACGAATCAGTTTTGATAGTTCATTTGAAGATATTCCAGCGGATCTCCTATATACAGGAATTATTCCACGTATATCTCGCGGACTGCCCGCAAGAGCCATTTCAGGATTAACTATAATCTTGGCTCCATTTCTCCACTTCATCTTACCAAACAATGTATAATCCGATCCTAATCTCAAATTCTTTTCAAGAAATGGCATATTAAAAAATATTGCATGAAATATACCGCTCTCATCACGTATCGCACATTCAAGCATTGTTCGACCTTTACCTATAGAGCGAAGTCTTTTATTAATCAAAACACCACCAATCAAAACATCATTATCTTCAGTCACATCCATAAAGGGAGTACGATTAAGTCTATTCTGATATCTAATTGGCTTATGTTCAAGCAAATCGTAAATTGTGGTGATACCCATCGCCTCAAGTACTGTTTGCTTTTTCACACCGACACCTTTTATTGTCGTTACACTGTCACTTAATTTCATAATCTATTCATTCGTCCTAACTACCTCAACATCTCTCTTCATGAGATGTTCAGCTTGTACGCCCTTAATACATGCCTTTATCTCTACAGGTTTGGTGAGAGAAAACATCTCGAAATCACGCTCAATACTATTAAAAATGGTGTTGCTAATCTCATTAATGCTTTCACCAAACTTTATTATTATATAGAAGACAATATAAATGCCATTAGTTGTCTCTTGAACCTCAATGGAAGAAAGTAGCTCATTTATACCAAAAAAAAAGCTTCTTTTTAGTGGTTTTCCGTTCTGGCTACATGGAAAGACCACATCTTCATATTTAAGCAGCTCATCAAGCACAAGTTTGTCCAAAACCTGTTTACTAATCCTGACTGCACCATATTCTGAACTACTGACTAGCTTCATATCATCCTCCGATTATATTTCATATCTTAATTAAAGATTATATATGATTATTCTGATAATAGCGATTATAACGCAGTATTTATTATCACGGAATAAAAAAAGCCTTAAACGGTGAACCGTTTAAGACAAGATTTCGGGTATATAGACTAAATGGCACGGTCTACTTTGCCAGATCTCAGGCAACTCGTGCAAACGTTTGCCTTTCTGACCGTACCGTTCTCGCTAATTCTTACAGACTGAATGTTAGCATTCCACTTTCTCTTCGAATGTCTGTTAGAATGAGAAACAGCGTTTCCCGAAGCCTGACCCTTACCGCAAACTTCACATTTTCTGGACATTTGCCGCACCTCCTTGTAGTTGATATAGTTGCATTTATTAGTAACGCGATGAGAATTATAACACAACAATTGCACTAGGTGCAAGGGTTTTGTTATAATTTTTACAGTCTATTTATTACAACAAGACAATTTATGTAATCAATCCAAATCTGAGATATATTTAGATTATAATGACAAAATTCTAATCAGTAATATAATTAGTACCTTTTCTTGTTCTAATCTTCACACTTAATCTGTATAATAAGCCCTATATAAAAAATGCTATAGTTATGAAGGGGTTTTCATGCGTAATTCTAATAAAAAAACGACTGCAATTGTTCTCGTAATTATCTTAACTTTCGTTGGTATAATTGCATACTACAAAATGGCTAAAACTCGCCTCGTTGATAAGGATAACTACACGACTTTCCGTGAGCAATTAGTATCAAAATCCAAAGATTTTAAATCCAATGCTGATCTCCGAAAGTTTATCGAGAGCGAAACTGCTAAAGACAAGGTACTGTTCATTACTGATGAACACGGTAATATCATTATTACGAAGACTGCATCCGACGTAACTGCTCCCGCTACTGTCGTTGTAGCTGATTACAATTATAAAACTGCTGCTACTGATGCTGACACACTGGCTACCCTACATGAAGTTTCAACATCAAAAACAACTGGCGGCAGTGTAATTGCGATTTTCGTCAGTAACGAGAATAACGAACATTCTGGGGCTAAGAATATTAATAGTTCATATATACCGGCAAACTCAAACGTTATATATGTGAGCAGCGGAAAAAAACTCTATATTTCAAACACCTCATTTGCAAGTGGCATGAGTGACATTTCCATACCTTATACTACTGAATCTAGAACTCAAAATACTGGCATAAAAGTTAAGATTACTGGTATAAAAACTGATAACCCGAGTTCATATATATCACAACAGCCTGATGTATTCGATGTATTTAGCACAATCGTTTCTAAGTACAAGAATAAATCTGTATCATACCAGATTGCAGATATTAAAGTCGGTAACAACGGAAATATGTACCCTAGCTCACTTGAATTCATAATTCTCGTAGATTCGTATAACCTCAAGGATACGAAGGAGTATTTTGACGGACAGGTTGAGAAGTTCATGAAGGCGAATAAGAAATATTTCCCTGAGGCTAAGATGAGCTACTCTATTATCACAGATGAGTCTAAACTTCCAGATACTGTAATATCACAGAAGACTATAGATTACTTAACAACATATATATATATAGATAAGAACAGCAACTATAGATTTGGTGATGAAGATAAGATTCCTGCAAAGTATGCTAAAGGTGATGTATATGCAACAAATACTATGGAGGAGTTATATGTCGACGGGTATACTATGCATCTTAAGATGAATACGACAGGTGTTACTGATGCATACCGTGACCAGATTATGAAAGATAACGAATCAGCAGCTTCCCTTGCGGGTATAGAGATCAGCACTTATGATCTTTTCAGTGCGTATAGCAATAAAGATCACAAACTCTCTAGTGATCTCAGCACAATATATTCAAACGTGAACGATAAAGCTTTGCAGACAATAGCCGTTCCGCTTGGTAATGATCAGAAGTTCACGACTATGTCTATACTCAAAGGGATACAAAAAAAAGCAAATATAACCCATATCAATCTAAATGATGACGACCAAGATGCCGGTATAAAAGTTACAAATACTATACTTAACTACATAAATTCTTATACAAAGTCTGGTCTACTTAAGTTTTAAAGCTTATTAATGTGTCATTTTAAGTTATAAAAGGATACAACCCAATCTATAAAACTGTTACAACAAAACGCTTCTACCCTATCTGACAAAGTTCAATTCCTATGAAGCGTTTTTATTATGATACAATTATTTAATTTAAACTTCTATTAATATTTTTCATATGAATATATGTGATATAATAGCGAAGAATATATTATGAATTAGTCTGCTTTATGAATAATATTCTAGATTGGAGGGTTTCTGATGAAGTCTGAAAATGATAAGATTTCTAATAACGAACGAGAGATAGATGAGTTTCTATCTAAGTTTGAAGCACTTGATGGCGATGAATCAGCAAAGGTGCCTACTGGTGACAATTCATCTGCAAAAAACAGCAAGAGAAACAAGAAAAATAAATCTAAGGAAAAGTCAAAAGCGTCAAAAAAGAAGACTGGCTTTTTCCTTACGAGATTAATTAAGGGAAATGGAGAGCCGCTTAAGGATCGTCTATTTCTAAAAAACAATCCTTACTACAACAAGAGCCTCGGCGCAACAGTTGTAGTTAACGGCAAAAAGATAAAAAACACGCCTAAGGTGCTTAGCAAGGGTAAGATATTAAAGGACCTTATTCTCCTATTTGCTATATTCTTCGTGATAACTGTCCTATATACGTTCATAGTTATCAGTACAGCACCTAAAATTGATCCAGAGAATATCTATGAGTCAGTTGCACAGAGCTCTGTAATCTATGACGATCAAGGCAACAAGATTACAACAGTCTTCTATAATCAAGACAGGCAGCTTATCTCATACAAGGATATGCCTAAAAATATGATAAACGCATTTGTTGCCCTAGAGGACAAGACTTTCTGGAAGCATCACGGATTCAATTGGACAAGAATGGCAGGTGCTGTTGTACAATCATTTACTGGCTCTGGACATATTAGCGGAACCAGTACGATTACACAGCAGCTAGCTCGAAACGTATATCTTCCTAATATTAAGAGTCAGAGAAGTATAAAGCGAAAGATTCTAGAGATGTACTATGCTAGCCAGATTGAGAGATCACTTTCTAAGAAGCAAATTATCGAAGCATACCTAAATACAATTTATCTTGGATTTGGAAGCTACGGAGTAAACTCGGCTTCTCACGCGTACTTCTCTAAGGACCCTAAGGATTTGACTTTAGACGAATGTGCCGCCCTCGCTGCACTACCGCAGGCTCCTGATACATATGCGCTAGTTAAGCTTGTAGGAAAAGACTCTGTTGCTGAAGGAAGTACAAATATCATCATTCGTGATCCAGATACGTATATCGCAAACGATACATCGAAGAATCGTCGTGACACTGCTCTTAAGCTAATGCACGAGCAGGGATATATTACCGATAATGAATTTAAAGCAGCTTACAACAAAAATTTAATTGACTTCATCAACCCTTCTATAAAGAATAACAAGACAGTGAACTCGTACTTTAATGAGTACGTAATTGACGAAGTTTCTCGAGATTTACAGAAGAAATATAAAATTTCATCACAGGAAGCAGAACGAATGATCTATACTGGAGGCCTTAAGATTAACTCCACTATGGACTCAACTGCTCAGAGTGTTATTTCGAAGGAGTTTGAAACGGGCTCTAACTTCCCTTCCCTAGTTAGCATAAGGAAGGATTCTTCAGGTAACATAATTGGCGCAAATGGATCTATACTCCTATACGATTACAACGATAGTTTTAATGCTGATGGTGACTTTACTTTGACAAGTGATGAAGTTACATTAAATAAAGATGGTTCAGTTACAATTAAGCGCGATAAACGACTTCACATCTACACAACTAAAGCTGGTGGAAAGGTAAACTACAGCCTTGAGTTTAAGAAGCAGTACGTTCAAGAGAACGGCACATTCTATATATATTCAGGTGGTTTTATCAACATCCCTAGCAAGTATAAGAAGCTTGACAACGACAACAATTTAGTAATTGACAAGAGCTACTTTAAGGATTTCCCTAAGGCTATGGTTAAGTCAGGAAGCTCATTAATAATAAAGCCAGATGCGTACTCTCTCAATGAGAAGACAATTCAGCCACAGGCTGCAATGGTTGTCGTTGAAGTTGGAACTGGTAAAATTAAGGCGATGGTTGGTGGACGTGGCTCCACTGGCAGCAGACTATATAACCGTGCTCTTAACCCTAGACAACCTGGTTCTTCTATAAAGCCGCTTGCTGTATATGGTGCTGCTCTACAGAAGAGCTTTGACTACGCTGAAAAAGGCGAAACTTGGCCACTTGTTGATTACAAGCACGATAAGCAAGGTATTAAGGGTTACGGAGATTACCTAACTGCATCGTCGACGATTGTCGATGAACAGATGACATTTAATGGCAGAGTATGGCCAAAGAATGCGAGCAACAATTTCTCTGGACCTGTATCCATGCGCCGTGGACTACAGCAATCGATCAATACTGTGGCTGTAAAGATTCAGTTACAAGTTGGGAACGAATATTCAGCTGAAATGCTCAAGAAGTTTGGAATTACAACTATTGTAACCAAGGGTTCTACGAGTGATATGAACTCGGCGGCACTCGCACTGGGAGGTTTAACAAACGGTGCAATTCCTTTGGAAATGGCTCAGGCTTACGCAAGCTTCCCTAACGGCGGTGTTCGTCAGTCATCTGTAGCCTACACTACTGTTACAGATAGACATGGCAAGGTTCTACTTAAGAGCAAATCCAAAAAGACGAAGGTTATGGACGAAGGAGTTGCCTTCATCATGACTGATATGCTTAAAACTGTAGTATCTAATGGTATCGCTGGAGCAGCTTCTGTAAGCGGCATTCAGGCTGGTGGTAAGACTGGTACGACTAACAGTAACTACGATATCTGGTTTGATGGATTTACTCCAAATTACGCAGCATCGCTATGGATTGGTACCGACGTTAACATCAAACTGTCATCCATGTCAGGTATGGCTGCAAGACTATGGGGTCGAATCATGAATCAGGTTCCTAATGCCAAGACTGGCAAGTACAAGTCAATGCCTAGCAACGTTATTAGAGTTGGAAGTGAGTACTATACTAAAGGTACAGAAAAAGGACGTGCTACATACGTACCACCTAAAGCTGTAACCGATACTCAAAATTATGAAGAAGACGATGATGCATCAGAAGAAGATAGCACACAATCTTCTACAGGCACCTCCTCTGGTCCTACAATACCAGGTGCATAAATTTGGGTTGACCTGATTATTGAAATTTTCTAAATTGATATTAATGTTTTTAGACAATAAAGCTCCGCTATTATAGCGGAGCTTTGCTATTTGGTTCTGCTTTAGCAGTGGATTCGCCGAGCGATAGCGAAGTGAATCAATAAACCACCGGCTATGCCGGTGTGATTAGGATAGCTTTAGCTTCAAGAAAAAAACCTCCAGTGTTATCATGGTGTTGGTTCGCCAACCACATCAAATAACAAAGGAGGTTGCCATCGTGGATGACAAAAATACTCTAGCACACACAAGCTGGAGATGTAAATATCATATAGTATTTGCACCGAAGTATAGAAGAAAAGAAATA
>NZ_CP016199.1:1210749-1211313 GCF_002243385.1 Mogibacterium pumilum | reverse complement strand
TGTAAATATCATATAGTATTTGCACCGAAGTATAGAAGAAAAGAAATATATGGGAAGTACCGAGTGGAAATAGGAAAGATGATAAGAATCCTATGCCAAAGAAAAGGTATCAACATTGTTGAGGCTGAGCTATGCCCTGACCATATACATATGCTTGTAGAAATACCGCCAAAGTATTCTGTGTCGCAAATAGTCGGATATTTGAAGGGAAAAAGTTCACTTATGATATTCGATAAATTTGCAAAATTAAAATACAGGTACGGAAATAGACACTTTTGGTGCCGAGGGTACTATGTTGATACAGTAGGTAAAAACGAAAAGAAAATAGCTGAATACATACGTACACAACTTCAAGGTGACATAGTAGATGATCAAATGACGTTGAAGGAGTATATTGATCCATTCACAGGAGAGAAGATGAAATAGTCCTTTAGGACTTGTAGGAAAGTACGTGCGGTTGGCGAATCTTTTCAACGCATCTTAAGATGCAGCAGGTAAAAGGCCCTTATAGGGCCAAAGCAAACCACCGGCTCAGCCGGTGGTCATGATTCGTAGTGTGCCGGG
>NZ_CP016199.1:1197639-1210345 GCF_002243385.1 Mogibacterium pumilum | reverse complement strand
AGTAGGTAAAAACGAAAAGAAAATAGCTGAATACATACGTACACAACTTCAAGGTGACATAGTAGATGATCAAATGACGTTGAAGGAGTATATTGATCCATTCACAGGAGAGAAGATGAAATAGTCCTTTAGGACTTGTAGGAAAGTACGTGCGGTTGGCGAATCTTTTCAACGCATCTTAAGATGCAGCAGGTAAAAGGCCCTTATAGGGCCAAAGCAAACCACCGGCTCAGCCGGTGGTCATGATTCAACAACAAAATAAATTTACCATAGTCTTTTATGTCCATATAAGACTTATAAAATTTAACTATTTTCTAAAAAATTTATGGACGTCACAAATTAATTTAATAATTTAAATTATATCAATCTTCGTGTATCCACTCAAATAAAAGGGTTTGAGCGAACGACATTTAAAAGTGTCGAATTTGTGATGACTAAGTCATATTGACAACACAAAATACCAACTCTATAATCAAATTGTACTTGTAAAAGGACTTTGATTATTCTATGTATGGAGGTTATTTAACATGGAACAGGAAAACAATAAAGGTCAATTTAATTCCAATTTTGGATTTCTAATGGCTGCACTTGGTTCCGCTGTAGGTCTTGGTAACCTATGGTCCTTCCCTTATAAGCTAGGACTTGGCGGCGGATTCGCATTCCTAATTATTTACACAATTCTTGCTATCGTAGTAGGTTATCCGCTGATGTTATCCGAGATTGCTCTTGGACGTAAGACACAGAAAGCTGCTATCGAAGCATACAAAGAAGCTGACCACAGATTCAAGTTCAACGGTGTTCTTCAGACTATCGTTCCTTGGTTCCTAATCTGCTTCTACTGCACATTTGGTGGATACATCACTAAGTACTTATTCGAATCAATTCAGGCTCTATTCATGAAGAATTCAGTTCTCAACACTGGTGATCCTGGCGCTCTATTTGGTGGCATGATCGGCAACGTTGGAAACTCTGTTGCATGGATGACAGGATTCCTAGTACTAACTATGGTAATCGTTTTCGGAGGAGTATCTGGTGGTATCGAGAAGTTCTGTAAGATTGCTATGCCAGCACTATTTTTCCTACTAATCGCTGTCGTAATCAGATCTTGCACGCTTCCTGGTGCTGGCCCTGGACTTAAGTTCCTCTTCTACCCTGATTTATCAATGTGGAAGTCTAACTTCTTCGAGGTAGCAAGACTTGCCGGTGGACAGATGTTCTTCTCGTTATCACTAGCTTCTGGCTGCATCATCGCTTATGGTTCTTACCTAGGTAAGAAGGAAAACCTCGAGTCAAACGCCGCTATTATCACTGTTGGTGACTCCCTAGTAGCCGTACTCGCAGGAATGGCTATCATGCCGGCTGTATTCGCATTTGGCCTAAAGCCAGGTGGCGGTCCTGGACTTCTATTCATCTCGATGACTACTGTATTCCAGTCAATGGGAGCTGCTGGTAAAATCTTCCAGCTCGCATTCTGGCTACTAGTATTCTTCGCGGCTCTATCTTCCTCAATCGGCATGATGGAAGCTGGTATCTCTGCTATCCTCGACTCAAGAATCAAGGCTGGTAAGCCTGCTAGCAGAGTTAAGGTTTCGATTGTCATGGCACTTGCAGCATTCGTAGGAAACTTCCTAACAACTGCTGACTGCCTTGGCGGAAACCCTAAGATGAATTGGTTCCACATCCTCGGACAGTCAGACGTTCTCAGTGTATGGGATTCTATCGCTGAAGGTGTACTGATGCCACTAACTGGACTAATCATGGCTATCCTACTTGGTTGGTTTGTACCTCACTATCTCGATGATGAAATCGAAAATGGTGGAACACGTACATTCAAGACTAGAGGATTCTATAATTTCTGCATCAAGTGGATCGGACCTCTCTTTATGGCTATGATTGTTTACGGATCATTCAAGGACGCGTTCATTAAGTAAAACAATTATATTATCGTAATGAGATAATAAATTATATGATCAAAGTCTCAAAGACCCTCCCTATCGGGAGGGTCTTTACTTGCTTTTATTTTATAATATTATCCACAAATGATACAAACGCCTTCTCATACTTATCTGGCTGTACAACATATGAACACACATGCCCAGCTCCTTCTACCAGAAGCAATTCCTTAATATCAGAATTACATGCCTCGTACAGTCTTATTGAATTGTCTGGCAACACATATCTATCGTATTTTCCGTGTACAAACATAACCGGGAGCTTTATATCTGCCATAGAAGCTATAGGAGATGCATCACTAGCCTTGGCTTTTGCCTTAAGGTGCATATTTGCCTTAAATAAGCCGATTGCTGCACTTTTGTAAATACTATTCCTTTTTCCTAATAAATACGCTATTTGACTAATTATATCGTCATATGGGCTGTCTGCTATACAGCAGACTAGATTAGGTTTGCTATTCTCATCTTTAAGGTTCTCATATATACCCGCTGCTATTAGAACTGTAGCCGCTCCCATAGATACGCCATGTAAAATTATCGGAATATCTGGTACATATATTTTACGTACTATTTTGGCCCAATCTAAAATGTCTCTTGATTCTTTCGCACCAAAAGTCAGATATACGCCTTCTGAGTCAAAGTGACTTCTTTGAGATATAATTATATAATCAAATCCGTTCCTTAAATACATATCAGCAAATCTTCCCATATCCCTAAGACCGCTGCTATGAAAACCGTGGACAGCGATGACTACGGCTTTGGGTTTATTTTTTTGTTTCTTATAAAGTCTTCCCTTAAGCACTAAACCATCTCTGGATTTAATATGTACAACTACTGGATCTTTCAATGCCTCACTTTTAAGAGCTTCTTCATATTGTAGCAAATATTCCTTATCTCTTGGCTTGCAGTTACCCGATGTTATCTGCAACGCTTTATCGCTACGTTTCATAAATTCAAAAATAGCAGTACCTCCTATTTAAACGAGAGCTCTAGTAAATCCCAAATTTTCTTTTTATATTAACAGTAACAATAATTGTTACTTTGCATATTTTAAGTTAATATAAATTATTTGCAATAACCGATTTCTGTAGTTTGATTTTGTGGTTATTTAATTCTCTATACCATAATTGCAATTATATATCTACTTTTATAGTCTAATATTTGAAATCAATTTTATATAATTTATTATGCCAAAAGCTACATGCTAGTCAATAATCAGTAAATATATAAATTGCTATATTTTGAGCAGAATCTCTTTTTTTTTGGTATAATGAACTGGTTGTTAAGAAAAGGAGTTAAAAATGACTATAATTTTACAAGCAATTTTCCTAGGTATAGTTGAAGGTATCACCGAATGGTTACCTGTTTCTAGCACCGGTCACATGATTCTCATAAATGAGATTTGGCCTATGCATGTTAACAAGGACTTTATGAGCATGTTTCTAGTAGTAATTCAGCTTGGAGCTATACTGGCTGTAGTTATTACATTCTGGAATGAGATCTGGCCTTTCACTGCTGATAAATCTAAAAAATACATACGTAAAGACGTATGGTCAATGTGGTTTAAAGTTATCGTAGCATGTATTCCTGCAGTCATCATTGGACTAAAATGGGATGATGCAATCGAAGAGCATTTTTACAATTATAAGGTAGTTGCTATAATGCTGATACTTATCGGTATTCTCTTTATCGTAGCGGAGAACCGTAATAAGCAGTTAACACCTATTACTAATAGTCTCGATGACCTTACCTACAAACAGGCTTTTATCATCGGATTATTCCAGCTTATATCAGCTGTATTTCCAGGAACATCTCGCTCAGGATCCACGATACTTGGCGCTCTTATTATCGGAGTAAATCGTAAGACGGCTGCACAGTTCACATTCTTCATGGCGATTCCTGTAATGTTTGGCGCCAGCCTACTTAAACTTCTCAAGTACGGATTTAACTTCGGAGAAAATGAACTAATCATACTAATAGTTGGAATGATTGTTGCGTTTATCGTTTCCATGTTTATCATCAAGTTGCTGATGAGCTATATTAAGAAGCACGATTTCAAGGTATTCGGTTATTACAGAATTGTGCTCGGAGCAGTTGTTCTTCTGTACTTCTTCTTCAACTGAGAGTATGACACTTTCGAGATTCAGTTCATCACCGTGTGGATTTCTTTTTCTTATTTTGCTTTATATGATTTCATTTACATATGATAAACCGCTTTAATGAATTAGTTCTCTAAGAATGAGCTAACTGTCTTATAGAAGTTTGGATAAGTCTCCTTGAGATACTTAGCATTTATAACCCAGTTGATGAGCAGAAGTTCTAGAACTTGGGCAAAGTCATCATTAAATTGAGTTAAATCATCAGGAGTCATCTTTACATAGTCACCGCGAAGTCTGAACTCATCCATCAGATGAAGTAATTCCCATAAAAGGTCTGAGAAGTATTCATGATCGTACAGCATAGGGTTTGATGACAGTATAAGTATATCTGTCTTCGATGCGATAATTACATCACTGATGATGTTACATATACCCATGTCAGCATTAATCGTGAACGTGCTGCTTTTGATAGCGTTGATTTTCTCAGACTCAGATAGATTATCGTTATTGATTTTATGTAATACTTCTTCATCAATGTTAGAAACGAGTGCAAGCATACTCATGAGTTCAAAACCGATATCACTAAAGAATGTGCTCGTAAGCATTCGAGTTTTAAGACGACTGTCACGCTTATTGTTTATGTCGAGCAGCTCACCGACTACAACCGTCGTAATTGCAATACTTATAGGGATAAATGCCATATCCTGAAATATATAGAACTCCGTGTTCCTAACATCTTTAAATATCAGTATCTGTAGACCATATATGCACGCAGATATTGCGAGAAGTACTGATATGATGATGGCATTCTTCTTTGTAAACATAGTGTTTCCCCACTTATCATTTCCAGTTGCAGTTACATATAAGATAAGTACTATACTCTTTATACTAATTTATCATATAAATTGTTTGATTTCTCGCTTTCTATTGTATTTTTTGATAAAAACTCACTTAAAACACTGTTAAATTTTTCGTAATTCCATAGAGCAATCGTATGCTTACCTGGAATAAACTCCAATCTCGAGTTTGGTATGTGTTCCGCAATGAATTTCGTATGACTCCCATACATCAGGTCAAATGTACCGGCAATTACAAGCGTTTTAGACTTAATATCATCAAGCTCATCAGCACTGATTACTGGTTCATTTTTCATTAGACGAAGACGCTCTACCCTTAGATTGCGCTTCTCAAGACTAACACTAAATGTTGCGTTTAGCAACTCAAGTATTTCAATGCCAACGCGCACAGTAAACCTGAGAGCTCTATATTTAATATTTGCTCCGTTAAGAACGAGTTTATTGACACGTTCTGGGTAATCTATCGCAAATCTAATTGCTACATTGGCACCATCCGAGAACCCAAGAATATGAGCCTTCTTAATGTCGTGCATGTCCATAAATTGCCTTAGATCTTCAGAGAACTGCAAAATAGTGAGAGGCTTATCACCACGCGGCGTTCTACCGTGACCTCTCGAATCTACTGCTATAACTCTATATTTAGATGAAAAGTAGTTAATCTGGTGATAAAAGTAGCTACTGTCTAAGCCATTTCCATGGAGCATAATCAGCACTTCACCTTCACCTTTTTCAATATAGTTGTGCTTTATCATAATAATTACATTGTATCAAGCTAAATTCGTTTTGAAATATCGTTTTGGTGAAATTTTTCGTCAAAATAATAATTTTTTTCACATTAGTTCCAATGAAATGACATGTGTACCCTATCAGTTGATTTTCTGCTGCGGTATAATAACAGTATGAAAAAAAAGTATTTGTTAAGAATGGTTATTTCCTTACTTGGAGCCATTATCTTATTCATGTTAGTCCTTAATAATTCTTGGATGTACAAATCCCCTGTCGCTAAGGTGCTTGCTGTCAACAACCGTGGAAATAAGCAGGACATTGAGTTGCGCCTAGAAAATAGTCGTGACAAAGGAAAGATCGTTCACATTAATAATACATACGACAGGTCAAAAGTATATGATGAGCAATACTATAAACACGACTACTTGTTTTTAAATGATGAATATTCTGGTATCATCGGTGTAAAACGTGATTATTGGGTAGCTGCTGTTTTTCTTACCTTACTCGCCGCTCTTATAATTATCGGTGGGAAAAAAGGTACCTACACCTCACTCTGCATACTTGGAAATATAGCTCTATTCGGACTTATCATTTATATGAATATGCGCGGATTCGATATATTATACATGACGATTGCTGGTGTTATAGTGTTTACATTTTTCGTCCTGCTTGTTTCTGACGGAATTTCCCATAGGCTGATGCTGTCTTTTGCCGCCACCTTGCTGACAACGCTACTGTTATCAACTCTCATCATGCTCTTAATCTGGAATACTGATATTGACTATGATTTTCTTCATTTCCTACCGGAGCCATTCACGAAAACTGATGCAAATCACTTCTTCCTTGCACAGATAATTATCGGCTGCCTCGGTGCAATTATCGATGTTTCAGTGACTATCACAGCCGCTTGCATGGAACTAATCGAGAGAACCCCTGGCATTGAACTCAAACCTCTCCTCAAGTCTGTACGGGAAGTTGCTGACGATATAAACGGAACGATGATAAGCGTCGTACTTCTTACTAATATCGCTTCTACTTTGCCTGTATTCCTAATCTCGATGTCGAACGAGATTAGTTTTAGAACGGTAATAAGTCACGATGCATATTTCTATATAGTTCGCTCTCTATCAGGAATGCTCTCGATTATAGTAGCGATTCTAGTTTCAATTTTCGTCACTTCAATAGTTACGAGAAAGGAGCTCAAGCATGATTAAAATACTCATAATCTTATTTGTACTCCTATCGTTACTTGCCGGTGGAGATCGAACTGCTAAATCGCTGATGACGACAGCTATTAACGTTTCGATATTTGCTATGCTTATAGAGCTAATATATCAGGGCTTTAGCATAACCATTACCACGACGATTTCGGCACTATTAATCACAGCCGTAACGATATTCTATCAGAATGAAAACAATATCAAGACAGTCTGTGCATTCATTTCAGTAGTAATAGTATTATTACTTTCTGCTCTACTCATATCATTTGTGGTTACTCACGCTCACCTTCAAGGCTTTGGAACAATTGGTGATGTCAAGATTCAACCATCAAATGGATATGAGGAAAATATAGGTATAAATATGCTACTTGTACAAGTAGCAGTATTCATCGTCATTCTTATCGGCGGATTAATAGACACGGCTATGGCAGTTTGCTCCGGCATTTATGAAGTCATTCGCCACAATCCAAGATTAAGTCGTACTGAAATTGTGGAATCTGGCATGAATATCGGTAGCAAAATTTTAAGCTCAAATATAAACACATTATTCTTTATATTTGCAGGCGAATTCATGATCATGTGCATCAATTTTCTTAAATTTTATTCATGGAGTACTCTTATTAACTCTAAAGATTTTACTCAAGAATTTATAGCTATCATGATAAGTGCAATTGGTACAGTAATAATAATACCTATTTCCGCTATTATTGCCTCGCGACTTATGATACGAGACCATACAAGCCTTTAACTATACATGTATTTACAATTCCTATTACTCATGTAGAATATGCATATGGGGACTAAAATTAAAAAAGAGAAAATTCAATTATCCGACCATTTTACGTACTATAAACTGATACGTTTTGTCCTCCCTTCTATCGGGATGATGGTATTCACTTCAGTTTATGTTATCGTAGATGGTCTTTTCGTTTCTAATGTTGTTGGCAAGACGGCATTCGCTTCTATAAATCTCGTTATGCCTGTCGTTATGCTCGTTGGTGCACTCGGTTTTATGGTTGGTACTGGCGGTGCAGCACTAGTTGCAAAGACACTTGGCGAGCAGCGAAATGAACGTGCCAACCAATATTTTACAATGCTAATCGGAGCAACTACTATTACAGGAACCATAGTCTGCATATTGGCATATATATTTATGGACAACATATGTCTTGCACTTGGTGCTGATTCGAGCATGATGCAGGACTGCGTTACTTACGGACGCATAAGTATGTGCTTCAATGTGTTCTTTATGTTACAAAACTGTTTCCAAGACTTCTTTGTAGTTGCCGAAAAGCCGCACTTAGGTCTTTTGACTACGGTAATAGCCGGCCTGTCTAACATTATTCTCGATGCCCTATTTATTTATGTATTTAACTGGGGTGTCGCAGGTGCAGCTGTTGCCACAGGTATGAGCGAAATGGTTGGAGCCGCAATACCGATTATTTACTTTATAAAACCGAACACTAGCTTATTAAGTCTAGTGAAATGTAGATTGGAATTACAACCGATTTTCAAGGCGTGCGGTAACGGGATCTCGGAAATGGTAACGAGTATTACTTCTTCATTTGTAAGCATGCTTTATAATGCTCAGCTCATTAAATACGTTGGTTCTGACGGGGTTGCGGCATATGGAGTACTAATGTATGTGCTATTTATTTTTGCAGCAATTTATATTGGATATGCCATGGGATGCGGTCCTATTATCGGTTATCATTACGGTGCTCGGAACCCTAGCGAGCTACGTAATATACTTAACAAGAGCTTTAAACTTTTAACCGGAACAGGAATAGCAATGCTGCTATTTGGAGAATTATTTGCAAGGCCTCTATCTGGACTATTTTTTGCATATGATGAAGCGTTGTTAGATATGACTGTTCATGCTATGAGAATCACCACGGTATGCTTTGTTATTCTCGGTATAAATGTATTTTCGTCGTCATTCTTCACTGCACTTAGTAACGGATGGCTATCGGCATTAATTTCGTTCCTCAGAACTTTCGTATTTAAACTTTCGTTCGTAATATTCCTACCGCTGATAATGGGGATTGAAGGAATCTGGTGGTCTAATCCCCTCTCGGAGATTTTAGCCTTCATACTATCAATATTCTGCCTCGCACTTATGCGTAAGAAATATGAATACTAATTTTTAATTTTCAAGATATAAAAATATAAATAAGAGCTTATCAATCAGTGTTTAAACCGCATGGACAAGCTCTTATTTAATTTATCTGATAGTAGTAAAGTTTAAATCTCTATTTAGATTCCTATTATGCTTTAAAGCACCTTACTTTTCGCTACTCTTTCTTCTAGCATAAACTGTCACTGCTACTAGCATTGTTGCAACAAGAATGCTTAACGAGTATAGGGTTACTGAACTTGAGTCGCTAGTCTTTACCACCTTACCCATGTGCTTACCGTGCTTTGCAGGCTTTATGGCATTGCTTGGAGAAGCCTTCTGTGATGAAGATGAATTTGCTACTACCGAGCTAGTTGGCTTCTTATTAGCAAAGAAGAAGTTTGAGAAATGATCTACTTCAAATTCAATCTTCTTTCCTTCGATAATCTTGAAGTCCTTAATCTCTTCAAGCTGCTTATTTCCCTTATCGTGGAGAATTACAAGCTTTTCTGGATCAACTTTCTTTAGCTCAATCTGAACCTTAACCTTCTTACCAGCGTCTGGCTGAACCTTGCTGTCAGTGCCATCTCTCATGGAAATGTCATAAGCCTCGTAGTCATAATCATTTAGATTATATCCTGGAACATTGTAACCTAGGAATACTTTCTTGATTGCGTGCTCAGCATCAATCATCTGAACCTCAGTATCCTTAGTGCCAGGGGCAACTACCATACTCTTTACACTTGGGTGTCTATCTGACTTAAGCTCTATAGTGTAGATTCCTGCAGCTCCCTTCTTGAAAATTGGAGTTTCAGAACCATCCTTATTCTTTAGCTTTGCATCAAAATTTACTGAACCGTCTTCTTTAAATATTGTCTTTAATAGATCACGGCCCTTTACTCTCTTTCCATCAAGAAAAACTGTACTGATAGTTGAAGCATAGTCTTCTTGTGAAAGTCCTTCTGGAAGAGTCAGCTTATTGTCTGCAAGCTTAACGTCGCCATCCTGATACTTGGATCTTAGGTTAAAGGATGTCTCGATGTCAGCATATTTCTCATCCTCATATACTACTGTATACGTTCCCATTCCAGTCTTTTCTGTTTCCTTAATAGAAATCTTATTACCTGATACAGTGTAATCTTTGCCCTGCTCTAGAGTATTTCTGCCCTTATAAATAGCTGCAAGTTTATAGTTACTACCTGCTGGTGTCTTTATATCAGATGTTACAGTTACTCCATCTTTGAATTCTGCATCCTTGATAGTTGCACCGTACTTCTCGTCGTTAAGAGTCTTACAAAGTACATTCGTATTAATTACGAGATCTGCCTTATCTCTAACGAGATAGCGAATCTGAGTTATTCTCTTACCCTGTAAATCTTCGTGACGCTTATAGTCAACGGTATTTCCGTGAGGCTCTACGAAATCCTTCTTTACAGCAAATGAGAACTCGTTAGGACGAAGCCAGATATTTTCAAGATGTTCCATTCCATACTGCTTGCCATCGCTAGTCTTAATGATAATTCCTTCGATTTCATCAACTTTAGGCATTTTCTTGGAATCAACGTTTACCAGGTAGTGACCCCAAACACTTCCAGTCTTTACTGTCACCTTAGCATCAGGATCTAGAACTTCCTGAGTGGTTGTAGCAGAAAGTGTGCCATCACCATTCAGAACCTTGTACTCATACGTAGCCTGAGCAGGATCTTCATTTGCCTTGAAATTCTTTACGAGGTTGAGTAATGGATTCTTTGATGACTTACCTTCCTTAATTGCCTTCATCGCTTCAACATATAGGCTCTTTCTGATGGCAACATTTGCATCCTTAATACCAAGGATTTCAACACCATTTTCCTTTTCCTCAAAGTATGTTGTAGGGAACCTCTTGGATTTAATCTTTGTAGCACTTGTTACTGCGTCATACTGTCCTGGAGCTCTCAAGCTTGCTGCCTTGTCAGCAGCATTCAAATCCATTTTCTGAATTCCATTTTTAAGATTGTTTAGCTCACCGTAGTAGAAATCTGCATAAGCTAAATTAATCTTACCATAGATATAATCGTTGTCAGCAATAGCATCGATTCCTGTCTTTGGATCTGTATTCGTCCCTGGTGTTGGATTGTTATTATTACCGGGGTTTGGATTAGGGTTATCATTGTGGCCAGGATTTACAGGTACAGTTTCGTTCTCTTTAGCTTCAGCATCCTGCATCATCTTAACAGCAATCTTCTTTGCTCCCTTAAGCGAATATGTTGCACCAGTGTTAGAATCGACTAACCCATTGACAGAACTAATTGTAGCTGGCTTTCCTACAAGTGTAGCTAGCTGCATTCTTGTTAAATCTACATATCCACTATTCATTCTATCCATATTTGCAGCTGGTGTGCACTCTATGGATTTGATAACCCCGTCTTTTACTTCCATCTTGAGACTGATGTCGTAGCCGCGCCAAACGGAGTTTGGATCCTCTGTTACTCTACCGGAGCCCGTATATACTTTGTCCTTAGCAACCTGGTCACCAGTAACTGCGAACGAGTTAGCGGCACCCATGCTGAACAACATACTGGATGTTAAGGCTGCGGTAAGAAACTTCTTCGACCAATTTTTCTTCATCTACTTATTCCTCCTTAATGGATAAATACATGCAATCAAAAGCGTGTTAAATAATACTACAGGGTTAGTTATATAGTTAGTTAACTTTAACTAACCCATAAAAATTTTACCACCACGAGTATAAAAAATCTACACATAACACCTATTAATTTATTACAAGTTTTCCATAATTTAATAAATTATTACAGATTTTCTGATTACTAAGCTTTATTAAATTAGCTACTACAATTTAATAAACATAATAAAAATCTGAACAAGCATAGTAGTTTTATTCCATTGCTGTTCAGGCTATATTTTTTTATGGGTAAATCACTTCTTATTTGTTACGAACATATACTACCAAAGTCCCATCACATACTGAAGCAACAAACTCATTATCGTAATTCCTATCCAGCATGTCGCTCCTAACATAAGAGGCTTTCCACCAGTCTTAATCAGCTTCATAATATTGCTATTTAAGCCAATTGCACCCATTGCCATAACTATGAAGAATTTGCTAAGTGTCTTGAGTGGTTCGAATATTTTGGCATCTAGCCCAGCTGATACGGCGACTGTAGTTACTATCGATGCGAGTATAAAGAACATGATAAATATAGGAAAGGCACGCTTTAGGCTAAACGAGTTTTCGTTTACTGAGTCTTTTTCAGCACTGCGTTTTTTCTTTGCAGTATAGATTGCAAGTATCAGCGTAATTGGTATTATTGCTAGTGTTCTGGTCAGCTTAACAGTTACCGCCTTGTCAAGAGACTGCGTTCCCAGATGCCACATATTGTCCCAGGTAGAAGCCGCTGCCGTTACCGATGATGTATCATTAACTGCAGTTCCTGCAAAGATACCAAAGGCTTCACCGCTCGTCGTACTCATTCCGATTGCATGACCGAATATCGGGAAGATAAGCGCAGCAATTACATTGAAGAAGAATATAACTGATATAGCTTGTGCCACTTCATCGTCGGAAGCGTCAATTACCGGTGCTGTCGCTGCTATAGCTGACCCTCCGCAAATTGATGATCCTACACCAACAAGCGTAGCAGAATTTGCATCGACTTTCATAACCTTGTGCATGATATATGCTATTATCAGCGATGTAGAAATCGTACATATGATAATCGGTAGCGATTGAACTCCG
>NZ_CP016199.1:1171909-1197614 GCF_002243385.1 Mogibacterium pumilum | reverse complement strand
AACTCCGGTCTCAAGTATTACACCGAGGTTAAGTCCAACCCCTAGTAGTACTACAGCTGTCTGCAAGATATACTTAGAGGTAAACTTAATCCCTTTAGCGAATACTCCCTTTTCTGTCCAAAATACTGTTATTACCATACCGAACAGAATTGAAAAAACCGGTCCCCCAATAACCGGAATAAGCTTACCAATTAACCAGGCTGGTACTGCAATCACAAAGCATACAATCACCCCCGGCATTTTGGTTCTAAATGAATTCATATAACTCTCCTTGAAAGCTATTTGTAAACTAAAACTTAATAATAATATACCACAAATACACTTAGTGAGTATAATCTGTCCTCATATTATCTATCAATGTATTCTAGATAAATAAAAAGGTGCAAGGAAATGTCCCTGCACCGATAAAGCATAGTATATATTCCTATAGTGTTAGTGTAGGCGCTGCATAAGTTCTTCCAAGAAGTTCCTGGTTGAGCGCATATAGGCCTTTAGGATCTCTGCCGTATAGCTCAAACTTCTTAAGCAGATCATCAGCAGACTTCTCTTCTTCTCCCTGTTCTTTTACAAACCAGTCGAAGCACTGCATTGTACGATAGTCGTCAACATCGCTAGCAGCTTTATAAATCTTGTTGATTAGGCTAGTAACATATTGCTCATGCTTAAGACTATATCTAAGAGCATCCTCGATTTCCTTGCACTCCATGTCAGGCTTTGCAATCTCTGTGAAAGTAACCTTTTCTCCATTGTTGAAGAGGTACGTTCTCATGAGCATAGCATGATCTCTCTCCTCTTGTGCCTGGATATCGAAGTAATGAGCAAATCCATCAAGTCCAACTTCATTGTAGTAATTTGCAAAATCAAGATATAGATATCCTGAGTAAAACTCGCGATTCACCTGCTTATTAATTAGTTCTGCAACTTTTTTATCTAACATAATAACCCCTCCTAATAATTATATCTCTTAATTATTTATTCATTATACTCGTTATAGCATACTATTGCAATTCAATTGTGTATAACACATTTG
Organism: Mogibacterium pumilum; assembly: GCF_002243385.1. GTDB lineage: Bacteria > Bacillota > Clostridia > Peptostreptococcales > Anaerovoracaceae > Mogibacterium > Mogibacterium pumilum. The sequence goes on along the minus strand of NZ_CP016199.1, from coordinate 1,196,584 downwards.
CACATCTATTAAAATACTTTCGTAGTCCACTCTGTACAGTCCCACACTTCTGTAGCTACGTCTTCATAGAAGAATGGATCGTGACACACCATCAGGATACTGCCCTGGTATTCGTTAAGCGCTCGTTGTAACTCATCCTTAGCATCTACATCCAGATGATTCGTCGGCTCGTCGAGCACTAGCAAGTTAGAAGGCCTATTTAAAATTTTGCAAAGTCTAACCTTTGCCTGCTCTCCTCCTGACAGCACTTTAACCTTGCTCTCGATGTGCTTCGTCATCAGACCGCATTTTGCGAGAGCCGCACGCACTTCCGCTTGTGTATATGAAGGAAATTCTTTCCATATAGCCTCAATGCAGGTGTTGTCATTATCAGTTCCGTCTTCCTGCGCGAAATAGCCGATCTCAAGACCAAAACCCTTTTCTGAAGTTCCAGAAAGCGGATTGATAAGCCCGAGGAGACTCTTAAGGAGCGTCGTTTTACCAATACCATTCGCACCTGTGAGAACCACTCTGCTACCTCTTTCGAGAGTGATATTAAGCGGAGAGGATAAAGGCTCATCATATCCGATAACTAAATCTTTAGTCATGAATATAAACTTTCCTGGCGCCTTGAAATACTCAAAGTGAAACTCTGGCTTAGGCTTTTCGACAATTTTCTCAATAAGCTCCATTTTATCAAGCTTTTTCTTACGTGACATCGCCATATTTCTGGTGGCAACTCTGGCTTTATTTCTATTTACGAAATCCTGAAGTTCTGCAATCTCCTGCTGCTGCCTGTTATACGCAGCCTCTCTCTGAGCCTTATGCATCTCAAATACTTCAAGGAAATGATCGTAGTCGCCGACATATCTATTAAGCTGCTTTTCATACATGTGATAAATCGTATTGATAACGCTATTTAGGAATGGAATCTCGTGAGAGATTAGGATAAATGCATTCTCGTACTCCTGCAGGTATCTCGTCAGCCAAGAGATATGTTCTTCGTCGAGGTAGTTGGTCGGCTCATCAAGAAGTAAAATCTCTGGCTTTTCGAGCAAAAGTTTGCCAAGAAGAACCTTTGTACGCTGCCCGCCTGAAAGCTCTGACACATCGCGGTCTAGTCCGAGGTCAGTAAGTCCAAGTGCACACGCAACCTCACTCACCTTGGCATCAATCATATAGAAATCATGTGCGGTCAGCAGCTCCTGAAGTGTACCTGCTTCCTCCATATACGAATTCATAGTTTCTTCATCAACATCAGCCATCGCCATATACAGTTCGGTAATACGTGCTTCCATATCATATAGATAGTTAAAAGCACTAGCTAGAACATTTTCAATTGTCATACCTTTCTTGAGCACAGAATATTGATCAAGGTATCCAACACGTACATTCTTAGACCACTCAATCTTGCCTTCATCTGGCTGAAGACTGCCTGTGATTATATTCATAAAAGTAGACTTTCCCTCACCATTAGCGCCGATTAATCCGACATGCTCTCCTGGCAAAAGTCTAAATGAAACATCTTCGAGAATCGCTCTATCACCGAATCCATGTGAAACATTTGATACAGTTAAAATACTCATTAATTTCTCTCACTCCTGTATATGTAAATATATATTTATTATCAAAATTCATGTCTTTAGATTATACACTATCACTGCTCAATTGTAATACATTGAAACATATAAGTTTATGCAAAGTAATAAGGGTACACAAAAGTACCCTTACCAGAATATTGTGTTAGTTATATTACTTAGCGATATTACTTAGCGTATCGCCTATATCTGTGATTACTTTGAAGGTGATGGAGTTGGCTCACATACAGCTGTGTAGTATGCTTTGCGCGCCTTGAAAGTTTCATCCTTAAATAGATTCATGAGTCTGCCTTCGTTCTCAAAGATATCCTGACCATGTAAAGCTTTTCCAGATAGAATATCGTGAGCTTGATGCAGAGTTGTTGGATCGAACTTAAGTCTTAATGCTCCATCAACCATAACGAGCTCACCCTTAAGTCCACAAAGCTCGCACTCAGCTTCGTTAGTATCTGGATGAATATAGAAGTTGTTACCATGGCAGTGAGGACATGCACCCTTGTGTCCCTTGAAATAGTCAAGCTTATCGTTTTCTGGATCCATAATCATAAGATTTCTCTCTGCGATATCCTTTGCGGCTTCAACTAGATTCTTGCCGATTTCCTTCACGCGAGCAACTTTGTCATCCTGCATTAGAACATCCTTTGACCAAGAGAAGTAATCGTTATCTACAACCTTCCAGCCAGGGCTCATAGCGAGCATCGCGTGATCAGTCTCCGTACGCACGGCCCAGTCAGATCCGCCAATTCCGAGAAATGAAATCGCCCTCTGCTTGAAATACTTCATAGGTAGAAGCTCCTTACCCTGTTCCAGCATCTTTGCCTGACATCCGAGCATTAGACCAGTATCATGACCAGGTCCCATTCTATCCATTAGGTTATGAAACATTCCAGTACCGCCTGACTCAAAGATTGGGTCTACAACAAGGATTCCATCTGATTCAGTCATTTTTTCATACAGGGCTGTAAAATCGTCCTTTTGCGAACAGAACATACCCTTACCCATTACGAGAGCTCTAGAACAAGCGACACATCCAGTACATGGCTTAATGTTCCAGTCAAACAGATGGATAAACTCTATATCACAACCCATCTCCTTTGCCTGTTCAAGTGCAACGCGGCACATAGTGTCATTATTACCGTTCTTTGTTCCTAAAGAAATTCCTAAAATTTTCATACTCAATCCCCCAATATTTACCTTTAATGATCCATTAATAAGCACTTGTTAAAAACAAAACGCTGCTTACAACTAGATATTACAATAGGGGGATTCATTTGTATAATTGATATATACACATACGTATCATAACTGTTATGTTATGAACTGCTAGCCTATAAACCCATTACTTTTAGTCCATATCAGCTTCGATTTACGCTTAACTACATTAAACTCCCTTTTATATCTTTCAAGATTAAATTCATCTTGTGGTATGTTGTAAATAAGAACCTCTCTTTCCTTATACCTCTCCCATGCATCTGATGACATATAATAAACTTCCTCTATATCAGCTAACTTTTCTTCTCCCTTCTCATCTTCATACGAATACTCCCTATTTGGTCCTTTCCAAATTACTTGGTCGGAATAAATGCTATCGTTATTAGTTCTATGTGTACGATTCAAAACTAGAATTAGTGTTTTTCCGTCAGATGAGATAACACGATCAACGTCTCGATACTTTTCGTAGGTTTTCATACTATCTTTTACCCACTCTATTTTCGCCTCTTTGTATGGGACGTATATCCTATGGTTATCGTAGTAATCCCAAGCAAAGACCGCAACTATCGAAGTAAATATGACCGAAGTCAAGACTGTTAGCTGTATCTTTAAACTGATTCTCTTACGTATTTTATTAAGGGAATCATAGATACTTTTATTTTCATTTAGATTGACTGCACAGCTATGTATTTCGTCTCCTGATAGTTTTCTAAACTCATCATTACAGCTTTCACATTCTTCTATATGTTCATCAACCAGATTCTTACTGTCGTTAGACAGGATATCGTCGATATATAAAGGCAGTAAGTCTCTAATCACGTCGCAGCTTATCTTCATTTTAAAACCTCCAAACTATCCATTATCTTTAAACGACTTCTGTGGTAAGTAACGCGCGCCCATCCATCAGATTTATCAAACAGCGACCCTATGTCACTAAATGATAAGTCGGCGTAAACCCTAAGCATAAAAACTTCTTTATATGGTTCCTCTAAAGCATGGATTGCGGCTCTTAATTCCTCTGACTGTTCCTTGTCTAGGATAACGCTCTCAACACTTTCATCCACAAGGTTATCTGATTCATCGCATTTTAACTCGCAGAGGCGGTTATTCTTATTGAGATAAGAGAAATAAATATTTTTAGCAATTTGGCAAAGCCACACCCTGGCACTCGATTCTCCGCGGAATGAATCAAGTTTTTTGAGCGCCCTAAAGAACGTCTCCTGTGTAATCTCTTCGGCGAGCAAAGAGTCTTTACACATAGAGAAAATGTATCTATAAACCAATGTGAAATATTCACGATATAGTTGGTCTAAATCCATCATGCCCTCCTTTAGTATTTGCGTTTCTATATATATGACTCTGCTTTATCTAAAACGTTACAAAAACTCTCTTATATTATAAACATATTGAAAAAAAGAAAGTCCATGTGTATAACACCGACTTTCTTAAAATATGTAAAATAATTAATCAGTTTAGCTTTTATGATTTATCCTTTAAGCTCTTCAAGCAGCTGCATGACTGTTTTGTTAAGTGCAGGATGGCGGAGATAAGGTGAGATTTCTGCTAGAGGTTCTAGCACAAAGTCCCTCTTGTGCATCTCGATATGAGGAATTATGAGACTCTCATCCTCCACAATATAGTCATCATACATGATAATATCAAGATCTAGTGTCCTTGGACCCCAGCGCACCCTCCTTTCACGATGTGCCTCAAATTCAATTCGCTGTAGCTCGCCAAGGAGCTCCTTAGGAGATAATAGCGTATCAACTATTAGCGCTCCATTTAAGAAATCATCCTGCTCAACACCACCATAAGGCTCTGTTTTAATATATTCAGATACTTTGTTAACCTTGCACCCATCAATTTCTCCTATACTCTTAACTCCAAAGTCAAGGTATGCCTGTTTGTCACCCATATTTGATCCGATAGCTATATAAGCATTGTGCCAGAAGCGCTCAATCTTGACAGAAGCCTCTCTAAGAGGAAGTCCGATTGGTGCCCATGGCTTCTTTATCTCAACAGATACGCCCTTCACCATCTCATATTGAAGCAGCATTGCCTCAGCAATTTGCTCAGCAGCCGCCTCTAAAAGCTTTACAGTATGACTTTTGGTGAACTTTGTGATGAAAGATGCAACATCACCATAGTTAATCGAGTCCTCGAGCTCATCTGTCTTACCTGCGCGTCTAGTATCCGTATATAATTTTATCGTAAATACAAACTTCTGCCCTAAGGTATTCTCTTCTGGGAAAACCCCATGATTTGCAAAGACTTCAAGGTCAGTTATTTTAATCTCATCGTACATTTTTCGTCTCCTCGTGTACGTTCAAGTTATGTAAGTTATTAGCTAGTATGTAGCATTTCATGATTCTCTTAGATATGCTCTTTGAGAATTGCCTGCATGGTCTTCATCGCGCGATAATTCTCTTTTACATCGTGCACTCTGATTATTGATGCCCCTTGAGCGACTCCATAAGCTGTTGTTGCTATTGTTGCTTCAATCCTCTGGTCTACTGGTAAGTCTAGAATTAGACCTAAAGTAGACTTTCTAGAAGTTCCAAGTAGAACTGGCAGCTCTAGTTCCTTCATTTTATCTAAGTGATGCATGGCCATAAGATTGTGCTCTGGCTTCTTACCGAAGCCGAACCCAGGATCCATCACAATCTTGTCCATACTAACGCCGTGCGCCTTAGCAATATCGATGCATACACGCATATCATCAAGCCATTCTTTAACAAAATCAGTGTAGTCAGCATTGTTTCTATTATGCATGAGGCAAACTGGAACATCGTACTTTGCTGTTGCTTCTGCAACCTTTTCATCGTACTTGAAGCCCCATACATCATTGACCATATCTGCTCCACATTCAAGAGCCGCCTCAACGACGGAGCCCTTGTAGCTGTCGATAGAAACGGGAATATCGAAGCGCTCTTTTACCGCTCTAATTACAGGCACAATTCTCTCAATCTCTTCCTGCTCCGTAATCTGAATGTGTCCAGGTCTAGTTGACTCACCGCCGATATCAATAATTGCAGCACCCTCTTCAATCATCTCTTCAACGTGGCGCAGCGCGCTGTCCATGTCGTTCCATTTGCCTCCATCAGAAAAGGAATCGGGAGTGAAGTTAAGAATTCCCATGATGTAACAGTCGTTTTTTAGATCAAAGTTTTTATTACCAATTAGCATTTTATTTCTTTTTCCTTTCCACATAATTATCGTGGACTTAATTCTAATGAACCCCATTAATACTTGATGTTCATATTCTTCTTATTATCAGGCCACTTGCATGTATCACGTGCATCACAGCTTAAGCATAGACGTGACTCCTTATCCGCACGTTTTATGACATAGGATAGCCTGCCTTTAAAGCTACTAGTCTCATCAGATTCAGGATGTCCTCTATGGCCACGAATCGCAGTAATTATCGCTTCTCTCTCCTCTTCGCTATATGATGACTTCTTCAAAATTTCCTCTGCGATATTAGCGCCTGCTTCGTCATGAGGAATGACATCAGTATACTCTAGACTTCGTCCTATATCATGAAGCAGGGCTGCAGCATAGATGACATCCTTAGGTATACCTAAAGCCTCTTCAAGCGAAAATATATACGCTATGCGAGCGACATCCATCAGATGAACGTAATCATGCTTGCAGTAGACTCTATCCACTTCAGCAGACTCAATTTCTTCCATGCACTTAAGCCAGCGCTCACTATGGTATATCGCCTCAAGTCTACTCATACCCTCTTCAGAGTGCGGGACTGTATCGCTACTTGTAATCATACTTTTTACAGAATATGTCATCTACTCTACTACCTATGCTCTAACATTCTGAAAAATGTGTTCTGTAAGCATTCGTCATTCTCGAAGCTACCACGCGCCATAACCGTAACTGTCTTGGTGCCCGGTTTTTTGATACCGCGCATAGTCATGCACATGTGTTCAGCCTCGATTAATACCATCACGCCCTTAGGACTTAGCTCTTCCATAAAAGCATCCGCAATCTGAACTGTCATCCTCTCCTGAAGCTGTAATCTCTTGGCAAAAACCTCAACTGTCCTCGCCATCTTGCTGAGACCGATTACCTCGTCGTCAGGTATATATGCGATTGCAACACGGCCATAGAATGGCAGCATATGGTGCTCGCATAGCGAATAGAACTCGATGTCCTTCTCAAGAACTATGTCGTTGTTCTCAACATCAAAGCGCTTCGCCAGGTGTGTGCTTGCCGAGTCGGTATATCCACCAGCTAGTTCTTCATACATCTTTGCAACACGCTCAGGGGTTTCGAGCAATCCCTCTCTCTCTACATCCTCTCCGATTCCTTCGAGTATGAGCTTTACCCCTTCCATGATTTTTTCTCTATCCATGATTTGTACCCCTTCTTTCAACAATCCTTTTTACGTCCCCTAGGAACGATAGTGACCCACATACGAGAATCACATCGTCTTTATTAGCATATTCATACGCTTTCTCCATGCCCTGGCAAATACTATCCGCAGCCTCGACATGCTCCAAGTAAGCGAGAACTTTTTCTTTTAACTCTTGTGATGGCATAGCTCTATCGTTATTTGGAGTCTCAACCGTTATAACCTGCTTTGATAAAGGGACCAAGTGCAAGAGCATCTTATCGTACTCTTTATCCTTAAATACACCGATTACCAATATTACCTTTTTATCTCCAAAATACTGACGGATTGACGATTCAAGTACAATTGCCGCACCCTCGTTGTGAGCACCATCGATAATTACAGTCGGCGCCTTGGCGAGCTTCGTGAATCTGCCTACCCACCTTGCAGCTCTTAGACCCTTGTAAACAGCCCTATCAGGTATGCTGTAGCCCTTGTCTCTAAGTGCTTCTACCGTCAGTACAGCCAACGAGGCATTGCTAAACTGATGAGTTCCTGCAAGCGATATGGTTATGTCATCCCATGAGCCATAGTTAAAACGCTGCTCTCCGATTCCATATGATAACGGCTCAATAACAGCTTCATCTACCACTCTGAAATCACATCCGAGCTCATCGCACTTTGAAGCTAGTACTTCTTCAGCATCCTCATGCTGCTTAGCACTTACCACTATGGTATCAGGCTTGATTATGCCAGCTTTCTCACCGGCAATCTCCTTTATAGTTTCTCCTAGAAAAGCCATATGGTCCTTCGAAATAGGCGTTATAACCTCAACCAGAGTTGTACTTACGACATTCGTCGCATCTTCTCTCCCGCCCAGACCGGTCTCTAGTACTACGAAGTCGCATCCTCTGCTCTTGAAATACGCAATAGCTAGCGCCGTTTCTACTTCAAATTGCGTCGGTGATTTTAGCCCACCCGCTTCCATTCCACTAATCGCTTCAGCGATCACTGTCGTATGATGTGCAAGCTCATCATCTGCGATATGAACGCCATTTACCTGAAACTGTTCTCCGTATTCAAAAAGCCACGGAGAGAAATAGCACCCCGTGGTATATCCTGCCTGAATTAAGATACTAGATAGATACGAGAGAATTGATCCTTTGCCATTGGTGCCAGCGACATGAATAAATTTTAACTCGTCTTGTGGATCACCCAGTCTGTGGAGTAGCTCTCGCATACTGTCCAGGCCAAGTACACTTCCGTATCTGGATAGTTCGTCCAGATATACTCTTGACTCCTTGTAATTCATTTATTGCTCCTAAATCGTTCTAAACACGTATATATTTTAATTCAGCAAGAGTTTAGTATCAAGAGATATTTCAACAATGAAAAAGCCCCATTATATTTGGGGCTCATAAGTACTGCTATATTTCAAATGTTTATCCCTTATCTCAATAATAAAAACCAACTCTATTGCACAATCTTATAATACGTACGTGATGTAAACTTAAAAATAATAAAGTAGACTACAAAGAACACTGCAATTACTATACCAAAGAATTTACCATATTGTATAAAACTGTTAACACCAAACAATCCCAGTAATTGATAAACTATCTTCGATGCAATTGTACTATGAATAACTGCGACGATGAGCGGGGCAAAAAACATCCATACTATTTGCGATGAACTTGTTTTCTTAATTAGTTCATCGGACAAACCGATTTTTTTCATTATCTGATATTTTTCCCTATCTTCGTAACCCTCACTAATTTGTTTATAGTATATAACTAGAATAGTTCCAGTTAAGAAAACTAACCCTATTATGATACCAAGGAAAAGGAATCCCCCATCCATTTCATATATTTTATCTAAATATTCCGATTTAGATAAAACAAAATAATCTTTTCCTTCCTTAAGCTTACTTAATTCATCTTTATATACTTTTTTCGAAAGTCCTGAAACATTCCAATTAACATTACAGTTAATGATTGAGTTTTCGCTTTTTTGCGTGTTTACATTTGTTGTTTTCAATGAACTGCTTATATATTTCATAGTGGAGAAATCCCTTACTATAATAACATATACTTCAGCTGCATAATTTGAAGGAGCTATATTAGGAATTTCTTTGACTTTAAATGTGCGATCTCCTATTTTAAGATTCTTCATACCAAGAAGTTGTTTCTGATTGGCGCAAATAAGTATTTCATCATCATTTAGTCCAATATTATTGTGAGTTTGGGCATTATACCCATCCAAGTCATTTACAAAAACGTATTTTGGCTTAATATTCTTATAAGGAGTATATTCTACAAAGGAATTTCCTTTTTTAACAATTGCTGTTGTCATATTGTAGGATATATATTCATCTTTAATTTGTTTTTCATGTTCTACAGTTTTATTAACTTCCTCTTTAAGCGACTTTGCAACTTCTTTATAATTGTTCTCATCTACAGACACTTTACTATTAATCTGATAATCTCTTGGAAGAATATTTTGTGCTGTAGACTGTATGTTTGAGTATATTGTTGCAGTAACTGATAAGGTAATAATAATACCGACACTCATAATTGATATGCTGGCAAGAGACACCGCATTACTCTTCATACGATATATAAGACCACTGATACCCAAGAATTTTGTAGGTTTAAAGTAGCTCTTTCTCTTTTTCTGCCTCTTCAAAACAATGATCGAGAACGATACATAAAGTAGGTAAGTTGCAATCATAACCAGGATAGCGGCGATAAAAAAGTTAAATAATGAAGACAATGAACCCTTTGTTGTCAATGCAATATAATAACCTGCTGATAATGTTATTAGTCCTATAACCGAAATTATCCATCTGGATTTAGGCTCACCCTCTCCACTGTGTTGCTTACTAAGCAATTGAATTGGTGTTGACAGATAAATTCTATAACTGCTACGAAGCACAGTAATCATATATAGCACGGCTATTATTGCCAAGCTTAAAAGCATTGCAATACTACTAAAGGGAAAGTCCATGAGTCTGCCTGAAACATCATGCATTAGACGGTTAAGCCCTAAAAAAGTGAGCTGTCCAAAAATATACCCACCAACAATACCAACAAATGCTATCATAGAAAACAATACAAAAAACTCGATGCTGATTATTTTACGAATATGTTTCTTTTCTAAACCGAGTATTGCGTATAAAGCAAACTCTTTATTTCTTTTTTTTAGCAAAAAGTTTGTCGTATATGTTACGAATATAAAAGTAAATATACCTACTACTATTGCTCCCATTGCTATAACGGTAGGAAGAGAATCATGTCTCGTCCGAACATAATTATTATTGATTAAACTCGCCATTATATTAAATAGAATCAACATAATACCTGCTGACAAAACAAATGGAACTTCCAACAATCTATTTGCCTTCAAATTTTGAAAAGCAAACTTTCCAGCCATTGAAAATGTCATTATTTATCACCTCTATTCAACATAAATTGAGCTTGATTAATACGCTCCATGAATTCTTCTTGCCTCTCATTTTCCCCACGGTATATTTCGTGATAAACGACTCCGTCTTTAATAAACAACACTCTGTTTGCATATGATGCCGCCCTTAAAGAGTGTGTAACCATAATGATTGTCTGCCCATTCTGATTAATAGTGCGGAACATCTTTAGTAACGTTTCAGAAGACTGTGAATCAAGCGCACCTGTAGGTTCATCCGCAAGAAGCAGAGATGGCTCGGTAATTATAGCCCTTGCAACAGCTACTCTTTGCTTCTGCCCACCTGATACTTCATACGGGTATTTTTCCAACAAATCCTCTATACCAAGCGGCTCCTTTAAATTACTTAACCTTGACCTCATTATAGCCTCTTTTTCATCTGAAAGAACAAGTGGTAGGTATATATTGTCACGGTTGTTAAATTGATCAAGCAGGTTAAAATCCTGAAAAACGAAACCAAGCTCTTTTCTACGGAATTCCGAAACTTCGTTGTCCTTTAACGAGTTTGTGTCTTGGTCATTTAGAACAACCGTACCAGAAGTAGCTTTGTCGAGTGTAGCTATTATGTTTAATAAAGTTGTCTTTCCGGCACCTGATTCGCCCATTATTGAAATAAATTCACCTTTCTCTACGGAAAAATTAACACCCTTTAGGGCTTCTGTCGTAATCTTTCTAGTTTGATATAATCGCTTTACATTTTTTAATTCTAAGATTGCCATATCTTCATCACTCCTTTTCTTTATGTCATAATTTTACTAATACACATATATTCCTGCATTTATTTAATATGACAATCTCTATTCCTAAACTTACAGTTCTGAAAGATTGAAAGGAAATTGTACTATAAATTTGCTTCCAACGTTTATCGTCGATTCAACTTTTACTTTAACATTTATCAAATCTGCAATAGATTTAACAAGATACAATCCAAGACCACTTGATTTCTCGTTTATTCTTCCATTGAAGCCTGAATAACCTCTGTCAAAAATCTTTCCTAAATCTTCTGACCGAATCCCAATACCTGTATCTTGAATGCTCATAGTATTGGTCTTTTCCTCATATGAGATTTTAATAGTACCAGATTCCGTATATTTAATTGCATTAGAAAGAATCTGTTCAATAAGAACTGACAACCATTTCGCATCGGATATAACTTCTACGTATATTGGTTCATATTCCAAAGAAATTCCTTTTTCTATAAACATCATGGAATACTTCTTGAGCAAGTTCTTTATGATTTTATCAAGATTAATGAACGTTATATCCATATCCGCCTGTCTATCAATTAGCTTTAAATAATTGATTGCCATATTAGTATATTCTTCAATATAAAACATTTGCGCTTTAAGCTTCTTGTTATATAACGAGCTATCCTTTTGCAAAATTAGGTTTGCCACCGTAATAGGAGTCTTAATTTGATGCACCCACAAGAGGAAATACTCCTCAAGATTTCTTCTGTCATTCAAGGCTTGACTTTGCAATTGTTTATTTTCTAATTTTAATTGTTCTGCTATTTCTCTATATCCCTCTTTTTTATAATAATTGAACCACTGAATGAATAGATATAAGAATACGCCAAATGAAATCCCTTCTATACCTAACACTAGATACTCTTTTTCTAAATTAGCAAATAAAAAAATAGCGCTGAACACTATTATCGAATATATTGCGGAAATAATTACTTTATATTCACTTTTAATATAATTTATAAACTTATTCATATGAACCTCACTGTAGATAATAACCAATACCCTTCTTTGTTTGAATAAATTCATCTAACCCTACGCCAGCCAGTTTCTTTCTAAGCCTTGTCATATTAACAGCTAACGTATTATCATCTATAAAATCATCCCCTTGCCAACAATGGTTTATAATATCCTCTCTCTTGGCAATTTGTCCTTTCATATTAAATAAAATATCAAGTATCAATAGCTCTGTTCTTGTCAGTGAAAGAGAAAATTCTTCTCCCTCAAGTTTTGCTGAAGACAAATTTAATGTCAATTCCCCATATGCAAGCTTGTCACTATCTAAAGTATAGTCATATGTCCTTCTCAAAATCGCCTGTATCTTGGCTATAGTTACTGTTATATCAATAGGCTTTGTAATATAATCATCTGCTCCAAATTGTATTGCTTGCACCATATCCATAGATTCAGAATGTGATGAAATGAAAACTATAGGAACATTTGACTTTTGACGAATCCTTTGCGTCCAATAGAATCCATTGTAATATGGTAAACTAATATCCATAAGGACAAGATTGGGTTCAAATTTTTCAAAAGTCTCATATACAGTGCTAAAGTCTTCGATGCTTTTCGTTTGATATCCCCATTGATTAAGTTCATCACTAAGAATAGAATCTATCGATTTATCGTCCTCAATAATTAAAATTTTTAGCATTCTTATCTCCTAAAACTTCTGACTTTTAACAATCATAATTTTTAATAACAACTATTCCATACACTACAATTTATCATAAAAAAGGTTATAAATCTGTACAAAAAATAGTCCTATCAACGCAATTATTAGAAGGACTATTCCATTCGATATTACCAATCATTACAAAAGTCAAATCTATTTAAGCGCATCGACTGGACACACCTTTACACATTCCATGCAAAGTATGCATTCTGTACCATTTCCCCTACTTCTTGCATTATCTGTCATATCGACATCCATCGGGCACACCTTTTTACATTTACCACAAGAAATGCACTTATCAGTATCACATTTGATACGTACCAGTGAATAGTAGCTCATCGGTTTCATAAATACTGTAATCGGACAGACATATTTACAGAATGCACGATTATCCTTAAAAGCAAATGCCATCACTATTCCAACAGCATAATATATGATGTTACCAACTATGAATGCACAGAACATTATTCGCTCAATATTCCCAACTTTTGCTAAGAAAAGAGCCGCAACAAATATGAATGCAATAACAAAAGCTATATACCTTATCCAGCCCATCTTCTTACGAGGGGATTGTGCTACCTTGTACGGTAAAAAGTCTAGCACCATTGCCGTCCAACACGCGTATCCACACCAACCTCTACCAAATATTATCGGACCAAATATCTTTGCAACAGCATAGTGAATAGTAGCTGCCTCAAATGCTCCGGTAAACAAGTAGTACCAGAAGCCCTCTATTTGCATGTTCTCGTTACTTATAATGCCTAGATAAATTAGCATATAGAGTCCGATAAGAAGCTGCACAATTCGTCTAGCATGCTCGTACTTGCAGATAAACAGCAGTTGCCCTATACAAATTGATAGACCTATATAGCTGAAGTTGAAGAGATAGAACAGATTATCTTTACTAAGCCATAGCGTTATCGCTACAGCTTCAAATATTGCTAGCAACATAACTGGCATCCAGTATTTTTTCATCTATATCCCCTTTTATTACCTATATTCATTCCCTAAATTGTAAATTAAATTAAGAACAGTGGAGGTAGATAGCTATGATAACCCTTTTATTACCTATATTCATTCCCTAAATTGTAAAGCCAGCTTCACACTATTATAAATTTATTAACTATAAGCCAAATAGTAGATGTCCATACGATACTAGGAGTGCTACCATTAATAATGAATAAAACGCTACAAATACCCACTTAATCTCTACACAGAGCGCGATAAACTCTCTGATAAAAGCAGACGGGATGTAGTATCTTGCGGTTTGACATCCAAGCCCATCTCCATCCATGCCAATCTTCTTGGCATATGCACCTGTACGATATACATGATAATTATTCGTAACGAATAGGAACTTCGGTTTTTCCACAATGCTTTCTCCATATTCTTTTGAAAAAATCAAGTTTTCATATGTGGTGGTCGATTTATCCTCCAGAATAATTTTATCACTCGGAACATCTGTCTCCTTAAGAATATAATTGGCCATAGCTTGTGCTTCAGAAATTTCCTCATCTAAACCTTGTCCGCCACTTACTATAATCTTAATATTTGGATTTTTTAACTTCTTAAATGCTTCTACCGCCTTATCGATACGCAATTTCAATAAAGGAGTGACATATTTTCCCTCTTTTAATCCAGCACCATGAATAATTATAAAGTCATAATGCTTTTGCTTGGGAATTGCCAGATAAAGGATTGAATATAATAAAAATCCCATAAACGCACAACCGAACAGCAAGTACGAGTAAATAATAAATATGAAAGAAATGTTTACCAAAATACTTTCATAAAAAAGTTTGCTATTGGCCGTAAATCTTACATACATAAGCATGATAAACATAATTATCATAATACCCATGACAAGAGATAGTACGTTTGTCTTAGATAATCCCTCTCTCCTAAGTAAAATGAACCCATTATAAACTAGGAACACAGCACTTAGCAGTATTACAAGAATTATCATGATAATCGTTATGCCTCCGAATATGTAACTAGCCGAACTTAGCCCTAGATCATATAAAATCTTCGCAATTGAAATATAGCTAAATATTAAGCTAGAAATTAAAAGTGCAGGATTCCACAAACTCCTACGATCCCTAAGAAGCGAAAATACAAATGCGGATATAGATATTATAGTTAATACGTACATCAATCCCAAATCTCCCTTATTATCGAAATTATTTCTTTCCAAATATTTTCGATAGTATCCCTTTCTTCTTCTCTGGTTTTGTAACACTATCTTTCGGTATTTCGTGATTAGACTTCTGATACACGACATTTTCAGCTATTTCCTCATCGCTCATGCCTGTCGCTTCTCTAACCTGAGCAAGCGCTACCTCACGGTAAATAAGTGCTCCACGAGGATCACAGAAGCGTATATCCGAATAGCAAGTCGAATTATTTAAGTCAAATGGCTGAACTTCCATTACTTCGGTTGCCTCGATAAGACCACTATCTGAATTTGCCGCATCTTGCAAAGCAAACTGGAATACTCCGAGGTTATCCGCCCCAAACGATTCTACAAGAATATTGCGAACAGCTTCATCACTATCAATATCTTGCAAAAGGTCCTTAACGTGTTCAGGATCTATAAATATACCTGCAGAGTAGTTCTCCTCTATCAAATCATTATTAGGTGCTGGAATCCATGATGGAAGTACCTCAGACCAAGGTGTACGGTATCTATCCATCTCAGGATATCTTTCTATGACAAACGAAAAAGCCGCTCCACGTACATACTGATAATCACGGAAGAAGCCCCCGATTATAGGTAGACCGTACAAAAGACCTTTTTCCGATGGTTCTCTTTCATCAAATGTTGCAAAGTATTTCATATGTTCAAAATACTTCTCATGAAAGAACTCCTCACCTTGCGCTTCTACAAACCTATTAATAACGCTCTCGTCTCCATCTCTAAGAGCCTTTAGTGGTGTAAAGTACCACTCCTCCATCTGCGATCTGCTTATTGGATGATAGCTAATGTCAAAACCCATATATTTCCTCCTTATATACCTTTATATAGCTTTGCTAATTAATTAAAATTGTACCGATATTTCCATGCAAATCGGCGGTTCCACTTCATGCTGATTCTTTGGATAATCTGAATAATTAACCATCGGATACTGATTCAGATAGTTCCTTAGAGCCTTTCGAATCACTTGCATGTTCTCAATAGCACCTGTCTCATCACCCCATTTGAAGCAGCAATCAAGCATAACTCCGTTATACCGCAAACCGTCAATCTTTTCTTGTGCTGATACTTTTATATTGCTTGAGTACTCATAATCTTCTTTAGGAAAATTAAACGCTACATTGGCAACCATATCGTTATATAATGTGTCAGTTAGCTTGCCACTTTGACTCGCATTGATTTTCTTTGACAAGTAAAATGGCATATCTGGATAATCATTCAAGTATACTTCGACTTCACCCTCATGTGAGATATCATCAAACGATCTCCAACTATACTTGTCAGCTCTTTTGAAAGTATACGTTCCATTGCCATACTTAGTATCCAGATATGAAGTAATTTTAGTCTTGCTAAGCTTATCCCATTTTACAGGCTTTTTCTGATATCGATCATTTTTTAACCGTAGTGGAGTCTCTTGAAAATAAGTCATCACATATTCATCTTTCACAACGGCTCCATAATTGTCATGCATGTATGCGCACATGGCCTCTAGTTTAGTGCACAGTGCTGCAACTTCATCATCACTTTTTACATTGAAACTAATTTTAATTATTCCACCTGAAAAACACAACTTTTTTCGCTCTTCTGCACTGAAGAACTTCGGAACTACGATTCTACCAACCTGTTTCATACGATCATCAGTATGCGTGTATGCAGGAACAGGAATTACACCGCCATGACCGATTTTCTGTTTAATTGTATATTTGATATCCGGATAATCCTTAGGTGTAATACGCCATGTTTTCTTATCAAGCTGCTTAACTTCAACTTTGCCTTGACCATAACGCTTTTCAACCATCTCTCTTACACTCTCAGTGGTTAAGGGGTCTCCGTCAGGCAGAATACAGCCGGAGCAAAATACCGTTATAAGTACTAACATTAATGCCAGTATATTTATTTTTTTCATATGTTGCTCTCCTTAACGAGTGTATCTGTTCATTTTCACAAAGCTATCTGATAATAGTGATTAAAAACTACATACATGCAGTTATTTTTATTAGTAATAGTGTAGATATTATCACTATATATAAACAATATTTCACTTATAAATCTATAGTTATATCCATACGAATCGGCGGATTTATCTTGTGCTTATTTTTCGGGTAATCTGTGTAATTTATCATAGGATACTGATTTATGTGATTTCTCAAAGCCTTGCGAATAGCTTGCATATCAGAAATAACCCCTGATTCTTCATTCCATTTAAAATAGCGTCTAATTAAGAATCCGCTTAAACGCTCTCCTTCAACTGTATCTTCAGCTGTAATATCCAAATAACTGGATTCATCATAGTCATCTTTTGGGAAATTAAATGCAACATTTGAAATCATATCGTAATACAAAGTATCCGTAAGTTTACCCCTTTGCCTTGCAGCGGTTTTCTTTGCCAGATAAAACGGCATATCCGGATAATCATTCAAATAAATCTCTACTTCACCATCGTGAGAGATTTCATTATCCGATTTTTTAAAAGTATATGTTCCTCTTCCGTACTTCGCATCTAAATATGAAATAATTTTAGACTTGCTAATTTTATCCCATTTAGCTGGTTCTTTTTGATATCTATCAGTTTCGACGTGATGAAGAGCCTCTTGATCTTGAAAAGATATTTTTACGCTTTTACCTTTCACAACTAGATTGTAGTTTTTGTGCATATACTCACACATCGACTCTAGCTTAGTACATAGTTTTGCAACTTCTTCATCATTTTTTACATTCCATTTAACTTTAATAATTCCATCTGCAAAGCTTAACTTCTTTCGTTCCTCTTCATTAAAAAATTTAGGAACTACAATTTTCCCAACCTGTTTCATACTGTCGTCAGTTTTCTTATATGAGGGCACCGGTACTACACTACCAATACCTATTTTCTGTTTAATAGTATACTTTATATCGGGATAATCAGTTGGCGAAATCTGCCATATCTTCTTATTAAGCTGTTTGACTTCAACTTTACCTTGACCATAACGCTCTTCAACCATCTCCGTTACTCTCTCAGTGGTTAATGACTCTCCGTCAGGCAGGACACAACCAGAGCATAATACCATGATTAATACTATCATTAATATTAAACTGTTTATTTTGTTCATATCCTGTTCTCCTCCGCAAAACTTTCTTATATAGATAGTTTAACTGTATATAAACCACCTCTGCACCTGATTGATAGGATTTTTATTGTTTTCATTATAAATTAAAATATTGTGACTCCCAATACTTCTTTTCTTACAGTAAATAAAAATGCATTGAGAAAACCAAGTGAGGAACTGGACAATTCCGAGCTCCTCGCTATTCATGTCGCAAGCATTAATAATGTACAATTAATTGTATATTACTTCATTTTCTTCCGCATCATAGCAACTGCACATGGAATCCTGCCATAAGCAAGTTCTATATTTACTTCGCTATAACCAGCATCTTGAAAGAACTCCAGATAGCTATCCACGTTGAATTGACGCTTAAAATCAGCTCCTGCTTTACCAACTGCATTAGCAAATGATTTTTCTTTATTGCTCTTATCACGATTCATATACGTTGGGATTATCAGCATTCCATCAGGCTTGCATACACGATTCAGCTCAGCAAGTGCCTTTAGCGGTTCATCAAGAAGATGTATTACGTTTCCGGCAACAACCTTATCAAAGCTATTATCTGGATATTCGAGTGCCATGATATCTGCGAGTTCAAAAGTGATGTTATCATATGCTGAACAATTTTTCTCGGCATGTTTTATCATCTTTGGTGCAAAATCAGTTGCAACAAGCATGTCGCATCTTTCGGCTATAACAGCACTGAGCATACCGGTACCAGCCGCACACTCGAGTACTTTGTCATGTGGCTCTATGTATTTACCGACAATCCCCTTAAGTTCATTGTGCGTCCTTCTATTGATAACTTTGACAAATATATCATAGACGCCTGCTACATTATCCCAAAACATATTTACAGTTCCTTCATTAATTCATAAGAGCTCGCAAATCTCCTTCAGACGAGACTCATTTTATAGCAATTTTAAATTATGACAATCTACCGTTATCCATTTCATAAACTCTATCGGCAAGCGACAGTGTCGACTTCCTGTGTGATACGAGCACCATCGTCTTTCCTGACTTTTCTTTTTTTAACGACTTTAGAATGATTCCCTCGTTCAATATATCTAGATTGCTAGTCGGTTCGTCTAGCAGCAACAGATCAGCATCGTGGAGAAATGCTCTAGCGAGTCCAACTCTCTGCTTCTCTCCATCAGAAAGCGTGTCACCGAGTTCACCTACATTAGTTTCGTAAGCATAAGGTAGTCGCATTATGAAATCGTGAATACTCGCCTTTTTTGCAGCTTCCTCGATTTCAGTTATATCTGCATCCTCTCTTGCAATCCTGATATTATTCGCAATGGTATCACGGAAAAGAATCGTATCTTGTGTTACATACGAGGACATATTCCTTAGATCTACTGTGTTGATATCCTTGATATTTTTTTCAGATATGCGTATCTCACCCTTTCTAACATCCCAGAATCTCATTAGTAACTTAAGAAGTGTTGATTTCCCGGAGCCACTAGCACCGTGTATTCCGAGCATCCTTCCCTTCTTAACATCCACAGAAACATTCTTCAAAATAACTTCATCTATGTACGAGAATGTTATATCGTCAACTTTAGCTCCTGTAAATACAGTCTGTTCCTTTCCGCTTACTTCTTCGACTTCTGGTACTTCTTCGAGTAGAGATAGTACTCTCTCTCCGCAGGCAAGTGTTTGATTCAAGCTGTTAGAAAGCGATGATAGTGCAACAACTGGTCCAAAGGAACTCATCATGGCAAGAGTCGCAATGAGCATCTCAGAGAATGTGACAGCGCTCTCTACATAGAGGTATATCATTGTAAATAGCATTCCCCAGGAGAACAGCTGAATCACTATATTGGTAACTGCACGCTGTGAACCCTCGTATGAACTGAGATTCTTCTGATCCTCGGCAAGTGAGCGAGAGTTATCATTCATTTTCCGAAGCTGTTCATCTCCCTGACCATACTGAAGAATTTCATCAACACCATACATACTATCTAGTACGAAGTTGTTTAGTTCGCCGACACCATTACGGAACTTCATGCCCACGCCGGCACTCCTTTTACCATTCCATACAGGAATTACAACTCCAACTACAATGTATCCTGCAAGCGCTATGAGCCCAGCGGCAGCACTCTGATATCCTATAAACACGACCATAATTAGCGATGTTATGAAAGCAATTACAATCGGAGATATAGTGTGAGCAAAGAATACCTCCAATAACTCGATATCACCTGTGATAATAGCGATAAGGTCTCCCTTGTTCTTCCCCTCTAGTTTTGCCGGACACAATTTTCTAAGGCATTCGAACACTTTGTGACGTATGATAGCTAGAATTCTAAACGCTATATAGTGATTACAATATTGTTCTCCGTAGTGAAGCACACCTCTTGCTACAGCAAGGATGACTAAAATTGTAAAAATATGGCTCCAAGTCATTGAATCATCCAGCGCAATGCCACCAAACATGACATCCCCACCGAAGGCAGATAGTCCTTTTATCACACCGATTCCTCCCATAATCGTGAGGAATATTGCACAGAGGAAGCCAACTACACCGAGGATGATACCTGTAAGCATAATGCCTGTAAGCGGCTTTACTAAAACGATAAGTCTACGCATTATCTCTATATCAGATCTACGCTTATCCTTGTTCATGCTGATACAACCTCCCTTCCTTTAGAATAATTCTCAAGTTCTGATTGTTCAGAGAATAGGTTTTCATAGGTTCCTTTGTTAACCATGAGCTCCTCATGCCTTCCATTTTCAATGATTTCTCCGCCTCGTAGCATGTATATTGCATCGCTATTTACAACATTCGCAAGTCTATGGGATATTAAAATAACCGTCTTTCCCTTTGCAATTTGCTGGATGGCTGCCATTATGACTTCTTCGCTCTCAGCATCGATGTTGGAGGTTGCCTCGTCAAATATGTAAACCGGTGTATCGTGAAGCAGTGCTCTTGCGAGGGCGAGTCGCTGCTTCTGACCTCCGGAGAAGTTCGAAGCATTAGATTCAACCCTAGTATCTAGTCCGTTTTGAGCCTCGAGAAACGCCTTTAGGTTTACCTTGTCTAAAACTTCTAGAAGATCTGCTTCGTTTGCCTTAGGGTTTCCCATTAGGAGATTATCACGGACCGTACCCTTGAAAATCCAGCTACTATGACCAATCATGGTAAAGTTCTCCATAATTGATTTACTGGATATTTCCTTATGCTCGATACCGTTAACCTTTATACTTCCCTTATAGTTGTGGTTCTTACCAAGCAAGATGTCTGCAATCGTTGATTTTCCGGAGCCTGAAACACCTACGATAGATACGAGTGAACCTGAGTCGATGTCCATGCTCACCTCATGTAAGATTTCCCTGTTCTCATCATAAGAAAATGAAACTGTATCAAGTTTAATGTCTATTTTATTTCCAGTAATTTTCATATCGCCACGCTTCTGCTCTGGAAGGTCAAGAAAAGTAAAGATTCTGTCACTTGCCTTCATACCGTTCATTCCGATATGGAAAAAGCTACCAAGAAGGCGCATAGGAAGAAAGAACTCTGCAGCCAGGAATATGCACATTAAAACTCCCGAAACATTAATGTTACGGTCAGAAAATTCGATTAATGCACTGATGATTCCTGCAGCCGCACCACCATAGGCGATGATATCCATGATAGATGTGCTGTTAAGCTGCATCATCAGAACCTTCATCGTTATCTTGCGAAACTGCTCTGATTCACTATCTATTTGGTCAACCGCTCTCTGGTCAGCCCTGTAAATTTTCAGAGTTGTCATACCCTGCAATTTCTCAAGGAAGCTATCACCAAGTCCGTAATATATATCGAAGTAATTACCGAGAATTTTCTTAGCAACCATCATAACAAGCATAATTACTATCGGGATAAGTGGGACAGCCACGAGTAAAACGATTGCTGTTTTTAAACTAATCCTCGAAATAACGAAGAACAATGTCAATGGAGCAAGAAGTGCATAGAAAAACTGGCTCAGATACCTACCGAAATAAGTCTCTAGCTGCTCCACGCCTTCACCTGTCATCTGTACGATTTCAGAAGTCCTGATCTGTTCGCGATATGATGGGCCTAACCATAACACCTTCTTATATATCTGATCTCTAAGCACTCTCTTTACATCCGCACTTGCCAAATAACACGCACGAGAATATAGTCGATCACAGGTAAATCTAATGATAAGTCCAACTGCAACTGTTCCGATAGTCGTGATAATATCGCTGTTCGTAATGTTATTTTGCAATGCAGTATCAATCAGTTGAGTTACCTGCCATACTATTACAATCTGAGCAAGCAGTGAAAGCCACTGCCATACAATCTGGTAGAATATGTACTTTCCAGACCCTTTCAAGAGCCTTATAAGTCTCATCTTAATCACGTTTCTTTCTCCTCTTCTCAATTACTCCAGCAAGTGCATGCCTTAAGCACAGCACAGGATGATGTATGATAATCCGTGATCCACTGTACTCTACTTGTAAGTTGTCAAAAATAACTTGCGATCCTCATATTCACCGAGGAATACCTCTCTGTGCGACTTAATACCGCGTTTGTTCAATTCCTGAATTAGCCATCCTTCATCCTTACCGATAACTTTCAAAATATCAGGTTGCAACTGTCCATCTGTTATCAACGGGAACTTCGGGTTTTCCTCTCCATCGTTGACTATTATGAGCTCTCCATCTTGCTCAATAACAGCTCTTTTTACTTTATTTGTAGAATAAATTTTGTTTGTTCTGAGCTTAAAAGCTACGTCGTGTGCACTTAGACCAACTCGTCTACAGTTACTAATATTAATTTTTCCGTCTTCAATAATGATAAGAGCCTTTCCATCGAGAATTTGCTTAGCCTTAACATTATGCTTTTTAATCCACCTTAATACCAATACAAGCACGCACCAGATGCACAAAATACCAACAAACTGAGGTATTTTAATATTCTCATTATAGATTACACCTCCGATAATTCCGCCGAGTACATAGTTTTGAACCTAATCACTCGCCGAAGAAGGTGATAGATTCCCTTTGCCAGTGATGTTGATAATAACAATCATCACTATAAATCCTATTAACAATTTAAATCCTACTAATACAAAGGTATTCATAATAGCTCCCTTTCGAATTATAGAATTTTTTACTTTGATTATATCTTTTTAATTATATACCGACATTTCCTCTATTACTATTATCTAATAATAGTTTATGTTATTATTTATGTCATACGATTGGAGGGACAAATTTGAGCACTAACAGATTCATTATAAAAAGATTACTATTTTTATTACTGCCATTTATGCTGTTATTCGTATACGATGTCTTTGCAGATATAATAGTAAATATAATGCAGAAAGCTTTCACAGTTTTATCTGTTACCGATAATTTTGTGAATTCTAGTACAAGCTTCATGGATGCATCCATTGCATTTATACTGTCAATTATCTTCTATATATTCTATCGCATTATTTTCACTAAAAAGAAACCCGAAGTAATAATCTCTAAACCGCAGGGTGCGATATACTCAATTATAATTGGATTAGGCGCAGGAGGAATCTCAAGCATTTGGTTAAATGGGATCTACTATCTTGCAGATTATTCTCCATTCCTCGCCAAACAAATCAAAGGATTCGATACACTGTATGACGATATGGAGAAAGGAGCATATATATGGCTGTTCCTTGCTATTGTTGTCATTGGTCCGATAATCGAAGAAATTCTCTTCCGAGGAATTATCTTCAGTAGCTTTGAGAACGTAACGGGAATATCATGGTTGCCAGTCATCATTACAGGAGTTATGTTCGGGGTGTGGCATGGCAGCTTCATTCAGGGTGTATATACCGCAATTGTTGGTATTATCTTGACTTACTACATGAAAAAGTGTAGATCACTAGTATACGTTGCAATCGCACATGGTGTTAATAATTTGAGCGGAACCTTACCACCATCATTAGATACAGATTTCAATAACATGCTTCTAAATGTTATGGCGTACGTATGTATACTTCCGATGCTCGTCATCTTATATCACCTACACCGCAAGAGTAAAAATAGAGTTCAGTTAACTACAACAATATAGAGTAGAGCATTTACATAAACATATTCAATAGGGTAGAGCGAGGGCGTTAGCCCTCAACCCTCCCGTTGCACCGTACGTACGGGTCTCGTATACGGCGCTACATCAACATAGAATCAAGCGTTAATTCAGATAATACGCCAAAGGGTCGACCAATCCCGGTCGGCTCTTTGTCTTTTTGCCAAGTATCGTTGGATTGAGCAGGAAATTAATATCCCGAATAGTAGCCATTCGGTACCATCCCTGCCTTGCGTTTGCCACGCTTAACAATCTTTTCTCCTCAAGGCCACATTCCT
>NZ_CP016199.1:1169726-1171884 GCF_002243385.1 Mogibacterium pumilum | reverse complement strand
AATAGGGTAGAGCGAGGGCGTTAGCCCTCAACCCTCCCGTTGCACCGTACGTACGGGTCTCGTATACGGCGCTACATCAACATAGAATCAAGCGTTAATTCAGATAATACGCCAAAGGGTCGACCAATCCCGGTCGGCTCTTTGTCTTTTTGCCAAGTATCGTTGGATTGAGCAGGAAATTAATATCCCGAATAGTAGCCATTCGGTACCATCCCTGCCTTGCGTTTGCCACGCTTAACAATCTTTTCTCCTCAAGGCCACATTCCTGAATCCTATTCAGAGCCATCAGGTTCTTGAATATGGTCTTCGGCTTTTTCCACTGTTTGAGTATCACTACTCTCACCTTGTGCCTCAGCCATTGTCCATATTCATCAAGAAAGCCTTTCATGCTACCGATTCTGTAGTAGTTTATCCACCCCCGGATGAGCCAGTTCAGTTGCATAAAGGTAGACTTTATGGTTCGCGCAGCCGCTTTCTTCCGACAAAGAATCTCACGAGTCTTCTCATAGAGTTTCTTCTTTCGGTCTTTGGCAAGCCTGCACTTCCAACCGTCTTTGCTCTTCCAGAATGTGAATCCCAGAAAGTTACTCTTCGTAGGTCTTACTACCTTTGTCTTAGTGGCACTGACTCTCAGCCGAAGTTTGCGCTCCAGCCAGCTTGTCACAGACTTCATCACTCTGTCTGCCGCCATTTCACTTTTCACGAAGATGTCGCAGTCGTCAGCGTATCTGACAAAATGAAGTCCCCTTGATTCCAGTTCCTTGTCGAGCTTGTCAAGGTAGATGTTGGATAGTATAGGTGAAAGAGGTCCACCTTGCGGTACCCCTTCTTCACTTGGGCTTACCAAGCCATCTTCCATGACTCCAGCTCTTAGAAACTGTCGAATCAGTCGTAGCGTTTTCGCATCATTAATGCGTTCTCTGAGTATTGAAATTAACTTGTCATGGTTTACCGTGTCGAAATACTTCTCGATGTCAAGGTCTATCACCCACTCATATCCCTCGTTGAGGTATTCGAGGGCTTTCTCTATCGCTCCATGGCAATCTCTGTTCGCTCGGAACCCATAACTATGGTCACTGAAATATTTGTCATATCCCAGAGACAGTATCTGTGCTGTCATCTGCTGTACAACTCTGTCTGTGACTGTCGGTATTCCGAGAGGTCTCTTCTTGCCGTTGGCTTTAGGTATGTAGACCCTTCTTACCGGACTCGGCCTGTATTTACCTTCACGTATCTGAGTCTTCAGCTCTTCCCTATGAAGAGTAAAATACACGTCAAGTTCATCTACCGTCATCCCATCGACTCCGGCTGCACCTTTGTTTCGCTTGACGTTCTTGATTGCCTCGTCAATATTCCTGTCCTGTAATATCCATTCGATTAATTCCACTTGTTGCTCCTCTTTCTGTTCGTAAAACTGCCGGAAATCATCCCCTCTACCTTTTGCCTCCACAGACTTACGTTTCTGCTTTCAGAGCATATCCTCGATTTCGGATTATTCCGACCTTGCTTGCAGTGATTTGCAATACATTGACATTAGACCCTTCCCGTTCGTGCTCCCGGTACTATGGTCTAAGCTGACTCCCGGACGCAAGCCTTTTCCGCACGTGTTTCCACGCCGTCCGGGTCTCCCGGGGTAAGACATAGTTCTTTCGCCACACAACCTCCGGATTTACTGTCTCGGTGATACGTTTACCTTTTGGGCTTCGGTTTGTGTAGCAACCTCACCCACCGTTTAGCCTTGTATCCGGTTTCTGTTCGTAGGCTCGATGGCTTTGCTACACCGCTTCCTTCACTTGAGCATTACTGCTTTCCGCTTGCGGTTCGCTACACTTGGCGGTAAATACCCGTGACTGGACTCTCACCAGTAAGAACTGTGCCATGCCCGGCACACCGACAAAAGGTCGGTAGCATATGCCACCGACCTTAATACATCTAAAAGTTCAGGTTCTATAAATTCTTTTGGGGTTTAGGAGGTACCTATCCATTTCATTGTGGTGTTTTAAACCCCTACCTATACACTTGTTGGGGTAATAAAAAAACACCCCAAAAAAATCAATGTTGTCCCTGACAAGGGGTACACATCATAATTTGGATAATCTAAAAAGGACGGAGATTTAACCATGATTAGTTAAATTCTCCGTCCTTTGTTGTTCCTCAA
>NZ_CP016199.1:1164880-1168845 GCF_002243385.1 Mogibacterium pumilum | reverse complement strand
TTTTCTTCTATACTTCGGTGCAAATACTATATGATATTTACATCTCCAGCTTGTGTGTGCTAGAGTATTTTTGTCATCCACGATGGCAACCTCCTTTGTTATTTGATGTGGTTGGCGAACCAACACCATGATAACACTGGAGGTTTTTTTCTTGAAGCTAAAGCTATCCTAATCACACCGGCATAGCCGGTGGTTTATTGATTCACTTCGCTATCGCTCGGCGAATCCACTGCTAAAGCAGAACCAATAAAAATCGTTTGCCGAATTGTTGCGACAAACGATTTTCTACTTTTTTCAAATTATATTGCTCTTTATCATTCATTAGAAATCCAACATTTAGATTTTTATTCACGGTTATTTATCTTTGTCTCATTCGACCATACTAACTCACCTTTTATTCCATATAAAACTGACCGGGTTTCATATTTATCACCCCTGCTGTAAGCTATCTTCAGATATTCAACAGCTTTTTGATCATCTGCTTGCGTTGAATATGCCGTGTTCAGGTCGCCTGTTACAGTATATATATCAAAGTTCTTGACTCTCAAAAGTTCATCACCTGTTGATGTTGCTGCGCACAGATATCTACTTTTTAAATTGCTAATTGAGTCCGGAAGTAACACACACACATCAACGCTATGTACACGCTCTGCTCTAACACCTACACCTAGTTCTTCTCTATAAAAGGCACTTATATCCATTCCATTACGATATTTTGCTGTATAAAAATCATCTTCTGATGTTTTAAAGTATATATTATATTGCTGAACCCCAAGCCTGTCTGCAATATACCTTTTCGTAGCATTTTCAATTTCATAACTCTGCCTTGTGTCACCGCACTTTATTGCACCTTCAGTATCCAAATCTACAATTACATTAAACTGTTCATTGCCATATGTAACCTCAAATACCTTTGTATTAGTTGTTTCAACTTTATCACGCTTGATTCTACGTATAGAAGTTGGGATAATATCATACTTATTTTTCAAATAATCTATGGCAACTTTGCGGTATCTTTTCACCTCTTTTTGCTCTGCTTTTACAATCTCTCTTTTTGAGGTTAAACTATTTCTAAAATAGTTTGTTTCTTTAGCAAGAGTCTTTAGTGACTTCTTATCTAACTTGTATTTAGTTATGAAGCTTTTAAGGTCATTTAGATAAGCTTTCCCATCTTCTTTACTAAGCTTTCCTTCTGGATTAAAATAATGCCTTATATCGACTTTTGATCCTTTTATTATTTCAGAATAATACTTAATGGGAGTATCATAGTCTTGCATGTAATAAACTAGGTAGTATTCAGCGTCTAAAGCTCCTCTTATGACGTAGTACGAACCGCTACATTCGTCAAATGAATCAATGCATGCAATAGACTCTATCCCATTAGCTCTATAAGTTAGTTCAATGCGCTTATTGGTTGTTTCTTTTGATACAAGTTTTACAACATAGTTCCCACGTAGACCATCCAATTGTTCTTTTGTTTCTACACGATTATCTTGTGTGTCATACACCTCTATTATAAAGCCTTCAGATTTAAGTCTCTTTGCAACGCTATTTTTTTTACCATAGGACACAGAAACGCTTGTAATAACAATACTTGTAACAATTAAAATAACAAGACTACATATAATAATCTTATCATGCCTCTTAGCTAGATTTTTTAATAAGCAAAATTTGCTTGTTTTATGAGAATCTATGTTAACCTTGTTCATGCGTCCTCCTCATACAGAACTACATACTGCATTATCTATGGCTTATCTTATCAGTTACTTATATTTTATATAATATAGCTGAATTTCTAATGAAAAAGGTATAAACATAATGTTTAGACCTTTTTCATATAATCTTCTTATATTCAGTTAACAAACACTGTCTTCTTTTTGTTAAAATGCATTTTACCACAGCTAACCCTCTTATCTTGCTAACTAGAGACTGTATCATTATGACTATTACTTCAAAACTACCACCTTTGTTATACACATCCTATCGGAAACATCGCCAGTTTTTGAATTATTATTGGTCTTAACGAATCCTTCCCGTCTTATAAGTTTTTTATATATAGTCCATCTTTACTAGCTGTAATTATTTAAAACAAACGAAGAGTTTCCTTGTTTAACTGCATTATTTCTTTGGAATTAACACACCGATAGTCATACCTAATATCTCGCCAAAAGACATTGCCATAACAAAACCGACCCCTGATCCATCAAGTATAACACCTATTAGCAAGCCCATCGAAATACCTATAATCATCCCTGTGGCCATATGGTCGCCTTTGTATTTTTTAGTTTTATCTAAAGCTCTTCTTATTATTGTGACAATCATGATTGTCAGGCAAAATGCTGTAAGAATTAAAAAAATTTTACCCAGCATTATGTAGTTGCTGTCATTCATTAGTATTCTCGTATAATCCAATTACCTGATATAGGTCTGGATTTTTCCTTTCTCCGAGTATTCTCGGTTATTTGATTAATCCTATATAATATTTTACGAAGCACTGTGGATTTATTTCTATGTCTTTACAGCTTTGACTGTTACGAGGTGACTCAAACCACAGTTTTTCGTCTCTATTGTTAATTAGTTTGTCAACGCTTAGACGTTTCTATTCACGTGTTTACATAGACGAAAACTCTGTGGAAAACAGCAGTGCTCTAATATTTCCCAAAGGAGGTTTTCACCATGTTGCTTGTCGGCATTGATATTTCCAAATACAAGCATGATTGCTGCATCATTAATAGTGATGGTGTAGTAATTCGTGAGCCATTTAGCTTCAAAAATGACGCCGATGGCTTTGCTTTGTTCTTGGATACGCTTAATTCTCTTCCAGATTCAGAAGACATAAAAATAGGGTTTGAATCTACTGCACACTATGCTCTGAATCTGAAGCTATTCCTTGAAAAAGCCCACTACGCTTTCATGGAATTCAATCCTGTACTTCTTGCAAAGTTTAACAAGTCTCAATCTCTCAGAAGAACCAAGACGGATGCAATTGATTGCTACTCCATTGCCCGCTGGCTAGGTACGGTAGAGTTCAAACCCCATACAAATGGATTTTACCATACCTATTCTTTGAAATCATTAACAAGATTTCGCGAAACCCTTGTTAAACAACGTTCTTTTTATCTGATTAAGATAACTAACGTCCTCGATGTTATATTCCCTGAGTTTAAGCCTTTTTTCAATAACAGATTAGGTGCTACTGCACTTTATCTGCTTGAAAACTATGGTTCTTCTGAAAGGATATCTCGCATGAACTCTGCTTCATATGAGCATCTACGAAAATTATCTCGTGGTAAGTTTTCTATTCAGAAGTTTATAAAACTTAAGGAATTAGCAACTAATACCGTTGGTGAATCCAATGAGATATTTCTAATGCAGCTTAACAGCTTATTATCTCTGTATCGCGAATGTGTTTCTGAAATTGAATCAATCGAAGTTCAGATTGCTAAACTAATCAATAATATCAACCCTCGTATTATAGTGTCATAGCCTTTTCTTTACCTTTTCTACAGGTTAGGCTATGCTGTTGAAGATGCTGTGGATTGGTTTTTTTCACCTACCGCATAGACGGTTTTAGTGAGGATCCAACTACTGCCTCTCTGTCTCATTGTTAATCAGTTAGATACCGCATGACGGTTTATGTAGAACGAGGTTACATCCGGCAGAGAGCCCTGTGGATCGACAGCAGCATCAATATACTTTAAGGATGATCTGATTATGATCTATGTTGGCATTGATATCGCCAAGGATAAGCACGACTGCTGTATCCTCGGCTCTGATGGGGAGATCCTGTTCTCTCCGTTCACCATCCGGAACTCGCTACGGGGATTCGACGAGCTTTATGAGAAGATCTGGTCGTTGACTTCAGACCTGACAGAAATAAAAGTAGGTCTTGAAGCTACCGGACACTATCATCTCAACCTTCTGCGCTCGCTCCTTGATAACGGCCTAGCCAGCTTTGTTATCAA
>NZ_CP016199.1:1163276-1164855 GCF_002243385.1 Mogibacterium pumilum | reverse complement strand
ACAGGGCATAGCCGGTGGTTTATTGATTCACCTCGTATTATAGTGTCATAGCCTTTTCTTTACCTTTTCTACAGGTTAGGCTATGCTGTTGAAGATGCTGTGGATTGGTTTTTTTCACCTACCGCATAGACGGTTTTAGTGAGGATCCAACCACAGCCTCTCTGTCTCATTGTTAATCAGTTAGATACCGCATGACGGTTTATGTAGAACGAGGTTACATCCGGCAGAGAGCCCTGTGGATCGACAGCAGCATCAATATACTTTAAGGAGAATCTGATTATGATCTATGTTGG
The DNA here is from genome assembly GCF_002243385.1 of Mogibacterium pumilum. Taxonomy (GTDB): domain Bacteria; phylum Bacillota; class Clostridia; order Peptostreptococcales; family Anaerovoracaceae; genus Mogibacterium; species Mogibacterium pumilum. Next base: position 1,164,562 of record NZ_CP016199.1, on the reverse strand, counting down.
CATTGATATCGCCAAGGATAAGCACGACTGCTGTATCCTCGGCTCTGATGGGGAGATCCTGTTCTCTCCGTTCACCATCCGGAACTCGCTACGGGGATTCGACGAGCTTTATGAGAAGATCTGGTCGTTGACTTCAGACCTGACAGAAATAAAAGTAGGTCTTGAAGCTACCGGACACTATCATCTCAACCTTCTGCGCTCGCTCCTTGATAACGGCCTAGCCAGCTTTGTTATCAACCCGTTACATACAACTCTTTACAGAAAAGGTCAAAGCCTTAGAAAGACGAAAACGGATAAAGTCGATGCTGCTTCGATTGCTATGATGCTGCTTACCGATAGGACACTCAAGCCCTACTCGGACACATCATATCACAACGAAGAACTGAAGTCTCTCACAAGATACCGTTTTGACAAAGTTCAGGAACGTGCTAAGCTGAAAACATCCGTCTCCAGGCTCGTCAGTATCCTCTTCCCTGAACTGGAACCACTCGTCCCAACACTTCATATGACTTCCGTCTATGCCCTGCTCTCTGAATTTCCCGGCGCTTCTTTTGTCGCCGCCGCTCATCTGACTCGTTTGAAGCATCTTCTTCACGATGCTTCAAACGGTCGCTATGGCAGAGATATGGCGATCTCTATTCGAGAGGCTGCATCTTCATCTATCGGATCGGTTCTGCCTGCGAAGTCTCTGGAACTGAAGCATACGATCCGTCTCATTGAAGTCTTGTCTGCAGAAATCGATGAGATCGAGACTGCCATCAATGCCATCATGGATGTTCTGGATTCCCCGATCACTACGATTCCGGGAATCAAAAACCGGATGGGCGCTATGATTCTTGCGGAAATCGGTGACTTCTCCCGTTTTGATAATCCGGATCAGATCCTGGCTTATGCAGGTCTTTCTCCAACCACTTATCAATCAGGTCAGATGACGTCTTCCTATGCCCACATGGAAAAGCGCGGTTCACGATATTTGCGGTATGCACTGTTCAATGCAACTAAATACGTTTGTATGTGGGATCCAATCTTTAAGGCTTATTTGGCCAAGAAACGAGCTGAAGGCAAGCACTACTATGTCGCAATTTCACACGCATGTAAGAAACTTGTCCGCGTAATCTACAGCCTTCAGATGTCTAGAGAATCTTATCGAATCTCTTAAATAAGTCTCTTTCACTTTTCTGTACGAGCACCCTAACGGATGCTCTGTTTGTCATGCAGTTTTCAAGGTACTAATCTATCTGAACGAATTTCTTCGATTCAGGCTTGACTTTTAATAGTTAGTCTCA
>NZ_CP016199.1:1153981-1163251 GCF_002243385.1 Mogibacterium pumilum | reverse complement strand
CGTTTGTATGTGGGATCCAATCTTTAAGGCTTATTTGGCCAAGAAACGAGCTGAAGGCAAGCACTACTATGTCGCAATTTCACACGCATGTAAGAAACTTGTCCGCGTAATCTACAGCCTTCAGATGTCTAGAGAATCTTATCGAATCTCTTAAATAAGTCTCTTTCACTTTTCTGTACGAGCACCCTAACGGATGCTCTGTTTGTCATGCAGTCTTCAAGGTACTAATCTATCTGAACGAGTTTCTTCGATTCAGGCTTGACTTTTAATAGTTAGTCTCTCTATAGGTCGGTACGTATCTGTGATGACAGAACTCACATTCATAATACCCTGCTTTTTGCTCAATGCCAACTGCAATAAAGCCCACTATAAGAAACTTATTCGTGTCATATATCATCTTGAGAAGAATGACATCGATTTTGACTCTTCAAAATTTTGCTGATTGAGTAGTGGCAACCAGTGTTTTTCCTAAAAGCCTCCCAATCGGTGGCTCATTTAGAATGCCATAAATTATTTTCTAAAATTCACTTGACTTTGAATAGTTTGTCACCTCGTATAATATATTTTACCGACACATTTTTTTATGAAAAAGTGTCATATAATAACTTGTTCAACTTTGGATATCCTATTTAGTTATTGTTCATTCTCTTTACAAACATCAAAATACTTCTTATCCCTAGTGTATAAAATACTAATGCAGATATTCCACTCATATACGGATTCATCGTTGAATCACGACCAGACAGATGCCATACAAGTTCCATGAGCCCCGCAGTTCCAAGAGCGAATTGCAATATAATCATGAAAAGCATAGATATTTCTTTCGCCATCTTACACCTCCTATGAGTACAACAAAATTATAGAACCATTAATTATTACTTCAATCCTTCTGATTGTATCATATATTGAAATGACCCATATAACAGAATGGTGATATCAATTAACGAACCCGTGTAAACAAGAATTTATAACAAATGAAATGTCTCTATAAATCGACAAACTTTTATATAATCAGTAATCATTATGATACCTCAAAACTAAAAAGGAGTCGCTAAACCTCGGTAAACCTTCGGTTATGAGCAACTCTTTTTAGAGAATTCTATATATTTAATTATTTCTCAAGTGCCTGATCAACATCAGCAATTATATCATCGATATCCTCAATACCTACTGATATTCTAACTAAATCTTGAGAGATTCCAGCCGCTGTTAGCTCTTCATCATTCATCTGTCTATGAGTAGTAGATGCAGGATGAAGTACACAAGTTCTTGAATCGGCTACGTGTGTAACTATCGCTGCGAGCTTTAGCGAATCCATGAACTTAACTGCAGCCTCCCTGCCACCTTTTACTCCAAATGAGATAACTCCACAAGATCCGTTTGGAAGATATTTCTGTGCGAGCTCATGCTGGCTATCGTTTTCAAGTCCGGAGAACGAAACCCAAGCTACCTTAGGATGATTCTCAAGGTGCTTAGCGAGAGCAAGTGCATTCTGGAAGTGTCTTTCCATTCTTAGATGTAGCGTTTCAAGCCCAATTCCTAGATAGAAAGCATTCTGAGGTGACGGAATAGATCCGAGGTCACGCATTAGGTTGGTTGTCATCTTTACAATATATGCAGCCTTGCCAAAGCTCTCTGTATAAACAGTGCCGTGATATGTCTCGTCAGGTGTTGTTATACCTGGGAACTTATCGCTATGCTTAGTCCAGTCGAAGTTACCTGAATCTACAACTGCTCCACCAACTGAGTTAGCGGTGCCATTCATATATTTTGTGGTTGAATGTGTAACGATATCAACACCCCATTCGAAAGGTTTACAGAAAATTGGTGTAGGAAATGTATTATCTACGATTAGTGGTACACCATGCTTATGTGCAGCATTAGCAAACTTTTCAATATCTAGTACACTCAGTGAAGGATTTGATAAAGTTTCACCGAATACTAGTTTAGTGTTAGGCTGGAACTTTTTCTCTAACTCATCAGGTGAAATGTCCGGCTCAACAAATGTAGACTCTATCCCCATCTGTTTCATCGTATGAGCAATAAGATTGTATGTTCCACCATATATAGCCGAGCTAGAAATAATGTGATCTCCTGCACTTGCAATGTTCAGCATCGCATAGAAATTTGCAGCCTGACCAGATGATGTAAGTATAGCTGCAACACCACCCTCTAGCTGGCAAATCTTGTTTGCTACTGCGTCATTAGTTGGGTTAGAAAGTCTGGTGTAGAAGTATCCTGGCTCTTTTAAGTCGAATAGATTTCCCATCTGTTCTGATGATTCATACTTAAAAGTCGTCGACTGTACGATTGGAACTATCCTCGATTCCCCGTTCTTTGGCTCGTATCCCCCTTGCACGCATATCGTGCTTGTTTTGTAATTTTTCATAAAAAGCCCCTCCTTTTTGTATCCAATTAACTATATAGCGTTTATTCGTGAATTGCAAGATACTTGATGAGTAGTTAATTAAATGACATTAATTACTTATATTTCCAAGATAGTTAACCAGTATCTTTCCACCTTTCCCAAAACCAATTATTATATTATCTACTTTTTATTCATCTTTGTTATACTCCTTATTGCAAGTTTAAATTATGCGCTGTTTATTTAAACCGCAACATGTTGTGCAAGATATAATATGTTGAATTGTAGAAGTTTTTATCTATCTCGACTTGACAATTCAAGTCGAAATAATTCGGAATAGGAAACGAACCTGTGAAACTTGAAATAAGCTGTCCCGCAAATAATAATCCGACCCCTAAAATACATATCCATATTAAATTGTCCCTTAACAGCTCCTTTATCGATGTCTTCATAAGTTTTTCAATCTTTCCGAAATTGGCGATACTCGATTAATGTCTTTTCTTTTAAAATAACAGGTATACTGAAAACTACAATCTCTGCTAATACTGTAGCAAGTATATCATATAAATCAAATCCTGCACTGGTATTAGTAAATGGTAATAATTCATTAATAAAAGACATGAATATAACAACTATACATATATATAATAGTACTTTTTTAGAAAACTCGATATTTAGGACTTTATTCTCACTGAATACAGGACTAAAAGCTTGTTTTAGCATAGCCGTGGCAATCCATGCTCCTCCAAAATTAGGCATAACGCAAAATATAGGTATAATCGAGTTTATCAAATAGTATTTTCTTAGAAAAATCGTTGCTAACCAAATTAAAGTTCCTAAGACCGCCATAATTTCAATAGAGCTTATTTTCAAATTTCTTTTATTCACATTTACTAACCTCCCATCAAATTCAAATTTTATAATCCTTATTTTCTTTCGGTAAGCATCTCTGATGTAGATATTTTATAGAGTTCTTTTCTCAATGCTTCAACCTGCTTAGCCATATCTTTGGTATCATCTTCACCTATCATCTCACCTAGATCATATTCGAGTGGATTTTTAGAAAAATCAAGCAAAGCCTTATCCATAGCATTGAATTCCTCTGTTGTTGCAATAATGCGTATATTACGCGACGATGCGTCGTACTCGTCAAGGTCATGAAGATTTACAACTTTGTTTACCTTGCACTCAAGCAAGATTGCAGCAAGATCTACTATGGCATCTATGGCAAAATGAAAGTCTGTTTCCACACCATTAGAGTGAGTAAAGCCTAGGTATTCTACGGTCTGTCGAAAGTTCCAGTTCAGCTTATCTAAACCTATCTTATCAAATATTTCGCTAAGCGAAATCTCTTCTTTCTTCTGATCTTCCAAAAATGCCACAAGGCTCAAGCTGTCATCAGATCCTCCAATATACTCTCCCCAGTATTTTTCTATATACATTTTTCTTCTCCTTGTGAATCCACTAAAAGTCTATCAGTAAGTGAATTATCTTAATTTAACTAAAGACTGCCTTATATAAACTTTTCATCTCTCTTGCATATTTTACCGCACCAAGAATATCGACTCTCTTGTAATAGTCAGCCAAAACCTGTTGATGGTTCATCAAAATATCAAGTTCAATTATACACATAGCAACGCTTGTTAGAGAATATTTGCCTCCATCTATCAAAGTCGATTAGTCATCTTCTGAGATTTCTTCACCCTCAGGAAATTCACCATCCGGATATTCCTCAGACATACAGCGTAGGAGTGCACCACATAAAATGGGAGTAAGCATTACGATACTTCCATTTTACATATTTTCTAACAAACTTATTTCCTTTTGTAAAATATTTTTTTCTTTCAAAATAGCTATGAGCTCTTCTCTCTGCTGTTCAGATATATATTTTTTTATTTGATTGTTTTGCGAAGAACTATAACACTGCCTGATAGCAATCTTAATATGGGACAACGTAAGTTTATCTCTTTTCTTCTCTAATACTTTTATGAAAATATCCCATACAAATGCTTCTTCATATATCCAAAAGAACGATGCTACAGCCTGCAGCACCTTGGGATGCTTTTGTGTCTCAAGCAAGCTCTTTGCATGCAGCTCTCATAAAATAAATTGAGGCTATTTTACGTTCTTTCTCATCATTGCTTTCCAAGTTGCATAGTTCATTATCCATTGTCTCAATCGTATATTTCATATCAATTCCTCGTGATATTTAAAATTTATGTCTTACACAGTCTACCATATAACAAGAATATTCTGGATACAATTTAAGTTCCATTTCCGGTCTCAGTTGCTTGTCTTTTATGCGGGATATCATTTCTTCAAACTCTCGTTTATCTTCCTCCCAGCTTTCGATAGTCTCCTGCTTTTCTTTTTCACTATCATACTCTGTATCTGCGATGGCATCAGCGATTGCACCCTCAAGATATTTTCGATTCTTTTCTTCAAGTCTTAAAAATCTATCTCTTTTACCGCTTATCCACAGTACATAATACAAGTGTTCCCAATCAACTGTATAATACTCGTTATCTACTTCCTCAGTGCAGTAGCTCAAGAATTTATCATATTCTTCTAGCGCATAATACCCATCAAACACCTGGTATTCCGTAATATCATCTGTATTCAAATCATAATTATCATCTGATCCAATATTTATCTTTTCTAGATACGATATCGCATCAGCTTTTTTACCGAGAGCAACATCACAATAAGCTATACAAAGCCTTAACCACATTCTATTTGGGTATATCGTAAATAGTTCCTCAAAGATCTCTTTAGCCTCTTGATATTCCTCAAGCTCATAAAGAGATGCTCCATAGTTAATATTAGATTCATAACTATCTTCAAGTTCTCTTGCATATTTAAAAAATTCATTGCTAGTTATGATATTCTTTTTATCTTTAGAAAATTCATATTCGGAGAAATAATAGAGGCCGAGGGCTGTATAGGTCTCGACAAAAGGTGAATTTAACTCCTTAGCCCTTGTCAAATAATCTAACGCTCTTCTTGAGTAATCCTCAACGAAAGCAATGTTGGTATAAATCCTCGCAACTTGCTTATCATCTATCTCATTTGGAAATCTATCTAGAAAATCCTCCAGCAATTTAATATATTCAGCTTCAGCTTCTCTGAGTTCTAATTTGACAGAAGCCAATGTGCATACTGCATCTACATCAGGGGGACTCTCCTTTAATTTAGAGATTAGATACCCTTTCATCTGTTCAAGATAGTATTTTGATCTTTCAAAATACTCTAAAAAAGATTCTTCATATCGATTTTCATATTCTGCTTTTAACTGTATCCAGTACGCTCTTATTTCCTGCATCATGTGTGTCAATCCTATAGGTTTCTACGTAAAAACACAAGTCTATCTATAGACATAAGTTAATTCTATCAAAAAAGCCTGACATGATATACCCAGCTTTCCATTTATTGAGCAGTTGTCTAATAACATTAGTATAGATTATTTTTCCTTTACTATTCGAAGTTTTTCTGTTGGTCTTGATATACTGTTTAAAGCTGTTTTGCTGCTAACCTTAACCAAGCTTCCTAAAGCATTCATGAGCTCTGTCCTTTTTTCTTTTGGCAACTTAACCAACCCCTTTATAATAATCCCTGTATTCTTGAAAAGACTATCGCTAAACTCATAAAACGTCTCCGCTTCTGTCTCCTCAATCATTGAAAATACAGTAGATACAACAGATAATCTCGTTTCATCGTCAATCTTCTCTAGCCATGAACCAAGTGCTACATCCACAAAGTTTCCGAATGCATCCAGTTCCGCATTGATAAAACTATCCTTTGTCACTTTCCATGTCATAGCGTCATGCTGATACAGACCAATTGCATCGCTCTCGATGACTTTCTGTTCGCTTTCATTTGCAAGCAGTTGTCCAATCATCGAGGTTTGAGGAACAATTGTACAAATCTTCTGTACGATAGCCTGATATTCAATGGACTCAATTACTTCGTCTCTAAATCCAGGACCATCGTTGTTATATACACGGCTGATACGCTCTTGAACCGCTTTGTCGCAAAACGCGGAAGCAAACATAGCAAAATTTCCCCCTTTCGAGTGACCGCCTACTATCAGATTACCTTCGAGGAGTCTCGATACTTCATTAATATATTTCACAGCTTCCTTTGCACCTTCTGTATCTGCCATAAAAGTCATTAGGAAGTCTTCTTTCCAGCCTGTAATGGTGCTGTCAGTTCCTCTAAAAGAAATGTAGTTCGTTCCATCAGGAAGTACGAATGTAATCGCTGCAAATTGCTTTACTTTCTCCTTATCGAGATCTTCTGCATAGTACACAATTTTCGTCCCTTTGAAGCGGTCAGCTTGTACCATCTCTTCTAACAGCAATGCTACTCGCTCCGTGAACTGCTTGCTCTCCCTAATCTCATCTAGCGAGTGATTTTTGCAAAAGATCTCAAAAATTTCCTCAATGGTATAATAATCATTAGAATTATTAAAAAACTCACCGAAATCTATATACGCCAGACATGATAATATGACGTTATCTATATCGTTAAATGGTGCAACTTTGAGGCTTACATCATTTCGCCATTTTAAGTAATCTAGTAAAACCATTAGAACTCCTTTATTTCATCGAATACATTTATAAGTTCATCCCTGTTAACAGATAATTCATCAGGTATCAGGTTTAAAATTTTCTCTAGTGCCTGGAATATTTCATCCCTTTCGGTGGTATAGATAAAATTTTTTCTTTTATCCATCTTGTTAAAGCCCACGGTATACTCTCTCACTAAAGTCTCTATTTCCTTTATTAAGTCATTATCTGGATCTGCTATTAGTTTAACCATAGCTGACCTAGTCTTTCTATATATCGTGGCCGCTTTCTTTGCCATGCCTTGTGGTATATTTTCGTCCCCATCCCATGAGCGAAAAGGATTATCGAGATTCTGCGCGAGCCATTCTTCTTTTCTCGGTTTAGTTATCCATAGGTCGAGTCCGACATCTTTGCGTTTTTTGTATAGTTTTTTTACTTCCTTGGCAGCATCTTCTGGAAGGCTATCCATCCATAATCTGTATAGTTTTTTTAAATCATCTGGTCTTGGAACCTCACGGGCTGTAAACCCGAAGACATCCATAGTTGTTAGGACTTCTAATTCGCTAAATTTTGACAGTTTTCCAAAATTTATTATCTTACCAGGTTTACCCCACAGTCTTAGTTCCTTAAGCTTCGGATATACTGTAGCAATAGCATCAACATCAAGTTTTGTTACTGCTGTCACATGGAGTGCATTTAGTTCCTCTAAACCGTCTAGTTTAGGAACTGTTCCTTCGCAGTTTAAAATCAAATACTTACCGCCATCATGCGCCTTTATCTTGCAGCACTCTTTTACTTGTCCGGTTAATGATAGCATGTTTAAATCTTTATTCAGTACTAGTTCATCAAGTCCTGTCATATCAACTGAAAGCCTATGAATAGAAGTTTTTGAGAAATCGAGTTTCGATTTACCATGATTTTCAATTATAAATTCTCTAATAAAAGGATTAGCATTTAAATATTCAAATAAGTTCTTATGCCATTTTGTTACAGTCAGAGATGAAAGGCAAGGAAACACCCTGAGATGTAATGCATCATCAAAATCATGCCACTTATCATTTTCGTTATGAGTTCGTATCCTTCTTCTTTTACCCTCAAATTCCACAAATTCATCGCTTAGATTTGCCTTCTTAAAAGTATCTCGTTGATCTTTTGGAATTTTTTCCCATATAAACTGATTATGTACTTCATGACCATTACTCCAGCTGCCATAAATGTCTGTATCATCGTTATTAAGAGGTGTGAGATTGCCAATGTAAACATAATTTGGCGGAACACTGATATCTACCTTTTTCAAATATAAAGATCTATTCCAGTACATGTAATCTATATAAAGCGGTCTCACCGCAGCAAACTCATCAAGTTTGGGTAGTTTGTCACCGAACCAGTCAAGTGACAATATTACAGCCTGCGGATTTTTACCACTGTCATCTATCTTTGTTACTTGGCAAGCAGTATATTTTTTGAGAAATTTATTGTAAACGCAGTAAATTTCTCCAGCCTTCGTTATCATGTATATCTCCTTCTATTAATTCATATAATTATGTAATTTATCCAGCAGCTATTTTATTTTCTGCACTCTTTACGCGGAACAGCATCGCTGGTCTATGTCCATATCCCTCAATTACCTCACCTGTTTCTTCCACGTAATCTGCTACCTTCCTTCTGAAGTTTGCTGACAGCAACTTCTTATCCGTAACCTTTTCAATCGTACTCTGTAGCTGTGCTAGCGTAAATGACTCTGGTAATAAATCAAACGCAATTCTAAGATCATACTCCATCATCTCTCTGAGCTCGAGTAGTGAACGAACGATAATTTTGGCATGATCGAATGCAATCGCACCACTGTCTAATATCTGATAGCTAGATATTTGATTATGACCTTTTCTAGTCGATTTCTCTGATACAACCGCTTTGATTTCAATATTCTCATCACCGTTTATATTGCTATCGGAAGCAGAACTGTCAAATGACAAGGTTAGCGTGTGCTTAACAACCTGCGCTGCACTTGATGAATTATTAACTGAAATAATCTCACTCTGAAGCTTTACACAGAACCAAGCGGCATCCCATGCATCAGTATCTGCCCTAAGCGCGCAGTTTTCCGCATTAATTAGAGAGATAAAACTGTTCGAAATAATCCATCCTCTCGGATCTCTTCCTTCTTCCGCATAAACTCCTGCTAGGTGCAAAAAAGGATTCTCTACTCCAGTCTCCTCGAAAAGCTCGCGCTTAGCAGTTTCCTCGATAGTTTCTCCAGGTTTGAGAAATCCACCAGGAAGTGCCCATACGCCTTTATATGGGAATTGTGACCTTTTAATCAGTAGAAGCTTTAAC
>NZ_CP016199.1:1121259-1153956 GCF_002243385.1 Mogibacterium pumilum | reverse complement strand
GAAAAGCTCGCGCTTATCAGTTTCCTCGATAGTTTCTCCAGGTTTGAGAAATCCACCAGGAAGTGCCCATACGCCTTTATATGGGAATTGTGACCTTTTAATCAGTAGAAGCTTTAACTCTCGATTAGCCAATTTTCTGATATTGCTCTGCTCCCCATCTTGCATAACTGCAAAAGCCACTATGTCTGCCGCGACAGATGGACGATCAAAACTTTCAATATTATAGTTCTCAAGGTATTCCCGCTCCTCGGAACTATTAATGTTATATTTCATGCTACTTCTCATGACAATCAACCTTCTCTCAGCCTAGCTATTTTAGCTTACTATTAAACTATCTTCCCAAAATTATATGGTCTCGATTTGGGGATCAAACATAGGCATAAGCTTTAATTTAAATAGGTTCTGTACATGCTTTTTATCGATTAGCGCCTTTTTTTCTTGATCTTCAATAATGCCTGTTCTAATATACTTATCTAGCATTTCATACGTAAATCCCAGATTGTCCTCATCGGATTTTCCACACAAACCATCGATAGGCACCTTATCGATCAAGACATATGGTAGGTCTAGAAGGCGACCAATCTGCTTAACTTCCGTTACAGTTAAGTTAGACATAGGGCTAAAGTCACCAACTGAATCACCATACCTAGTTGAGTAACCAACCCAGTCCTCCGATAGATTGCATGTGTTAACCACTCTACCATTCACACTTTGGCTAATCGCATACACAGTGGACATTCTAATCCTAGGCGGCAGGTTTTCCCTTGTCTGTTTGGAAATCTCTAAGGTTAAACCATTCTTCTCACCTAATTCTATTTCATTCAGCACCCCATCCACTACAGACTTGATATTAACCTCGATGCTTCGTATGCCTAGATGATTAACTAATAGTCTAGCCATATCGATATCAGCTTGCTCGCCATTAGGCATCATAACACCAATTACGCGTTCTCTACCAAGAGCTTCCACGCATAGAGCTGCAGCAATAGAACTATCCTTTCCACCAGAGATGCCAAGCACAGCATTGCAGCCGGGACCATTTTCCTCGAAGAACTGCCGTATCCATCTAACCACTTCATCTTTAGTTTTATGAGCGTCAAATCTGTATTCCGTCATAACCTTATCCTCTTAAAATATCACAAATTTATTATTATTTACCGTTTAAAATGCACCTTCGTGTAGCACCGCTCTTATTCCCGAAAGCGACTGGTTAATTTTAATTTTACCATCTTTGAAAACAGAAATTAATTCGTTATTTGGATTTCTACACGCTTCTTCCCAAGTATATTCATCTTGATACACAAGCTTCTCATTTTTATACTTAAATACCACACAACAACCCTTCTGAGATTTTTTAAAGCCTCCCTCCTTGGGGTTCTTGAAAATGGGATACGGCTTACCATCTATCTCGCAATAAGTCGCTTTGATGCATGAGCTGAATGTATCTCGTGTAAACGGCTTCAAAACTCCATTCTCTTCTATGCACTGCATCGAAAATGAACCGACACCCAAGGCAACATTCGAACAAGCAAATCCATTATCTTCGAGGATTTTATATACTTCCTCACATCTTTGCACAGTTATCGAGTCCCCATAAATAGCTTTTACATGAGGGTCAAGAATCTTGTAACCCTTGCTATTCACGGTTCCACCAAATTCTTTCCATAGCTTAAATACCGTCTTAGTTACGACCTCTACAGAGTCACCAGAGTCTCCTCTCATCAGCATACAACCATTGTGTGCCATTATTTCAGGCTTTAATATTGGCAGTACGTTGTCAATAATATTCCAGTAATCGTAGGAGTCCAGCACAGCACTGAAGCTAGTATTGGGATAGATATCCGTGAGCAGCCTTCTGAGCAATGTAATTTCATCTCCGTCTATTGCGTAATTGCTACACATTACAGAGTGTTCTGTACTTGGGCTACCATAGGCTACCGGCTCCTTCGTGCAGTCGCAATCGTAATTTGCCTCTAGATAAGGAATCGTCGGTACGGTAGCTGTATTTAGAAATGATAAGCACCAGCCAGCACCAGTCTTTATCGCAGATTCCGTGCACTCCTCACCTCTGAAATCAAAGGCTCCGAGGGCTCTTGCACGCGGAATATTATCGTCACAGGTCTTATCGTAATACTCATTTACAATCTGCCTATACGTATATCCGACAGTGGCAGCAATCATCGGATGCCAACTCTCGGCAGATATTAAGCTTTCAAGCGACTGAGGAAGCCATGCGAAGTCTGGATGTGTGTTGGTAATTCCAAACATTGGAACATGCATTGGTACTAGAGTTCCTTCCGGCAACGCTACAATTTCAATTGGCAAATATCCTAGTTCATGGAGCTTTTCGACTTTCTCTATCTTATACGCTTCACCTCCAAGCGTTCTATCCATGATCCTCTTATAATCTCCAATGACTTCATCAAAAGGTTCTCCGAAGAACTCATCATTAAAATAATCAATTAAGTAAGTCTTGATAAACCCCTGAAGCCCGAACATTACGACTTTATCCCATCTGTCAACACGGCTCATTCTAGGAGTAAAATAAGATACAGACTTTGTAATTCCTTTTGGTAACATCTCCGCATGAACTGCCTTATAGAAATCAATTAGCAACATAGGATTAATCTTCTTTGTGCTCATAACAATCTCCTATCTAATACTCTTCTACAACAATTACAGGATTTTTATTTCCTAAACGATATAAGCTATTAGTTGTATAAATATTTCTTACCAAACCACTCTTAATCATTTCACCATCCCAAACTGAATTTTCTAGGTGAGATACGTATAGGTCAATATCGTTAGCACCCATAGCTTTTAAAGCTTTGGCACTGTGAAAAAAAGTTCCGCCTCGTGAGCATATATCATCAACTATCAGGATATTTTTCCCCGAGACAACATCAGTTTCGCCAAGGACATCAAGTCCTAAAATCTCCCCTGTGCGCCAATCACGGTTTTTCATCCCGAATACATACGGAACATCGCAATTTGACGCTATATGAGAGTATCTTTTCATTGCCCCTTCATCCGGAAAAAACAGAATGGCATTTCTTTCACTTATAACGGTTTCAAGCAACTTTGAAATAATATCCGTCGGTTCAATGATAGAGATGTTGTCGATTAACGCAACACTAACATTTGAATGAGGATCTAACACTTCTACAGAGTCGAATCCAAGCCCATTTATAAACTCAGCAAAATACTTAAGTGTGAATATCTCATCTTGATTATTCACCCTATCCATTCTGGCGTTAGGAATATAAGGCATGAACAGATTAATTCTCTTTACACCATACGCATGAAGGTGTTTAGTGAGAAAATAAATCCTCATGCACTCTTCATCATCGTCATAGAGCCAAGTGATTTTAACTTTTTCTGTATCAGTCAAATATTTGATAAGCTTGGTTCCATCAGGAAAACACTTAGTATCAAGTTCTTTATTATTTACACGAATCATAGTACCCCTCCTAATAACCGATTGATCTATGTAAAATACCTATCATACTAGCTATTCACCTATCACTTTAACCTGACAACATTTCATAGTGGTTAATGCGGCTTTATGAGTTTCTGGTGTTACACCTGCGCAGCAGCTAGCATCAACTGTAACATCTATTTCAGGAAATGATGCTTTAATTATAAGTGCATTTGAGACTACACATATATCTGTGCAGAGCCCAATAATTTCAACATCTTCAAAATCAAAATTATTCCACTCTGTATATCCGAAGCTTGGCTTATTTATATAAGTAGCCCCCTCAACAATAAGTTCTGATGGGATTTTCCAGCCATCTGTATTCTCTATGCAGTGTTCTACAGGCAGATGTCTACCCTCGTTAGTATCGAGATAATTGTGCTTATGAGTATCGCGAGTAAATATGATTTCATACCCTCTAGACTTATATTCATCAATTTTATTTTTAACATTTTGGACTATATTTACTGCCTCTTTCGTTCCTAATGCTCCATCGATAAAATCTTTCTGCATGTCTACGACAATCAATGTTTTTTTCATAGATTCCACCTCATTTCTACTTATTATCGCTTTGATAATATCTTTACGGTTATAACTTAACATCATTTGGATATTAAGTCAATGCTTATAAATAATTTTCAGTAATATGTTGGCTCTCACATATTTCGACGCTAATATTGTAAAAAAATACAAACCGTTGAGGGAGAATAGTAGGTTTAGTTGCAGCAGAGGAGAGATTTGCAGATGGTGAGATTGCAGACTGTATGCGCTTTGCCAAATGGCCTCCTGAGGGCAAACTGAATGAGTTTAACATATAGACTCTAGTAGTGGCGACGGAGAAGATACTTCGTAAACAATATCTGCATATGTTAGTATGCGAAGGAGTGGGCGTTTTTACGTCAATGCCGGGTGGCACCGCAGAAGATTCAACTCTTGTCCCAGCAGTTTTGGGATGGGAGTTTTTTATTACTTTCTTTCACACTTCGCAAATTTGAGCGTATGTACAAAATGCCTCCTAAGATTAATATTAATCTTAGGAGGCGTTTATATTTTTCATAACTCTCTTTTCGCTTATATTAAAATTACTTGAATTAAAACTTTTTCGTTTACATTTACAGTGTAATTCACCCTAGACGGATAATTATCTCCTAGAATTTCCTAGTTCCAGATCTATTTCTTCTACGTTCATACTTGTACGAACATCTGGGTTTTCATCAAACCTTTTGCTCAATTCCTTAGTGACACTAACTCTAAATTCATCACTTGTCTTTTGCCTATAAAAATTAAAAGCATCATAGGCTCCGCTACAGCAATAGCCCCAGTCATCTAAATACCCAATAATATCAAAGACACTATCATTGTACTTTTCAAATCTCTTAGTTGCAGTACTCTTTAAATAACCTGAAATGCAGTAAACAAAGGAGTAGTAGAACTTCGGATCACGAAATGAATTATATTCCGCACTATGAAAACTTGGATCGATAATCCTTGCTTTTTTTACATCTTCAACTGTCGGCTTTGATGATGTCCTGATATCAGTTTGCAGGTAATGATAATATGTTTCTTTGTCAAAAAAACTTCCGTTTACCGCTATTAATGCGCCATAAAAACCGTCTTCATACTTAAATATCATCACAGCACCATTCTTGTATTTACTTTCCACAGGAACTGGTGGCGCAACTCTCTTCTTTGGCTTTTCTTTTTTTACGCTGATTTTCTCCAAAAACTTCTCTAAATACGCATCTCGTTTCTTTAGAAAGTTCTTATCCGCACCAAGTTCTTCAGCAACAGCCAAGTCTTCTTTGTTATTGATGACTTTCTCTATATCAGATAAAAACGCCTCATCTAATTGCCCTACTTCCCACAGGCAGTGCCCGAGGGCAAACATCACGTTAAATCTATCATCGTCATCGATGTCTAAAGATAACTCACTCTTGATATTATTTGGCTCTTCTCCGCGATTATATCTTTCATAAAACTCATCTTTGATATCGAGCGAAGTATCGTTACCGAAGATTGTAGCATTCCATGTTCCCATATTCTTTTAACCACCTTCCAGTTGTTTTATTTAGACCTTTGATTTTATCTCTGACATTAGTTTCCCTACTTAACATATTCCCTCATATAGCTATATTTTAAATTCTATTACACTTTTGGAATTCTTCAAGTTCGGAAATCCATATTCTTCTAATCGATTTAGTGCCACTTGAATTTTCTCATTGATATTTTCCTTATTAACTGGCAAGTTACTTATAATATATATAATTCCATCGTGTTTTGCGGGGAGGATAGATACACATTTATCATCATTATTTATAATGCGAAGAAAATAGACATCGTATTTGGTTTCAATATAAAAATCAAGCTCCTGATTATCATAAATCTCATCTGAAATCATATGAACCTGGGCAACTGTACAGTCTTTCATTTTTATGCTGTCGCTTCCAAAATGCGCTTTACAGTTGCGTTTTCGCTTTTTTCGTTCTATCCATTCTATCCATTCAGTAATCATTTGTATATATCACCTCAAAACTTTCAATTTGAGAATTTATTCTTCCATGAAATACACATATGCTTCCGCTTCAATCTCTCCAAATTGGTTGATAACATTCCCGTCCTGATTAAGAAGTTCACAGCTAAACTGCTTTCCTCCTAATGATGCTTCCACATCTAAAGCAAGAAGCAGTGTATAGTATGTTTCCTTCAGTACCAAATCAATTATTTCGTATAGCTCTTCTTTGCTTTACCCATTCTCTATCAGAGTATTTATTCTTTTTCCGACCTCTGTTTTATAGCTATCATCAAAATATTGTTTTAAACTATTTTCTTTTTCTTCAAAACACTGCTTTACAAAGTCTTTTGCGTTCATTTTCTTCCCTAATTTCACTCTATGTATAATACTATACTTTATTGGTTTGTTATACTTTCCTACAAAATAGATCTAATCCAATCGAATACTTGCTTGGAAAATTTGGATTCCTCAATATCTTCAGCTAGCACTAGTGTTAGCCTATTTATTTTTGATGAATATTTTTTATTAAACATTAATAAAAACGGACTTTCACCAGATAATTCGTCAATATAAAAGCCCTTTTCATCTATTAGATGAAACATCTCCTCATCTCGGGAAATAAAAATACCCGTTGTTTCATCTTCATTATCAATAACGAAGCATGGATTTTCCCAAAACGGAATACTTTCTTTTATTTTTTCAATAAGAGCATCCTGACTTTTATTAGTATATAATATGTAATCAACACCTGTGATCATGATTTTACCTATTCACCCCAAGATTTAGTCGCCTTTAAACATTATATCAAGCCATTTCTTTGCATTTTCGCAGTGGCGTTGAATGATCATTTGTAAAGGCTTCCCACTGCCAATCCTCACCACCTACGCATCCGATTTTAGTATATTCCTCCAAAAACTCTTGGAATGAATTTGCCATTACATATCCATGTAGCTCGCTTCCATCATGGCTTAGATATACGATTTTTCCATAGCTTTCTTCTTCCAAATCAATAGCAAATAAATCGCCATTGCTTACTTTCTGGAAGGCTAATTTATTGTGAAAAATCTTGTCATATGGCTTATTGTAATCAGGATAACAAATATCAATCCATCCCATTCTGCTTTCTTCACAACTATTGATAATATCAACGCCAAGATACAAATTACCTGAAAAAATTTCCACTAATTCATTTGGTAACTCTAACAATTCTTCATCATCACGATAGAGATTCCAGAAAAATTCTAAATGTGACGAGACATTAATAAGTACCCACCTGAAGTCATCCGGTAATTTATATCCCAATTCTTTTTCAAGCTTCAGGATTTCTTCTTCCGTTGCAGCTTCCTTGCAAACTATTTTACTTGTAGTTCCACCTAATTCGTCAACTCTATTCTTAAAACGATTAAGTCTCTCTAAGATTATCTCTTTCGTGATGGTATTCATAAGCTATGCTCCCTCGGATATTTCTAAATAATTATATTTAAATATATATCGTCTACATTGACTTTGTTTCGGGTAATTTTAAACCATATTCTAAAATAAACTGTTCTTTCTCAGAATTTATTTTTCGCTTTTCTTGTAAATATTCCTTTAGCTCTATTTCCCCACTGTGTCTTTGCTCAGTTAGGTTTTTCTCTCTCTTCACTATTTCAAGATATGAAACTATAGTGAAAAACGATGCGCCCGGATTTACCTTTTTGACCCTTGAATATTCAACCACATCATACTGCAAATCGAACATTTTGATATTAGGTGTAACTTTGATAAAGTACCTGTTTAGTTCATTTTTCCCAAATTCCTTTTCTAATATCTCCCATTGCTCGTTTGCCAGAACGCAAAATGCGAGAGTATCATCTTGGGCGCTGTCGACAAATAGACGAATCGAAAAATCATCTTTGATTACTTCGTTTATCGATTTTATCGTTGTATCTCTATCCATCTTTTCTTGATAAGGGATTCTAAGCTGTCTATCTTTATAGTTTAGAACAATATCATTCCCATACGGCTTTTTATTATTCTCCATACGGACGGAAATCAGATTGCCTATTGCCTGATTGAAATACTTTACAACATCCTCGTCATACTCGCGCCAATCAATTTCAACGAGCACATTACTTTTCCAAAGCTGATCTGCATTTTGTGGATTTGCCAAAAAATCCTTGATTGCTTCATTTCTTTTATTCATAATTACCTCGCGGATTTTTTATATAAGGAAACTAACTTCTTTGGTAGTTCCTGCATGTTTTCCTCACACAGCTTATATAATTCAAGACCTTTTTCTGTGAAGCCAAACTTTTCTATATACGCAAGCACAAATTCACCTTGAATGCTTTGATGTTCACCATCACATATAGCTAAATAGTCGCAGACCAGCCTATGATATTTTTCGTCGTAAAGACCTAATGCAAACACCGCAAAGCTTCCCGGCATCGCACAAAACTCGTCGTTCAAATTTAGATACCATTCAAACTCTTTCATAACTAACCTTGCATATCGCTCAATTTTATCGTGAATCTCAGGATAGAGAATTGCATTTGCAAAAAATTGATTTACCCCCTTCTTCGGAATCTTCTTTATAGGGAGATATATTTTATTAGAACTTTTAAATTCAATTGAGTAGCTCGGCGAAAAACCATATTCGAACAGCTTACATAGATAATCTAAAGCTTTACTATATATTTCTTCACACTCATTTTTCACTGATATTTTGATAATTGCAAAGGCGTCATTTGAAGTGCAAGAAAAATCCTCCGTCTTGCATTCTGCGATTTCCTTTGGGATTGATCCGCTACCGTTTTTCTTTATCTGAGCCGGCAGCTTGCTTCCCAGCGCTGTGACTAAATCGAATACTTCTTTGGTATAGTTTTTATCAAAGCTATGTCCATATTTGGTAAAACACACTGCAATAAAACATGCAAATTTAAGATGCTCCTCAGATAACGTATATCCCTGATTCTCCGGCTTTAGTACCCATTTATGATTATACTTATTGTCATTTTCATCATAGAAAAATGGAGTGATTATCAATCGCTCTATCCACTTACTTAATACTCGGTCGACATCATAATGCCAACCACACAAAACTCTCATCTTATCGGTAAAATGTTCAGCATCTCTGCTAACAAAACCCGATAATTGCAGTTCGAACAAATAATAATTTAGGACAGCCTCCACCAAAAGCTCATGACCTTCTACTCTAAAGCATGGCCATGATGGATAACCGGCTTTTGCTCTCGTTCGAGACACACGGGCTTTACCCTCTTGTACATCTTTGATGCATACGTCAAAATATTTTCTTAAGCCTTTATCTCTGAGAACATCATCAAATACGATATATGTTGGTTTATTGCCCATTAGCTTCGTTCCTTCCAAATGTCCTAAAACATAATAAAACTAGTTATTACCGTTGTTTCAAATACCCAATTATGTCTCATCAACCTCAAAACCTCTTATCAGTTCCCATGTATCTTTAAATTTAAAATTCGAAGTCTTTTTGTCTATAGTAATTCTATTGTAAATATCCTCAAGCGTGGAAGTAGGCGAGAGAATTCCTAATACATAATCTTCCAATTCCACTCGTCCAATCTTCACAAATCTGTCTATAAGCAAGCCTAGGTCTTTATGGTTAAACCAACAGTCTGTCTTCAGGCAGTATGATGTATTCTGCTTGCCACAAGCAATTTCACTGTTTATGAAATCATCGATACTAGGTTTTTCTTTCTGCAGTAATCGTGTACATGCCAAGTGGTATTCTATTTTTCTCACTCCTTGATCTACCGAAGATACAAAGCAAACTCCATACTCATCATCAAATTTTATCGCAAGAACATCTCCTGTTTGAAAGAAGGGCTTTCTTGTAGTCTTTGACTTTGGTACTTTGATTGGCTTAGTATTTTCGGTTTCTAGTTGTATTGCTAATTTATCCAAACACTTTTGCCTTTGCTTTAATGCTTTGTCATCAATTTCGAGCCAGAATTCATTTGCTCCTTTTTTGATGATTTCAAATGCTTTCTCTTTTACACCATCTGGAAGATGTCCTATTTTCCATAGCGAATAAGCAAGTGCAGTCCAGTAAATTTCGGAATAAAAATCATCGATGCAATAGTCTTTTTCTTCAGCTAACATGGTCTCTATGATTTTATCTGCACTCACTCCGTCCTTATAGCTTTCAGTAACATAATTATATATGTCATAAGCTGTATCGCTGTCTATAATTTTCACACCATCTATTGCCATAACGAACACTTCCTCCTATTTATACTTTAGCAGTTATAAAGGGGCTATTTCTCAACTTTATACACCATATCTCCACTATTCCAAATATACATAATTGCGGATACTGGCTGCGTTCCTTCTTCCCAAAGCCAGCCTGTATACGTCGTATTGTTACCAAAATACCCTTCAGTAATTATTTCAAATTCTGAGTCTGCATACTCATCCATAAATTGCTGTAAGTCAATAGCCTTTCCGTAAAAACGACCTTCACCTAAAGTTTTGTTAAATATCAATATATCACACATGTCTAGATCGCAATTTTTAAAACATATTTCACCTGGGTATGATTTTTCTTCGCCCTCTGTATATTGAAAAATTTTATTGAGCTTTAATGTCAATCTTTTATTATGAAATTTAATCTCATTTACTTTACTGTCGTGAAGACTGAAAATGATGTTACTGTTTCTATCGTATATAAAATCCATATTATTCCTCACAAAAACGAATTATAAATTGCAATGTAAATTTGAATACTGTGAAGTTACTTCAGTAAGTCCTTACGATATTGCAACGGAATATGTTTCATCGTTCTTCAATAAAGAAGCAGACTAACAAATTCAAGTACCTCGCGTAGCAATAATCAAATAAAAGCCCACCATCAGCAAAGCTATTCCAAGTAGTAATTCAATCAAGCCCACTTTTCTGGCATAAGATTCTGTTTTCCTACCGGCTTTGTGGTTAGCTTCAAAGTCATTAATAAGATTGTACTTTTTCTTAAAGTAGATTAAGTATCCGAATATCGAAAAAGTTGCACCAAGTGCTATTAAAATGATTTTTAATAATGTCATAAATTTAAACCTGCAAATTTCCTTTCTAAAACTATATGGCGCATAATTATCTCACCTCTATTTTAAATTTAAGGTATCTATCATCTTTTTCAAGAATGCATATTTTATGCATTCCCCTTTTATCATATATTGTGTGAAGAAAAGCTTTCTACCTGTTCTACTAGATCTAAAATAAGTTCCGAAAAGCTCTCTGCAATTTCCTCAAGGTCAGTATAGTCATTGTTATATCCACGCACTTTACCACTTTCCAGGTCTATAAATACGATGCTTCCATCACCTAAACCTCCAATAGGAAACGTTGGACCGTGTTTACATTCGCTCATATACTCCTCATATGCCTCTTCAAAGTATGTATAGTTTCCCTCCAGCTCCTTCAAGTCAAAAATCCATGGTTCTGACAAATAGCAACCGCCTAGGTTAAGCAGTAGCCAGCGGTACTCTGATGGTATATAGGCATAATTTGCTTCAAATTTTTTTATATCATCCTCCGACACTGGTCGGATACCTTCTGTGAAGGCACTTGTTTCATATGCTAGAGCAATTCTATCACGATATTTTTCCAAATTAATATTACACATTTTGCTCTCCTCGCAACTTTTTAAAAAGGGATTCTAGCAAATTATTCACTTACTAGTAATCCCATGGTTTCAATCCTATATATAGTTTTAAACATTTATTTCGACAGAAAGGCTGTGGCCTTCGCGGTAGCCCACTACAATTCAAACTTCGCTTCGCTCGTTTTCTTTTGTGTGCCTTGCGTGGGTGGTACATCTACTTTCACGAGCTACAGAGTAGTTCGTGAAAGTAGTGTTACCGATTCCACATGCAACGAGTGAACACTAAGTATATCTTATTGACATGTTAGTATGTGGGAACATATCCATGAGCTTTTTAACGATAGGTAACGGCTACCTTTAAAAGGTTTTAGAACAACCAATTTGAAAAATAAAAATTGTATTTTCCCGACTTATCAACTGTCTTAGCTTTTAAAAATTCCTTGAATTCTTCGGCTTCAAATATAATAACAAAATGTTTATCGGTATCCTTAACTGCAAAAATATAGTATTTAAAATGATTAGCATATTCAATTTTATTTTTAAATAGACTATGCCATCCATTCCATTTTTGTTGCTCTGAATAATTACTATAATTTCTACTAATACTAATTTTTATATTATTAGTTCCTAATTTTTCTTTTCCGTTACCTTTACATAACTCCGAAATCAAATATGCTTTGATATCATTATTAATTTTATTATTATCGACATCCTTATATATACATTTATATTTGCATAAATATATTTTTTCTCTATTATCTATGATGTTTTCTGGACATGCTGCGTTTTCATTAGTAGTTTGCACTGAGTACCTTCCGCTATCTGTATTCCCTTTATCAACTAGCATTGCAAGTCCTTCACTGCTATCATTATCATTTGTAGATTCATTGCTATTATTCCCCAATTTTTTTATGCTCTCAGGATTTTCCAATCCATCAGGTGCATAACAATTAATAAATTCACAATTAACAAAATCATTATCTAACACAAATCTTTCAGTAACTGTACATTCTACAAATACTTTATTTTTAAATTTTATTTTTTTAAAGTCAAGTTCTTGTGTCCCGAATTCTATTAAACTAAAGTATTTTACATTTTCATCTTGCAAAATCTCCGATTTTTCAGTTTTATAAATTCCTTTTAGAGTTGGAATAAGAATTTTAGCTAAGTTATCTTTCCATTCATCTTGCAAACCGCCTGGGGAGTTAATATTTCCTAAATATTTTTTGTTACAGATAACAGATAAAACATGTGGATAATTTAGTGATATGTTTATTTCTCTATCAGCGCCCCACTTATTAAACAGTTGATTACAGGTTGTTATTATATAATCCATTCTCCATACATCAATCAATCTAAACTCTTCTCTGCTTGAAATATCCTCTACAACTTCGGATAATTGTTGATCATAATGTTTAACTATTTCCATTGCATTTTCAGTAATCAATCTAGTCTCACTTCTTTTTCTTTCATTAATCGAATATATCCATGTTGGTATAGTTGTAAAAGTTATAGCAATTCCAGTAATTACTTCTCCTTGAACCAGCACCTTTAAAATTTCGTTTTCACCATTGGTTCTGCTATGTAATACAAGAATTGCAATTATTATAATTGCAGCTAGGCATATTCCTGTAATCATAATACCGAATGGCCATTTTTCCTTATTACCCTTTTTGTTATGCATTGAAATTATTCTCTCCTTAAATATATCTGGCCGTATGTTAAAATTTTAATACCTTAAATTTATTTTGTAATTACCTTTTCTGATTGCAAATAAGGTATAATTTGATGCATCCTCATTATTAATTGCTAGACTTTTGACATCAATACCACGCTCTCCACATGCTTTGTCTTCGCAAAATTATCATACGCCTTGATAACCACCGGCTCATACCCAAGCTCCGCGAACTTCTCGAGATTCATTGCCATAGTGTTCGGGTTACACGAAATATAGAGGATCTGCTTTATTCCGTAGCTTGCTAGCATCTCCACAACCTTATCGTGCATTCCCGTACGTGGTGGATCCACAACTATCATATCCGGCTTCTCTGTAACCTCGTCTAGCTTCGCTTTAACGTCACCGCAGATAAAGTGGCAGTTATCGATATCATTCATCTTGGCGTTATCGATTGCCGCATCCACCGAATCCTGCACGATTTCGATTCCATACACCTTCTTGGCTTTAGATGCCATAAGCTGGGAAATAGTCCCAGTTCCGCAGTAGAGATCATACACGACTTTTGAATCAAGGTTTGGAATTAAAGCAAGTGCCTCTCTATAAAGCCTCTCGATTGCCTCGATGTTGGTCTGGAAGAAGGAAAAGGCATTTACCTTGAACTTCAATCCGAGGATTTCCTCGTTGTAGTAATCCCTACCATAAAGAATTTTCACACCTTCGTTGATTACGGCATCTGCTAGGCTGTCATTGAACGTACGCATAACACCTATAAGCTCGTTATCAAGCTTAAGTGCCTGCAACATCTTGAGGTAACCCTGCTCGTCGAATCCATCTTCACTGCTTGTAACTATGTTAACCAGCAGCTCATTAGACTTTACTCCGTGCCTAACAACGAGATTACGAAGAAGTCCCTGATGCGACTTCTTGTGATAGAACGAATAGCCTTTTTCTACACAGAAATCAAGGGTTGCACGAAGCACCCTGTTGAAATCCACAGGAACCAGTTGACATTCATCGCAGGTCACAATTGACATAAAGTGTCTTTTTTTATGCATCCCAAGAGTGAGTTCACCACCGATTTCAAGGTCGCCGAACGTATACTCCATCTTATTTCTATATCTGTATTCCGAGAGAGCCGGAATCAGACCGCTGAATACAGAATCGTCGACCTTGCGCCTCGTCAGCTGCTCTCTGATTATATTCTCCTTCTCACTACGCTGCTCCTCATACGGAACGCCCTGATACAGACAGCCGCCACAGTGCTCGGAAATCGGACAAATTTTAAAATTCTCCATATTTGTTATAGAACTTCCTCTTGTATTCTAGGAATCTATCCTCCTCAATTGCTTTTCTGATGTTTTTCATCATGTTTACCAGGAAATGAATATTGTGTTCTGACAGCAGCATCGAACACAGTATCTCATCATTCTTAAATAGGTGTCTTAGATAGGCACGCGAGTAATTTCTGCAACAGTAGCAGTCACAATCAGGATCCAAAGTGCTGAAATCCCTTGCAAAAACAGCATTCTTGATATTGATTTTGCCTCTGCTCGTCATCGCCATGCCGTGTCTTGCCAGCCTTGTCGGCAGTACACAGTCGAACATGTCAACTCCTCGCTCAACGCTTTCAAACAGGTAATCGGGAGTTCCAACTCCCATCAAGTATCTTGGCTTATCTTCAGGCAGTAAATCAACGCAATCATCAAGTATATCGAGCATAATTTCTTTAGGCTCACCAACGGACAGTCCTCCGATTGCGTACCCAGGAAGATCTATCTCTGTAATCTGCTTGGCACTTATTTCTCTTAGGTCCTTGAACATCCCACCCTGCATGATTCCAAATAATGCTTGCTTCATAGTATCTGAACCTGATTCCATGGCAGCTTTAGTCTCTAGTCTCTTATGGTGATCGTCGCAGCGCTTAAGCCATCTAGTTGTACGCTCGAGTGACCTCTCAACGTATTTCTTCTCAGCTGGATATGCAACGCATTCGTCAAATGCCATCATGATGTCTGATCCTAAGGCTGTCTGTACCTCAATCGAACTCTCCGGCGTCATCATATGCGATGAACCGTCTATATACGATTTAAATTTCGCACCTTCTTCAGTTATCTTACGGAATTTTCCAAGTGAGAATACCTGAAAACCGCCACTATCTGTGAGGATAGGACGATGCCAATTCATGAACTTATGTAAGCCCCCAGCTTCACGGACAATGTCCTCGCCAGGTCTCAGATACAGGTGATAAGTGTTTCCAAGAATGATCTCTGCCCCAGTTTTTTCAACATCTTCAGGCTTCATAGCTTTTACTGTCGCCTGCGTTCCAACCGGCATGAACACCGGCGTCTCAATAGTGCCGTGAGGCGTCGTAATCCTGCCGCGCCTTGCTCCCGTACGCGAGTCTTTTTTAATTAGCTCAAAACTAAGTGATTCTTTCATCTCAATCTCCTACTTTATAAACATCGCATCGCCGTAGCTAAAGAACTTGTATCTCTCACGCACAGCCTCTTCATAAGCCTCGAGAATGTGCTCTCTATCGTAAAGTGCCGAAACTAGCATAATCAGTGTCGATTTAGGCAAATGAAAATTTGTAATGAGCGCATCCACGACTTTGTACTTGTATCCGGGATATATAAATATCCCCGTATTACTGTGTCCGCTTTCAATCTGCCACACACCGTCAACCTGCTTTGCTGCACTTTCAAGGGTTCTCGTCGATGT
The DNA here is from genome assembly GCF_002243385.1 of Mogibacterium pumilum. Lineage (GTDB taxonomy): Bacteria > Bacillota > Clostridia > Peptostreptococcales > Anaerovoracaceae > Mogibacterium > Mogibacterium pumilum. The sequence continues at coordinate 1,137,947 of NZ_CP016199.1, read as the reverse complement.
CGTACCAACCGATATTACGCGTCTTCCTTCTCTAATTGCACGGTTTACAGTATCTGCGGTTTCAGGCTCTATGGTGTATTCCTCAAAATGCATCTTGTGGTCTTCGATATTATCCACCTTAACCGGTCTAAAAGTTCCGATGCCGACATGAAGTGTTACGTATGCGATCTCAACACCTTTAGCTCTTAATTGCTCAAGCAGTTCATCTGTAAAATGAAGTCCTGCCGTCGGAGCAGCCACAGACCCGTCCACCTTGCTGTATACGGTCTGATATCTCTCCTTGTCATCATTACCCGCATCTCGTTCGATATAAGGAGGAAGTGGCATACTGCCAATCTCTTCAAGGCGCTCCATGAATATACCTTTGTATTCGAACTCGATTATACGAGTGCCATTTTCCTCGTCCTTGAATCCAAGTATGTGCGCCTTGAACAGCCTATTTTCATCGAGAATAACGGTATCGCCTTCCTTAAGTCTCTTGCCTGGCTTAGCTAAGCTCTCCCACTTGTCACCATTTAAGCGTTTGATGAGGAGAAGTTCAATATGTGCACCTGTCTTCTCCTTAGTCCCGTAAAGTCTTGCGGGAATTACCCTCGAATCGTTTACGACCAGACAGTCACCCTCGTGAAGGTAATCTAGTATGTCGTAAAAGTGCTTATGCTTGATACTATTCTCGGTTCTATCGAGTACCATCAATCTACATTCATCCCTTTTTAACGAAGGTGTCTGCGCTATCAGTTCCTTGGGTAGCTCGTAATCAAAATCTTCTAGTCTCATTTATTATGTATTCTCCAGTTCTAATAAGCGAGGCGCAATTACGAATACGAGAGATTTCTGCATATCAGCCGCACCCCTTATTAATCTTCTTTGTAGTAGGACATAAGTCCTAGGTATTCGTATGCGAGTTTAGTAACCATACGCCCCTTCTGCGTACGGTACATGAGGTCTGACTGAATTAGAAACGGTTCATTGACATCCTCGAGTGTTACCCTTTCTTCACCGATTGCACTAGCAATGGTTTCAATTCCAACCGGTCCGCCGCCAAAGCTCTTGATTATCGTCTCGAGAATCTGTCTGTCTAACTTATCGAGTCCAAGTTCGTCCACGCCGAGAGCCTCTAGTGCTTTACGTGTAACTTCGATATTAAGCTGTCCGTCACTGATTACTTCGCTGAAATCCCTAGCTCTTTTAAGCAACCTGTTGCCAATTCTAGGCGTTCCTCTCGATCTTCTCGCCAGTTCATCGAGTGACTCGTCGTCTATCTCGATGCCGAGAACCTTCGCTGAACGCAGCAAAATATTTCTGATTTCCTCATGAGTGTAGAACTCGAATTTCGTGATTATTCCAAATCTGTCTCTTAAAGGTGCCGACAGGCTTCCCGCTCTAGTCGTAGCCCCGACTAGAGTAAATTTAGCGATATCGATACGGAGTGACCTCGCCGCAGGTCCTTTTCCGATAATGATATCTAGTGCAAAGTCTTCCATAGCGGAATACAGGACCTCTTCAACCGAACGATTTAGCCTATGAATCTCATCAATGAATAGGACGTCATTCTCATTTAAATTTGTGAGAATAGCGGCTAAGTCGCCAGCCCTGCTGATTGCGGGTCCTGACGTGATCTTGATATCTACGCCAAGTTCATTTGCAATTATATTTGCAAGAGTAGTTTTTCCAAGACCTGGAGGGCCATAGAAAAGCACATGGTCAAGTGACTCACCACGCTTCTTAGCAGCTTCAATATATATCGATAGGTTCTCCTTCGCCACTGATTGTCCGCAGTACTCACTTAGGTACTGTGGTCTGAGCGTGAATTCACCGTTTATCTCGTTCGGTATTACCTTTGTTGATGTAATCTTATCAAGCATTTCCTAATCCTTCTATCAATTAAAGTAGATACTTAAGTGCCTTCTTAAGGTATGTCTCCACATCGAGACCTTCATCGGTTACGTGACCGATTGCCTCTTCAGATTCATTTTTTGAATACCCAAGCGTGGTGAGAGCCATAACAGCTTCCTGTCTCGCTTTATCAAGACCTGGAATAGAAGCTGGTGTAGGTTCTCCAATATCTGGCATAGGAACTGCATCTATCTTATCGCATAGCTCAAGAATTACACGCTCTGCAGTCTTCTTACCTACTCCCTGCGCCTTAGCAATTGCAGTAGCATCCTTATTGGCTATACTGTATTTGATCTCATCAGCTGATCCAGTCGACATGATCGCGAGTCCTGCCTTTGGGCCAATACCTTTTACAGTGATTAGCTGTTCGAACAGATTTAAAGAATCAAGCTTCGAGAAACCGTAAAGCGACATGCCGTCTTCCTTGACCTGCATATACGTAAATATATTTAAAAAATCCCCTTCACGATGCAGAAGCAGTGGCGAAGTATCCGCAACGTATATGCGAAACCCGATTCCTCCACTCGTCTCGATAATCATCGAGCCCTTGTCGTAATAAAGGTATTCACCTTTGATATTTCTTATCATTATCTCTTATCTCCTAATAACTCTGGAATTACGCGAATGTGCATGACAGATAGCGGCAGCTACTGCGTCGGCCGTATCGTCTGGTTTAGGGACTTCCTTCAAATTCAGAATGGTCTTGACCATCGTCTGAACCTGATTCTTATCCGCCTTTCCGTAACCTACAAGCGCTTGCTTAATCTGCATTGGCGTGTATTCCGATACCAAAAGCCCACCCTCAACGCATGCAAGCAAAGCGATTCCTCGCGCCTCACCTACGCCGATGGCCGTCGTAACGTTTCTATTAAAAAAAAGCTCCTCTATCGACGCTTCATCCGGCTTGTACTCCTGAATTATTCCAGACAGCCCGTCGTAGAGCAACTTTAACCGCTCAGGCATCGGAACTCCCGCCGTCGTTTCGATTGAACCATAATGAATGGTCTTGAAGCGGTTGCCATTGTAATCTAAAATGCCATATCCCATGATGGCGTAACCTGGGTCTATTCCTATAATTCTCATCATTAATCACCTCCGATATTTTACCAAAACTAGGCTATTTTGTCCATTAAACAAGGTTGCGAACATTAATGTTTCGTATTTATTTATTCACTTGAAAATTTATGCTACAATCATTGTGTGATGTGTGCAAAGAACCTTTTTTATCATTTGGAGGACAGATGCGTTACTCAAGGCAGAATAAGATATTGGAATTAATCCAAAGACACGTTGTAGAGACACAGGATCAACTACAGGATCTACTCGAGCAGGAAGGATACAAAGTAACTCAGGCGACTATCTCTAGAGATATCAAAGAGCTACAACTCGTTAAAGTATCAATAGATAAAGATCGCTATAAGTACACATCAGGGAAATTCGACATTCAACCGATTTCCGAAAGGTTCATCAAGATTTTTAGAGAGACTATCGTCTCCTATGCGTCGGCACAAAATCTGATAGTAGTTAAGACACTTCCTGGCTGCGGTAATGCTACAGCTGAAGCTATCGATTGTCTAAAACTAGAGCATGTTGTCGGCTCCGTTGCTGGCGATAACACCCTACTTATTATTGCTGAACATGAGCAATATGTTGCGGCAATTCTCAAGGTGTTCGAAGACATGATTGCCCTAAGGGACTAAAATTAAACATTGAGGTAAGTTAATGCTCGATCGTATTGAAATTACTAATTTTGCGACAATTGGACATATGTCATTTGACCTTGGCCCCTCTCTTAACATCATCACTGGTGAGACGGGCTCTGGTAAATCTGTACTAGTACAGGCTATCAGCACAGCCCTCGGGGACCGTGCTGATATTTCTATGATCAGAAATGGTACAGACAAAGCGCTGATTCAAATTGTTAGTCATATTGGAGGCGAAGATGTTATTATCTCACGAGAGATTCTTAAGTCAGGAAAAAGCGTAGCAAAGCTCAATGGTGAGATAGTTTCTCTGGCAAAACTACGAGATTTTTGCAGGGAATTCGTCGATATCCACGGACAGTACGATAACCAACAGATACTAGATCCAGAGAACCATATACTCATCACCGATAGCTATAATCATGGATTTATCGAAATGGAGCTCGCTAAGCTTAGTGACCTTTATAAACTCTATCATGAAGTCAAACGTGAATACGATCAGCTACTCCGAAGCGAGTCAGAATCGCGGAGACAGCAGGACTTCTATCAATTCGAATTTGACTATATCAATAACCTTGATTTGCAGGCTGGTGAAGATGACGAGTTACGAGAGCAGCTCGACTTAATGCGTAACAGCGAGCGAATATACGATGCTGTTGCTGGTTCATATAGCAAGCTAACTGATGATCCTTCTGTTCTCAGTATTATTGGCTCATGTATGAATCAGCTTCATGGTATTGCATCATACAGCGAAGAGCTCGGTGAACTATCAGAGAGCTTCTCAGAGCTATACTATAGCCTTGAGGATATCTCCTCTACCCTTAGAAACACCAGTGAATCTATCAACTTTTCCGAAGATGAGATAGACCTCGTATCGTCTAGGCTTAGTGTAATTGAGGATGCTAAGCGAAAATACAATATGAGCATCGAAGAAATTATTGCATACAAAGAAGAGCTCGATGGCAAGCTTGACGTAATTCATAATCTTGATGATGAGAAGAAAAAACTTGCTGAGCTGATAGACAAGAGATACCGCGAACTCAAAACTCAGGCTGAACTAGTTAGCAATATTAGAAAGTCTAATGCAGCTTCACTAGAAAGAGAGATGATCAAGGAACTTCAGGATCTTGCTTTTGCAAATTCCGAATTCAAGATTGAGATAACTAAGCTTGACGACATCTCTGAACTGGGATATGACGATGTTGAATTCCTCATATCTACTAACCCAGGCGAACCTCTGAGACCAATGGCCAAAATTGCTTCTGGCGGTGAGATCTCTAGAATAATGCTCGCCTTCAAGCATATCATCGGTAGTAACGACAGTGTTGAGACCATGATTTTTGATGAAATCGATACTGGAATTAGTGGCAAGACTGCACTTGTGGTAGGTCACAAGCTTAATGAGATTGCTGAACATAGACAGATATTGTGTATCACTCACCTACCTCAGATTGCCGCTTCTGGAGATGATAACTTCTCGATTGATAAGGAGATTTCAGATGGTAAATCTCATACAGTTATCGAGCACCTAGATGAGATAGGAAAGCTCGAGATGCTTGCAAGATTAATAAGCGGCGCTCCTGACAGTAGCAATGCACTTGAAGCTGCTAGAGAGTTAGTTGCATCAGTGAAAAAGTAAAGCTTGAAGCATAGCCTCAAGCTTTTTCATTAATCTAGTTTATCATTGGTAATTTCATGTGCTTTTGAATTAACTACCAGTTAAAGACGAATAGTTCAAGTGATGTGTTCTTATCCATCTCACCTGTCTTCAGCAGTCTATCAGTATCGTATAGCTCAATCAGGGCTTTCTTAATCTTAGACTTACCAACTTTTCTAGCTGCAGCATAGGCCTTCTTCAGACGATACTCATTCACTCCAAGATTCTTAGCCATAGCCTTTATCGGCATGCCCTCATCATCTAGTTCCAGCGAATCATACATAATCTCAAACTGACCTATTAACGTAGATGCAAGTGAGAATACATTTCCCTTATCTTTTGAGTTTTCACCAGCAGCAATGGTATTTATGAGAAGCTGCATAGCCATGCTCTTCTTTCCAGCTAGTAGATAGTCAATGAAGTTAAACACAAACCTATCCTTATCACCAATCATTATATCTTCTATAAGCTGCTTTGATATAGCATCTTCATCAGAAGCGTTGACTAGCTTCATAAGGTCTGATTCCATCCTATATAAATCATATTCACTGTCATTATTGAGATAACCAGAGATATCTACGAGGTAATCCATATCTCGAGCTCCAATCAACTTGCCAGCTGAGCGAATTCTCTTGTTTACAAATGATTTAAGTTCTGCTGGATTTAGTCTCTCGAAATTATATGTGTTACATACTCTAGATACCTTTGTGGCAAAAGCGTTTAGCTTCTCTTTCTTACTAGGGCTCGCAAGAGGCTCTAGATAAAATAAGAGAATTGTCGATGGATTCGGGTTGCTGAAGTACTCGAGAATCGGTGCGGTTTCAGTTACTGCGCTCTTTTTCACTAGTGGCATATAATTTTTAACAGTCAAAACTCTTGTGCTGGCAAACATGGTCATAGTATTAGCAGTTTCAACGATTTCCTGCGCTGTTACACTCTCTCCATCGAGATCTGTAACTACATATTTTCTGTCAGCCTCACTCGAATTGTTTTCTACTATGGTCTTCACAGCCCAGTCAGTAAGAAAGCCCTCTTCACCATAGAGAAAAATGTTACTGCCTATTACCCCACTCTTTATATCCTTGCTAAACTCTTTAAATGACATTCTTAATCATCCTATCGACTATAATTTTGTTATGGCTAATATCTACGCCAATAGCTCCTTCTTTATCATTTCTATAGACTTTAATCCCGCGCTTCTTAAAACGCTCTATTACCCCGGCATTAGGATGACCATATGTATTATGTTCACCAACCTGAATAACTGCAATTCTCGGGTTTACAGCATCTATAAACTTCTCATTAGAGCTATATCTGCTTCCGTGATGCGCTACTTTAAGAATATCGCATTTTAACACATCAGTGGATTTGTAGTATTCTATCATATCCAGTTCATCTGCCTCAACTAGGTCACCAGTTAACATTATTTTAATACCATTATAGTGCAGCATGTACACGGTATTTAATTCATTATCATCAGATTCGCTCATCGCTATCCTATCATCCATCGGCCAAATAGCTTCTATCCATACGTCTTTTGCAAGCCTTATTTTATCTTTAAATCTAACTAATTTTAGATATTTTCCCGTTACCTGATATCTGTATGGATACGGAACTATATACTGCTTTACAGGATACACTTCACCTAGTTCCATAGCCCCTTTGCAGTGATCCATGTGCATGTGTGTAAATATACTTATGTCTAGGTCGCTGCAGGCATTCTTCAAAAAGTACTCTTTAAGCACTTTCTCCCCTATATTTCGGTTCTTTTCGCCGCCACCATCTAGGAGCACATCATAAGTGTCGGTTCGTATGTGTATTCCATCTCCTTGCCCGACATCGATAAATACGACTTCATAGTTCGTAAATACGTTGCGATACGCGGCACCTACTGCAATAGACATGCATAAAGCGAGTATTACTGATTGCGTTATGACATCACATCTTTTTCTTAGAACCATAACTATATTGAACTCTGAACATATATAAAATAACAACGTATAGAAAGCTATTATCGTCGTTATTTTCATAGAGCTCATCGAGTATGAGTATTTACCATCGAGGTTAAGCACGTGATTGAGCCTAGTTATGACTTCTGTCAGATAAAATATCTCACTTTTAATTATCACTCCTACGTTACCGATTATTGAGTATGAAACTAGACCGTAGATAGAAAATGGAACAAGCAGCCCTATTAAAGCAACAATTGGTATATTGATTAGAAATCCTACTGGGTTAATTTTGTTAAATGTATATATCGTATAAGGAATCATCGACAGCTGTATAGCAAGTAAAAACCCTCCGAACTTTCCAATTAACCTGCCAAGCGGATCTGTGAGAAAAGCAATGCCACACACCGCTAGAAACGACATCTGAAAGCTTGCGCCAAAAAGCAAAAACGGATTATAGATCAGCAGTATTATAAAAGATAATGCCAATGAAGATAATAGATCAAACGGGCGCCTTAGATAAAATGCCATAATTGCAGTACAGGTAAGAATTACAGCTCTCGTAGTCGAAACATTCCAGGAAGTAAGTTCACCATATCCAAACATTGCAAACATCGTAAGAAAACCTATGATGCCTCCATGTCGTCCCATGGACATAAGCTTTAGCATCCCATATATTACCCCTACATGTAATCCACTGACAGCAAGTATGTGCGCCGTAGTATTTTCCCGAAACTCCCTGATAGTATCTTCATCTATATCGTCAGTCTCTCCAAAGGTTACACCTTTTATAAACCCATATACTTCACTTCTTCCATCAGAAACATTCTTTGCAAAACCCTCTTTAGTATTATTTAAAGAATGCCTCATGCCCCAGAGTTTACTTGTTTCTGCACCCTTTATCTCGCTTATATTGGTTATCTTCATAGTATATGTAATCTTCTTAGTCAGAAGATATCGCCTATAATCAAAACATCCTGGATTACGAGTTCCTACAGGAACTTTTATAATTCCACGAACCTCGATCTTCTTGCCATATAGTTTTAGACCTTTATTTGACTTATCAAAAGTCCGTGCATGTTTCCGAGCGAAGATTGTATCATTTACGTTCCTTATGCTCATACCTTTTGTAGAATTATTTCTGTTATTAATGCTGTCAAAGCCTTGCCATTTCTGACACCGCACTACTGTCATTTTCCCGAGTGAAGAGGTTTTAATATCTAATGAAAGCCCTTTTTCATTTTCCTTATAGGATATAACTCTACCCTGTATGCACTTTACTTTTGATAATTCATCCTGTGATAAGACCTTCATTTGATACACATGAATTCCATAATTTACCATTCCCATAATAAATATAAGCACGCAAACGAGAGTATCCCGTGTGAATACTTTTCCATCTACTTTGAGCTCTACGCCCCTCCTTATCAGCATTATCCTATACATAGCGAAAACAAATACTACCGTAATGATAATGAAATTGATAAAGTCTCCATTATTTATTAGAACGTCTGCTGCACTAGTTCCAAGCGCTAGAGACAGAGCAAGCGCTACAAGTCTTCTTCTAAACATATTTCACACCATTATATAAAAAGCATCTCGAACGTCTAAAGCACATCATGTATTCAAATACTATCACTCTAACAATTCCCTTCAGCACACACTTATTTTATGTAGCTAAATTGGCGGCTACATGCACATATAATCTTCACATTAAAATAACTCAAACTGTTCATTTTTCAAGTGTTTCATGGTATAATAACATGTTATATTTTACTTAAGAGGCAATTTATGGAAAACAACTCAACAAACATAAAAGAATTAATCAAGAGACTAAAAAACGGTGAGCGCCTCTCCCCTGAGGAAATGCGCACAGTAGCCAATCATATAGCTCAATTGAAGTTCGAAAAGGAACAGAAAGCAAAGCGCGCTCGAGCTGTAGCTAATGAAGGTGAGAAAAAAGGCCTCTCCTTCCACGAGCAGGTTGCTAAGGCGGAAGCTGACGCTAAGAAGAACAGACTCCGGAACAATCTTGAGAAGAATTCATCGAAGCACAACTCAAATGAGGCAGCTCTTAACAATAAGAATCAAATCATAAGCGAAGATGGTAAAGATACATTTTATAAACAGGTTGCCAAAGCTGAGGCAGAGGCTGCAAAGCGCGATAAATCAATAAGAAAAAGAGCAAAAGAAGAAAAAAAGCTTCTTAAACAGGAGCAGAAAGCCAAGACCCGCGGTGAAGATAGAGGCTTTAGCCCTAAGCGAGATCTTAGACACCCTGTTCAGTTTATCAAGCGCGTATTTACTAAGCCAAACCCATACTATACACCTGGAGCTGGAGAGTACATCATGGTAGCTGGAAAAAAAGTTAAGAATAAGGCTCGTACATTCAGCATAAAGTATGCTATACGCAACTTTATCGTTATGGGTGTAGTGATGACACTTATGTTTTCAATCTACGCATCAACGGTTATCGCCTTCGCTCCTAAGATTGATCCTCATAAGATTTATGATCAGATTTCCACTGATACGATAATATACGACGATACTGGTAAGCGCGTCGGAAGTGTCAATAGCGGCGAAAGTCGAACGATCATCAAGTACAAAGACATACCGAAACATACAGTTGACGCTTTTGTAGCTCTTGAAGATAAGACTTTCTGGAAACACCATGGTTTCAACTGGACGAGAATGGTGGGAGCTATCGTCTCCTCATTTGGTCGTGGAAATATTCGCGGAACTAGTACGCTAACCCAGCAGCTAGCCAGAAACGTATATCTACCAAATATCAAGAGTCAGAGATCAGTTCGCCGTAAAATTCTCGAGATGTACTACGCAGCGAAGATTGAGCGAACTCTCTCCAAGAAAGAAATCTTCGCCGCATACGTGAACAGCATCTATTTTGGATATGGTAATTACGGAATTGAGAATGCGTCTAAGACCTATTTTTCTAAGAGCGTAAACGAGCTTTCTGTAAAAGAAAGTGCTGCCCTCGCTGCTATGCCGCAGTCACCAGATACGTATTCACTTATCCAAAATGCCGATTCTCCGCTTGCATCAAGGGAGACATCAACACCTATCAAGGTGAATGGTAAGACATACATCGCAAACGACATTGCTAAATCACGTAGGCAGATCGCGCTCAAGCTCATGTACGAACAGGGCTATATTACAAAGTCGCAGTACAAGGATAACGCTTCTGTTGATCTCGTAGACTTTATCAACCCTACTCTAAATTCGGGTAGCGATGCAGGAACATCATACTTCAAAGATTACACTGTAAATCAAGTAATCAGAGCACTGATGAAGAAGTATAAGCTCAACTATAAGAGTGCTCACGATATGGTATACAACGGTGGACTCAAGATTTACTCGACAATGGACTCAAAGGCACAAAAAGCTGTTGAGGATGGTTTCAAAGAAGGAAGCTACTTCCCTTCACTAACTGGGCTCAAGAAAGACAGCTCGGGTAATATCGTCAGCGACAAGGGCTCAATCACACTATATGCCTATGACAATATGATCCAGAATGACAGATTTATACTACAGGACGGGGAGTGCAAAAAGAATAGCGATGGATCGATTACAATTTACAAGAACAAGAGACTCAATATTTACAAGACTTCTACAGCTAATGGCACAGACTACAGTCTCGAACTGAAGCCGTCATACGTCATAGAGAATGGTAACTTGTATATAATTCCAGGCGGATATATAAATATCCCTAGCGACAGCAAATCTATGGATAAGTCTGGAAACCTCGTAATTAGTGCTAAGTTCATCAAGAACAATAGCAAGCTGGTTACAAATGTCGACGGAAATCCAGCATTCACCGACAAGCTGTATATATTGCAGGATAAGGTTATTCAGCCTCAAGGTGCGATGGTAATTACAGAAGTTGGTACAGGTAAGGTAAAGGCTATGGTTGGAGGCCGTGGTGTTACGGGCAAGCAGCTTTACAACCGTGCGATAAATCCTCGACAGCCTGGTTCCTCAATCAAGCCACTTGCTGTTTACAGTGCAGCGCTTCAGAGGAGTTATGAATATGCTGAACAAGGTCAGAAGTACCCTCTTATTGATCCTGGCAACGATAAACAAGGAACAGATAACTATGGAGACTATCTGACAGCCGCATCGATTATTATTGATGAACCTATTAAGATCAATGGCAGAGTTTGGCCAAAGAACTCTAACAACAGATACTCTGGACCTATGACTATGCGTAAAGGTATGCAGAGTTCAACAAACGTTGTTGCTGTAAAACTCTATGAACAGCTTGGTGCAGATTATTCCGCTAGCATGGTTGAAAAGTATGGTATCAGCACTCTAAATAAGTCAGCAAACGGTGACATGAACCCTGCTGCACTTGCGCTCGGTGGTCTCTCAAAAGGTGTATCCCCTTACGAAATGGCGGAAGCATACGCTACCTTCCCTAATGGTGGTGTTCGCGTTGAGAATAGAGTATTTACAAAGGTTGTAGATAGGGACGGACGAACAATTCTCACTACCGAGAAGAAAAAGCACAAGGTTCTAGACGAAGGTGTTGCATACATCATGGTAACAATGCTCAAATCTGTAGTTAATGGCGGTACTGGTTCTAACGCTGCAATCTCTGGTGTTGAGGTTGGTGGTAAGACTGGTACGACTGATAGTAAATACGATATCTGGTTTGATGGAATTACGCCAAAGTATGCGGCTTCACTATGGATTGGTACAGACGTGAACATTCCACTCACCTCATCATCATCATCTGCTGCAGCTCTTTGGTCGCGTATCATGCGCAATATGCCTAATATCAGAAAGGGTTCTTATAAGCCGGCACCTTCGAATGTAATTCGTAAGAATGGCGAGTACTTTACAAAGGGTACCGAAGGAAGACTTGGCTCTAACCCAGACTACGAGTCAAAAGAAACAGAGGTTATAGAGGACGAACAAGAAACTACCGATCAGACTCATAACAACAGCAGCAACTCAAGTAATCAAGGTAACCAAGGTAATAACCAAGGAAGTAATCAGGGTAACCAAGGTAATAATCAGGGTAACCAAGGTAATAACCAGGGCAATAACCAAGGTCAGCCAAACAATCCTTAAACTGATTTCTACTACGCCATTGTTAAGTATTTTAAATATTTGAGCATTAAAATAGCGGGGATTCTCACAAGAATCCCCGCTTAATTTATCATTTCAGTAAGTATCGCTTTGGATTAGATTAGATTAGCTTATATCCTCCCCATTTACTCCTTGCTTCTATACTTTGCTCGCGCTCCTGCTCTAAATACAGTTTCACCCTTGTAGATAAAGTTACTGAAGCCCTTCGCAACCATTAACTCATAAAATACCGTCTGACCGAAGAACATACTACCCATCGCATGGTACATAGGAAGCTTCAGTATAAAAGTGATTAAGGTCGCTACAAGTTTAGTATATTCTCCAATATTCGGCATTCCCATAAACGAAAATGCTACAAGTGGCAAGCTGCCAAATATGACAAATGGAATATACGTCATATCAAGCTGGAATAAACGAAACTTATTACCTGCCATCAGTCTTTTGCTTTCAATAAGACAGCTCATCGCACTTCTCGAAGGGTCTTCAGCAAGCACATTAAACGCTTGTCTAAACATGTAAAATGCGATGATTCCCGGTATCACTAAGAACATCGCCAGTATGGATACAACCGTCATCTGAATGATATATATTAATGTTGCACTGAAGAAAAATCTCACTCCGTCGAGGATTGACGGGTAATCAATTTGCTTATTTCTTAGATATCTAAGTATATATAGTGAACGTCCCAGCATTAAAACGCCACCCAGAGCCATCACATACACAAACGATGAAAATGCAAAATCCGGCAGCTGCGCCAGAAGTTTTGGGTCTAGGTTACCAGCTACGACTTTAAAATATGATCTAGGTATGAAGAACCCAAGAATAGCAGGTACCAAATCCATAAATATATAGAATAGCACGATTCCCAATATATAATTCATAATGTCATCCTTCATATGCATTATGGATAGATACCTAATCTCTCCGAGATCTTCTCTAACTATGTAATTATTATTTTCAGGCATAGTAACTCACTTTCTAGTTTATAATCGCCTTTAATTGTAATATACTAAAAGTAGTAATTCAAGAATTTAAGGAACGAGGTGACACTATGTATAACACAGCTCTGATTATTCTATCTTTTGTTGAAAAAACAGATGCATCACAGCTTAATGCCCTCTCAAGCGCCAGTGACTATATCGTATGTGCCGATGGTGGCGTAGATATAGCAAATACCTATGGTATCAGACCGGACTGTGTTATTGGAGATTTTGATTCTACGAACACAAGTAACCGTCTAGATTGCCTATACATTACCCTTCATTCAGAAAAGGATCTAACCGATACTGAGGCGGCAATCAACCACGCTATTGACCTCGGAGTTACCGATATCACTGTCTACGGAGGTATAGGAGGTAGACTTGATCATACACTAGGTAACATCAGCCTACTCGAGAAGTATTTTGAAAAACTTGAACACCTCGAATTTATCGATGGAAAGAACTCAATGCAGCTGCTAGATAGCGAAACATGTAGCTCTGCTACACTCGTACCAAATTCTGCATACAAATACTTCTCACTCATACCTCTAAACTCCACAGCTGATGGTGTTACAGTTACAGGTGCCAAATATAACCTTGATAACGCGTCAATCTCCCGTTCATCGACTCTTTGTATCTCTAATGAAATTTCTCGTAGTGAGGCGCATATTTCGGTTCGTTCTGGCAAGATTATTCTTGTTCGTTCCAGCGAGTAAATTCGCACTATAATATTTGGTAATCTGATAACTGCTACACATATAATAAATACAGCTAAAAAGTCTCTGCATAACTGCAGAGACTTTTTGTGACATCATATCATTTTCATAATATTGCAGTCTCACTCTAAATAGGATTACTCCTCTCTTAAAGTAACACCAGTCTTCTTTGCAAGCACATTCAAGATATTCTTAGTCTTCTTTTCAATCTGTTTAGCAGTCATCGTACTGTCGTCATTTCCAAGCTTGATATGAAGCATGATAGACTTCTTACCTTCAGGAATCTGAGCACCTCTGTACTCCTCGGTAAAACTGACTTCCTTAGCCATGTACTTAATCGCTTCATAGATATCTTTCCACTTAACATCCTCATCTGCAAGAAGTGACAAATCTTCCTCTACGAGCGGGAACTGTGGTAAATGCTCAAATTTGTTAGTTCTTGAAGTAAACGGAACAAGCTTCTTAACATCTAGTTCAAACACCGCTGCACTTGCCTTCTTTACTCCAGCATCCGATAGTGTAACAACAGATACTAAACCAAGTGAACCGATGACTTCTTTGTCACCATTAACGATATTTAAGTATACATCCGAATCAGCCCAAGATGGTTTTTGAATCTGCTTAAACTGATATCCGTTCATATGGCAATATCTTGGTAGCGACTCAACCACACCTTTTGCTTCAAAGAACAGAGATTTCGCATCCTTTCCAACGACAGCTCCAGTGAGCATAAGTTTATGAACCGGCAGAGTCTCATCATCTGAAGAAGGATGGAACTCACCCTTCTCAAACACCTCAGCAATCTCGAAAATTTTGAAGTTATCATAGTATCTAAGATTCTTAACGATTGCTTCAAGCGCCCCAGGCACAAGCGACTGTCTAAGAGTTGCAAGCTCCGGAGCTGGTGGTGTTGCAAGTCTTATGCCATTTTCCATATTGACCCTTGCAGCCTTGATGTACTTCTCATCTATCCAAGGATATGTAAATATCTCATTGAATCCACATCTAAACGCTAAATGCTCTCTGAGGTTCCTATTGAGATCTGTATCAATCTGATGAACAGCATTCTCGAAGTTGACAGGAAGTGGCTTAGCCTCAAAGTTCTCGTATCCGACAAGTCTTGCGATTTCACCGAGAACGTCATCTCTCATCGAGATATCGCCTGTTGAACGCCATGTTGGTGCCACTGTGTGGTATACACCATTCTTGAATTCAACTTCAAATCCAAGTCTTCCTAGAGTATCTGAAATCTCCTTCTCATCGAACACCTTCCCAAGTCTTGTATCGAGAAATGCCTTTGTGATATCAACTTCAGCTCTTTTAGTAACTACAGGGTTAACGTCCTTAAAAGCAACGAACTCAGCTTCAGGGAAGATTTCCTTAAATAACTTTATACCGAGAGCAAGCCCCTGATCAACTCTCTGCGTATCTATGCCCTTCTCGTATCTGATAGATGAATCTGTCTTCTCATCAAAACGCTTCCCTGTGTTTCTGATAGCACCCGCTGTGAAGTTCGCAACCTCAAGCACAACATCAACCGTATCATCTAGGATAGAATCCTTTTTACCGCCTCTAATTCCTGCAAGTGCCATCGGACCTTCCACATCACATATAACTAGGTCTTCCGTTGTTAGTTCGATATTCGCTCCATCGAGTAGTTCAAGCTTCTCATCAGCCTTTGCATTACGAACGATAATTTTCTCACCAGTTACGTGAGTTCTGTCAAATGCATGTGTAGGCTGACCCACACTGAGCATAATATAGTTGGTAATATCAACAATAGCATTGATTGGTCTCATACCGCCATTGATAATCGCAGTCTTCATCCATAGAGGCGACTCCTTTATAGACAGATTTCTAACCTCAAGACCTGCGTATCTATAACACTTCTCTGGAGAGTCGATTTCAACATCGTACTCTCTAATTCCTTCAGGCGCAACGAATTCATCTAGCGGCTTTAGAGGTAGCTTGTAAATCGCTGCGAGTTCTCTAGCGATGCCATAGTGTCCCCATAGGTCAGGTCTGTTTGTGAGCGACTTATTATCGATTTCAAGAACAGTATCATTCATACCGATAGCGTCAGCGATATTCTGTCCTGGAGCTGTATCGATATCACCAAGATCAACGATTACTGCAGGATCATCTGTCGGATAGAAGTCTTCCAAATAAACTTCTTCTGCGCCACAAATCATACCGTACGAAGCTACTCCACGCATCTTCGTCTCTTTAATCTTCATGAGCTCACTCTCGCCGTGCCAGTAAACTTCAGCACCTGGCTTCGATACAACGACCTTCTCACCCTCATATAGGTTTGAACCGCCGCATACTATCTGAACATCTTCTGCTTCACCAATATCCACCATACAAACTCTAAGCTTGTCGGCATTCGGATGAGCTTCAACAGATGTAATTTTACCAACTACAATGTCATGGAATTTTTCAGCAGTATCCACAACACCTTCAACCTCAACTGTTCTCATAGTGAGGTCGTAAGCAATCTGCGCATTCGTTAAATCCGCAGGTATATCAATATATTTCTTTACCCAATTTAGTGATACTTTCATAACGCCCTCCTACTTGAACTGCTTTAAGAATCTAAGGTCAGCACTATGGAAAAGTCTTACATCGTCAACTCCGTAGCGCATCATAACGAGTCTATCAAGACCAATATTAGTGTA
>NZ_CP016199.1:1107809-1121234 GCF_002243385.1 Mogibacterium pumilum | reverse complement strand
AGGTATTAGTGTAGAATCAAGTCCATACATCAGGGTCAAGGTTAGCAGCTCTAAGTACATTCGGATGAATTACACCACCAGGCATAACCTCAATCCAGCCGTTCTGATTGCATACTCTGCAGCCCTTACCACCGCAAACTAGGCATTCCATATCGATTTCATATCCTGGCTCAGTGAACGGAAAGAAGCCCTCACGCATACGCACATTGATCTTTCTTCCGAATACCTTTTCAAGGATAGTCTCTATCATTACTTTACCTGATGCGAAAGATAGATCCTTATCTACAATAAGAGCCTCATATTGGAAGAATGCTCTCTCATGTCTAGCATCGGTATTCTCATTTCTGTATACACGACCTGGATATACAAATCTAGTAGGTGCTCCAACTTCAAGCAGACGTCTAACAGATGCACCAGTAAGATGAGGTCTAAGACAGAGTCTTTCAGTACCGCTCTTATCCTCTGTACCCTCAATCCAGTATGTGTCCATCATCTGTCTAGCAGGATGATCTGCCGGGAAATTCAAGTTATCAAAAGCATACTTCTCGCTGCTGATGTCATTCTCGCTAAATATCTCAAAGCCCAAGGAGAGAAAGGCGTCGTTGAGATCATAGCACATCTGAGTAATTGGATGAAGCGCACCACTCTTGATTGGTGTACCAGGTAAAGTGAGGTCAATTTTCTCATCGACAGCTGACTTAGAAGCAACTAGCTGTTCCTCCCTCTCACTAATCTTTTCTGCAAAGAAATTCTTAATCTCATTTGCCTTCATCCCAACAGATTTTCTCATCTCAGGTTCTAGCTTTCCCAGATTCTTAAGTACATCAGTCAGTGCACCCTTCTTACCTGTAAGCTCTCTACGAACATCCTGTAGTGTTTCGACAGTTTCGGCATTTGCAATGCTCAAAAGTCCTTTTTCACGGATTTCTTCTAATCTGTTATGCATAACTTAAGCCCTCCTTGTAAGCATGCTATCTTATAAATATACCCAAACATTCTATCATTTTTTGTTGTTTTATTCAACAATACCAGCGGCTGATTTCGCATTAAATTAAGTATTTTCAATAGAAAAGGACATGCGCATAAGCACATGTCCTAAATTCTTATGATTGCTCTTAATCTATTTCTTAAAACAGAATTCCGCCAAACTGCACGAATACAGGTGCAAATACAAGTGAAACAATTGTCATCAGCTTGATAAGGATGTTTATTGATGGCCCAGAAGTATCCTTGAACGGGTCACCTACTGTATCACCAACAACTGTAGCCTTATGAGTATCGCTTCCCTTTCCACCGTATGCTCCGCTTTCAACATACTTCTTAGCATTATCCCAAGCACCACCAGCATTAGACATCATGATAGCTAGCAGAACACCAGATGCAAGTGATCCAGCAAGCATTCCACCAAGAGCCTCAGTGCCTAGTAGCAGACCAATAACGAGAGGTGCTACGATAGCAAGTAGGCCAGGAGCAATCATCTCGTGAAGAGCAGCACCTGTTGAGATGTGTACGCATCTAGCATAGTCAGGTTTAGCATTTCCTTCCATGATTCCCTTATTCTCACGGAACTGACGTCTTACCTCTTCGATCATCTCGTTAGCAGCTTTTCCTACAGAGTTCATAGTCATAGCCGAGAATAGGAATGGAAGCATAGCTCCGATAAATAGTCCAACGATTACTAGCGGATCAAGCAAGCTGATCTGGCTTAGCTTAGCAGAAACAGCAAATGATGCAAATAGCGCAAGTGCTGTAAGTGCAGCAGATCCGATAGCGAATCCTTTTCCGATAGCAGCAGTTGTGTTACCTACAGAGTCAAGAGTATCTGTAATCTCTCTTACGCTTTCTGGTAGCTCTGACATCTCTGCGATACCGCCAGCATTATCAGAAACTGGACCGTAAGCGTCTACAGCAACTGTCATACCTGTTGTAGATAGCATACCTACAGCAGCAAGAGCGATACCGTATAATCCTGCAAACTTGTATGCAACGATGATACCAACTGAAATAAATACGATTGGCCATAGTGTTGAGCTCATTCCAACACCAAATCCGCTGATAATTGTAGTTGCAGAACCAGTCTGTGACTGTTCAGCAATCTTCTTTACAAATCTGTAAGAATCTGAAGTATATACCTCAGTAATAGCTCCTATTATAACACCTACTAGTAGACCTGCGATAATCGCATATGCATATGTCAAAGATCCAAGAAGCTTGTTGCTTAGCATGAGAGATCCGATTATTACAATCGCACTGCTCACATATGTACCAACGTTAAGCGACTTAGCAGGGTTAACATTTGCACTCCCTCTTACACACATTACACCAATAACAGATGCAACGATACCAACTGCAGCAATTAGCAGTGGGAATATCGCAGCAGTTGCCTCAGTAAATGTTCCAGTTGCACCAGAAGCATCAACAGCAACAGCAGCAAGAGTAACAGCAGAGATGACAGAACCAACGTATGACTCAAATAGGTCAGAACCCATTCCAGCAACATCACCTACGTTATCTCCTACATTGTCAGCAATAACAGCTGGGTTTCTAGGGTCATCCTCTGGAATACCTGCCTCAACCTTACCTACAAGGTCAGCGCCAACGTCAGCAGCCTTAGTATAAATACCACCGCCTACACGTCCGAATAGGGCCATTGAAGAAGCTCCTAAACCGAAGCTAGTGATACACTGCATGATTGATGCAAGGTCGAGAGTAACAACCACAATTCCTAGACCTAAAAGACCTAGACCAGCAACGCAAAGTCCCATTACCGCACCACTTCTGAATGCAATCTTAAGAGCCTTTGGCATACCAGACTCCATAGCAGCGTTTGCAGTTCTTACGTTACCCTTTGTAGCAACGTTCATACCGAAGAACCCTGCAAGTACGGATAGAAGAGCTCCACAAACATAGAGGATTGCTGATGTCCAATTGATTGCAAATCCGATAAGTACAAATAGAGCAACGATTACGATAATCATCGTCTTGTACTCCCTCTTTAGGAATGCAAACGCACCCTCTCTGATGTAGCCGGATATTTCCTTCATTCTGTCAGTACCTTCCGGCGCCTTGCCTACCCAAGAAGCAAGTGCGAAAGCTACAAGCAGACCGATTAGAGCCGCAGCAGGAACCATCCACTTAATCGCCATAATAAACCTCCTTGAAACATGAAAACAATATTCTCAAATTCCTTAAAATATAAAATAAATATATTAAAGATATACAGAGGCATTTCTTTTTACCTCTGTATATCAACATAAACAATTTAATAATTTACTGTATTTCAAAATAAATACTAGTTGAAAATTGCTACGATGACTAATGCAACAACGATATAAATAGCTGATACAACTATCGTAATCTTAGCGAGAATTGCATCATAACCGTTGCTCTTCTTCTTTCCAAAAAGCTGTTCTGCACCTCCAGCGATTGAGCCTGAAAGCCCATCACTCTTACTGGACTGCAGAAGAACGCTTAGTATAAGAATCACACTTGTCACGAGTAAAACAACCATAAGTGCGGTGTGCATAATCTCCTCCACATAAATTCTAATTAATAACCTCTTTTTAAACTACATTAGTTTAACATGCAGAGTATACAAAGTCAACATATTGAAATCCCTCTACCGCTTGAAATTCTATACAATCAGTACTTTAAGATATACGATTTACCAAATAAAATCGAGACCCTATTTTATAAATAAGGCCCCTATTTCATTAATAGTATAAAGTTGAACTATCTATAACCTACACATACTGCGCAAGTAGCGTTTTAAGGGCTGAAGCACTGCTCGAGTGAACCCACGCAACCTCAACATTTTTACGCTTCGCCTCTGCAACAGCAGTGTTCATCATCTTATGCGACACCGTGTTAGTAAACATCACTAGTAAATCTGGACAGCCCATCTTCTTGCCTACATTGCCACGTTCTTTAGTGAATACCTTGGCTTTGCATCCGTGTTTTTTGCAAATCTCCTTATATTGACACTCCATACACTCATTTCCGCCTACTATGACAATACTCATGATCCATCCTCCCAATTATGCACAAACAGTTAACTTTGCGATATCACCGTTTTGCTTAAACCTCTTCATATAAATCCTCTCACAGCGTTTGTATTTTGCAAAAAGATTCTTGGCGTACTCGACATCCCCGTATACTTTCCACTGACCGCAAACCTTGCAGTTATTTCCACAATGATTGATAAAACCAGCAACATCATCTACAGGATATCCAAGAAATATACCTACTTCATGCGGGAAGCTACCACACATCGAAATTCTATTTCTCAGCCGGTGTAGAGCCTTTGCCATATTACAGTTTTGATATCCGAAATCATGCATCAGTTCCATAACACAGCATTCCGTCAAACGTTTTTTTAGCATCTCTGGTCTAAATACATAGAGTAGTGCTCTCCTACCATTATCCTGTAGAACAACTACATTTACACCTCTTCGGTTGAGTGTTCTATTGATGGTGCAAAGTTCTTCTTTAAAGACTTCTTGTGAAGCGTAGGTGTATCCAAACATGCTACCAATCTTAATCCTAGCTAAAGTAGGTGCACAAAACTGAATGATCTTGTCCTCTAACATTCCTTACCCCTAAAACAATTATGCTGATTGTGAATACCTTTTATCATTGCTTTGCGTACGATCTGACACGCTAGTTAAATATATCTAACTTTCTTACCGTAAAAAAGACTCTTGAGTTAGAGTCTTTTAACTACTGATAAAATACCATATTATTTGTATTTAAGTCAAGACATAATAAATATATTTCTATTAATTTCTACAAAATTAAACCTTAATGAATATACAAAATCTATAGTGTTCTTTAGGTTCTATATATTGCATACATTTCGACTATCTCAGCATATCTTTTGCATCTCTCATTTGATTATCAAACTGCTCTCTCATTAAGCAATCTATTAAGATGCTTTTCGGCAATACTCCTTGCTCTATACATTTCATTTTTAGCTAATTCCTCTTTAATTAGATCAAAACAGCTTATAGCATTTTTCTTATTCTTTGTTTCTATCTTATCTATAAATCTTATTAACTTTATGTTAAACGGTGTCATTGTCGTGTCTGGATAAAATAATATTCCTATACTGCCATAGTCTGTCCTATTCCTCACTGAATAAATAAGTTCAGGCTCAATCAGATATCTTTCAGCACCAATGAGCATTTGGCGATTATTCTCATTAATCATGATGAGCGTTAGCACTAGCTGTAGCTTATCGATTTCTGTAAGCTCGCGATATACTAGGCGCTGCTTATTTTTTTTATTATATGAAAATATATAAGTGTCATTCTCACATATAATTGTCATATCTAGAAATGCTTTTGCATAATGATTACACAGAATCTCACATATATATCTTGGCATCTTGTAGTCAGTAATACTTTGCCTAATGTCTTTCTTCACTTAACTAACCTCCACACTTTGAACACGGTGTATATCCGCGTCTCTCTGCAATTTTCCTTGTTATCTCCACGTAATTTCTCTCCATAACCCTACAACCTGCCATATGGTAGCATTCACCTTCAACAGGATAGTAATACACATGAGCACCAAGCTTCGCCCTTTTACTCTTGCACACTGGACATGGATCATATTCTTTTCTAAGTCCCGGGGTTAACGTAGTTGATGTTACTTTAGAATGTATATATGTGCATCCTTGATTATGATACTTCTCTCCATGTTTCGGAAAAATAAAGACAGCCTTATCACCCTCCCCTGTAAGATCATCAACAGTCATGTGGGTGTTATCTCTCACACGCCCAACATATGCACGTGTTATTGTTTTAAGTCTGTATTTTGCCTCTGTCTTAAAGCCAATTGGATTTTTAGTATTTAATCTCATGTCTGCATCAATATATATGATTTCATCTATTCCCAGAAGCGGCTTTCTATACGCTGTTGAATTCATTATAAGTCCATCAACCTGAGAATGATTTGAGCTTAATTCCTTATTAATTTGATAAGGAACTAATTTATGGATATTGATTTTTGAAGCAAGCGCTGCCGATCTTCTTAAATAATTAGCTGATATATAGTTTGCGTCCTCAATGCAGCTATAAGCCGAAATAATAGAACTCATCACCATAATAGCAATCATGAAAATCGGCAGAATCAATGTTGCCTCAACGATATAACTTCCCCTTTTATTATTGATTTCTTTACTTGTATGAATCATTAACTTCATATGATTTACCATTTATTTTTAAATTGAATCTTACCCCACAGTTATATTCATCGAAGTTAAAATCATCATAGTATCGATACTTCATGTTAATCTGAATTAGATCCATGATTCTCCGTGTTCTAAGGTCTTTAGGGGTTGTTTGCATCATAAGTAAGAGATATTCTTCGTAGTTTTGCCCGTTCATCTTCTCAACAAAGCTTTCAGTCTTACTCATTTCCTTCAGTTGCTCAGAATTTTCGTTCATTATTATTCTAGATTCCTCATCTATCTTTTCACTGAACTTTTCATCTCCAAGTACGCTTTCTAGTGATACCTTCCACTCACCTTTCTTTTTTATAAAAGGAACTCGTTTGTTATCTAGTAATGCTTTCACATCTTCATGAGCTTCAAGAGCAGCCCAACTTTCCATTATTATGCCTTGAACTACTATTGCACCTGGACCTGGAGATATTACTTCTGACACAGCTGCAATTAACTCCATCTTTTCAGGATCTTTAGATAATGCGGTTAAATTAAGTGTATTTCTAATCAAAAAAATATTCCTTTTACAGCTCTCAAAGTTTTTACTATCGTCTAAATTTCCTATGACAATATACTCGTACTCATTAGCAAAAAAAGTCTCTTTATCGCTACAAGTCTTAAGGTGGCTATTGAAATTATTGACTACAAATGCCATTTCAGAGACTTTCCCGAAAGCTTTTGAACTTAATTTTTCAGACGCATTATCATTACTTAGCATTGAAGATATTCCTTTTATGTTGGAATTGTTCTTTTTACCTTTCGATGGCAGAGTTTCTATAACGTATTTGTTTCCAATTATCCTTTTCCCATATGCACTCTTGTCTGCTGACTCAACACTCGTACTTTCAGATTCATCTACAGAACTATTTATATTATTAGCGTTACTACGAACAGTTCGATTGTTACCACCAAGTACCGACTTTGCACTTTCATACAGAAGTGATTCTCGCATACTTTTGCGAAAATTTTCTAATTCCGACATACGGTACTGATCTAAGTTTGCACTTGGTGTTCCAACACTAACTCGAAGTTTATCTTCAAAAGAGTATTTTGAATACGCATTTAGTCTCTTTACTACATCTATATCATTGCCGTGAAATGCCATTATTCCGTAATCACTCAACAGATACTTGTCATATTCCGAAAGAACAGCTTTGCCCCAAAGTTTACCGTTAACCTCTGCCCAGCTCTGAACAGTTCGGCTTCTAGCTATACCAATTGCAATTATTATCATTGATATCAAAGCCAGGAATACGAACGATAGAATAACAATCGTCGATCCGCTTTTACTCTTGAACAACTGTTTCAACGGTCTCACCAACTCTCACAAACTTATCTTCACACACTGCAAATCCTTTTACCTCTATCGTTTTTCTAATCAGCCCTTCCGCGAGACCTAAATTAACATAGTTAATATCTCTAGAATCATTTATGGTCTTAACCACGGGAGAGCTGGTGCTATCCCATTTTGACAACATCTTGCGGTGCATATTAGTCTGAGTAATAAGGCATTCTAAATAAAAGGTACAAAGACGAATTAATAGCATTATTACAAGTATCACGATTGGCAGAACGATGCTCGCTTCTACCATCTGTTCACCACGCTTATTAGAAAAGAGGTTCCCTAAAATCTTTGCATAAGTTTTAGAATTTACTCGCATTAAGGGCTTTGAAAGTTTTGTTTACAAAAGATGTAATTTCTGTTTTGAAGATAATTCCGAGTGCAATAGCAATAGCTATCAGAATAGCTACCTGAACAAGCTCCATTCCGGCTTTAGATTTAAATAGTTTTTTAATATTTTTCATTTCTTTCCTTGTATGATTAGCTCATAGGCTAAATCATACTCTCCTTTCCATTTTTATTGTCTGTGTCATAATACATTCAGATACTGTGAACTTTTTATTTTCTTTCTGTAGCATTGACTATTTAATTGGAGTGTATTGACGCTACATTATCTGAAAAATTTATTAGTTGTATGTTGCCGAAGGCTTTGCTTTCCGAGTACTTATATCGATCAAGTTTACGAGGATAATCGTAAGGTTGACCTGACAGTATCTAATCTTTATAAAAGGAGGCGTTTTCAATGATTTATGTTGGCATTGATATCGCCAAGCTTAATCACTATGCCTCTGGCACAGAAGTCCATCGGCGCTGCCGACAGATCTCTATCCATTCAGATTACTCAATCTACCGCCCAGATCGAGCTACTGGATAGTCAAATCTCTGGCAAGCTCGTACGTGTCATCTACAAGATGCTTAAGGACGATGTGGAATTTAACTTAGATTAGATTCCGTTTACCTATACATTGTCTACTCCTTACATTTCAATCACCTCCTTACTATTATCGTGCAATTCATTACATAGCCATCATCGCGGGTGCCATAGTTATAACAATTAATAAAACTAGTAAAAGACCTAACGGATAAGTCATTTTAGTATCTATCAGTTTTCCTTGCTCCTTTGCAATTACTTTTCTAATGTCCCACAGAAAGGTGCTCTCACGTTCTAGTTTATCCTGAATATTACTTCCTCTTTTCTCATTCTCACGCAGTACAGTTGATATTCGCATGAGCTCCTTTACAGAATACTTCTGTGCCAACTCAGAAAACAATAATGGAATACTTCTATTAGTTAGTTCTGCTGACTCAGTCATCGCAATTATATTACGCTCTAATTCACCTTGAGCACCCTCCTGTATCATCGAGTATCCGTAACAAATCTTATGAAAAGCATCACTTAGAATAACGCCTGAGTTCATCATTAGTAAAAGCTGATTTGTGAACCTTGGTAGAGCTTTAAGAATCTGTTTACGCTCATCTACCTCAGCCTTCCGAAGCTTGTCGTGCTTATTCATTATCACTGCTAAGCAAATTAGCACGTATAACATTGGAATTATCATCCAATCCTTATTAGACGTTTTATTTTTACTCCAGGTAACACTGCTTCCATCATCTAGCTTTGATGGTAATACGAGTTTTTTACTACGCGATTCTTCGAGCTTGCTTACTGCAATTCCCAAACTTGCACTCATCTCTGCTTTAATATCGCGTGATGAATCATAGGCTTCTTTGTCGTTATTTTCATATATATTTTTTCTTAGTCTTACATCTTGCGATATGCTCTTATTGTCTCGCTGCACATTGGCAATCAAATCATACTGTGCAAAGTTATCAGTACCTCGCTGCACTATCCCAACTACATTTCCTTTGTCATCTATGATGTACTTCCCACTCATACATGGTTTAATGAGAATAATTACCAAGAAGATTAATGCGATAATTGAAATTTGAACTAGTTGTTTCTTAAGTTCGCTATCAAATATTTCTTTAAAATCAATTTTCACTCATACCTCACCTACCTATATATCAACATCCGTGATTTTCTGCATAACCGAATATATAAATAAATCAGCTGCAACAACCAGAGTCATGATGATTCGTCCAGAATAGCTCTCGTAAAGTGGTGCAATATATTCTGGAGAAAAAAGATTTAGGAATAGTATTACAACAAACGGCATCACAAAAAGAATAATACTCTCATTCTTTTTTCTATTCGCCATAGCTCTAATCTCATTCTCTATTGTCATTTTATCTATTATTACACTTGCAGCTTTATTTAATGCATCTACAAGACTAGCACCTGTCGTCTTACATGTTGAATAAATAATCGTAAAATCAACTACATCCTCTGAACCAGAGCGCTTAGCAAAATCATTTAAAACAGTCACATCTTCTTCATTGCCAATACTCATACGCTTGTGCATATTCTTTAATTCCTTGCTCAAAAGAGCATTTTCACCATATATCCCAACTATTCCAGGTATAGCTTCACCAATTGCATCACGCATTCCTCTACCTGCACCAATTGATGTCGATAAAATAAATAGAAAATCCTTAAACTGCTCAGCAAGTGCACGTTTCCTCCTGCATAGCATGAATTTCACGTAAATATTTTTTATCTTGAGATAGAATAATAAAAGCACCAAACTGAATAGTATGTTGTGATATAGCAGAATAGATAAAACCATGCCGGTAACAAATGTAGCAACAAATATTAACTGTTTTTCTCTTTTATCCATAGCATACTCATCATATTTAACTTCAGAATTTGCAGAGTGTTCATCTTTAGCATAAGACCCATCTTCATTATCTAATTCATGGTGATTATTTATAGCAAGCTTTGTAACAGTCCTAGAAGACTCTTCACCAAGTAAAAAACCATTTCTCAAATCTATTACACACCTTCCTCAAATCCGTTTTGCACTAGTTTTCCACGATTTATCAGTTTATTACCTGTATCTATTAGCCTCCCTTCAGAATCAGTAGAATAAATATAATTGAGTTTATAATCTTCACCATCGAAGCCTACCATTTCTGCAACTTCAATAAGACGTCTTTTCCCGTCACTATCTCTACGCAAATGAACGAATATATCTATAGCATTTGCAATTTGGCTTTTAATCGAATAAATTGGGATTTGGGTGTCCATGAGATACATAGTTTCAAGTCGATTTAACATTCCTTTTATAGAATTACCATGTCCAGTAGACATGCTGCCATCATGACCAGTTGACATTGCCTGTATCATATCAATAACTTCCCGTCCTCTAACTTCTCCAACAATAATTCTATCTGGCCGCATCCTGAGGCTAGTCTTAATCAGCATCTCCATACTCACTCTGCCTTTTCCAACTGAATTAGCATTTCGACATTCCATATGAACTATATTGTCAATCTGACTAACCTTGAGTTCAGCTGAATCTTCAATAATGATTACTCGCTCGTTTGAGTTGATTGATGAAGATAAAGCATTTAAAAATGTTGTTTTCCCTGACGATGTTCCACCACTAATAAAAACATTGTATTTAGCAGTAACAAGTTTGGAGAGAAACTCGGAACACTCCCTAGGCATAGTACCGTTTTTAACAAGATCATCAAGCGTAATATCATCATTTGCAAATTTTCTGATTGTTAATATTGGTCCATTTAGAGCAACATTCTTTAAAACCCCATTTACTCTGTATCCATTCTCAAGTCGTGCGTCCACGATAGGATTAGCTTCATTAATCTCACGGTGAACATCTGATGCAAACATTCTAATTAACCCTTCTAACTCCTCATCTGAATAAAATGCATTATCTACCTCTATAATTTGCTTATTCTTCTCTACGAAAATATGATACGCTCCATTTGCCATAATCTCGTTAATATGTATGTCCTCAAGATAGTTAGATAAAATACTATATTTACTTGAAACTCTGAGGAAAATTGCTTTAATTAGCTCAGCAATATCACAATAT
The DNA here is from genome assembly GCF_002243385.1 of Mogibacterium pumilum. Taxonomy (GTDB): domain Bacteria; phylum Bacillota; class Clostridia; order Peptostreptococcales; family Anaerovoracaceae; genus Mogibacterium; species Mogibacterium pumilum. The sequence goes on along the minus strand of NZ_CP016199.1, from coordinate 1,109,707 downwards.
TCAATTACAGAAATATACTCACTTGCAAAAACTGTATTTTCAACGAGTTCAAGAAGTTGCTGATCAGTTAAATCATCTTCGACATGAGAAATTATACTTTTTAAGCTATTTGTAATTGATTCAATAACTTTCGAATGTCTTTTAACAACTTCTTTCATAAAATATTTAAAGTCCTTCTTATAAATAATCTGTAAAACTATATGGAGTATTCCAACATTAGGTAACTATTAAAAATTACGATTTAATAACAACGTCAATCAGCTCATTAATAGATATTTCAAGCTTACTTCCATCACTGTCTGGATTAATATAAATCGAATTAAAAAGATCTAACTCTGACATTAAACTTGAAGACGACGAACGATCTACATGATTACGGCTAAGTACAATAACTTTGTTCATTTCTTGCAGTAAATTGATATTGCGTTTATTAAGACAACGGCCAATATCAAAACAAATAACATCAAAAAAACGTTCAGATATGTAATGGATAAGCATATCAAAAGATGTATCATCCATAGCTGCAATTGGATTGAGCACTAGAGAACTTTTAAAGTGATAAAATCCAAGAGAATCTATAGAAAAAAATGAGTCAATTGGAATATCCACCTGTTTGTTAATCATATAAATTAGCTTTTTAAAAATGTAAGTATCATTGTAGCTACTGTAATCTACTCCATAGCTCGAAGATATAAACTGAAGTGGAAATACAAGTACATTTAAACCATGTTTATAAACCACCTGTTTTGCAAACTGCAGAACAAAATCTGAATAATACACATCACTATCAAACACAAAGCCAACTTTATAATTATTTGAAACCCTTAATGTGTTCCCGCCAAAATGAGAAAAGCCACATAACTTGATTTTAGATATTAAGTCATCGAAATTTTGGAACTTAAATAATCTAAATGGACCAGTAGTCAAATTTTCATCATCTTGAGTAGACGAGAGAAAACAAATAGAGTTGCTATTAATAGAGGGATATTGATGAGATAAAATGTCAATTGCAATATCAGTAATTAAAAGTTCATCTTCATAAAGAAAACCGTCAAAGGTTAAGTCAATAAGAAGGTTTTTATCAATCTTACTAGACATCTCAATAAAGGACGTAAGATACTCTTTATCACTTAACAAAATACGAAATCTCATCAATCACCTCTAAAAAAGTAAAAATTGGAGTGGTTAGGAATTTGTAATATCCCTACAACGAGATAATAACATGTAACAAATTCCCCTTCAGCACACCTTTATACAGATGAATGTCGTAAAAAATAATGAAAGTTTAGTATATGAATAATAGAAGGCTAATGACAGAAAAGTTTCACACTCTCATGAAATTAAAATTGCCTTAAGTAAAAACTTAAGAAATAATGAATACCTTAAAACAAAAAATTTTAAAAAAGACCTGCAGTAGTTACTACAGGTCTTAATTGGTGCGCTTGGAGGGACTCGAACCCCCACGGTCGCCCGCCAGAACCTAAATCTGGTGCGTCTGCCAGTTCCGCCACAAGCGCATATTTAATTGGTGGTGACCCCACCGGGAATCGAACCCGGGTTACCGCCGTGAAAGGGCGATGTCTTAACCGCTTGACCATGGGGCCTTATAAAAAAACCGGCGACGTCCTAATTTCCCAGGCAGCTTCCCACCAAGTATCTTCAGCGCTAAAGAGCTTAACTTCTGTGTTCGGGATGGGAACAGGTGTAACCTCTCTGCTATTGTCACCGGATTTTGTAAATCGCTCTCGCAATCTACTCATATGTTGTAGTAAGATGTGTCTCCATCATCTTCCACGCTTTTGAGAGTTGTACCCTCAAAATTGAATAACCACCTTGTGCTTTAAACCATTTGGTCAAGTGTTCGACCTATTAGTATCAGTCAGCTGAATACGTTACCG
>NZ_CP016199.1:1105644-1107659 GCF_002243385.1 Mogibacterium pumilum | reverse complement strand
GTCGCGTTAACGACATTTGCCTTTCGGCTGGTGGAGAATAAGGGGATCGAACCCTTGACCCCCTGCGTGCAAGGCAGGTGCTCTCCCAGCTGAGCTAATTCCCCATAAACTATCATAGTGTAGAGACTAGGTCTCCTTAGAAAGGAGGTGATCCAGCCGCTCGTTCTCGAACGGCTACCTTGTTACGACTTCACCCCAGTCATTGGTTTTGCCTTAGGCGACAGATTAATTAGCCGACTTCGGGCACCCCCAACTTCCATGGTGTGACGGGCGGTGTGTACAAGACCCGGGAACGCATTCACCGCAGCATTCTGATCTGCGATTACTAGCAACTCCAACTTCATGTAGGCGAGTTGCAGCCTACAATCCGAACTGGGATCGGTTTTGGTGATTCGCTCCACTTCGCAGTATTGCCTCTCATTGTACCGACCATTGTAGCACGTGTGTAGCCCAGAACATAAGGGGCATGATGATTTGACGTCATCCCCACCTTCCTCCGAGTTGACCTCGGCAGTCTCGCTAGAGTCCTCAACTGAATGTTAGTAACTAGCGACAAGGGTTGCGCTCGTTGCGGGACTTAACCCAACATCTCACGACACGAGCTGACGACAACCATGCACCACCTGTCTCTGCTGTCCGAAGAAGGGATCGGTTAAGATCCTGTCAGCAGGATGTCAAGCCCTGGTAAGGTTCTTCGCGTTGCTTCGAATTAAACCACATGCTCCGCTGCTTGTGCGGGTCCCCGTCAATTCCTTTGAGTTTTACTCTTGCGAGCGTACTCCCCAGGCGGAGCACTTATTGCGTTAACTGCGGCACTGAGCCCTAACGGACCCAACACCTAGTGTCATCGTTTACGGCGTGGACTACCAGGGTATCTAATCCTGTTTGCTACCCACGCTTTCGTGCCTCAGTGTCAGTTACAGTCCAGAAAGCCGCCTTCGCCGCTGGTGTTCCTCCTAATATCTACGCATTTCACCGCTACACTAGGAATTCCGCTTTCCCCTCCTGCACTCAAGTAGCCCAGTTCGCAAGGCAAGTAGAGGTTGAGCCTCTAAATTAAACCTTGCGCTTAGGTAACCACCTACGCACTCTTTACGCCCAATAATTCCGGATAACGCTTGCCCCCTACGTATTACCGCGGCTGCTGGCACGTAGTTAGCCGGGGCTTGCTCCTAAGGTACCGTCATTTGTTTCTTCCCTTAGAACAGAAGTTTACAACCCGAAGGCCTTCATCCTTCACGCGGCGTTGCTGCATCAGGCTTTCGCCCATTGTGCAAGATTCCCTACTGCTGCCTTCCGTAGAAGTTTGGACCGTGTCTCAGTTCCAATGTGGCCGATCACCCTCTCAGGTCGGCTACTGATCGTCACCTTGGTGAGCCGTTACCTCACCAACTAGTTAATCAGACGCAGGCCCATCCCTGACCGATAAATCTTTGACCGTTGAAGCATGTGCTTCTACGGTGTTATGAGGTTTTAATCATCGTTTCCAATGGCTATCCCTCTGTCAAGGGCAGGTTGCCTACGCGTTACTCACCCGTCCGCCGCTGTCCGTTAATATAATCCCCCGAAGGTTCATGCACTAACATCTCGCTCGACTTGCATGTATTAGGCACGCCGCCAGCGTTCATCCTGAGCCAGGATCAAACTCTTAATAAATGTTATCTGAAGAATCTTTCGATTCGTCCAAATCCTGTTAATGGATGACGCTTATCGCGTCTCGACTCGTTATTTCCGAATCATTGTTGTTTGTGTTTGAATTGTACAGGGACATACGACATATTTGTACATCGTTTGTCTCTTATACGATCTTGAGATCTGATCTCCAGTTTGCACTGTGTCGATCTCTTGACCAGTTTCTACACTATGAAGTTGTCATGGTTCTGCTGACTGCGTTTGAGCGTTTTTAAGCTAACGGCTCTCTCGCGACAGCTTAATCATTATAGCGCACCATTTTTGACTCGTCAAGCACTTTTTTATCTTTTTTGAAAGATTTTCTGCTCGACTCATCTTGGCTC
>NZ_CP016199.1:1102059-1105619 GCF_002243385.1 Mogibacterium pumilum | reverse complement strand
TAAAAAAACCGGCGACGTCCTAATTTCCCAGGCAGCTTCCCACCAAGTATCTTCAGCGCTAAAGAGCTTAACTTCTGTGTTCGGGATGGGAACAGGTGTAACCTCTCTGCTATTGTCACCGGATTTTGTAAATCGCTCTCGCAATCTACTCATATGTTGTAGTAAGATGTGTCTCCATCATCTTCCACGCTTTTGAGAGTTGTACCCTCAAAATTGAATAACCACCTTGTGCTTTAAACCATTTGGTCAAGTGTTCGACCTATTAGTATCAGTCAGCTGAATACGTTACCGTACTTACACCTCTGACCTATCAACGTGATAGTCTCTCACGGGTCTTACCTTTCGGAGGAAATCTTATCTTGAGGTGGGCTTCGCACTTAGATGCTTTCAGCGCTTATCCCTTCCATACGTAGCTACCCGGCTATGCCCTTGGCAGAACAACCGGTACACCAGAGGTATGTCCATCCCGGTCCTCTCGTACTAAGGATAGCTCCTCTCAAATTTCCAACGCCCACAGCGGATAGGGACCGAACTGTCTCACGACGTTCTGAACCCAGCTCGCGTACCTCTTTAATGGGCGAACAGCCCAACCCTTGGGACCTACTTCAGCCCCAGGATGAGACGAGCCGACATCGAGGTGCCAAACACCCCCGTCGATGTGAACTCTTGGGGGGTATAAGCCTGTTATCCCCGGGGTAGCTTTTATCCGTTGAGCGATGGCCCTTCCACTCGGAACCACCGGATCACTAAGCCCGACTTTCGTCCCTGCTCGACCTGTTTGTCTCGCAGTCAAGCTCCCTTTTGCCTTTGCACTCTTCGCGCGATTTCCGTCCGCGCTGAGGGAACCTTTGGGCGCCTCCGTTACTCTTTAGGAGGCGACCGCCCCAGTCAAACTGCCCACCTGACACTGTCCCTGTACCGGTTCACGGTACTAGGTTAGATTTCCAACATTACAAGGGTGGTATCCCAACGGTGACTCCTCCAACACTGGCGTGCTGATCTCTTAGTCTCCCACCTATCCTGTACATGCAATGCCGAAAATCAATATCAAGCTACAGTGAAGCTCCACGGGGTCTTTCCGTCCTGCTGCGGGTAACCGGCATCTTTACCGGTACTACAATTTCACCGAGCCTATTGTTGAGACAGCGTCCAGATCATTACGCCTTTCGTGCGGGTCGGAACTTACCCGACAAGGAATTTCGCTACCTTAGGACCGTTATAGTTACGGCCGCCGTTTACTGGGGCTTAAGTTCTGTGCTTCGGTTGCCCTAACACTTCCCCTTAACCTTCCAGCACCGGGCAGGCGTCAGCCCCTATACATCAGCTTTCGCTTTAGCAGAGACCTGTGTTTTTGGTAAACAGTTGCCTGGACCTCTTCACTGCGGCCTGCCGAAGCAGGCACCCCTTCTCCCGAAGTTACGGGGTTATTTTGCCGAGTTCCTTAACAATAGTTCGCTCGCTCACCTTAGGATTCTCTCCTCATCTACCTGTGTCGGTTTGCGGTACGGGCACCTTGGATCTCATTAGCGGCTTTTCTTGACAGCGTGAAATCGATTGCTACCGGTCATTCGACCACCCCATAACAGCTCAACCTATCAGAAAGCGGATTTGCCTACTTTCAAGCCTCACTGCTTGGACACGCTCAACCAACGGCGTGCTCAATCTATCCTTCTGTGTCCCCACTTCATTCAAACAATCCTTGGTGGTACAGGAATATCAACCTGTTGTCCATCGCCTACAGCCTTCGCTCTCGGCTTAGGTCCCGACTTACCCTGAGAGGACGAACCTTCCTCAGGAAACCTTAGATTTTCGGCGGACGGGATTCTCACCCGCCTTACGCTACTCATGCCAACATTCTCTCTTCTATACTGTCCAGATTTGCTCTCGCGCCTCCTTCTACCTATATAGAATGCTCCTCTACCAATTAGTTGTACTAATTCCAAAGCTTCGGTGGTAAGTTTGAGCCCCGTTTATCTTCGGCGCAGGATCACTCGACTAGTGAGCTATTACGCACTCTTTAAATGTATGGCTGCTTCTAAGCCAACATCCTAGCTGTTTGTGCAATCCCACATCCTTTTCCACTTAACTTACTCTTTGGGACCTTAGCTGTTGATCTGGGCTGTTTCCCTTTCGACCATGGAACTTATCTCTCATAGTCTGACTCCCAAGTATGATACCACGGTATTCGGAGTTTGATAGTTGTTGGTAACCGGTGAAGGCCCCGCGAACAGTCAGTGCTCTACCCCCGTGTATCTTTTCCTTGAGGCTAGCCCTAAAGCTATTTCGAGGAGAACCAGCTATATCCGAGTTCGATTGGAATTTCACCGCTATCCACAAGTCATCCTAACCTTTTTCAACAGATATAGGTTCGGTCCTCCATAACCTTTTACGGTTACTTCAACCTGCTCATGGATAGGTCACCCGGTTTCGGGTCTACAGCATGTAACTCTCGCCCTTTTCAGACTCGATTTCTCTACGGCTCCGTTGCTCCAGCAACTTAACCTCGCTACATACCATAACTCGTTGGCCCGTTCTACAAAAAGTACTAGGTCACTTGCGCTCCCTATGCTTGTAAGCATCAGGTTTCAGATTCTATTTCACTCCCCTCCCGGGGTTCTTTTCACCTTTCCCTCACGGTACTATTCGCTATCGGTCACTGGGTAGTATTTAGGCTTGGAGGGTGGTCCCTCCTGCTTCAGGCCGGGTTACACGTGTCCGGTCCTACTCTGGTGCCACCTATGCGCTTTCTGCTTTCGCCTACAGGAGTTTTACCTTCTTTGCTTGAACTTTCCAGTCCTATTCGGCTTGCATAACTTCGTCAATATCGGTGGTCCACAACCCCAAACTGTAAACAGTCCGGTTTGGCCTCTTTCCCTTTCGCTCGCCGCTACTAAGGAAATCGATTTTTCTTTCTCTTCCTAGGGCTACTTAGATGTTTCAGTTCACCCCGTTCCCCTCATTAAGCTATGTATTCACTTAATGATACATACGCATTACCGTATGTGGGTTCCCCCATTCGGAAATCTGCGGGTATATCGGATATGTGCTCCTTACCGCAGCTTATCGCAGCTTATCACGTCCTTCTTCGGCTCCCAGTGCCAAGGCATCCACCCGATGCTCTTTGTACTTGACCAATCATTTCTTTCAAAATGTTCTTTTGCCTAGACTAGCGTTGTCTAGGTCTTATTCACTATTGTATTTCTCTCAGTGAATTCTGGTTTCTCTCAACAAATAGTCTGTTTGAAATCGTTACCCAATTTGAATCTACTTCTAGTAGATTCGGCTTGTATCTCGATTCGTTGTCTATTTGTCTTCATTTTACACTTGGTGTGTTATTCAATTTTCAAGGTGCTACTTTACATATATAAAATATATGTAATGGTGGGCTTGGGAGGACTCGAACCTCCGACCTCACGCTTATCAGGCGTGCGCTCTAACCACCTGAGCTACAAGCCCATAAACTATCATAGTGTAGAGACTAGGTCTCCTTAGAAAGGAGGTGATCCAGCCGCTCGTTCTCGAACGGCTACCTTGTTACGACTTCACCCCAGTCATTGGTT
>NZ_CP016199.1:1100019-1102034 GCF_002243385.1 Mogibacterium pumilum | reverse complement strand
GTCGCGTTAACGACATTTGCCTTTCGGCTGGTGGAGAATAAGGGGATCGAACCCTTGACCCCCTGCGTGCAAGGCAGGTGCTCTCCCAGCTGAGCTAATTCCCCATAAACTATCATAGTGTAGAGACTAGGTCTCCTTAGAAAGGAGGTGATCCAGCCGCTCGTTCTCGAACGGCTACCTTGTTACGACTTCACCCCAGTCATTGGTTTTGCCTTAGGCGACAGATTAATTAGCCGACTTCGGGCACCCCCAACTTCCATGGTGTGACGGGCGGTGTGTACAAGACCCGGGAACGCATTCACCGCAGCATTCTGATCTGCGATTACTAGCAACTCCAACTTCATGTAGGCGAGTTGCAGCCTACAATCCGAACTGGGATCGGTTTTGGTGATTCGCTCCACTTCGCAGTATTGCCTCTCATTGTACCGACCATTGTAGCACGTGTGTAGCCCAGAACATAAGGGGCATGATGATTTGACGTCATCCCCACCTTCCTCCGAGTTGACCTCGGCAGTCTCGCTAGAGTCCTCAACTGAATGTTAGTAACTAGCGACAAGGGTTGCGCTCGTTGCGGGACTTAACCCAACATCTCACGACACGAGCTGACGACAACCATGCACCACCTGTCTCTGCTGTCCGAAGAAGGGATCGGTTAAGATCCTGTCAGCAGGATGTCAAGCCCTGGTAAGGTTCTTCGCGTTGCTTCGAATTAAACCACATGCTCCGCTGCTTGTGCGGGTCCCCGTCAATTCCTTTGAGTTTTACTCTTGCGAGCGTACTCCCCAGGCGGAGCACTTATTGCGTTAACTGCGGCACTGAGCCCTAACGGACCCAACACCTAGTGTCATCGTTTACGGCGTGGACTACCAGGGTATCTAATCCTGTTTGCTACCCACGCTTTCGTGCCTCAGTGTCAGTTACAGTCCAGAAAGCCGCCTTCGCCGCTGGTGTTCCTCCTAATATCTACGCATTTCACCGCTACACTAGGAATTCCGCTTTCCCCTCCTGCACTCAAGTAGCCCAGTTCGCAAGGCAAGTAGAGGTTGAGCCTCTAAATTAAACCTTGCGCTTAGGTAACCACCTACGCACTCTTTACGCCCAATAATTCCGGATAACGCTTGCCCCCTACGTATTACCGCGGCTGCTGGCACGTAGTTAGCCGGGGCTTGCTCCTAAGGTACCGTCATTTGTTTCTTCCCTTAGAACAGAAGTTTACAACCCGAAGGCCTTCATCCTTCACGCGGCGTTGCTGCATCAGGCTTTCGCCCATTGTGCAAGATTCCCTACTGCTGCCTTCCGTAGAAGTTTGGACCGTGTCTCAGTTCCAATGTGGCCGATCACCCTCTCAGGTCGGCTACTGATCGTCACCTTGGTGAGCCGTTACCTCACCAACTAGTTAATCAGACGCAGGCCCATCCCTGACCGATAAATCTTTGACCGTTGAAGCATGTGCTTCTACGGTGTTATGAGGTTTTAATCATCGTTTCCAATGGCTATCCCTCTGTCAAGGGCAGGTTGCCTACGCGTTACTCACCCGTCCGCCGCTGTCCGTTAATATAATCCCCCGAAGGTTCATGCACTAACATCTCGCTCGACTTGCATGTATTAGGCACGCCGCCAGCGTTCATCCTGAGCCAGGATCAAACTCTTAATAAATGTTATCTGAAGAATCTTTCGATTCGTCCAAATCCTGTTAATGGATGACGCTTATCGCGTCTCGACTCGTTATTTCCGAATCATTGTTGTTTGTGTTTGAATTGTACAGGGACATACGACATATTTGTACATCGTTTGTCTCTTATACGATCTTGAGATCTGATCTCCAGTTTGCACTGTGTCGATCTCTTGACCAGTTTCTACACTATGAAGTTGTCATGGTTCTGCTGACTGCGTTTGAGCGTTTTTAAGCTAACGGCTCTCTCGCGACAGCTTAATCATTATAGCGCACCATTTTTGACTCGTCAAGCACTTTTTTATCTTTTTTGAAAGATTTTCTGCTCGACTCATCTTGGCTC
>NZ_CP016199.1:1056310-1099656 GCF_002243385.1 Mogibacterium pumilum | reverse complement strand
TTTGAATTGTACAGGGACATACGACATATTTGTACATCGTTTGTCTCTTATACGATCTTGAGATCTGATCTCCAGTTTGCACTGTGTCGATCTCTTGACCAGTTTCTACACTATGAAGTTGTCATGGTTCTGCTGACTGCGTTTGAGCGTTTTTAAGCTAACGGCTCTCTCGCGACAGCTTAATCATTATAGCGCACCATTTTTGACTCGTCAAGCACTTTTTATCTTTTTTGAAAGATTTTCTGCTCGACTCATCTTGGCTCGCATACCTGTCACCTAACAGGCAACAAGTGTTTCCATTATAGAGTCTGCACTATTGCCTGTCAACCCTTGATTGCAACGTTTAGATATTATTATATTCATTTTTGATATAACCTATTTAATAGTATCTACATTTATAATTTATTTATTATTTTGTAGGTGTATTTGCAATGCGTACACCCTACTCTCTTTTATTTTGCTTTGCAGCTGTTATTAATCTCTTTCACCTTTCTTACATTTACACACATTGTCACATCTACACTTATATAAGTAGAGTATTTTATAGATACTATTTTTTTCAATTCTTTTTTTGTATTAATTAATTTCCTTCTTTTTTCACACTCAGGTTGTGCAGCTCTACAACGGATGTTACTCACTTATAGATTTTTCTCTTTGTATTTTGATTCTTCTTCCCATAGTGAGTTTATTGTCGCATGCGGTTTGCTCTCCCAATCTACAGTCACATACGGCGGATATCTAAATAGATACTTTTTATACGCCCTTCTGATTTTAGAGTGATTGTTTCTGCCAATGCCTATCTTTCTCCCTGACTCGAATTCGATTTCGTATTTATCTATTCTTCTAACTTTATCAAAATTGATGATTAAACCTACTAATGGTCTAAAGAACGATCTTCCAACTAACGAATATGCAATATCGTTAATTTTGGTAAAAGTCTTGTAGATATATGACGAGGTATATATAAGAAGAGCTTTTCCTTCTCTGTCTATAAATTCGATGTCATCAATCGCAACTTGTGCACATGTCGATCCAGTGATAATTGATATAGTGTCTGTGTTTTCCTTATACATATTTTGCTCCTTCTTTCGTTATGAAATAACACACTTTTGCAACCAAGGTTGACTGGTGGCTTAATCTTAACCTTATAGATACCAAAAGTAAATCGACTTTTTTCGACCCCAAAATCGATATATAGACATCCTAAATTTTACAACCACAATCTCTGCCATTTTTTAAATGTCAAATTTATTCCCAGAAAATTATTTATATATTTTTTCTTGATTAATGTACATAAATCCTATTCGTGGGCATCATTTCACCTTATTAATTAATGAAATTACAAATTCGTTTAGATACGATTAACTAACATCTATACGAATAAAATAACTGCAACCTATCAACAGTTATAAGTATCAATTCTGTTGATGACTGCAGTTATTTTTATATACACGGTACCATTATATAACTGTAAACATCGACTCTGCATCGACTTTTTTTACAGTATCTAATAGTTTTTCTACTCTAACTTCAAGCTCGCTCGTTCCAAAAGTGATTTTTATAACATCTCCTTCCTTTAGTTCGACTCCGGGCTTCGCAACTTTTCCATTAACTTCTACTCTACCCTGCTCACACGCCTCTTTGGCAACGGTGCGTCTTTTTATTATCCTCGAGTTTTTAAGAAATTTATCAAGCCTCATATCTTCCCCCACTTTATATTTATTGCCTTGTATATAGTTGCATTAACAACTTGAATTTTGTTTTTAAGCATATTGTATCTTTGTAATTTAGATTTTGTTTTTAAGTTTATTTTACCTTTGCAGTTTGGATTTAATTTTTAAGTTTGTTATCTTTGCAACTCGAATCTGTTTTAAGCTTATTTTACCTTTGTAATTAGGATTTTGTTCTTAAGTTTGTTGTATCTTTGCAGTTTGCAGTTTACACCATGTACTATTTAATCATCATCATACTCGCGAGCAACCTCAGCGACAACACTGAACTTTGTCATCTTATTTTGTGTATCAAACCTTACATATGAATAATATTCATTCCAAAACAAGTGATCACTTCTCGGGCTCCACTGTATACCATAATAGAGACTTGTCTCATCTGTTGGATAGTTAGGTACTGACCACAAATGACGTCCAAAAGTATCCTTAAATTCCTGTTCACTTAAAGTAGAAAGTAAATCAAGTCCATTAAGTTTAACTTTATTACTGCAATTTCTAGCATTTTTTATACAATCCTCATCCATCATTATAGCAATAACTTTACAATCCTTGACCAGGGTATCCTTTTTCATATCGCCAAAGAAAAAAATACTGCCGATAACAGTGTCATTCTTTACTATTAAATATTTCGAATAAAGTATTCCTTCTTCAGTTCGCTTGTAACCAGCAGGGATAACCATATTGCTATCGGGCGAATATTTTTCATATCTTGGTGAATTTAAAATATTTGTATAGTCATCCTCACTCCAAGTGTCGTCACTTACTCGTACATATATATCAAACCCATTATCCATTAGCTCCGAAGCTTTCGTCTGCGCCATCTTAATATCCATGTCGCCAAGGGTTACAACTGGCGCCCTTTCCGGAAGACCAATTACAGCAAATGCCAACATAAGAAACAACGAGAGAAGTGCTGTTGCTGCAAGGATCATCAACGATCTGCCCGTTCTTTTGCGGGCATTAAATAGCGCAAGTGCCGGCGGCCCAATTATCCATCGCGACATAATTGAAAACCCAGAGCCTGCCCCTTTTACTAGCCTAATAGCTCCGCTAACCGCTATCGCTATCATCAGAACATAAACTATTAATTCGTTTATAGGAATTTTGCTCGTATCTGGCGATTCATTAACAGCACTATCGAGAAGAGATAAACCGTTAACTTTCTTAATCTTCATATACCTATACGCCCCAACGCCTATGCCGATATATAGTAGAGCCAAAAGCCCAAGTAACCCAAGTAATGTCAGTCTAGCCATTTTATCCTCTCAAACTGCTTCAAACTGTATGTGTGCACGGATGATATACACATATTACGTGAACATTAAATTTGCAAAGAAAAAGATGGGCACATCGTACCCATCCCCTTAAGTATCATTCAATTACTTGTTTACTGCATCCTTAAGCGACTTTCCTGCCTTGAAAACAGGCGCCTTTGAAGCTGGGATATCAATAACTGCCTCTGGCTTCTGTGGGTTTCTACCCTTTCTAGCCTTTCTTGATCTTGTCTCAAATGTACCGAAACCGATGAGTCTTACACTGTCTCCAGCAACTAGAGACTCTTCAATTGTTCCTAGTACAGCATCCAAAGCAGCCTCTGCATCCTTCTTCTTAAAACCAGTCTTATCAGCAACTTTGCTTACTAATTCAGCCTTATTCATAATTTTCCTCCTTATGGTAACTTAACTACACGTATTATACTGTTGAAGTATTGAAAAGTCAACGAATTGATTATGTTTATCTTGTTTTTAGTTTGTAAAATGCCTATAAAATGTAAAAATAACCACTTTTATTGCTTATTCGTCAAGTGAAGTTTATCTGTTAGTCTCAAAATCTTCTCTCCCTTAGGCATCATAATGATTTCCTCTGGCCCTAAGCATTTAGTTACAAATACGGCTACTACATAAACGAAGACAGCTATCATCATCGCTACAAGTGTCGCTAGTGAGTTGCTTCCTAGGAGTCTAAACACCAAAACATACGAGCCATGTGCTGCACCACCCATTATCAGTGATGCAATAGCAGGTTTAACAAATGTACTTATTATATCTAGGTTAGTTCCAGTAAGCTTATGCATTGCACGATAGTTGAGTATTGCAGTTATTCCATATGCGGCCACGTTTCCAGCAGCGGCACCATTTATATTAAACGACGGAATACCTACTAATATATATGTGATGATGAATTTGCATATAACACCTATCGAAAGGTTTATAACAGGTATCGCTGGCTTTCCTATTCCTTGTAGAACGCTCGAGAACGTACGTAAGATTGACAGACACACTATCCCCAGTGATAGAACCTGCAGTGTTGGTACTGCAAGCGCAGAATCCTCAGGCTGTCCTGGATATAATAGGAATAAAATTGGTCTTGCTAAAGCGATTAAACCAACCATGCAAGGAAAACTGATAATCATACTCGTCTTTATTCCTGTCTGGATATTCTTATGAAGACCAACCATGTCAGTTCTTACGAATGCCGATGAAATCGCTGGTACTAAGCTGACAGCTACCGCAATAGTAAACACCTGCGGGAAACCGATTAGCGGATCACAGAACCCGCTGATCAAACCATATAGTTGTTTTGATTGATGGTGACTCCACCCTGTAGCCTGTAACCTTCTCATTACTAGCCACAAATCTACAATCATCATGAACGGTAAGATTGCAGAACCAATAGTAATCGGTACAGCGATTTTGAGAAGTTCCTTGAATATTGATTTTGTAGATTCATCCTTGTGTACCGATTTCTGAAAGTGAAGTCTACGAGCATTAGATCCTGCAATGTAGACGATTAACAGTAGAATTAGTGCCGCAATCGAGCCCGCCGATGCTCCAAAAGTAGCACCTGCTGCCGCCTTTGTGAGATCAGCACTGGAATGAAGGAACATGTAAGCAAGACCTAATCCCGCAAATACTCTCATCAGCTGCTCGATAACTTCCGATGCCCCCGTAGGCATCATCTGCTGTTGTCCCTGTGAGTATCCTCTGAACGATGCAACGATAGGTGCAGTTAGTAGCGCTGGTGCAATCGCCCTAAGAGATGCCGCCCCACCAGGATTTTTACTGTGTGCAGCTATAATATCTGCTCCGAAATAGCAAACAATAAATCCGAACACGCCTATAGCAAACATGATTCGTAGAGATACCTTGTATACTCTGTGTGCATTGATATAATCACCAATAGCAACCCTTTCTGATACCATCTTTGAAATCGCCACTGGCAGACCAGCAGTCGCAATAATCAGAAAGAACGAATAAATCGGATAAGCTACGCCATAATACGACATACCTGCCGCACCAATCCAGTTATTAAGTGGAATTCTGAAGAATGCGCCAAATACTTTAGCAATTATTCCTGTAATAGACAGGATTGCTGCACCTTTTACGAATTTGGCTCCATGTTCAGAGTGATGAACCTTACTCATTTATATCTCCTAAAATATATAGTTTCTTTAAGCACTAACGCCGATTATACCATAACATGTACATAAGTCTATGATGAACTCACGATACCTATTCAGCATGAGACGGTCCTTGTAGCCTTGCTTCTGTCATTGTCGTCATCAAGTCTAGGATTCTGACCGTTGGCTTTTCCTTAGCCTTTTGTAGACTAAGATAAGGATTTGTTCCACTGCTAATGACTAGCTGCTCTCCATATTTTTGTTTTGCGACGATTAATGTGAATGCATCAGCATTGTTTTCCTCGTTAAATTCAATGATATACCTTCCACCGCGTTCAGATATTAATTTAACACCGAGTTCTGCCGCTAAACACTTAATCTCAGCAATCCTAATTAAATCAACTGTTACATCTGGCAAGTCACCGTATCTATCTATCAGCTCTGCTACAAGCTCTTCAGCCTCTTCATGATTAGCAATCTGCGCAATTTTTTTATAAGCCTGAAGCTTTAGTGTCTCATCCTTAATATACTCAGCCGGTATACGAGCTGGTATATCTATTTCAATCGCTATCTCTTCTCTTCCTTCAGTTATCTTTTCACCCTTAAGTCTTCTGACCGCCTTGTCAATTTCCTTAACATAGAGCTCATAACCGATACCTGCGATATTACCATGCTGTGCTTCTCCTAGTACATTTCCTGCTCCTCGAAGCTCAAGATCTCGCATAGCCAACTTAAAGCCTGCTCCAAACTCGGTAAACTCCCTGATAGCAGCAAGCCTTTTTGCAGCAACCTCCGTTAATACTCGCTCTGGTTTATAGAGCAAGTATGCATAAGCAAGTCGATTTGACCTTCCTACTCTACCCTTCAGTTGGTAGAGCTGCGAGAGACCTAACTTATCAGCATTTAGTATGATTATCGTATTGGCGTTAGGAATATCGATACCATTCTCGATAATCGTAGTAGCGACGAATACATCTACATCTCCCTCTACAAAGTCTAGCATGACATTTTCAAGGGTCGTTTCATTCATACGGCCATGCCCGACTGCAACGGTTGCATCGGGAACTAGTGAGTTAATGCGCTTTGCAACGTCGTTAATACCATTTACACGATTATAAATTACATAGACCTGTCCGCCTCTGTCAAGCTCACGTCTTACCACGCTTCGTATCAGCTCATCATCTTCAGCAGATACGAAAGTCTGTACCGGATACCGATCCTGCGGAGGTTCCTCAATTGTACTGATATTCTTGATGCCCGTTAGCGACATGTTTAGTGTTCGCGGAATTGGTGTTGCAGATAGTGTAAGAACATCAACAGACTGTCTAACCATCTTGAGCTTCTCTTTGTGTTTAACTCCAAATCGCTGTTCTTCATCAATGACTAGTAGTCCAAGATCTTTGTAAGATATATCATCGGAAAGAAGCCTATGCGTACCTATTACTAAATCTACCGTACCCTTATTAATACCTTCTAGCACTTTTTTCTGATGCGACTCATTTACGAACCTTGACATCATCTCTATGTTGAAAGGATAATCCTCAAAACGTTCTTTTAACGTATTAAAATGTTGATTCGCGAGAAGCGTCGTTGGCGCTAGAAACACTGCTTGTTTTCCTTCAGAAATACACTTGAATATAGCTCTCGCTGCAACCTCTGTCTTACCGTATCCGACATCTCCGCAGAGCAGTCTGTCCATCGGTAGAGGTTTCTCCATGTCCTCTTTTATTTCAGCTACTGCCTGCAGCTGATCGTCTGTCTCTTGATACGTAAAACTATCTTCAAACTCGCGTTGCCAAACGGTATCGCGCTGAAATGCATATCCCCCCTTAAGTTCTCGCTCGGCATATAGTTTAACTAGGTCTTCAGCAATCTCCTCAATCGCCTTGCGAGCCCTAGCTTTGGTATTACGCCAGTCTCCCCCTGAAAGTCTCGATAGTTTAGGCGCCTTTCCTTCACTTCCGATATAACGCTGGACTATATCCATCTGTTCGGTCGGAATATATAGTACATCGGTTCCTGAGTAATGGATTTTCAGGTAGTCCTTTATCTCCCCATCAGCCTCTAAAGTCTTTATTCCTTCAAAACGGCCTATTCCATGCTCTTCATGAACAACGTAATCACCTGCATGAAGATCAAGAAAATCTTGCTTCTTGGTCTTACGCTTAACCTTACGCTTTGCACTCTTCTTTATATTAGGAAATATGTCTGACTCCGTTATATAGCAAAGCTTCTCATTATCGAGCATCATTCCTGAGCCGAGCTGCCCTATATCATATCTAAAATGTCCGAAAATCTTGGCATCTTCTAGATACTCACGGATTCTCTCATGTCTCTCTCGTTCAGTCGAAACTATATGTACTTCATATCCTTCTTTAGAGAGTCTTCTCATCTCTCTTCCAAAGAGTTCCATCTGTCCGTTAAAGCTTGCAATCTGTCTACTAGTCACATTTACGACTTTGTTGAACTCCTCTATACCCTTAATAGGTTCAGGAAACGGTGTAAATACGACTATATCTCTATTATAAAGTTTGTTTAGATCAGATTTTTCTTCATATTTGGGAATCTCGGTCTCTACCCTGTTAGGGTCATAAATCATCAAGCTTGCATCATCACTGCATTCAAGATAATCCCATATCCTCTCATCCTTTATATTGAAGAACTTTAAATAATTAGCAAATATCTGCACATTGGTGCATTCTGTAAACATTTCCGTGATACGGCCCTTAAGCTCATTTATTCTATTTATTCTGCCATCTGATATTTCCCCATCCTTATTCTCAGCATGCAGCTGAAAAAGCCTATCATCGTATTCCCCAATAATTTTAGTAAGAGCAGTTAAACGCTCTTCTTTCGTTGGAACGAATTCTGCTGCTGGGCAAATTCTAACAGAATCAGCATTTCCAAGAGATATTTGAGACACTGCATCGAAGCACCTAAGAGAATCTATCTCGTCATCAAAGAACTCTATTCGAACTGGGTCAATATGGTTAGGTGAAAAGATATCTACTATGCCACCGCGTGTACTAAACTCTCCCTCCGCTTCAACCACTGGGGCAGCAACGTATCCAAGTGCAACAAGCTTATGCTTCAGTTCAGATGGGTCAATTCTCATGCCCATCTCAAGCTTGATAATAGAATCCGTGAACCTTTCAGCTGGCTGAAGAGGTTTTAAAGCAGCTGAAATCGGCGCAATTACAACCGATTTATCATCCGATGTAATCGCATCAATGGCTCTTATTCTCTGAATAAGTGAGTTGCTATCTTTTGCCTCATAAATAATCTGCAACTCATCCTCTTCAGGCATCACGAAAATCTCGCGATCTTGTACAAAAAAAGAAATATCATCTCGAAGCCTCGTAGCAACATCTGCTCTGGAAACGATAATTATTGTCTTCTTATTCTTAACAATCTCCTTGGCTGCATAGTAGGCAACCCTACTTCCGCTGACGCCAGTGATATTGGTCTTCATATCTAGTCCTTTTTCTTGGTAGTATTGTTGAGATTCATTGCTTTCTCAATTCCAACCTCAATAATATCCTTTGCCGCTTTTGCCGCTTTTACAGCAGTTTCATCGAGAATTGCATTCTCATCCTTTGAAACTTTTCCTATTACATGGTCAACTAACGAACCGTCATTACCACCAACACCGATTCTAATCCTAGGAAACTCAGTTGTTCCAAGCTGGCTGACTATTGAACGCATTCCATTATGAGTGCCTGTCCCACCAAACTTACGAATCCTAATTGCTCCTAATGGAATATCGATATCGTCGTATATTACAATCACGTTTTCTGACGGCACCTTGTAAAAACTTGTGACTTCCTTCAGAGCATCACCGCTAAGGTTCATATACGTTTGCGGCTTTACAAGCAACACTTTCTGAATTCCTATTCTACATTCTCCAATCAAAGACTTGAACTTAGCTTTTGTAACATCGACATTTAAATCATCTGCTAGTTTGTCGATTACCCTAAACCCCATATTGTGTCTCGTCTGTGCGTATTTATCCCCTGGATTCCCTAATCCTGCAATAATGTACATACTCTTTTTCTCCAATAGATAGATTGGCAACGGAGATAACTCCGTTGCCATAAATAATAGTTTTATATCAATATTAGTCAAATAACGGGCTCACAGAACCACCCTGATAAATTCTAGTGATTACCTCTGAAAAGATTGGTCCTACAGAAATAAATATCATCTTGTCAATTTTCTTCTCGTCAGCAATTGGCACTGTGTTGAGAAGAACCAGCTCCTTGATAGGACTCTTCTCAAGACGTTCCATAGCTGGTCCCGACAGAACTCCATGAGTAGCGCAAGCATACACGCTCTTTGCACCAAGTTCCATAAGAGCATTTGCAGCATTACATATAGTACCTGCGGTATCAATCATATCATCTAAGAGAATGCAGTTCTTGCCATTGATATCTCCGATGATATTCATAATCTCACTCTTGTTAGGCTCTGGACGTCTCTTGTCGACAATTGCAATCGGAGCATCAAGCCGCTGCGCCATATTTCTAGCTCGTGTTACGCTTCCGTGGTCAGGTGATACAACAACAATATCCTCTAGATTCTTTTCTTTGAAGTACTTTGTGAGTATCGGTAGTCCAAGTAGATGGTCAACTGGAATATCAAAATATCCCTGAATTTGATTAGCATGGAGATCCATAGAGATAAGTCTATCTGCTCCAGCAGCCTGAATTAGATTTGCTACAAGCTTAGCTGTAATCGGATCTCTAGCCTTTGCTTTCCTATCCTGTCTTGCATATCCATAGTAAGGAACTACTACATTGATTCTTCCTGCAGATGCTCTCTTGAGCGCATCAATCATGATAAGAAGCTCCATCAAATGATCGTTAACAGGTGCACACGTTGGCTGAACGATGTATACATCGCAGTCTCTAACCGACTCCCATATACTTACCTGAATCTCACCATCACTGAACTTATTAACAGTTGATTTGCCAACTTTAATACCCATTAGTTCAGCAATCTCATTTGCTAGCTCTGGATGCGCGTTGCATGTAAAAAGCTTTAGATCGGAAAAGACCTTGTTCATTGTTTACCTCCAATACGTGAACTTAAAAATATAATCGCTAGTTATTTATTATCTTTTTTCAAAATCTTACGGTTACTTACCCAATTTTCCTTTGTGGTCATCCTCGATCTTCCTATGCAAAGAGCATCTTCCGGAACATTCTCCGTAACTGTTGTAGCCGCTGCTACGTATGCGCCTTCACCTACTTCAACCGGTGAAACAAGGTTAGAATTGCATCCAATAAATGCATCATCGGCAATCTTGGAACGATACTTCTTATTACCATCGTAATTTACGAATACTACTCCGCATCCTAGATTTACATTCTTTCCTATATCAGCATCACCTATATATGTCAGGTGCGAAGATTTACTTCCATCTCCCATAGTAGAGTTCTTAACTTCAACAAAGTCTCCTACTTTACATTCGTCACCGATAACACTGCCCGGTCTTATATACGCGAATGGTCCAACACTAGTCTTTGCTCCGACCTTGCTCTCATATATGTAAGACGCTTCTACAGTAGAGTCACTACCTACCTCCGCATCTCTAAGCACGGACGACTGACCTATATAAGCGCCAGATCTAATAATGGATTTACCAGAAATCGTAACGTTCTGAGCAATAGTAGCCCCCGCTTCAATCACAACCTCTTCATCAATATAAGCCGAATAGATATCTACAAAGTTAACTCCATCCTCTTCCATCCTGCGTCTGTTAGACTCCAGCCTTGCACTCTCGCAATTCCTGTACTCCTCAATAGTCATATAATTCCTCCGCTACGCCTTAAGCATCATCTGGCCTATTTTATAAACGTCGCCAGCTCCCATCGTCATCACGATATCGTCCTTTTCTGCATTTGCTGCAAGGTACTTAACGATATCTTCAAAATCCTGAACATAATAGACTTCTCTATCAGGATATTCTGCCTTAATGGCATTCACTAGCTGGTACGAAGAAACACCGTACACGTCCTTTTCTCTAGCCGCGTAGATATCGGTTATAATCAACGAGTCCACGTGGTCGAAGGACTCAACGAACTCCTCGAAAAGAGCCTTTGTCCTAGTATATGTATGTGGCTGGAACACGACTCTCAACTTGTTATGCTTAACCTTGCTTGCAGCCGAAAGTGTCGCCTTAATCTCTGTTGGATGATGAGCGTAGTCATCGACAATCTTGACACCCTTCTTAGTAACTCCAGTGAAGTCAAATCTTCTATGAGTTCCTTTGAAGCTCTTAAGTGTACCTGCGATAACATCATCTCCAACGCCGAGATATCTTGCTGTAACGTATGCTGCCATTGAGTTCAGTACGTTGTGCTCACCTGGAACACCGAGATGCAGGTGGCAGAGAACCTTACCTTCATGGCAAATGTCATACTCTGGGAAACCGCCATCATCAAACGAAACATTTTCCGCATAGAAGTCGTTACTGTCTGTATATCCGTATGTAATTACATTGTTAAGTCCTCTGAGTGCCTCCTTGACAAAAGGATTCTCACCGAATGCAATGATGATTCCCTTCTTAGGAATGTTGGACACAAATTCCTTAAACGACTTAACTATGTGATCCATGTCTTTGAAGTAATCTAGGTGGTCTGAATCAATGTTGAGGAGAACTCCGATTGTTGGAGTAAGATACAAAAAGCTATCCATGTACTCGCAAGCTTCCGTAACAAAGTAGTTGGTACCCCCTATCTCTACATTGCCCTTAATCTCATCAACATTACCACCAACAAGAATTGTAGGTTCATACTTTGCATCACGAAGTATTAATGAGGTCATGGATGTAACTGTTGTCTTACCATGTGTACCACATACCGCAATGCTATGCTTATAGTTGTTCATAAGCATACCGAGAACTTCCGCACGAGAGAAGATAGGAATCCTTCTCTCCTTTGCACGAACAATCTCAGGATTAGTATCAGATACAGCGTTGGAATACACTATAGCATCTACATCATCAACATTCTCTGCCTTATGTTCACAGAACACTTTAATACCAACCCTATTGAGATGGTCAGTAATATCTGATCTATTGATATCAGTGCCACTAACTACATGACCATTGTCTTGAAGTATCTCCGCGACAGCCGATAGACCTACGCCGCCAATACCTAGACAATGAATTCTCTTGAACTTTGAAATGTCAGCCACTTTATTTACCTCCAAGCAAATTAATACCTCGAATAATTATACGGCATATCCCTTATGATTTCAACGAAGAATAGGTACGAAACACGATTATAGCATGAATTGACTTTTGGTCTAATCGCGGTAAAATTAATGATATTGGAGGAAATTACCATGAAGAAAAATAAACGTGTTGGAAGCTTGATTACAGAGCTTCTCTCCCACCCTAGCAAGCTCTATTCATATAATGACTTTTGTTCGAAGTTTGACATTGCAAAGTCGAGCCTTAGTGAAGATATTACTACCACCGGAGAAATTATAGCGGAGGAAGGAATAGGTAGACTAGAAACCATTCAGGGCGCTAACGGTGGGTTGAGATACGTTCCCGCCTTATCGAGTGATAAGCTAAAGAATCTACAGAAAACACTTGCAAATAAATTATCCGACCCAGCGAGAATTCTCGGGGGAAGTTTTTTGTATACTTCTGACCTCATGTTTGACAGCCAGTTAACTCGCAGTATGGGCACTTATTTCGCTGGCAAGTTTGCAAACCTTAACGCCGACTATATCGTCACGGTTGAAACCAAAGGAATCTCACTCGCTGCCGATGTAGCCTTCATGATGAACCTCCCTCTCGTGGTAGTTAGACGAGAAGCGAAATATTCAGAAGGATCTACTGTTAGCATCAACTACTTCTCTGGATCGTATGACCGCATACAAAAGATGTCAATTTCCAAGAGAGCCGTTACAACGAGTAAGCGTGCAATAATCATTGATGATTTCATGCGCGGTGGTGGCAGCCTCAAGGGTGTATCAGAAATTCTTTCTGAATTTGATATTGAAGTCGTAGGTGCAGGCGTTGCAATTGCATCAAGAGAGCCAGTTAAGAAGAAAATTTCAAACTACCTACCCGTCATATACCTTGACTCAATCGACGAGGATGCTAATGTAATCAAAACGTCATTTGAATAGACATTTTGCAGGTTTTTGGACTATTTAAGATACTTAAAAATACTCCTATTTCTACACAGATTTGACATACTTGAGTTATATAATCATAGCAATTTATGATTCGAGGGAGAGATTATTGCTAAAATTTGATATGCACTGCCATACGAGATATGGCTCGATAGATTCCAAGGTTAGAATCTCCGAATATGTCGAGATGCTTTCTGAAAAAGGATACGACGGAATGCTCATAACTGATCACGATTCTTACCGCGGATATAATCGATGGAAGACTGAAAATCCAGATAATACATTTAGAGTTATAAGAGGAATCGAGTACGATACTAGAGATGCTGGCCACTTTATCGTCATTATGCCTGACGGTGTTCACCTACAGGCACTTACAATGCGCGGGATGAAGGTTGAAAAATTAGTCCACCTCGTCCACCAGTTAGGCGGAATTGTAGGTCCAGCTCACCCATTCGGCACAAAAAGTTCAAGCGCCATGCTATTAAAAGCACTTAAACGAAACAGAAATCTAGTAAAAGAATTTGATTTTATTGAAGGTTTTAACGCCTGCGAGACTGAGACTGCAAATGATTTATCGCAGCTACTGGCCAAAGATTTTGATAAACCGATGTTCGGAGGTTCAGACTCTCATGACTATAAGTATGTAGGAATGGGATATACACTGTTCTCAGATGATATATCATGCTGTGATGACCTAATAGCTACAGTGCGCAAGGCTTTAGATTGCAATGATAATAAAATAAGTTGCGGCGGAGTTGTGCGCGGCGAAACTTTAAAGTCAAAGCATGCACATGCTTTCTATTCAGTATATGCATTTATCGCTTATAACTTCAGTCTCGGGATAATTTATTCTCCGTTTAGATCGCATAGAATCAAGAAAGCCCTGGAGCACAAATAGGTTTACTGCCATATTTAACTACACATATACTTAACGTAGCGTGAAGCGAATATTCAATCTAGCATGCGGTTAAGTACAAAATATTAAAAAACAAAAGCACCAGCACCCAATGCATTATCATTGATAGCTAGTGCTTATTTATTTGTGTGAGATTGTAAAGCTACTCGAATTCACGAGTGTGTTCATAGCTAAAATTAGTTATATACGTATACTATAGTTCCAATAGGAATGATTCCGAATAGCTGAGCAGCCATTGAAGGAGGCATGTTTACACAACCATGTGAGCCGTTCGAAATATATATTCCCCCACCAAATGCACCTCTCCAGTTCGCGTCATGGAGACCATTGCCACCGTCAAATGGCATCCAGTAATTAACATGTGATTCGTAATCTGAACCATCATCATTACGGCCTCTCAATGTGACATTACGCATCTTGCCGTTAATTCTAAAGATTCCAGTTCTCGTTCTATGGCCAGGACCTCCAGATACAATGGATGATGTGAATACAATATTTCCATTCTTGATGTACTTTACATTCTGACCTGCAAGATTAATTTCTAGATGCGAACCACCACCACTTGCTACAGCTTTATCTGTAACGATTGAACCTGTTTTGCCATTTTTAGCAGAATCAAGGATAGAATCAGCAGTCTTATCCACATCCACATTGAGCTTCAACGCACTGTTATACAGTGTCTTATCGCCAGAAAGTGTCTTAACAGTCAATGTATTACCTGAATACTTCTCAGCAATTTCCTTAGCAACTTCCTTGGCTCCCTCTTTGCTATACTTTGGTCCTTCCTTCGAATAAAGAATTACCTTAGCCAAGGAATTAGGTTCAACCTCGTACGGAGTTCCTGTAATAGTATTTAGGTACAGTGGCTTAGAAATATACTTCTTAGCAAATTCAAACTCTTCCTTAAGCGATTCAGCAGTTACCTTAGGTTCTGAAATCAGCTTTTTGCGGTCAATCTTATACTTATTAAACTTATAGTCAGCAGCCTTCTTCTCAGCAATTTCTTTAGCTACCTTAGTGAAATCAACACTATCGCCCTGAACCTCAGGAACTAGTTCCATGTTGTTATAATCGATGTAAGCATCTTCCGTATACTTAACACCCTGTGCATCAGGAACAGCCTCGCCAATAATCTTAGCAGACTCTTCAATTCCACCTTCATTCTTGAGCGAAACACTATAGTCTACACCATTTCTCATCAATATCCTTGGATCGATGGACGAGATTGCAATTTTGGAACGAACAGATGACTTAATGTCGTAAGTAAAAGAAGTTGTTATATCCTTCGGTTCCTGACCTTCTTCCTCGATTGTAAATGAGTTATTTGCATCCGTAACTTTCTTTACAGCCTCATCCACCTTGAGTCCAGATACGTCTACACCATCAATCTTAACGCCACTCGGGAAAGTTGTTGCGTTACTATATCTATATCCCCCAAATGCACCCACACTTATCAAAATCACTGCAACAATTGCAATGATTATTTTAGCTCGCTTACCAGTACCAACCTTCTTATCAGCGAGATCTTGTACTACATTCTTATTTCTCAACTCCTATATTTCCTTACTTCTTTTATGAATTTTATTATTAAATTAAATTGCATTTTGTAAAATCTATACCTATTAATTAAATCACATTAGGGTGATTATGTCAAAGCAAAATAAAACAACTGAACCATATTAGTTCAGCTGTTTTCGTTATGGAGGCGACACCCAGATTCGAACTGGGGATAAAGGTTTTGCAGACCTCTGCCTTACCACTTGGCCATGTCGCCATTTATTGGCTGGGGTAACAGGATTCGAACCTGTGAATGACGGAGTCAGAGTCCGTTGCCTTACCGCTTGGCGATACCCCAATATTAATTTGTAAATATGAATGGGGTGGGTAATGGGATTCGAACCCATGCATACAGGAGCCACAACCCTGTGTCTTAACCGCTTGACGATACCCACCATACCAAGTTTAAAATTGGCGACCGGGAACGGGCTCGAACCGTCGACCTCCAGCGTGACAGGCTGGCATTCTAACCAACTGAACTACCCGGCCAAAATATGGTGGACGCTATAGGGCTCGAACCTATGACCCCCTGCTTGTAAGGCAGATGCTCTCCCAGCTGAGCTAAGCGTCCAAATGGTAGCGGCGGATGGACTCGAACCATCGACCTTCCGGGTATGAACCGGACGCTCTAGCCAACTAAGCTACGCCGCCACAAGCACAGATTAATGTGTCGCCAAATTATATTACCAAACGACATTATCCTTGTCAATACTTCATAATCATTTTCTGTGATAATCTCGTTAAATTAACCTATTTATGATATACTGTCCTAGTATATTTTTCAAGAAATAATTTATTATTGGAGGTTTCTGTGACATCACCAGGTTCAATTGCAATTTCAATAGCCGGTTTCGATATAAAATGGTACGGGATTTTGATTGCTTCAGGCGCATTACTAGCTCTGTTCATAAGCTACAAACGTGCTCCTAGGTGCGGATTATCCCCCGAAGATGTGTTAGACATAGTCCTCGGCATACTTCCAATGGGTGTAATCGGAGCCAGAATATACTATGTAATATTTAACTGGAGCTACTACAGCAAGTACCCTTCTGAGGTAATTAACATACGAAGCGGAGGGCTCGCAATACACGGTGGCCTCATATTCGGCTTTATAACTGCATACATTATTTGCAAATATAAGAAAATTAGATTTGTAGATGTAGCTGATCTCATCCTACCTTCAGTCGCCCTTGCACAGGCTATAGGTCGCTGGGGAAATTTCTTTAACAACGAAGCATATGGTACCGAAACTAACCTTCCATGGGCTATAATAATAGATGGAAAGTCAGTACACCCCACTTTTCTTTATGAATCAATATGGTGCTTGTTGATGTTCATTGCCCTTTCTTATATGTATAAACGCAGAAAGTTCCCTGGGCAAATTGCTTGTCTATATGGTCTCCTATATGCTCCAGAGAGATTTCTTGTAGAGGGGCTAAGAACAGATAGCCTAATGATTGGGTTCTTGAGACAGGCTCAAGTTATAAGCATAGTTATCTTTTTCGCTTCACTCACACTGTATTTATACCTAAAGAGAAGAAGTACACTAAATAATTAATATAATTTGTAAGAGGTAAAAAATGAAACTAGGTATAGTCGGTCTACCTAACGTAGGCAAGAGCACGCTATTTAACGCTATTACTAAGGCTGGCGCAGAAGCCGCCAACTACCCTTTCTGTACAATTGAACCAAACGTCGGAGTTGTAACGGTTCCAGATAAGAGACTCGAGGTCTTGACAGACATCTACAAGGCAAAGAAAACTATTTATACGACGATAGAATTCTGCGATATCGCTGGACTTGTTAAGGGTGCTTCAAGGGGAGAAGGTCTTGGAAATAAATTTCTCGGTCACATTCGCGAGGTTTCCGCGATTGTGCACGTTGTAAGATGCTTTGAAAATGACAACATCGTTCACGTAAACGGTCACATAGACCCTCTCGATGATATCGATACTATTAATACAGAGCTTATCTTTGCTGATCTCGAGGTTCTAGAGAGAGCTATTGCTAAACTGAATAAGAATATGAAGACAGATAAAACTCTCAGCAAACAGATTGCATTACTCGAGAAAGTTAAGGAGTGGCTCGAAACTGGTAAATGTGCTCGCGCTATTGACCTTGAAGACGATGAAAGAAAAATTATTGCGACAATGGATCTCCTGACATATAAGCCGGTAATATATGTAGCTAATGTTTCTGAGGATGAGATTGCTAGCGAGGATAACGAACATGTAGTTAGAGTTGCAGAGTTTGCAGCTACTGAGGGTGCGGGGTGCGTAAAGATTTGCGCTGAGATTGAAGCTGAAATGGCAGATCTAGAAGATGAAGAGAGAGAACTGTTCCTAGAGGATTTAGGAATCTTCGAGTCAGGTCTCGACAAGCTTATCAAAGCAAGCTACTCCCTGCTTAATCTAATATCCTATCTAACTGCTGGCGAACCTGAGGTTAGAGCTTGGACAATTACCAAGGGAACTAAGGCTCCTCAGGCTGCGGGAAAGATTCACACTGATTTCGAAAAAGGATTTATCAGAGCTGAGACCATTGCCTACGACAAACTTATCGAGTGCGGTGGTAGCCTTGGCAAAGCACGTGAACAGGGATTAATTAGGTCCGAAGGTAAAGAATATGTAGTTCAGGACGGAGATGTAATCCACTTCCTATTCAACGTATAGAGATTAATATATAAACAATTGAGAATTAAAAGGGGCTGCTATATAAAGTGGTCCTTTTTTAGTAAAAACATCTATTGATATCATTTATCATCACATATATTAATCGAATAATCTCTAACTTAAAATATTTATTATGTTACTAGTATAATTATTATCACAATAAGTATTGCAAAATATACAAAGAGCGACTATAATCACTTATAGAGATTGTCTCCCTGGCAATCTCTTAATCTCTAGTCCCAATACCCTTTTTACGAAACAGACTACTCCCCTGTAGTCTGTTTTACTTTTTTGTACCAATGAATTATAGTAATAAAATATAGAAGATAACATTTATATCATTATACTTTATGCTAAATTTATAACAGTAGACATTATTATATTTCTTACTTAACACTTAGATGTCATATATTTGGCAGCAATAAATGGTAAAGACATGAAAAAATTTACAAGGAGTTACAACGTACCCATTTACTCTGGGCAAATATTCGATTTATATCACGGTGAGCTAAAGCCATGCATATTTGATATTGAAACAACAGGCCTCTCCGCACAGCGAGGAAATAAAATTATCCTTACAGCTTGTCTCACAGCGGATAATAGAGGAGTAACTATAACTCAGTTTCTTGCAGAAAGTCCATATGAGGAGGATCGTGTAATCATGGCCACTATGGATTTTCTGAAAGAAGAAGGAATAGATTATTTGATTACATATAATGGATCATCGTTCGACATTCCATTTATGAAGCAGCGTCTTGATATAAAGCGCCTGCCATACACCCTAAACATGTATGAATTCGATCTATATAATTTCATTAGATCTAACACTAATCTCAAATCTAAAGTCGGTTCAATAAGCCAGAAAAATATTGAGCAACACTTCGGAATTAGTGGTAATCGCAAGGATGTAATATCTGGTCGAGAGAGTATCAAGCTGTTTTCAGAATATGCTGTAAATCAAGATTCTGTAATAGAAAAGATAATCCTTACGCATAACCGCGAGGATGTCCTACAGCTCTGTCACCTTCTCAATATAATCGGACGAAACAACTTTAGTGCTGTGCTCGGTGAAGCTGATACTGATTGTGGTTGCAGGAATTCTTCTGAGTTTGGAATTGGTAATGCGAAAGCGACGCCTAATGTGAGAGCTGGGATTCATAAGAGTGCGGTGCCTGATGTTAGAGCTGCTTCTGCATCTAGTAATAAACCTGGTACTAGCGCAGCATCTAGTGCTAGCAATGAGACTTATCCGAGCGCAGTATCTGCTTCGAGCTCGGGTATTGATGAGAGCGCCGGTTATAATATAAGCGATGCTTCTGTGGCTAGCAATGAGCCTGGTGCGAGCGCGATGTCTGGTGCGAGCATAGCATCTGGTGTTTCGAACCACCGTTTGGATGCGGCGCTGGCGCAGACGGGAGCTGGGCTCCCGTCTGCTGGCGGCGAGCTAACCGCAAGACCGAGGCTCGCTGCCGGCTGCCTGACCGTGACGGGCAGGCAGCTCCGTGCGCCGCACAGGCTGGCCGATGATACTGATTTCGCTATCAATGCTAATTACTTCCAAGAAACAGCATCATCTGTAAGCGCTGAATTCATCAAGGAAAACTGCTCGTACCAGATAAGAGTTCCACTTGAGAAGCACGGAAACTCGCAGTTTATAGATGTCAGACAAATATTATCAGATGCAGAATCATCAGATGATAAAACCCAGATTAAATGTGCTCACTTATTAAGAAATTCTGATAACCTTGTTAATGACTATCTATTGCTTGTGAATGATGGCAAAGAATTGAATCGAGAAATTAATTTATTTTCTATTCTTATCAGCACCAAGTTATATAGAAGCGTATAAATACTATTATTTTAAAGCATATTTGTTACAGTTATATATGCGATTCATACGAAAAAATTCATGCTGCAAATTAAGCCACAGCATGAATTTTTTCGAATCGAAACCATGGTAATTTCTCCCATTCTTCTGGGCTTCAAAAACTTGATATGTTAATTCAAAATATTTGATAGATGATTATCATCACAGCACCCTTCTTAAATCTATAACTGCGAAGCTAATTATCTTATCAGACTACAAGATATTAAACAACACAAATTTTAACACCAAAAAACGACTTCAGATTGTTCTGAAGTCGTTACTTTTTGTTGGTTGCGGGGACAGGACTTGAACCTGCGACCTCCGGGTTATGAGCCCGACGAGCTACCAACTGCTCTACCCCGCGACATTTTATACATGGTGCCGGAAACCGGGGTCGAACCGGTACGAGAATCACTTCTCACGGGATTTTAAGTCCCGGGCGTCTGCCAATTCCGCCATTCCGGCACAAACTCAATGGCTCCGAGGGTGGGGCTCGAACCCACAACCTACCGGTTAACAGCCGGTTGCTCTGCCATTGAGCTACCTCGGAACATTATCCCGCATTTGCGACTCCTTCATTTTACACTACTCATAATATGGTGTCAAGCAGTTTTGTGTAATAAAAATACACCTATGAAAATACATTTATAGCAACCTATCAAA
Organism: Mogibacterium pumilum; assembly: GCF_002243385.1. Lineage (GTDB taxonomy): Bacteria > Bacillota > Clostridia > Peptostreptococcales > Anaerovoracaceae > Mogibacterium > Mogibacterium pumilum. The sequence goes on along the minus strand of NZ_CP016199.1, from coordinate 1,078,697 downwards.
TATGCGTTTAAGCACTTTCTCTCTTGCCTAATATCTTCAGTGTAAACTTTTCAAGTACCATCTCACCACCAACTAGAAGCAGTGTCATGAGAGCAAATATGATGTATTTATTAACATCAATCGGAAGCGCTGGAGGTAGTTTCATTAAATAGCTGTAGTTGCTACCAAGAATTGTGTTCAATATTATAATCACCAAGTTCATTATGAGTGTAATTACAACTACGCTCTTTAGATCCAGCTTTACTTCATTCTTCGCAATTACCATAAGCGAACTCATCGTTATGAAATAATGCGTACATATAAAAGTAATATTAGTTAGGTGTGGCCACATATAGTCAGAAGGATCTGGCACACCGAACGCAACAATAGTTCCGATGATTCCTAGCCAAGCAAAATATTTTGTCATCTTCGGTTTCTTTGCTGCATACCCTACTGCCGTCATTATCACTGCAATCCTGCAGTGATATAGCGGAAGCCCTTCTTGGATAAAAAGCTCCTTATAGCCAAGATACCAGATAAATAGCGTAATCTGCAGCAATACATTAACAGCTAAAAGTACTTTTAATAACTTCTCATTTTTTCTAAATTTATATGCAATAATAATCGCTATTACTAGACCTGCATATACAATTTTCATGTTTAGATGCGGGTCACCATCCAAAGTGTATCTAAAAAAATGTTCCATTGCTCTTATTTAGAAATTCTCTTGTTCTATATTGTTCTTAACTATCTCAATCTTATTCAGGTACTTGGCAGCATTTGCCTGATCTCCTATCGCAGCATATACAGATGCAAGCTCTTCCATAATATCTGTATTGCTCGGAGTATATACAAGCGCCTGCTTATAATACTCAATCGCTGGTTCGGCATTACCTAGCGATGCTGCACAAACTGCCATGTAGTACCAAAGTGGCCACCAATCACGGTAGTTCCCATTCTTGTACCTGGACAAAATTTCTAGACCGCCTAGATAATCTCCACTAAGCACGCAGTTTACACCCTCTTCAATCTTGACTGGCTCCTCTAGAGCTGTCATCCTCTCGGAAATCTCACTGCGAAGCTCTTCAGTCTCTGGGTCGCCAGAAGCTGCGGTAAGCTCTATGAACTTTTTCCATGTTAGGTCAGCTTTAGTATAGAGTCCCATATTTGCATATCCATACCCAAGGAAATAGTAGCCCATTTCAAACTCCGGATGAATCATGGTAAGAAGTTCGAAAACATCAAGTGATTCAGCTTTGAAGTTACCAACATAGGACTCGTCTTCGTTCTCTAACTCATAAGCATCCTTGCAAGCCCTACCATATAGATACAGTGCATCTTGAGATTTAGGATCAAACAGCAAAACCGCTCTGAAGAACATTGCTGCAAGCTCGTAGTTTCCAGCCTGACCATACTTGGCGCCTTTTGCGATTAACGCCTTGCCAGCATCATCACCAAATATGTGCTTTATATATGCTACATAGCTATCCTTATACTCAAAAGTAGTGTCTGCACCTATGACTCGCGCCATTCCAAAGGCAATCGTTAAAGTCGTTAGCTCATCTCCCAAGCCTGCCGAAATCGGAACTGGAACGCCATGAAGTATTTCCAATACTCCTGCTTTTTTCAAATATTTATCCGAAAGCTCATCAAATAAAATACCTCCATTTAAATTCTGGAGGTATTTTGCAATGCGATCTTGTTTAGCTTTTTGCTTTGACATGTATTTCCCAACCTTTACGTTCTAGTCTTCTAATCACATCTTGTGAAACATTGTTGTTCATATCGCTATGAAGCACTTCCTGAAGCACCTGCAGCTTTAGCGTATCTTCATTCTTATCGTATAGCTCTGCAGCATATGTATATAGAACTCTATATAGATTCTCCTCTTTGCCTAGCTTGCATGTAAGATTATTCTCCATTATGAATAACGTAAGTCCATCGAAAAACTCGAACGGCTTCATGCCCGCATCAAACAATATCTTGCCGATAGAATCTTCAAAACCGCGTTCAAAACGCTTAATCGTTTCAGCTACAAGCTTGATTCTTACAATATTAGCTGCCGAAATATAATCATTCGTTATAACTTCATTAGGATACTCTCTACTATATTCATATCCAAACTCTTCAGCTCTCTGTCTAAACATCGTGCCCTTCTTGATGCGAAGAACCTTAATGTCAAACTCATCAGCACCGAGATTGTAAATCTTGTTAAATGCTCTTTCAAACAGTTCTATCGTCTCACCGGGTAGTCCTACACGCTGTACAACTCGCACATTAACTTTGCTATTCTGCAAAAGTTTAGATACGTTATACATGAGCTGATATATATTCTCCTTGCGGCCTGATGCTGCAAGAGCAATTGCATTTGTACTCTCGATATCGATATCAAAATGGAATAGTCCCGGTCTAGCTTCACTTAGAAGTTCCACTGTTTCCTCATCCAGCAGGTCACCATTTACATCAAAAGAGAACGAAGTAACACCATTGTCGTTATTGATTAAGTACTCCCATATTCTGTAAGCCCTGGAAATATCATAGTTAAACCACTTCTCGACAAACTCGACTTTTTCGACCTTCTTAACTAGGAAGTATCTGAGTTCGTTGCAAATTCTGTTCAAGGACAGCGAACGAAGCGATACACCTGGCATGTACTGCGAGTAGTGACAGGTATCGGGAACGCCTCTAGACGATTCGTAGTATATAGTGTCGCCTTCCTGAACCTCAAACTTATCATATGCAAACGGAATATCTTCGTAACGAATCGGCTCACCAATTTTATTTACAAGAACCTCGTCATTTTCCCTATACGCTAAACCATCGATGCTCTCAAAGTCAAAATTATACGTAATAATCGAACGTACGAAGTCGAATAGAACCTTTTCACCCTCACCGCGGAACACATAGTCCACTTCCGGATGCGCTAGCATAAATTCACGAGTCTCGAAGCTCACTTCCTTACCACCAACCACTGTTATGCAGCTTGGAACTGCCTTCTTGATCATCTCGCATATATGCACTATCTTGGATTCATTGATTTCATCTGCATGGAAATACAAGATACTGTACTTCTCTTCAAGAAGCTCTTCGTAAATCCTCTGATCAGTTTCACTCAATTCAAACTCCTTGAGAGTCACCTCTAGCGGTGCATTCCCAACGACATTGTACATATTCTTGAGTGCTAGCTTTGAATCAAAGCAATCTGTCTTGACTGTGCTGAGCAATAGCTTCATCGTTGTCTCCCCTACATTTTATCTGGCGCTTTTATACCCAAAATCGCTAAGCAATTGGCAATTGTAACCTTAGCAGCATATACTAACGCTAGCTTTTCAACTTTCTCTTCTTCATTATCCACTAAAATATGTTCATCATGATAGAACCTATTAAAGCTCTGCGCGATATCTATCAGATGTCTTGTTAGAATTGATGGCTCATACTTAGCTGCAGCCTCTCTTATTACCTCTGGCACCCTATAAATCAGCTTAGTTAGCTCATAAGCACTATCCGATGTCACATAGCTGAAATTACTGATATCACAGTTCTTAATCCTGTATAATTCCTCACTTGATGCATTTCTAAGGACACTAGATGCTCTAGCATGTGTATACTGAACATAAGGTCCTGTCTCCCCATCAAAGTTAAGAATTTTATCCCATGAGAATACGTAATCTTTAATCCTATTGTTAGATAATTCTTGGAATATAACCGCACCTATACCTACTTCTTTAGAAATCTCGTCGATATCAATACCACTTGTATTCTTCTCGGAGATTATCTCTCTAGTCTTCTCAACAGCCTTTTTAAGAACATCCTCTAAGAATACCACCCTGCCCTTACGAGTTGACATCGTCCCTTCTTCAAGGCTAACAAGACCAAATGGAACATGAATACAGTCTTTTTCCCACTCATATCCCATAAGTGATAGAACCTGTTTCCACTGTTTAAAATGTAGATTCTGCTGAGTTGCTACTACATAGATGTTCTTGTAGAAATCGTAATGCTGCTTTCTGTATATAGCTGCAGCAATATCTCTAGTAGCATACAGACTTGAACCGTCAGACTTAGTGATAACAGCTGGCGGCATGTCATAATCTTCAAGGTCGACAATCTGCGCACCTCTCGACTCGTGCATGAGATTTTTGTCCTTTAGCTCCTGCAGAACTGCTGGCATCTTGTCCGAGTAGAAGCTCTCACCAGCATATGAATCAAACCCGATATCGAGCATCTTGTAAACTCTGCTAAATTCTTCAAGGCTGAGCTCTTTAAATCTCTTCCAAAGCTCAACTTCCTCTGCGTCGCCATTCTCCAGCTTAGCGAAAGTTTCACGGGCCTTATCATCTAGGCTAGGATCCTTTTCAGCTTCCTCATGGAACTTAGTATAATACTTAAGAAGCGATTTAATAGGATTCTGCTTAAGCTCCTCTTCACTTCCCCAGAGTCTGTACGCCACAATCATCTTACCGAACTGTGTACCATAGTCTCCAAGGTGGTTAATTCTAACAACATCATAACCAGTAGCATCGTATAACTTGTAAATGGAATTTCCGATTACTGTGCTTCTGATATGACCGATATGGAATGGCTTAGCAATGTTAGGCGAAGAAAATTCTACGATTACTTTCTTGCCTTCGCCAACGTCCGACTTACCGTATTCATCTCCAAGAGAAGTCACTTCCAAAACAACATTATGTACAAAGGCATCCTTACAGATGAACATATTCACATACGCATTAACCTGTTCAACCTTCTCAAAGATGGTTTCTGATTCAATTGCTGATGCTATATCTCCGGCTATCATCTGAGGTGCTTTCCTCATCGTCTTAGCTAGTCTAAAGCAAGGAAATGCAAAATCTCCATTCTTCGAATCAGCTGGCACCTCAATCATTTCAGCAATTTCGTCGGCAGTTAATCCAATTTCCTGCTTAGCAATAATATGTGCAATCTGTACCTTGTAGTCGATCATTACTCGGACTTCTCCTCTTATATCTTATCTTTAAAATTTTTCTCACTCATAACCGGAATGCCACGCTCCTTGAGAATTTTGGCAAAGATACCATCTCCCGAAATCAAGGTTCCTGTAAATGTCCCATCATATATCTGCTCACTTCCGCATGAGGGACTGTTAGCCTTGAGAATAGCTCCTTCAATTTCTTCACCCAATTCATCGCGCCGCCTAAGTGCCTCCTCTAGCGAAGTCATCGCGCCCTTAATAAAATTCTCTGTTAGGTCGTCACCCGTCTTGTCGATAACATGAATTTCCACGTTGCCACCAGGCATCTCGATTTGCTGGTGTTCAGCTGGCGGCCTTGGTGTTTTTAGACCACCTAATGTCTCTGGGCAGACCAAAATAACTGCATGATTACGACAAAATTCAGCGACCTCTTCGCTGTAGTTATTACCACCATTGTACTTGCAATTATTACCTAGAAGACAGCTACTAACGACGAACATTTATAAAATCTCCAGTATGAATCTTTAATCAATTAATTATATATCAAAATTAGTATTTTGGTAACCTATTAAAGGTCTAAAGCTCATTATTTGTCTATAAAAGTGACTACTGTCACACCTTCTCCCCCTTGGTCATACGATGCGCCTAATACAGACTTAATGTTTTTGTTACGCTTAAGCATATTTCTGATGCCGCTACGAAGGATACCTTCACCTCGTCCGTGTACAATCTGAACCTCGTTTATACCAGATAGAAAGGCATCATCTATATACTTGCTAACCTCTAACTCTGCATCGTCAAGGTTTTTACCGATTACATTAATAGATGGTGAAATCGTCCTGGCCTTAGCCGTGTTCATCTTCGCATAGCTCCTACGTTTACGCTCTTTTGTACCAGGCTTATTATCCTCGATAATCATCACATCTTTAATATTTGCACCCATCTTGAGGGCCCCGATTCTTACTGTCAGATTCCCAGATGAATCAGGCGAAGTCTCAACTTCACCATTCTGTCCGAGCTTAAGTAGCTTGATTCTAGTTCCAGGTTTCAAGTCCTCTGCTTTTGGAACATTAGTATTTTTGATGCTTCGTGGGGCAACAGCATTTTCAATTGATTTCTCTCTGAGCTTACGCTTGCTGTCAGCGACAACTGCTGAAGAGTTGTTTCTACCCTCCTTGGCTGCCTTTTTGAGCTCTTTGCTCACTTCCTTGACAGTCCTATTTGCATCGCTGATGATATCTCGAGCCTCTTCTTTGGCAGCTTCAATTATCTTATGCTTACTCTCTTTTGCTTTCGCAAGCTTTTCCTCAGCTTCCTTAAGTTTTCTCTCCGCTTCTGCTACTTTGATGTGAGCTTCTTCAAGCGCTAAATCAACTTCCTTTTGATCTTCCTCTACTCGTGAAACCGCACCCTCAAACTCGATGTCACTTTCATTCATCAGAGATATCGCTCTATCGATAATACTAGAATCAAGGCCTAGTTTTCTCGAAATTTCAAAGGCATTAGACTTTCCAGGAAGTCCAACTTTTATCTTATATGTCGGTGCAAGTGCATCCATGTCGAACTCCACAGATGCATTTTCAACACCATCCGTAGAAAGTGCATATTTCTTAAGCTCCGTATAATGTGTAGTCGCCACTATGTGAGCACCCTTATCCTTCAAGGCCTCGAGCATTGCAACGCCTAGAGCTGCGCCTTCAGCAGGGTCAGTTCCAGATCCAACTTCGTCGAGTAGCACGAGTGATTCATGATCTGCATTTGAAATAATATTCGCAGTATTGAACATATGAGAAGAGAATGTGCTGAGATTATTTTCGATACTCTGTTCATCACCTATTTCAGCATAAACTTCCCTGAAGAGTGGGATATTGCTCTCCTCGTAACACGGAATGTGCAGGCCTGACTCCGTCATTAAGATAAACAGTCCGATAGTCTTAAGTGTTACGGTCTTACCACCTGTATTGGGACCTGTAATCAAAAGAGTGTTGTATTCATCACCAAGACTTACATCGATCGGAACAACCTTCTCCTTATCTAGTAGGGGGTGTCTACCTGCTCGTATATCCAGAAATCCATCTTGATTGAGCTTCGGTGCGACAGCATCCATTCTTACAGAAAGCCTGCCCTTCGCGTTTATAACATCGAGTTTTACGAGAAGCTCCTGATTGTTTCTAAGTTCATTATAATGCTCTCCAACTCTGTCAGACAGCATCTGCAGTATTCGCTCAATCTCTCTCTGCTCAGCTAATTCCAGTTCTCTTAACTCATTGTTTAAACTTACTATCGCCTGTGGTTCAATAAAGAACGTAGCACCTGTTTTAGACTGGTCATGGATGAGGCCAGGCACCTTGCTGCTATATTCTCGCTTAACAGGTATTACATATCTACCATTCCTTAAAGTTACTATTGAATCCTGGAGATATGAATTGGTATTTCCTGCACTAGTATAGCTATCTATTTTACGACGAATACTCTCGTTTTTATTTCTGATTTCTCGCCTAATCTTATTTAGTTCAGGCGATGCATTATCCGCCATCTCATCTTCAGACAGTATACAGCGGTTTATTTCACTCTCCAGTTTAGTATTTGGAGCAATTAGCGAATTTATCTCATTAATCATCGGTATTTCCGGAACATCAGAAGAAAGGAAGTCTTTGACTTCCCTCGCACCAGCTAGACTTCTATTAATTGCAAGTAGTTCTCTCATAGAAAGTGACCTGCCCTTGCGAACGATATCCAGCAGGCGTATGATATCCCCGATTTCCCCGACCGGAATACTGCCTTTATACAGAATAATGGAAACTGCTTCCGTAGTTTCCGTTAATGCTTCCTTAACCATCCGCATATTGGACATAGGTGTAAAACTATTGATGCGTTCACGCGCAAGAGCCGACCCCGCCTGAGCGGAAAGCAAGTCTATTATTTTGTTGTATTCCAGAAGATTTAGAACCTTCTTATTCATTCTCGCCTCTGAACTTCTGTAGGTTTCTGATTTCGTTCTTGAGGTTAGTATTCTCCATCTGAAGATCAAAGTATGCGCTTTCAAGTTCTGCACACTTTGTCTCAAGATCTTTATACTTCTCACTCTCCTGAACATTGATGTCAGATGCAGTTGTCATCTTATCCTTTAGATCAGATACCTGTAGCTTAGCATCTTCCCAAAGTGAGATATAGTGCTTAACATCGTTGTCAAGCTGGTGATTCTCAGTCTGAAGCCTAAGTAACAAATCACTGTTATCCATGAGCTTCTCAGCTAGATTGATAGCTGTCAAAACTGCACTTCTATAATTTGGATTGCTATTAAGCATCTTGCTGGTATGTCTAAGCTCATCGTCAACGTACTTAGCAATTTCTTTGATCTTATCCTCGCTCTTATCTCCGGATAGAACATAGTCATTGCCACAGATTGTAACGTCTGCTTTGCATTTTTCCATAATATACTCCATTCTGCTATAAACGTTGTATTCGTATTATCACTCAACAGTCCTTACTGCTTCGTACATCAACAGCGAAGCGCAAATAGCTGCATTAAGCGATTCAACTTCTCCTTGCATAGGTATAGTCACACGAATGTCGGAACACTCCATAATCTCGTTACAAATACCATTGCCTTCATTTCCTATAACAAGCGCTATATCCTTTGCAAGATCGCACCTGTAATAAGGATCCCCTTCTCTTGGATCTGTCACAACAATCTTCTTGTCTAGCATCGACACCAAATTCTTGAATTCATCAGTATCAGCAAGTTCAACAATTGAGATGCCAAATATCATCCCTACCGATGCACGTAATACCTTTGGCGAATAGATGTCTGCCGTGCCTTTAATCGTCGCGACTATAGAATACCCCGCCGCAACAGCAGTCCTAATCATAGTTCCTATATTGCCTGGATCTTGAAGTCTATCAAGCACGAGAATATTGCCCCCTAAGTTAGCATCAATACCATCAAGACTGTCTATCGTATAAGAACTCTTTTTAACGACTGCAATAATTCCAGATCCATTTTCCGCATCACTTATCTTTTCAAATAAAAACCGCGGAATCATGTATATATTTCGATAATCAACGCCCACAGATAGCACATCTGCTATCTCACTGAAGTCAAAATCATCAGCTATCAGAACAAGCTCTATATGCTGCTCTTTACCTAGTGCCGCTCTTACAAGATTAATTCCTTCAATAACGAATTTCCCTTGCTGGTCACGGTACTTCTTTTTGCTGAGTTTATTGATGAGACGAATCTTATCATTATCGGGAGAACTAATTAATCGATATGAGTCATTGGTTTTCCCTATATATTCGTTGTAAGCTTCCACTACTTAAGAAAATCAGGAACATCAAAGTCAGATGATCCGCTGTTATCCTTATGCTCTTCATTCATGAAGTCGCTCATATCAACAATCTGTCCTTCAAGTCCATCTACGTTAACGCGTGTTCCACGTACGTTTGGTGATGCAACTTCAGGTGTCTCATTGATTGGAGCAGAAAGTCCACCACTAGTGAAGTCAGTAGCAATAAGAGTGATAGAAACCTTGTCATTCATGTTCTCATTAACAGTAGCTCCGAAGATAATGTTAGCATCTGGGTCAGCTTCATCCTGAATCTTGCTAGCAATCTTGCTGATGTCCTGCATGCCCATGTCATATCCACCGCAAACGTATAGAAGAATGGATCTTGCACCATCAATTGATGTCTCAAGAAGAGGACTCTCGATTGCATTTCTAACTGCATCTTCAATCTTGTTGTCGCCATTACCAAGACCAACGCCCATGTGAGCAACTCCTCTGCCCTCCATGACTGTCTTAACGTCTGCAAAGTCAACGTTAACGATTCCGTACTCAGAGATAAGATCAGAGATACCCTGAACACCCTGTCTTAGTACATCATCAGCCATTGAGAATGCCTCAAGCATTGTAGTATTCTTCTCGCTTGAATCGATAAGTCTATCGTTAGGAATAATAACTAGAGAATCAACAAAGTTAGTCAGATACTGAATGCCCTTTGTAGCCCTATTCCAACGCTTCTTACCTTCAAACGAGAATGGCTTAGTAACTACAGCAACTGTTAGTGCACCACAATCCATTGCTGCTTTAGCGATGATTGGAGCAGCACCTGTTCCAGTTCCACCACCCATACCAGCAGTAACGAATACCATATCTGCATCCTGTAGATATCCTGAAATCTCCTCTAGGGTTTCTTCAGCTGCCTTCTGACCGATTTCAGGGTTAGCACCTGCACCACGACCTCCAGTTAGCTTCTCACCAATCTGAATCTTCACTTCAGCCTTGCACTTTGCAAGAGCCTGCTTATCAGTGTTAACCGCGATAAAGGTTACACCTTGAAGATTCTCGTCAACCATTCTATTGATGGCGTTACAACCGCCGCCGCCTACACCTACGACTTTGATAATCGCAGCATTATCAGTGCTGGATACGAAGTCTGAAACAAATTCCATCATAAAGCCCCTCCTATTATCGACTAAATCTAACTAATAATATCATATTGAATAGCACAATGCACTATATATGCGGTTCTTTTTTGCATTCAAACCACAAAATACATGGTTTTTTATTGTTTTTGGTTAACAAATAAAAAATATATGTAATATTATAACTCCGGTGTAAATGAAGCATATCCATCCGACGAAATTGTTATCGTACCACGCTTTATGTTTCTCTTGAACAGCTCATCAAGCACCTTGTGCAGACGCCCCTTGTCAATATTCTCTATGAGATCTTTATACTTACTTCTTACAACTAATGAATCATACACATTAGCTGTTATAAACAGCTCTGTAATATTAATCTTTGTGAAGTACACATCTCCATCCTCCATCGATTTAAGGAGTGTAAGAAGCTTCTTAAACAGCTCTGGGTCGCTAACTTCTACATTCTCTCCAAGCTTTACTTGCTTAACCTTGAAACCTGTAACTATCGTCAATTTAGGTTTAGTTTTAGTTATTCTAAGAAGTGTTCCTTTATTATCTATTATCAGGAACTTGTCACCGTAGTTTAGAGCAGCAATCTGCATACGCTCTTGTACATTGATGACAATCGTACTAGGAAGCTTTCTATATATTCTCGCCTCCTCTATATATGGATTTTTTTCCAGATACTTGAGCATACTGCCCTTGTTTAGCTTGTAAAGAATATTTCGTCCGGTGCTTGCATGCGCCATATTCGCAATCTCTTCGTCTGTAAAATACTTATTACCCTGTACGTCTATCGTATCAACTGTAAAGAAGCTTGATAACGAGAATGCAATCACTACAATAGTCACACCAACAACGATAAATATTCTCGTAAAAAAGCCTGGCATCTTGAGCTTGCGCTTACGTTTTATTCTTCGCTTCTCAATGTCGTCAATAGCAGCTTTAGGCTTCTTCTCGTAGGAATTTTCATCACCCTTTACATCTTCTGTATCATCAGATATTTCTTCACTTTCGGTAGCTGTCACTTCTTCAAATTCATCGCTACTGGCTTCTCCAGATGCTGAATCTTCCGACACATTATCTAGGTTGTGCTCAGCATTATCCTTATCGTCTTCATCTAACTCTCTATCTATAGTTGATGAATTGTCGGTATCTATATCAACCTTTAGCTCACTACCTGCTGATTTTTCCGAATCGCTTTCATCAGAGCTTGATTCCTCTTTAGACTCAATATAGGCTTCAAGCTCTTCTTTAGCACCGTTAAAAAGCGACTCCAGATATTCTTCTTTATTCAATTCAGGCTTTGTATTATTATCCTTGTCCATTGAAACCCCTATTTTCGTCTTGCTTTTACGTCGCTTATAATCTCTTCACAAATAATCTTTGCTGCGTCTATAGGTGCCGACTTAAAACTTCCTTCCTCCATATCCTCGAGGATTGACGCATCTGTGCTAAGCTCTTTTAGAGCATTAAGAACCCTAAGCTCTACATCTCCATTTTCTGTTATTAGAACGGCACCACCGTTGTCAGCTACAGCCTTGGCGTTGTAATATTGGTGATCACCAGTTACATTAGGTGATGGCACGAAAATAGCTGCTCGGCCAGCCATCGTTACCTCAGCAGTCGAAAGCGCGCCTGATCTACATATGATAACGTTACTTGCCGATAGCATCTTAGCCATTTCAGATATATATGGCATAACTCTGACGTTTGCGGGCGATTCCTTGCCACCTGTAGTCAATCTAGTTTTTATATGCTCATAATAATCCTTGCCTGTGCCAAACAGAATAGTCACATTGTCGTCATTGCCGTACTTGTTTACTATCTCGAGACCAATATCATTGATGGTCTCTGCACCAAGGCTGCCGCCAAATATCAGCACTACGAAATCATTCTGTGGAATACCTAACTCATCACGTGCACACTCTCTATTTTGTTCTCCAAATTCACTTCTCACAGGATTTCCTGTGTATACAACCTTCTCACTTGGAAAATACTTTCTCGCAGCCTCAAAACCTAGGAATACCCTTCTCGCGTACTTTGAAAGCAGCTTATTTGCAATGCCTGGATACGCGTTCTGTTCATGGATGTATACAGGTATTTTGAGAGCTTTTGCAGCTAAAACCACCGGCACACTCACAAAGCTCCCCGTGCTCATCACAAGATCCGGTTTGAATTGTTTCATTACACTTATCGCCTGTCTTTTGCCCCTTCCATTCTTGAAAAGAGTTTTAGCAAGCTTAAGTGGGCTGCTTCTATCAAACCATCTGGAATTAATGTATTTTAGTTCATAACCGTATTTAGGTACTATGTAGCGCTCCATACCCTCATCCGAACCGAGGTATAGAAACTCTGCATCATTGTCAATTTCCTTGAATTGATCCGCAATCGCTAGCGCTGGATATATGTGTCCGCCAGTGATTCCACCAGTCAAAATTACTCTCATCTCTAATTGGCCCTTCCTTGCTTAGATATATTTAGCATTATTCCCATCGACGCCATAAATACCCACAGAGATGTACCACCATAACTTACGAATGGTAAAGTGATACCAGTTGCCGGCATAGAAGCGGTTACAACAGCGACATTTACGATAACCTGCAGGCCGAGCATAATAGCTATTCCCGCAGCCATAAACAGCCCTAGCTTATCCTTGGCTTTGGAAGAAACCATTATGCACCTCCAGATAAGCACAAGATATACCACCATCATTATAAATATTCCTATAAATCCAAGCTCTTCACCAATGATAGCGAGGATAAAGTCGTTCTGTGGTTCTGGTAGATACAGGTTTTTGGATATGCTCTTTCCCAGGCCAAGCCCCTTGAATCCGCCGTTTCCAAGCGCTATTATAGACTGAGATACTTGATATCCCTCGCCCTGAGCATCCTTGAAAGGATCCATCCAGTTGGTAAGTCTCGAATACCAGTGAGTGTTTCTAAAGAACATCAATATGGAAATCATTCCCGCAGTTAAGCTTCCAATAGCTACAATAATATATCTCCAAGCTAGTCCACCCACAAACAGAATACCTATCATGATTGCCACAATTACAATAGCCGTGGATAGGTTTGGCTGCTTGATAATAAGGCCTGCATGAAGTGCCATCAGACCAAGAATGGTAGACATACCAACAAGTCCTTGTTTAGCCTTGTTAGGGTTTTCTGCAAGATAAGTTGCGGTAAATATAATCATAGCGAGCTTTGATATTTCACTCGGTGTGATTCTAATCGGCCCTATAAATATCCATCGTCTAGCAAAGTTAACCGTTACACCGAGAGGTGTAAATAGTAGTAGAAGCATCACTACACTGAATACCGCAATCTGCTTATAATATTTAGAATACGAATGATAATCCAGCTTTGAAAAAGCAAGTAGAATTGCAAAACCAGAAACAGCAAAAGCAATCTGTCTCTTCAAGAAATAATAAGCATCTGTAGATTTTGCAAGCGTTGAATAATAACCAGCACTAAAAACCATAACCACACCGAACATCGTCAGTACAGCTACGAGTAGAAATATGGTGAAGTCACTATCCGTGTATAAGCTGCTCATCGCACCTCTAAAGAACTTACGGCTTGATGAAATCTTTTTAGTTTTAACAAAAGCTTCGCTCTTTGTATTTTTGTTTTTCTTCGTTTTTGTAATATTACTTGGTTTCTTCAATTTGGCTTTCCTCTATCACAAACTTCAATGAGCACTATCCGCTATCTGAGAAGTTGATTCACACAATTTTTGAAATGATCTCCACGTTGTTCATAATTGTCGTACATATCCCAACTTGCACAAGCCGGTGATAACAGTACCTTGTCCCCTTCAGCAGATATCTCATGTGCCCTATTTACGCAGTCATTCATATCACTCTCTATGTATATATTTGAGAAGCCTGCAGTACGAGCCGCCTTCTCAATCTCTTTTGCATCTCTTCCGAGTAGTATAAGTGCTTTTGCCCTACCCACAAGGCTTTCACCAAGCTCGGTAAAGTCCTGAGCCTTTCCATCTCCACCTGCAATCAGAATGATGTCATGCTCTAATGCTTTGAGAGCTATTACTGAAGCATCTACATTTGTTCCTTTTGAGTCGTTATAGAACTTAACACCGTCTACAACCCCGCAGTATTCAATCCTGTGTTCAACACCAGGGAATTTCTTAATTGCCTCTGCTATTACATCTGTATCAATTCCTGCAAAGAAGGAAATCGCTGCAGCTGCGAGAGCATTTTCAAGATTATGGCTTCCAATAATCTTTAGCTCATCCTTGCTGCAAATCTGATGAACAATGCCATTCTCATCTCTGATTACTATGTATCCATCGTCTAGGTAAGCACCAAAATCAAGTAGCTCCAGCCTACTAAAAGGTACAAGTTTTGCCTTTGTATTACTAGCAAGCGCTAGACACGCCTTGTCATCATAGTTTATAACCATATACTCATCAGCAGTCTGATTAGAGCCTATCGCAGCTTTACAAGCACCATAGGCTTCCATGCTTCCATGTCTGTTTAAATGGTCAGGTGTAAAGTTAAGTATTGCAGATACTACAGGCTTAAACTGTGATATAGTCTCAAGTTGAAAGCTACTAGCTTCCGCGATCATCCACTCGTCATCAGTTGATTCCTGTACCTTTGAAATAGTCGCAACACCGATATTCCCAACAACAGTATATTTCCTGCCAGACTCTTCAAATATCTTTCCAACAAGGCTCGTAGTTGTTGTCTTTCCGTTAGTTCCTGTAATTGCCACGTATTTGCCACGAGATAGTCTATACGCCATCTCCAGCTCTCCAATTATCTCTACGCACTTATTTCTTCCCTCATTAAGAAAATCAAGGTTAGGGTTTACACCCGGACTTAAAACGACAACGTCGAAGCACTCCATATGCTCCGGTGTCGTTCCAAAGTAATAATCAATACCTTCTCTCTCTAGGAATGTTATGAACTTCGGATCAATCTTGTCCACAGTGTTAATATCCTGCGCCGTTACAGTCGCACCAAGAGTATTAAGCTCTTTAACTGCCGCAACGCCGGAGCGTCCCATGCCCACGACAAGAATTTTTTTAGTGGAGATTTCTC
Organism: Mogibacterium pumilum; assembly: GCF_002243385.1. Lineage (GTDB taxonomy): Bacteria > Bacillota > Clostridia > Peptostreptococcales > Anaerovoracaceae > Mogibacterium > Mogibacterium pumilum. The sequence goes on along the minus strand of NZ_CP016199.1, from coordinate 1,063,268 downwards.
TTCTGTATTGATCAACTGTATAACTCATAATTCACTCCTAATCATATTAAGCTACTGAGAAATAGGCAATTACACTAGCACATATCGTCACCAGCGCAAATAGCTTTACTACGTTGTACTCCTTCATACCGCCGAGTTCAAAGTGATGATGAATCGGTGCCATGCGGAAAAATCTCTTACCACCGGTTCTACGGAAGTAGATTACCTGAATGATAACCGAAACAGATTCAACTACATATATAATTCCAGCTATAGGTAGCAGAAATTCTGTCTTGCTCACTATGGCAATTGCCGAAAGAACTCCACCGAGAGCCATTGAACCGGTATCTCCCATGAATATCTTTGCAGGATACTTATTGAAGACTAAAAATCCAATGAGGGATCCCGCGATTGCAAGTCCGCACACCATGAGGATATACACATCATGAGTATATCCAACTACAGCAAACAGAATGGCTACAACGAGCGTTACCGTTGATGCCAGCCCATCTAATCCATCCGAAAGGTTAACGCCGTTAGACATTGCGACCTCCGTAAGAACAACAAAAGGCATGAATAGAAATCCGAAGTTCACATATACATTTGCAAACGGAATCAATACTTCTGTACCATTGCCACCAAATATCATATAAAGACCAATTCCAAGACTAAGTAGCACCTGCAGCAATATCTTCTGCTTGGCTGTAAGGCCTAAATTGTTTTTCTTGGCAATCTTCTCAAAGTCATCAAGAAAACCAATTGCTCCAAAAGCTAGCATAGTAAAAATGATCGCAATCGTGTCAGCGACCTCGCCATTTGAAATCATGCCCGTTATTAGTCCAACCATGATTCCAAGAACGATCATCACCCCGCCCATCGTTGGAGTTCCCGCTTTTTTCTTATGAGCCTGTGGTCCCTCTTCACGAATAAACTGACCAAATTGTTTCTGCTTAAGAAACGGGATCAGAATCTTAGTTCCTATCGTCGAAACTAATAGTGAAATTATAAAAACAACTAAAAGTGAAATATTCATCTAGCCTCTTCCTTGCTACTTAATAGCTGAAATAACGTCTTCTAACTTCATGCCACGCGATGCTTTTACCAAAATTAAATCTTTATCACGCAGAATATCATTTATCTCTTTAATTGCAGATTCTTTATTCTGATAATAGAGAACCTTTGTCCCCGTACCATGTTCTAAACCTATAGAGTGATTAGCTGCTTCGGCCGCCTTGGCAATCGCTTCAGAATTCTTACCAATTGCGATGAGCAACTCTAGACCAGCCTGTACCGCAAATGTTCCTACACTGGCATGTAGAGCTTCAGATTCATCACCAAGTTCAAACATGTCCCCGAGGATTGCGACGTGCCTATCTGCCCTAGATGCCATGAGCATCTCTATCCCCGACTTCATAGATTCTGGGCTTGCGTTGTATGCATCATTGACGACAGTAAGATTTTCCCTCCTGTCTATCTCAAGTCTGCCTGAGGAAAATTTCGTATCGGCAAGAGCCTCTATAGCCTCTTTAGGCTTTATACCGAGCCTTGTTCCTGCCGCAATGGCTAGTGCTGCATTTCCTAGATTGTGTGAGCCAACAACAGGTATCTTTAATTCAAATGTACCATCGTAATTTTCATCGTCTACTTGCACATCTAACGAGCAACTCACTCCATCGATGCCCAAATCTTTAATGTTGTAAATTTTAAAGTTATCGTCAATTATACTACCTATCGTTATAACAGATACGCCAGAAGGCACTATTTTACTGACATTTTCTCTTGTGAGTAAATCACAATCCGAATTAACAATAATTGTTTCTTCGTCTGTAAAGTATTTTGCGATGTCTAACTTCTCTGCTGCTAGCTCATTACGTGTTCCAAACACCTCTAGGTGAGCAGTACCCACATTTGTAACAACACCTATATTGGGCCTAACGATATCTGACAGCTCTCCGATATTCACAGACTCACCTGCTCCCATTTCAATCACAGCTGCCTCAATTTCCTCGTCAAATCCAAATACCGTTAAAGGCACGCCATAGTCACTATTAAGGTTACCCGGTGTCTTGCCCGTCTTGTACTTTGCCCCGAGGACTGCACCTAGAAAATCTTTAGTACTTGTCTTTCCAACGCTACCAGTAACAGCCACTTTGATAAGCTCTGTCCAATCTGCTACATACCGCTTAGCAAGCTGCATAAGCGCATCTCTCGTATTATCTACGAGGATCACGGTCATGTCGCCTGCCTTTGTAATTCTATTAGCCCAATCAGGGTTTGATACTACTGCCGCTAAGCATCCGCTTTCTCTTACATCTGGAAGGAAATCGTGACCATCATTCCTATCTCCTATAACGGCGAAGAAAAGAGATCCTTCTGCAACCTGCCTCGAATCAATAGCAACACTCGTAATATCTTTTGACCCAGCATCAGATATTAGCTTTGCACCATGCATAGATTCAAGAATATAATTAATTCCTGTTTTCTTCATTAAACTACCCTTTAATTACTCACTATAAATGTATACTGTTCCGCCCTTTACGAGTTTCTCACCCTTCTTAGGGTACTGGTCTATTACCACGAATGAGTCACCCGTTCCTTCAGGCATCTTCTTAGCCTTAAGCCCTGCTGCTGATATCTTGTTTATCGCCTCACTGCTGTTAAGTCCTGTTACGTCTGGTACCGAGATATCTGCCTTAGCTAGCGCATTTTTCTCGCTCTTAGAGTACTTACGCTCTATACCCTTATATACTAGTGTCTTTTCAAGAATCTTCTTGACTATAGGGCCAGCGTTAGCAGCACCGTAGATACTCTTCTTAGGTCTCGTTACCATTACGAGTATCGATACCTGTGGATCATCCATAGGCGCCATAGCGATAAATGAAGCTATCGTCTGCTCGGAATATCCTGCGTTTTCAGCGATATTTGCCGTACCCGTCTTTCCTCCGACCCTGTATCCAGCTAGATATGCACTCTCTCCGCCTCCATCAGATACGTAATATTCCATGATTGCACGCATCTTATCAGCAGTCGATTTTGATACGGTCTGTCTGAGGCGACGATTCTTAATAACTTTCTTAACCTTGCCGTCCGGATCGACAACCTGCTTTACTACCTTAGGCTGCATCATGATGCCATCATTACCAAGGGAGTTGATAGCTGTCATCAGCTGAATTGGTGATATTGCAATGCCCTGTCCGTATCCCATAGTAGCAAGGTCAACATTACCCACCGTGTTCTTGTTCTTGATAATTGGATCAGCTTCACCAGGAAGATCAACTCTTGTCTTCTGTGTAAATCCAAATATATCTATATACTTATAGAAATTGTACTTGCCCATATCAAGAGCTACTCTCGCAAGTGCAGGGTTACAGGAATTTCCAACGGCTTCCGTTATGTTCTGCGTTCCATGAGGAACTGGACTCCAGCAATTGAGCTTAGTGCCATCTACATTGATATATCCTGGGCAGCTGTACCTGGATGAATCATTTGCCGTTCCACACTCGATTGCGGAAGAAGATGTGATAAGTTTGAATGTGGAGCCTGGTTCATATAGTCCACTAACAGCTGGGTTAGTCCACATCCTACTCAGATAAGCGCTCTTCTCCTTTGTGCTAAGAGCTTTAAATTTCTTAGCTTCTTCACCCGAAGGTGTATATGGATTGTTAGGATCATAGCTCGGTGTACTTGCCATTGCGAGAATATCCCCTGTGCGCGGATCCATTACAATACACGTGATTGATTCAGCCCCAGTATCCTCCATACCTTCTGCAAGAGCATCCTCAACATAGTGCTGGATTACCTCGTCTATAGATGTTACGAGGCTATCGCCGTTCTGAGGCGAATAGTACTTGCTGCTGCCAACGGAAAGAGAGTTTCCATATATATCAGTAGTTCTAACGACTCTACCCTTTATTCCAGCAAGCTTCTCATTATACTCATACTCTAGACCATTAAGTCCTGTATTCTTGTTATCTACTGAACCAAGAAGAGTTGAAGCGAATGTTCCGTTAGGATACGACCTTGTCACTTTAGTCTTTACAACGATATCCTCCCCCCACTCTTTTTGTGCTTTGTTTACTTGACTCTGATCTAGACCTTTTGCTAAAAGCACTAGATTCTCCTTGCCAGAGAGCTTTTTCTTCATATCCCTACGGCTTTCACCCGCAAGTTTTGCCAGATCATGCAAATTCTTTTCTTTTACAGAGCTATCCAGATCCTTCTTCTTATAAAGATTGAGCGAGTATCCGTAAAGCTCATACTTTGTAACAGTTTGAGCTAGGATCTTTTTATTTCTATCGTAAATATTACCCCTAACAGGCTCCAGCTCTGTATCGATTTTCTGCATCTCAGCAGCCTTTGCATTTAAATCATCAGCCTTGATTACTTGCCAAAATGCTAGTCTGAAAATGAGAAGCGTAAAACATACGACAATCGCAAGAAAGCCTATACCAAGTCTAAACTTGTTTTCAGCAGTAACAGCGGTATTGACACCCTTGCGTCCCACCGTGCTTGCGGTAGATATCGATTCGCGTGAGCCATAGCTTTTAGTGGTTCTAGTAGCTCGTTTCTTTGCACTTGACTCCCTGTCCTTTACGGAGCTTTTCATAGACTTTGAAGACTTTCGTTTGTCTGAATTTTTCTTATTCTTTTTATCTAAAGGATTGTGGAACTTTGCCATCAAATTCTCCTAATTCAATCTCTAAATATCCGTAACACTACAATTTACATTATATACCATATCTAGTTGTTTTTTATATATTTGTATATATATATTTGAAAAAGCCACCGACCCAATTCAGGATCAGTGGCATTATAATCAATACGGATTATTTATTCGTAAGCTTCATCCTTGATTGCCGATGCTAGATTCGTCTTGCTGGACGATTTTGAATCTCCGACGGTGATACAGTTCTGCGATTCTGAATGTACCATTCCGTACTTCTCAGTAGCAGTCTTCTCTATCTTGTTGATATTGCTTGCATCATTAATCTTAGTATTCAGTGAGTCTACTTCCGCCTGAATATAGTCATTCTTCTTCTGAAGCTGATTGTTCTCCTGATTAAGGTTTGCTGCAAAAGCTGACATAACTACTATTATCAAGCACATGATGCCCGCAAGCATAACTCCTGCAAACATTCTTGAATTCTGTTTTGCTCTTGCATTACGCTTACTAATACCAGAATTCCTTCTAACAACACCTACACCGCTGTTCATTGTTCCTGCCACGTTTGTTGCAACCTGCATTTCCTTCCTCTCCCTTACTGAATATCCTATATTTTTTCAACAACTCTTAACTTAGCACTTCTAGCTCTAGGATTGTCCTCAAGCTCTTGATTGCTTGCTATTATTGGCTTTCTTATAACCTTTCTTACGTCTGCCACTTTGCCACATACACACACAGGCAGTCCCGGCGGACAAGTACAAGGATTCGCTCGATTATTAAATGCATCCTTTACTATCCTGTCCTCTAGTGAATGAAATGTTATCACCGACATCCTTCCGCCAGGTGCAAGCAGCTCTGGAAGCTTCTCCATCGCTAGCTTCAAATGCTCTAGTTCTCCATTCACTTCTATTCTAATCGCCTGGAATGTTCTCTTGGCTGGATGAGGACCTGTTCTTCTTGCTGAGACTGGAATTGCAGCCTTGATAATCTCTACCAGTTGTCCCGTGGTTTCTATCTTCTCTTCAGCTCTAGCTTTAACTATAAATTTTGCTATTCGCGATGCCCAACGCTCTTCTCCATACTCTTTGATAATTCGAAAAAGCTCAGATTCTGGATACTCATTTACAACAGTCGCAGCTGTAAAAATATCATCTTCATTCATGCGCATGTCCATCGGGGCATCGTGCATGTAAGAAAACCCTCTCGCTGCTGTATCTAGTTGATATGAAGAAACTCCCAAATCTAGAAGTATTCCATCAACAGCACCGACTTCAGTCTTTATCTTGTCGATGTCACTGTAGTTAGCGTGAATAAATGTCTTGCGGCACTCGAACTTCTCAAGCCTCGTCCTCGCAGTTTCAAGTGCGACATTATCTCTATCAACGGCTACTAGGTGTCCATCCTTGCTAAGTCTCTTGCAAATTCCAGAAGAGTGACCAGCGCCTCCTACTGTTCCATCCATATATGTTCCATTCGCTTTGATATTGAGCGAATCGATCACTTCATTGAATAAAACAGGTACATGCTCGAACGTCATCTTCTCTCCTATAGTCCATACTCAGCTAGCTTTGCTATGAAGTCTTCGTCATCCATAGGATTGTCATCCTCGTTCTCGTTGAAGATCTCCTTGCTCCAAATCTCAATCTTATCCATCGCACCGAGTGTTACTAAGTCTTTGTCAATTCTCGCATAACTCTTGAGATTAGCAGGTACTATCACTCGTCCCTGTGAATCGAGCTTGCATTCGCTCGCCTGCGAGAACAGCTTTCTGATGAACTCTCGTATCGCTGGATCTGACTGTCTAAGTTCCTTTAGTTTCTCTACTAACAGCCCCCAGTCTTCCATCGTATAGATGTAGATACAGCGGTCATATCCTCTTGAAAGAACACACTCACCACCGAGCTGATTTCTGTACTTTGCCGGGATGATTAACCGGTTTTTACTGTCTATTGAATTTTCATAAGTCCCGGTAAACATATCTTCCCTCTTTGCACATAAATTCTAATTTTCATAATTTCCTCTCCATTTTAAACCACTTCTCACCACAATTCAACACTTTATTGGTATTTTTATGTATTTTTCAGTATTCTCGCTGATTTTTTCAATAGGGTAGAGCGAGGGCGTTAGCCCTCAACCCTCCCGTTGCACCGTACGTACGGGTCTCGTATACGGCGCTACATCAACATAGAATCAAGCGTTAATTCAGATAATACGCCAAAGGGTCGACCAATCCCGGTCGGCTCTTTGTCTTTTTGCCAAGTATCGTTGGATTGAGCAGGAAATTAATATCCCGAATAGTAGCCATTCGGTACCATC
>NZ_CP016199.1:1054127-1056285 GCF_002243385.1 Mogibacterium pumilum | reverse complement strand
AATAGGGTAGAGCGAGGGCGTTAGCCCTCAACCCTCCCGTTGCACCGTACGTACGGGTCTCGTATACGGCGCTACATCAACATAGAATCAAGCGTTAATTCAGATAATACGCCAAAGGGTCGACCAATCCCGGTCGGCTCTTTGTCTTTTTGCCAAGTATCGTTGGATTGAGCAGGAAATTAATATCCCGAATAGTAGCCATTCGGTACCATCCCTGCCTTGCGTTTGCCACGCTTAACAATCTTTTCTCCTCAAGGCCACATTCCTGAATCCTATTCAGAGCCATCAGGTTCTTGAATATGGTCTTCGGCTTTTTCCACTGTTTGAGTATCACTACTCTCACCTTGTGCCTCAGCCATTGTCCATATTCATCAAGAAAGCCTTTCATGCTACCGATTCTGTAGTAGTTTATCCACCCCCGGATGAGCCAGTTCAGTTGCATAAAGGTAGACTTTATGGTTCGCGCAGCCGCTTTCTTCCGACAAAGAATCTCACGAGTCTTCTCATAGAGTTTCTTCTTTCGGTCTTTGGCAAGCCTGCACTTCCAACCGTCTTTGCTCTTCCAGAATGTGAATCCCAGAAAGTTACTCTTCGTAGGTCTTACTACCTTTGTCTTAGTGGCACTGACTCTCAGCCGAAGTTTGCGCTCCAGCCAGCTTGTCACAGACTTCATCACTCTGTCTGCCGCCATTTCACTTTTCACGAAGATGTCGCAGTCGTCAGCGTATCTGACAAAATGAAGTCCCCTTGATTCCAGTTCCTTGTCGAGCTTGTCAAGGTAGATGTTGGATAGTATAGGTGAAAGAGGTCCACCTTGCGGTACCCCTTCTTCACTTGGGCTTACCAAGCCATCTTCCATGACTCCAGCTCTTAGAAACTGTCGAATCAGTCGTAGCGTTTTCGCATCATTAATGCGTTCTCTGAGTATTGAAATTAACTTGTCATGGTTTACCGTGTCGAAATACTTCTCGATGTCAAGGTCTATCACCCACTCATATCCCTCGTTGAGGTATTCGAGGGCTTTCTCTATCGCTCCATGGCAATCTCTGTTCGCTCGGAACCCATAACTATGGTCACTGAAATATTTGTCATATCCCAGAGACAGTATCTGTGCTGTCATCTGCTGTACAACTCTGTCTGTGACTGTCGGTATTCCGAGAGGTCTCTTCTTGCCGTTGGCTTTAGGTATGTAGACCCTTCTTACCGGACTCGGCCTGTATTTACCTTCACGTATCTGAGTCTTCAGCTCTTCCCTATGAAGAGTAAAATACACGTCAAGTTCATCTACCGTCATCCCATCGACTCCGGCTGCACCTTTGTTTCGCTTGACGTTCTTGATTGCCTCGTCAATATTCCTGTCCTGTAATATCCATTCGATTAATTCCACTTGTTGCTCCTCTTTCTGTTCGTAAAACTGCCGGAAATCATCCCCTCTACCTTTTGCCTCCACAGACTTACGTTTCTGCTTTCAGAGCATATCCTCGATTTCGGATTATTCCGACCTTGCTTGCAGTGATTTGCAATACATTGACATTAGACCCTTCCCGTTCGTGCTCCCGGTACTATGGTCTAAGCTGACTCCCGGACGCAAGCCTTTTCCGCACGTGTTTCCACGCCGTCCGGGTCTCCCGGGGTAAGACATAGTTCTTTCGCCACACAACCTCCGGATTTACTGTCTCGGTGATACGTTTACCTTTTGGGCTTCGGTTTGTGTAGCAACCTCACCCACCGTTTAGCCTTGTATCCGGTTTCTGTTCGTAGGCTCGATGGCTTTGCTACACCGCTTCCTTCACTTGAGCATTACTGCTTTCCGCTTGCGGTTCGCTACACTTGGCGGTAAATACCCGTGACTGGACTCTCACCAGTAAGAACTGTGCCATGCCCGGCACACCGACAAAAGGTCGGTAGCATATGCCACCGACCTTAATACATCTAAAAGTTCAGGTTCTATAAATTCTTTTGGGGTTTAGGAGGTACCTATCCATTTCATTGTGGTGTTTTAAACCCCTACCTATACACTTGTTGGGGTAATAAAAAAACACCCCAAAAAAATCAATGTTGTCCCTGACAAGGGGTACACATCATAATTTGGATAATCTAAAAAGGACGGAGATTTAACCATGATTAGTTAAATTCTCCGTCCTTTGTTGTTCCTCAA
>NZ_CP016199.1:1036467-1054102 GCF_002243385.1 Mogibacterium pumilum | reverse complement strand
CACAACCTCCGGATTTACTGTCTCGGTGATACGTTTACCTTTTGGGCTTCGGTTTGTGTAGCAACCTCACCCGCCGTTTAGCCTTGTATCCGGTTTCTGTTCGTAGGCTCGATGGCTTTGCTACACCGCTTCCTTCACTTGAGCATTACTGCTTTCCGCTTGCGGTTCGCTACACTTGGCGGTAAATACCCGTGACTGGACTCTCACCAGTAAGAACTGTGCCATGCCAGGCACACTAAAAAAAGAAAGGCTGCTTTCAGACAGTCTTTCTTCGCTAATTTAATTATTAATCTATTCTCGATTTATCGTTTGTTTATTATGCGCTTAAATCTTTACTTTTTTAAGGCCTACAGCCGCCTCTAGATTCAGCTTTCCACCAGCTTCTGTGTAGAAATAAATGAGTTTTTCTGCCCTTGGATCCATATCCCCTGGATCAACAGCTTCGCTACGGTACACCTTAAACTCACTATCTAGCGGTGCCTCGTGGACGTATCTTAAATTGATTGACGTAATAAAGTATTTCTCCGCCTCAGGAATATTATCGTATAGCTTTGATGCGTACACAGTGTTATTCATATGCATATTAATATCAATCATCGATACCGTAACTCTTGAGTTTTCAACCTCTTCAAACTTTAGATCTTTAGGCAATCTAAATCTCCTTGGAACTGTCAGCTCAGGCTCAGCATCCATAGAATATGATTCCATATCATAATTTTTGCTTGCAATCAGTTTTCCAGTTACTGTGTCTAAAAGTGCCCAATTACAGATAGCTCTGGCAACCAGCTGCCCATCTTTAAACATCTCATACCCACGAGGAAAATTTGCGCCTTTTCCAGGGATAATCCACGTCTGAACTTCAACATCAGAGTACTTATGAACTGGTTCAAACACCTCAATATTCATGCGGCTAACAACAAATGCCTTGTGCTCCTTAGTATATAGGTCATCGTACGATACTGCCTCCGCTCTCATCTGTCTATCTCCAGACTCCTGAAGGAGCTGCATAAGTTGCATTGGTTTGAGAGCCCCATTTAAATCAACCTCATATGACCTTATATTATAATTTTCCTTAAATCTCATGTTAGTCCCCTTTTTATCTATAACCTAATCACTTGTCCCGTTATAAAAGATGATTCGCCAGATGCTAGTTGCCTTGCCGCGTCAGCAATATGTGCTCCTACATTTCCACCTTTATCATATATTATTGCATTAACACTGATATTTGTGGCACCCAGAGATTTAGACAACGATTTAGTTAGTCCTTCAATATATGATTCAAGTATGTCGCAAGCAAATCCTGAGTTCTCACCCTTTGCTGCTGTTACGATTATACTGCTATTCTTTCGATTCAAGAACGGTCTTAACGCTCTAATCGTATAGAACAAGCCGTCAATCTCTGCAATTACCTCATGGCGCCATTTGTCACCATCCATATCGTCAAAGGAAGTGTTGTCTGATATGTCAATGTTAAATACCAAAGTATCTAACTCATCATCGAAGTACCCCCTAAGCACTTCAAGGGCAGACCAAAGAGAATCGAGATTGGATATCTTGCATCTGATGTTGAGTGCACTTGCATTTTTGCTTAAAGCAATAGCCTTATCGTACGAATTACTGTAAAAAAAAGCTATAGACGCACCGTATGACGCAAAGCTTCTCACAAGCATTTCGCCTCCTGAATTTACACCGTCTGTTATCAGAACTCGTTTGCCTTTTCTCATCGCGTAGACCTCCACAACTATTGCTTTTGAATAAATTTAATGTTATCACTTAGCTCTCACAACATCAAGAGACCGCATGCGTGCATTTACACACAGCGGCCTCCACAAACTCTAAACTCGTCTTATTAAAGTTGTTCAAGCTTTATTACTTCCAGAAATCCGTTTCCTCTTTGATACCGATATCAGCAGCGACGAAGTGCGGATCAAGTCCTGTACTCTTTTGCTTCTTATAGTCGCGCAAGCACTTAACTGCGATTCCACCTAGTACCAGGATAACCGGCATATTTGTTATAACCATGAATCCCTGAGCCATGTCAGCCATGTTCCATACTAAATCGGCCTTAGATACTGCACCTACATAGATTAGAACTATTGCAATACACCTAAATATTAACTCCTCATGTCTCTTTAGATTTCTCTTGAGCACAAATGCCAAGCAGCCTTCACAGTAAGAGTAATTGCCAATAAGTGTGGTAAATGCAAAGAAGGACATCGACACTGCAATGAATATCGGTCCAAAATTACCTAGGGTCGAATGAATAGCTGCCTGCACATAACCTGCAGCATTTGCAGCATCCCCTTCAATATAATTCTGTGGATTTACATCGGTGATTAAGCAAAGGAACGCTGTTGTCGAACATATTAGAAGCGTATCTATAAATACAGATAGCATCTGTACCAGCCCTTGCTTTACTGGGTGCGAAACGTCAGCAGTAGCAGCAGCGTTAGGTGCAGAACCCATACCTGCCTCATTGGAGTAAAGACCTCTCTTTAATCCGAACATGATGCATGAACCTGTGAATCCTCCCAAAATAGCCTTGAAATCAAAGGCGTTCTTGAAGATCATCTGGAACATATGTGGTACATTCTTGATATTCATGATGATAACAATTAGTGCAACGCCTACATAAATGACACCCATAAATGGAACGAGAACTTTTGTTACGTCGGAAAGTCTCTTTGCTCCTCCAATAACAATCGCACCGAATGCAATCGCGAGAATCACACCAATAATCTTTGGTGATTTATCATTGTAGAAGCTAAAGGTGCTGAATGTCGACTGTAAATTGTAAGCAGCGAGCATATTGTATCCAACTGCATAAGTAAATATTACGATTATAGAGAAGAATGCACCAAGCACTTTGCCAATACCCCAAAGCTTGATTGCATCACGCATATAATATGCTGGACCGCCGTAGCTGGAGCCATCACTGTTCTTCTTCTTATAAATCTGCGCAAGCGTAGACTCGATAAACGCAGATGCTCCACCTAGTATGGCTGTAATCCACATCCAAAAAATTGAACCTGCACCACCGAGAATAATAGCTGTAGCAACACCGATGATGTTGCCCGTACCAACTCTCGATGCCGTTGATACCATAAGCGCACCAAACGAAGATATTCCATTTTCAGTCTTTGGCTTCTCAGATACAACCTTAATCGATTCCTTGAACATGCTTAGCTGCATGAATTTTGTGCGAATCGTAAAGTACAATCCACCAGCTATAAGTAGCAAAGGCACAATCCAAGGCTTATATAGTACATCGCTTATAGCGAGCACTATATCATTAATAACTTTTTCCATATAGTTTCTCCCTAAAAAATAAGTCCGCAAAGTTATAACGTACAAAGTAAAAGTATTTTGGTATAAAAAGTTGATGCACGATTCCTCTAATAATCATGCATCAACGTGGAAATTATACCATAATACAAATAATGTGTCTATTATTTGTCTAATAATTAAATCAGTTATATACCTTATAATTGCAAGCCTTTAATTAGCTTCTCTTTTCCTTCTCGGCTAAGTTTCTTGATGTACCACTCTCTACTCATCGCTTCGCGCTTATTGTCAAACTCTTCATAATACACGAGACTTACCGGCAATCTTGTACTAGTGTATTTTGCACCGTTTCCACTATTATGCGCCTCAACTCGCTTAGCCAGGTTAACTGTCCAGCCAGTATACAGAGTGCCATCTGCACACAGAACCATATACGTATAAAACCCATCAGGTTCAAGTGGTTCTATGCTTTTTATCTTGCTGCTAATAGTGGACTTATATTTATACCTCAACACTATCACCTGTTAATTTTATTCATAGCTTTTACAACATCATCCATATGACCATAGTCACCACCTTTGTGGAAACATCCAAGTATGACAATTATGTATGTTTTTCCATTTTTCTCTACTAATACAGCAATGCTCTTTCCAGCCTCAGGAGTATATCCGAACTTTCCACCAACGACCTTAAAATCCTTATTTTTGTATTTTTCAAAAGCTGATATTACATCATTAGATAGTTTAATTCCATCCGGATGACGTTCAGTCTTAGTTGAAATGTAAGCTCTAGTAGTGAAAATCCTATAATATTCAGCATCCTGAAGTGACTGTCTTAGAAGACTAGCAACATCTGCGGCAGTCGAGTACTCGCCTTTCTTGTAGACACCATCGGGCGTCTCGTAATATGTATTTGCAAGACCTAAAGCTTTTGCCTCTTCATTCATTTCACTAACGAAACTCTCTATATCACCGCTCATAAGAATCGCCAGCGAATTAGCAGCTGCTCCGTCAGACTGCATAATCATAGCATAAAATAGATCATTAAAATCAGTGCTCTCGTCTATCTCGTAACCGACCATATACTCACTTTGACGCTTGACGAGTTTAACGGCCTCTTCAGTAACCTGCCCGTTATCTGCCAAAGTCAGGCCTTTGCCCCGTATGATTATGAGCGCCTTGCGGCATGTCATCAGTTTTGTTAGGGATGCTATAGGAAGCTTCTCATCGCTATTGATATCAAGTTCTACTTTGCTATCTGTCAAATTGTACACATAGATGCTTCTACTGTTGTACCCTGTTTTGCTCTTAATATCTTGCGCTCCACCTTCTTTATTGTATAAAAAACTCATAACGCAAACTGTTGCAAACAAAATGATTGCAATAGTCATGATAATAAATAGAACTTTTCGTTTATCCATATTTCCCAATACATCCTTCACAGCAAAGCGTACTCACCAGCGTAGCGGCAAACTCTAGCCAATAATGCGACCGTCACATTACAACATCTCTAGGAATGCCGTAATTCTAGTGTTTAGTTGTCCCACATCCGCATGCGAGTAATCGGTTTCCAAACTTAAGTATGGGATACCTTTCTCCTCGGTTACAAACTTTCCGATAGATTTAGATTCGATATTATACGTCAGACAGGCTGTAAGCGACATGTCGATAACACCATCGACTTTATATTGATCGATTAACATGCCTAGCAATTCATACCTATTCTCATTCGGAGTCATGACAGAGCAGCCTATATCAAGGTATCTATCTGCGATTGCTCCTATTATATCATCAGCTTCAGCATCTACAATCCTATCGAAACTCTTGTAACCAGAGCAGTTTTCGTAACACACCACAACTCCCATATTGTCCTCAATTGCATTTACAACCTTCATAGTTCCACTCCCCATCGGACATCCTGTAATTAAGATGCGCGAACGCTTACCTAAATTATTGCCCTGCGTGTACTCTTCCTCAATTCTATCAACTAGACTGTATAGCGACTCTACGAGTTCTTCTTTATCGAATTTAAATGTGCTGCCGTAGACTGCGGTGAAAAGATTCGCTCCAGTTATTGGCGCTGGATCATGCATCATTACCTCAGAGATTTTACGCTGTGCTTCCCTCTCTTTATTCTTGAGTCTTACAGCTTCACGAAGCTTATCATCTGTAATCTTTACCCCAAATTTTTCTTCCATGTACTTAATGATCTTTACGACTTCTGCACGCCAGAGCTTTCTTCCTTCTTCATCCTGACTGTTAGGGAGATTCATGAGGTACAATTCCTTAAAATCAGCCATAAGTTCATACATTTTCTTCTTACCATCGCAAGTCGTCTCCCCTACAACAACGTCGGAAAAGTGGAAGTATGGACATTTATCAGATTTTGCAAAGCCATAGCTTGCTTTAATTAGCGGACATAGATTTGCCGGCAAATCTTTCTCAGCTTCAGCAATAGTCTCATCGGACATCGAACATAGTCCGATAGGCGCCGCTCCCGCTGCCATAGCTATTTCCTGTGGAAAGTACGTGCAGTAAGCTCCAACAACTGGCGTATCTGCCTCCTTGATTTCCTTTACCGTTAGAAAAGAGTTTCTCCTCTGTTCTGAAAACGCCTCAAACACTTCTGGCAAATCCTTAATAAGTTCCATTTCCAACCTCCATATACAGTTCGATTTTGTATCGTTCACTTTAAGATTACAATAGTTCACTTGTATAAAATCACGGATTATCGCTCAATAATTACACTTATCTACATTGTTAAATTTTACACCAATTAAGACACAGTTTCAATTTTACAAACACGTATTTTTCAGCGGTTTTAGAGATATTGGCTTTTCTTATATTGCAGTCAGTATTTTTAATTTTGCCTATAGTTGTAGGTATATTAATCCCTTATTAAGTATTTATTAAATTGTGCACAACCCACTATGCACCGGTATTTTAAAATGCTATAGTACATGAAATGACTCACCGTCATTGTGAAATTAGGAGAATTAATCATGAATGATAAGATAGATAAAATCAAAGTTTTTTCTGGTGCGCAGCTTAAATATATCGCATTCCTTTCAATGCTTATCGATCATGCAAATAAAGCACTTCTATATCCGAACTTAACGGGAGGAAAAATAAATATCTTAAGTGATGTATTTGATATATTAGGCAGAATAGCCTTCCCAATCTTCGCATTCCTATTAGTAGAAGGATATTTCAGAACGAGAAATAAGTGGAAATACCTCGGAAGCCTCCTCTTATTCGGACTAATCTCAGAAGTTCCATTTGATATGTTTGCAACTGCCGAGTACTACGATAAGAACTGGAACAACGTAATGTTTACACTTGCCCTAATGCTTGTAACAATTTGGGTTATTGATGTCCTCAAGGAAAAGATGACGTCAGTACATAAGTTTTTCTGGTTCTTAGCATCTATCCCAGTATTGATAGCTGGAATCGGATTATCAATGTACTTCAGTGTAGACTATGACTATCACGGTATACTAATTGCATATTTCTTCTACTTATTCCACGGCAGAGAACTGTTAGCAATCCCATTTTGCTTCGCATCTATGTTTAAAGAACCTTGGGCTCTACTCGGATACGGTTTAGTTCTCACTTACAATGGAAAGAGAGGAAAGCAGTATAAGCTAGTAAACTACCTATTCTATCCTGTACACCTACTAATTCTAGGAATCATCAGAATGAAATTCGGAATATAACACATAGGAAAATAGAAAAGAAGATCATATACAAAATAAGCTCAAGGAATATAAACGAAATTTCCACTATACGAGCTAATAATAAGAAATAAAATGCTAAAGGCCTGATTCGATGAATCAGACCTTTTTGCAAGTGCGAAATATGGAGTTAGGAATATTTCGACCTACCATCTGCAACGTGGTATCTATAAAACCCGGGAATGCTTCGAATCCAGTAATTCCCAATATTCTGATTACCAGCTGCATACCGTGCTTTGAGTTCTTCAATACGCTTAAGAAGCGTTGCCCCATAGGCAATATTAGCCTTAAGCTCATCATAATACTCATTGAGATAATGAGACATGTTATGCTCATAATCGCCACTTCGCATCGCCTCTATCTCTCTGATACTCATGTTCAGATTCTTATGCTGAATCGCATCAAGCAGTCCAAATACTGCCATGTTGTCATATGTGCGGTAATTATTGGTTTCATTGCGCTCCGAGAAAATCATGCCCCGCTTCTCATAGTAACGAACCATATCACGTGATATGTGCAAGAATTCCGCAACTTCTCCGATTGAATATTTCATAGCCCCACCTATTATCCTTTAATAAGATTATATAGGATGGGAAGAAAATCGTTGTGAATTGTTTTTATTATGTACAAAACTGTTTCTTAATCACTTTAATATAAAAAAGACAAAACCAATTGTCCTCGTCTCTTAATTTTATAAAAACGTATATAATATGGAGCCTATTGCCACTATTTTGTTGGAATAATCTCAATCCAATATCCATCCGGATCTTCAATAAAATAGATTCCCATACCCTCATTGACAAAGACAATACAGTCCAATTCCTCATGAAGCTTAACTGCTGCTTCAATATCATCAATAGTCATTGCAAGATGAAACTCTTGTTCTCCAAGATTATACGGATCCTTGCGATCATGAATATATGTAAGTTCTAGCTGAAAATCAGTTTTTCCATCACCAAGATAGACAAGAGTAAAGTTGTCACCGTGCTTTTCACTGACTGGCTTTAGTCCTAGTGCCTTCTCGTAGAACGCGAGGCTGCGTTCCAAATCTAATACGTTGAAATTAAAATGGTTAAAAGTAAACATGTTTTCTCCTTTAAATTGTAAACAAACAGAAATTCAATAGCACTAGCGATTATCCTGGCAGAAATTCAAACGAGTAATTCATTTGATACTATTTGAATTTGATTAAGTTATTTCGATTGTTTATGCATATTGAAATATTAACCGGCTCTGCCTTCACTTCGTTCGGCAATCGTCGGGCTAGGTCATAATCGAACCTCACGGGAACCCGTGGCTTCTCGTCCCTTCCCTGTTGTATAAAAAAGAGACGAGCTTACTCGTCTCTTTTGGCGGAGGACATGGGACTCGAACCCACGGGGCTGTTACGCCTTACCTGATTTCCAATCAGGCTCCTTAGCCACTCGGTCAATCCTCCACACGCAGCTAATGCACTCGTATTCAAATCATGCCTAACTAGATTAACATAAACGGAATTTAAACGCAAGCCGTTATTATATTCACGTGTATGGTATTATTATAATATAGATAGAAAGGAGTCTCATATGCACGAGCTTATAGAACTATTAAAATCTGATATGAAGCCTGCACTCGGTGTTACTGAACCTGGAGCTATCGCTTTTGCTGTTTCCACAGCCTGTTCGCACCTTGGCGGTGAGGCAGAGAGCATAGAACTTAGACTTAACAGTGGTATATACAAGAATGCTTTTACCTGCGGCATACCAAATAGTCCTCACCTAGGCAATCTATATGCCGCCGCGCTAGGTGCAATCGCTGCCGACCCTTCTAAGGGTCTCGAGTGCCTTTCGTCGGTTACCCCTAAAGATAACGAAGCTGCCGAGAAGATGATTGCGGACGGCCACATTAAAGTTGTTCTATCGGAAGTTAGCAGCCGGATACATATCGAGGCAGTTGCTCACTGTGACGATGAATCTGCTGAGGTAATCATTTGGGATAATCACACCAACATTACATGCATAAAACACAACGGAAGGATTATACAAGGTAGCGATTCTCCTACTGATGAGCAGTTTGAATCGACCGAGCCACCGATAATTCACAAGTACACTCTTCAAGATTTTGTGAACCTGATCAACGAAGTCCCATTTGAAGATATAGCGTTTATAAAAGATGCTTACAAGGTTAACCTTAACCTTTATGATATGTCCATGGCGAGTGACCGCACGACTTTTGCAAAATCACTTTATGCCATTAACGGTAATAAGACTATCAGTGATAACGATGTAAATACAGCAAATCTGCTCTGTAACGCTACTATTGAGGCTAGAGTTCTCGGCCTCGATGCTCCTGCGATGAGTATTACGGGCTCTGGTGCGCACGGTATTATCGCTACACTTCCTCTATACGGCTACTGTAAAATCCATAATATCGAAGAGGAGAAACTTATTCGAGCAACTGCTCTTAGCTATCTGGTCTGTACATATATAAAGGAGTACTCTGGCAAGCTGTCTGCTTTTTGCGGATGTGCTATAGCTGCTGGTAGCGGCATGGCCACTGCTCTCGTTTACCTTGATGGAGGCGATACTGATGCGATGTACAGATGTCTCAACAACATGGCTAGTAGCATAACTGGAATGATCTGTGATGGCGGAAATCATGGCTGTGTTATGAAGGGTGTTTCTGCTGTGGATACGGCTTTTCGCTCAAAAGACTTTGCAATGGCCGGCATATGTATAGAAAACCTACACGGCATCAACGGTTCTACACCTGAAGAGACTATGCATAATATGGGCTTAATCGCTTCTCCTGGAATGATTAAGACAGAGGAGACGATTCTAGATATTATGAAATCAAAGTTATAGCGACAAAGCGGACGGCAATGCCGTCCGCTTTTATCCTTATTCGATTCCGCTTGAAAATCGATTCAAGTTTTACTATTCGTAAATCTTGTATTCCTTTGACTCAAGAGCTCTGATAGCACCCTCAGCAAGAGACTTCATCTCTTCCTCACCAGGGAATCTTAGAACTGGAGCAATCTTTCCTACGTAAGAAGTAATATCTTCGCAGAACTTATCACTGTAAGCCATTCCACCAGTATAAACGATTGCGTCTACATCGGAACGAAGAACTGCTGACATCGCACCGATATCCTTAGATAACTGGTATGAGATAGCTCTGAATGCACCTAAACACTCCTGATTACCCTCATCAAACGCCTTATCTTCGACTGTACGGAAATCCTTTGTTCCTGTGTAAGAAAATACGCCAGCCTCGTGACCGATAATCTTCTTAACTTCATCTTTAGTCTTTCCAGAGAAGCATAGGTTAACAAGAGCATTTGCAGGAAGAGATCCACCTCTATCCATACCCATTGAACCTTCGTCCTTTACGTTGAATACGTCTACAACTCTACCCTTCTTATGAGCTGCAACGGATACTCCACCACCGAGATGAGCAACGATTAGGTTTAGCTCCTCATATGGCTTTCCGATTTGCTTTGCTGCCTTTCTAGCAACAGACTTCTGGTTAAGTGCGTGGAAGAAGCTCTGTCTCTCCATACCCTTTAGTCCGGTGTATCTAGCAATATCATCTAGCTCATCTACGCAAACAGGGTCTACGAAGAAAGCAGGAATTCCAACTTTGTCTGCAAGCTCTTTGGAAATGTATGCTCCGAGGTTAGCTGCGTGCTCACCGTAAGGTGGGTTCTTAATATCTCTGATAACTGCATCGTTAACGATGTAAGTTCCGGATGGAATGTGCTTAAATAGTCCACCACGACCACAAATTGCGTCGAAGTCCTCGAGTTTGTAGCCTTTCTCCTCGAGAGTCTTCATAATTACGTCGCGACGGAATGGCATCTGATCTACGATGTTTGCATACTTATCCATCTCAGCAGCATCGTGGTCAATACCTACGCGCATAAGCTCCTGATCATTCTCGTATACAGCAATCTTTGTGGATGTTGCACCAGGGTTGATTACAAGAATCTTCATGTTACCAATTTCTCCTTTCGTTACCTCTATATTTTAATCATGTCCTTAGTATAAATACTTTCGAACGTGATAACATGACTATTTATTTTTATTACCCGCTTTGCGTCTCTCAATCTCTTTTAGGAGTTTCTTGCGAAGTCTAATGTCATCAGGAGTTACTTCTACAAGCTCATCTCCATTGATGAATTCGAGCGCTTCTTCGAGGGTAAATGTTCTTGGCGGAGTAAGCTTGATTGTATCATCGCTACCTGCCGCACGCATATTTGAAACTCTCTTGGCTTTGCTTGGATTTACTACCATGTCTTCGCCTCTAGAGTTCATGCCTACTATCATACCTTCATAAACGTGAGTTCCAGGTTCTACGAACATCTGAACACGTTCCTGAATGTTAAATATCGCATAAGGTGTACAATTTCCTTCTTCCTGCGATACAGCTACGCCGTTAGTACGCTCCGGAATCTCGCCCTTCCATGGCTCAAACCCCTCAAATCGTCTAACCATAGTTCCTTCACCATGAGTATCGTTGATGAACTCACTTCTATAGCCCATGAGTCCACGAGTTGGAACTGAATATTCGATTTTGGAATATCCATTTCCTTCGCTCATCATCTGTTTCATCATACCCTTACGAATATTGAGTTTGGAAATAACCGAACCAGAGTATTCATCCGGAACGCTTACAACAACCTCTTCAACAGGCTCTAGAACCTCTCCATTATCTCCACGCTTAGTTACAACCTCAGGCTTGGATACCGCTAGTTCGTAACCTTCACGGCGCATGTTTTCAATAAGAATTGACAGGTGAAGCTCACCTCTTCCTGACACCTTGAATGCATCAGTTGAATCCGTAGGTTCTACAACAAGACCAACGTTAACCTCGAGTTCCTTCTCCAGCCTCTCTTTGATGTGTCTACTCGTTACATATTTACCCACTTTGCCGGCAAATGGCGAAGAGTTAACCATAAAGTTCATCGATAGAGTTGGTTCTTCGATAATGATATTTCCAAGAGATTCAGGGTGTTCCGGGTTACAGATAGTCTCTCCTATCGAGATATCGGAAATGCCCGATACAACGACGATATCTCCGCACTCAGCTTCGTCAACAGACATTCGCTGAAGACCTCTATATACAAACACCTGATTTATCTTGGCATTGTACGATTCTTCCTCGTCTTTCATGACTACAACCTGCTGCGCCGCCTTGAAAGTACCTCTAGTGATTCTACCGATTCCGAGTCTGCCGATATAATCATCGTAAGCAAGCGATGAAATCTGTAGCTGTAGTGGTTCTTCTCTAAGATCAGGATAAGTCTCACAGTGTTCAACAATCTTATCAAGCAGCGGCTCTATATTGAAGTCACCATATCCCTTTGGGCTCTTCTTGATCTTGGTTGTACCATCATCGACCATGATGTCTGCAACCTCGCTTGGGTCGCTTACAGCTATTCCCTGTCTGGCAATACCATACATAATCGGGAAGTCTAGCTGTTCATCATTCGCCTCGAGGTCCATGAACAGCTCATACACCTCATCTACAACTTCATCTATTCTAGCATCCTTCTTGTCTATCTTGTTGATAAATAGTATTGGGTTTAGTCCCTGCTCGAGCGACTTATTGAGTACGAATCTAGTCTGAGGCATTGGACCTTCACTAGAATCCACAAGCAGAATTACCGTATCAACCGTCTTCATTATACGCTCTACTTCAGAGCTGAAATCAGCGTGTCCTGGCGTATCTACAATATTAATCTTGTAGTCCTTATACATTATCGAGCAGTTCTTGGAATATATGGTAATTCCTCGTTCTCTCTCGATTGCATCACTATCCATTACACATTCTACAACTTCTTCATTATCTCTAAATACATGAGATTGTGCGAGCAGAGCATCAACTAGTGTGGATTTTCCTGCATCAACGTGTGCAATTACAGCGATATTAATTATTTTATTCTTTTCTCCCATCGTTATCCCTTCTAACCGGCTATACAATATTTATCTACCCGAGCTGAGGAAAAATCTCCTTCTGCGGTTTATCACGTAGTAAACGCTTTCTATCGTTCTTTCAAATTGGTGAAGCTCTCTTGCTAAAGTCTCGACATCACCGCTGGCAACGTTACTTGTAGAGGTGCGTCCCTCAGTAACGATTTCAAACCATTCTGGTGCTGAAACCTTAAAGCCTCTGAATTTCTGCGCCCATATCTCATACTGTGAGAATTGCATAGCATAAGGTAACATCTCGTAGAAATATTCGGGATTTGACTGTCGCATTACCAAGATATCTCTAGGCTGCGCTTCCTCGATAAAGTTACGTATACCCATCATTCTATTTGCAAGACGAGCATTTTCACGCGCTCTCGCTGACATAAGGCAAGTCATAATTGCTCCAATTGCTCCTGTCACTAGTATAAGCACCGGAATAATTAGCGATTTGTTGCACTTATACACCAGATATCCTACATAGATCAGCTCTACCGCATAAAGTGCAGAATACATACTGATAGATGCCTTGAAGTGATTCCAATCCATATCGTACCTTAAATCAAAGCGCCTAGCGATAATTGACAGAACGCACATGGAGAAAACGAAAAGTCCCGCCGATAGTCCGTATTTTATATCCTCTTCGTATACGTACATGGAAGTAAGTACTGGAACCGCCGCAATCGCAAGTGAAATAGCAATAATTCCCACGTGTCTAAATAATCTAGATATAGTCGTACTTGCCCTCATCTCACGAGAATTATAACCACATGCAACACTGCTTTCTACATCGTGTAGAATCCTCTTGAGCTTAACTCCGATGTCTTCCATCTCGATAGCTCTTCCCTCGTATACATCTTCAAAAATCTCTGTATATATTGAACGAATATAGCGATCTTCATCGATTGAAGGTGCCTTGAGTTTAACTAACTTATATTTCTTTGGCGCGTATTCAATCACCTTAAGACAGCCGGCCATTCCAAGTCTAACTATAAGCGGCACTATGTCTCTAATTGAGAGCTGACCGTTAAATACATATGCTACGTCTGCAGTTGATATTCCGTCGATAGGATCCGCAAGGACCTTTTTCTTGAACTTAGGATCCCTTCCGCCTGCAAGCCATAAAACCAGCGTCAAAGCAGCTGCAGCCACGAAGAGAACTCCGCCTAAGCCAATTGTCCACTCGTTATTGAGAGGATTCTTCCAATATCCATCAGGAAGTTCCGCCTTAAATGTGATACCGAAGTCCGAAGGGATAAGCGATCCTCTCATTGTAATCGTATTTTCTTCTATCGAGTACGACATCTTGTTCGATACGTCCTGTGATCCGAACTGACCAGCGTAATACTGAAGGTCGTCCCATGGAAAGTCTTCAGGCAGAACAAGGGTGAACTTGAAATTTTGGATTGGAACCTCCCAGTCTGGCGAGAGTACAGTCAAATAGAATAAATCATAGTTCTTATTCTTATCCGCATACTCTTTTACGACGTAAGTGATATGGAATGTATGACTCCCCTTCCTTAAGTTTTTTTTATCCTTAATTATGATGTTATACTTTGAGCCATTTTTTGCCAAAGAAAAATCAGTACCCTTAACATCTACATCGCTAATCATGTAGTTTCCTGCGGGTACGTCAAATTTAAGCTCCGAAAGATTATTCGGAAGATTTACGGTTATCTGCTTTGTAACTTCGTAATTGTGGTTCTTCTTAACAACCGCCTTAAAATCATAGTTGTTGATTTCATAGCTGTTGTCCTTAGTTGCACCGAAAGATTCAGCTCGGAACAAACCCTGGCTGAAGCTCAAAATTACGATTATTAGAACCATTTTCACTAAGTATTTATATGTGTTTGACAACGCTCTATTGTTGCTCGTCATTAAACGTCTCCTTCTAGGCAATACTTCTTAGTATTATACCCTATAAAAGGGTTCAGCACAATA
The DNA here is from genome assembly GCF_002243385.1 of Mogibacterium pumilum. Classification (GTDB taxonomy): domain Bacteria; phylum Bacillota; class Clostridia; order Peptostreptococcales; family Anaerovoracaceae; genus Mogibacterium; species Mogibacterium pumilum. The sequence continues at coordinate 1,039,192 of NZ_CP016199.1, read as the reverse complement.
ATTCAAAGGATCATAGAATGGTTGATACACCGTGCACCTTAGTATAAAATACATGATAGATACTATATTAACGAGGGCGCAATATGAAAAGACAAGATTATATATCATGGGATGAATATTTCATGGGAGTTTCCCTTCTTGCAGCTAAGCGAAGCAAGGATCCAAACACACAGGTTGGAGCGTGCATTGTCGATAGCAACAATGTGATTCTTTCCACAGGCTACAACGGATTCCCTGTTGGATGTTCGGATGATAATCTGCCGTGGAACAGAACTGGCGAGGATACCAAGTACCCTTACGTTGTTCATGCTGAGCTAAATGCAATCTTAAATTCAGGAGGCAAATCGCTGAGAGGCGCAACAATATACGTTGGTCTATTCCCGTGCAACGAATGTGCTAAGGCAATCATTCAGTCCGGAATCAAGGAAGTCGTGTATCTAAATGATAAATATGCTAATGAAAAGTCTACCCTAGCATCTAAAAGGATCCTCGGCATGGCGGGAATCAAGCTTCGCAGGCTCACGCCAAGGGAGAAGAATCTCGTACTAAACTTCGAAAATGAGCTTGATAGATAGCTCTTAATTTTATTATGATTATTATTAAGGAAATATTTTGTTAATTGGAGGTACTATTATGAAACTTCTAGTTGTTGGTCCTCGCGGCAAAATGGGTCGCCTAATCACAGCGATTGCTGCAGACCGCGAAGACATCATTATCGTCGGTGGTGTCGCTCCTGCTGATAGAGATTACATCGGCAAGGATATTGGAGAAGTCGCTATGGTCGGCAGAGTGCTAGGTGCTCCTGTCGTTTCTGACATTGAAGAGCTAATAGACGAATGCGATGTCATAATCGATTTTGCCACTGTTGAACAGGCAATGATTACACTCGAGGCTGCAAAAAAACACAAGAAATCACTCATCTGCGGAACTACGGGTTTTAGCCAAGAACAGAGGAAAGCATTTGAAGAAGCAGGTAATATAATCCCTGTAATGCTTGCGGCTAATACATCTAGACTTGTAAATGTTATGTATAAACTAATCGAAGATGCCACGAAATTAGCTGGTGATGTGGATGTTGAAATACTCGACATGCACGATGGTACTAAGCTTGACTCACCTAGTGGTACTGCTAAAGAAATCGGTGAGCTCGTAGCTAAAACTAGAAGCGAATCGCTCCATGATGTAGATAGATATGGCAGACAAGGTAGATGCCCTCGCGAGCATGGCGAGATTGCTTTTCACTCCATCAGAGGCGGAGATATCTCAAGCAGCCATACGACATATTTCGTAGGTCTGGGCGAGAGACTTGAGATTACTCATCACTCCCAGAGCTTCAAGTGCTTTGCTGCAGGTGCAGTAGATTGTGCTGTTTACCTCAGCAAGCAGCCAGTTGGATCATATACGGTTCAGGATTGCTTTGGACTGTAGATTATTTATGTCAATCAATCCATAGCGAATATATTTACTTCTGCTCCTTTACTTGTTGTTTATAGACCGCATTTAAAGTGTAGCAGAAGTTTTTTCATCCATCATGATCATAGCATCAACCTATTCATATTTCCTCCATTAAGCGGTCTGCTAGTCCTTCAAATAATTTAGAATTCAAAGTAGCGTCTACTCCACGCTATTCTTCCAAATGTATTTCTCCGGAGCACAGTACCCACATACATAATCTAATATGTCTGCTATCCACTCTTTATTTAGACCTTCCTCTAAACTATTATGATACTTAAAAAGCAGGTTATAAGCTTGTTTTTGTGTAGTACCCATAGCTTTTATTTTAATCAAAATGTCATATCCCTGCTTATTGTATGCATGATAGTTTTCCTCGGTAACATTAATAGAAAGCTGTTTTATTTGATTAAATAATTTGTCAGATGTGCACATTACAGGCTTCACAAACCGCTCTATCACCTTATCTGCCTGCTTCAAGCCGTCGCATGCCGCAGATGTTATTCCGCCAGCATATCCACATCCTTCACCTGCAGGATAGATACCTGAAATAGTTGTGCTCTCGCCTGTCTCTCTATCTCTCAATACTCTTAAAGGTGCAGAGCTTCTAGTTTCTACGGCTTTTATCAAAGCGTTTGGGCTGTCATACCCATGAATCTTCTTGGCGAAATTCGGAACCGCCTCTCTAATCGCCTCATACGCAAAGTCTGGAAGAGATGCTATGACCTTATCTGCTTTACCAGATAGAAATTCTTCCATTGTGCATGTTGGAGGCTTGTAGTTCCCACCACCATTTTCAAAAGCTAGCCTTTCGTACTTCTGCTGGAACCTTATTCCTGCTAGTACATCCTCCGATTCGTAATCGCTTACTCTAACGTCGCAAAGGATTCCGCTATTAGCTATACCGCTATCTCTCCTTTTGTTGCTCATGCCATTAACGCAGACTTCACCGGAATTAGTCGTGCACGTTACGACCTCTCCTCCAGGACACATGCAGAATGAATATACGCCCCTTCCGTTGCTAGCTTTATACGATACTTTGTATTCTGCCGGAGGAAGCCTGTCCTCAGAACCATATTGAGCTCTGTCGATTAGTTCTTGGGGATGCTCCATTCTAACTCCTATAGAAAGAGGTTTCTGCTCCATCTCAAGATTCGAAGCTTTGATTAACTCGTACGTATCTCTGGCGCTGTGACCAGTAGCAAGAATCATCGCATTGGTCTCAAGAACCTCTTCACTTCCATCTGAAGAAGTGATAGTTACAGACTTGAGT
>NZ_CP016199.1:1022369-1036442 GCF_002243385.1 Mogibacterium pumilum | reverse complement strand
TTGAGTTCGCCATTTGAAATCGTTATGTCGCTGAGCTTTGTTCCGAACCTAACTTCGCCTCCTAGGGAGATTATCTGTTCTCTAAGCCTTACAATTACAACGCGTAGTACGTCTGTACCTATATGTGGCTTATGCTTGTAAATGATTTCATCTCCTGCACCTGCACCTGCAAAAGTCTTCATTACGAACTTTATATTCGGATCTTTGATGCCGCTCGTGAGCTTTCCGTCAGAGAAGGTTCCTGCCCCACCTTCGCCGAATAAGATATTTGATTCTTCGTTAAGCAAGCCTTTATTTTTGAAATTCTCTACATCCTTGACACGGTCAGACATGCCTTTTCCGCGCTCTATTACTATCGGTCTATAGCCATTCTGTGCTAGCTCCAGAGCCGCAAAAATACCGCAAGGGCCAAATCCTACAATCACCGGACGCCCTGTCAGTGTCTCACTTCCAGACAGCGGTTCAATTTTCTCAATTGGCTTATGAACATTGCACTTATGCTTTTTAGCAATCTTTGGAGCAACCTGAATTCTCGTCGTAAAATCTACGGTATATACCATAAATATTTGCGACTTATCTCGCGCATCTATCGACTCTCGGGCAACTTCCCAAGTCATAATATCTGATGCTTTTAACGAGAGCTGCTTCGCAATTTTCGCTGGCAAATCTATCATTTCTCCTCCTACAGGTAACTTTACTTCGCTAACCCTGTACGAGTACTTGCCGCGCTCATCGCCGCCGCGCCAGATTCTATCTATAATTCTTGATTCCATAATGTACCCTTTTTATTCTTAAAGTTATATATTGTCAGATGCAGCTGTCCCTGCACGCTTTCCAGATAGGAACGCATGATTTAGATTGTATCCACCGCAGAAACCGTCATAATCTAGAATCTCACCAACTATATATAAATTGCTAACCAGCTTCGATTCAAATGTCGCATCATCAACTTCTGTATTTGCTACACCACCTGAAGTACACTGTGCGTCTTTCCAGCCTTTCTGCCCTGTTGGGTTAAATTTAAGTGCTCTTGCACTTGCCACAAGTTTTTCGCGATTTGATTCTGCCAGCAGTACTTCAGCATCTTCATCCGCCGCAAGTCCAGCCTGTCTAATCACTTCATGTGCAAGCCCTTCCTTAAAAACAGTCTTGAACACATCCACAAGCTTCTCGTGCTTGCTTGATTCGTAAGACACGGCATCCGCTCTCTCAGCTGCTTCTTTAAGCACATCTTGCAAGTCCAAATCTTGGCATAGGTCCAGTTCTATCTCAAAGCTATCAAATGTATCACCAGACTCAAACCTCATCATCCTAGACAGGTTGAATACACAGATTCCAGACAGTCCAAACTTAGTAAACTGAACCTCTCCGTCTTCTCTATGGATTTCCTCACCGTCTTTGAATAGCTTCGCTTCTGCAGAAACTCTAATGCCAGAAAGCTTCGATAAATCCATATCACCACATTCTATGGGTGCAAGCGAAGGAACTAGTCTCGTAACTGTGTGACCTAGCTCCCTTAGCCATCTATATCCATCCCCGGTTGAACCATACACTGGTGCAGATTTCCCACCTACAGCAACTATAATTGCGATAGATTTTACTGTATGGTTACAGCTATAGGCTTCATCATCCAATTTATTAACTACTGTTTCGAACACTTGGTCATCACTATTATGAGCTATGTCATCGACAGTTACTCCCGTATATACCTTTACACCGAGCTGTTCTAGCCTCAGCTCAAGTAGGTCTGAAACATCTGCCGCAGACTCAGATACGGGATACAGAAACCCTCTATCGTTAATCTTGGTAACTATACCGATTGAACTCAAAAATTTAATAACCTCGTTGAACCCTTCCGCGTTTACATTGGTTATATTACATCTTCCATTACCTGTCGCACGAAGCTTACGCCCCATAATTTCATTTTTTTCAACCAGAACCACATCAAGCTTAGAATTGCTTCGCTTGGCGCTTATCGCTGCGGCCATTCCCGCGGGACCACCACCGATGATTAAAATGTCGCATCTTAGAGATTTAAGTAGTGACTCTCTGCTTGACGCTACCTGTCTTCTCTTATTCTTCTGAGTCATAATTAAACCTTTTCATTTATATAAAATCAATACAAATTATATCATAATAGGCTAACACAAACATGCTTTGATGATTGTATTAGCCTATAAGTCTTATAATTATTAAGTTTAACTATTCGCTTTATCCTATGCGAACTTTTCTGCTGAAGCCTTTAGCTGCTCAGCCTTATCTGTGTCTTCCCATCTAACGCCGAGTGCATCCCTACCGAAATGACCGTAAGCAGCTAGTGATCTGTAGATTGGCTTTAAGAGGTCAAGCTGCTTGATAATAGCAGCAGGCCTCATATCGAAGTTCTCCCTTACCAGCTTAGCGATATCCTCGTCCTTGAGGCTTGCAGTTCCATAAGTATTTACGTATACAGAAACTGGCTCTGCGACACCGATTGCGTAAGCAAGTTCAATCTCGCACTTACGAGCAAGTCCAGCAGCGACGATGTTCTTTGCAATATATCTAGCCATGTATGCGCCACTTCTATCAACCTTAGTTGGATCTTTGCCAGAGAAAGCACCACCACCGTGGCTAGCGTATCCACCATAAGTATCAACGATTATCTTACGTCCAGTCAGACCGGAGTCACCTTTAGGACCACCGATTACGAATCTGCCAGTAGGATTCACATATATCTTTGTCTCATCGTCGATTAACTCAGCAGGAATGATTGGCTTAATTACATGTTCAACCATATCACGTCTAATCTGTTCGAGAGTCGCATCTGGATCGTGCTGAGTAGAAATTACCACAGTATCTACTCGTACAACCCTGTCATCATCGTACTCAACTGTAACCTGAGTCTTGCCATCTGGTCTTAGGTAGTTTAGTGTACCATCCTTTCTAACTTCTGCAAGTTTTCTTGCTAGTTGGTGGGCAAGTGAAATTGGCATTGGCATGAGTTCTTCTGTCTCATCACAAGCAAATCCAAACATCATACCCTGGTCTCCAGCACCAGTCATGGCATCATCGCCAGCTTCAGTGCCTTCCTTGATCTCAAATGATTCATTTACACCCATAGCAATATCTGGTGATTGCTCCTCAATGCTTACGAGCACAGCACAAGTGTTGCCATCAAAGCAAACTTCACTGCAATCATATCCGATGCCTTTTACAACATCTCTAACAATGCCTTCGATATCAACTGTACAGGTAGTAGAAATTTCGCCAAATACTAGCACAAACCCTGTCTTAGTTGCAGTCTCGCATGCTACGTGAGCATGTGGGTCTTCGGCAAGTATTGCGTCAAGAATCGCATCCGAAACCTGGTCGCATACTTTATCAGGATGACCTTCTGTAACCGACTCTGATGTAAATAGTTTCTTCATGACAACCTCCTCTGGACAGCCGTTAATCTGTCCTCTATACAAAACAAAAAACTCTTCAGCATGAGCCACATGCACGAAGAGACAATTTCCATCTATATATGAATATGTCTCCTCATCTTTCAGGCTTTGCCTGTGGGACTTGGCACAACCGCAATATGCGATGCTGCCGCGAGTTCGCCGGGCCCATTCCCTCACTCGCTCTTAATAAGGATTTCAAAAGTATTATATATGTATTTTGGCGAGTGTCAAGTTGCAGATAGTACACATCATGGTTTTTTTAGAAAAATGCTATCGGGTGCGAGATTTCAGTTCAGTTTTGGTATAATTAAGATGTTATGGATTAATAAGGAGATTAAACATGCCCGAACTAAGAGTTGTAGAAGGTAAACTTTCAAATAAATATAATCATTTCTTGGACTATCGCTTTGACTCGTGTATAGCTACTAACACGCGACTGATGGGCGTTGTCTCGATGAAGGTGTCGTGGACTGCAAAGGACGGAAGCAAGGATAAGCTATTCCAGCTGATTCATCTTGATTTCTCTGAATATGGTGTAGATGACTACCGTGAGATATTCTCGAATGCGGATAATCCAGAAGGTGGACGTGAAGTCAGGTCCGAATGGAAACGCATATCAGGTAGTCTTGGCGGCATTGAAGTTAAGATCCCGTTCTTTACAATGGTGCAACTAATCGATGAGGTTGTAGCGACTAACGAAAAATATTATGAAAGTCACGAATTATTTATTCAGGTTTTTCGTAAGGAAACACTGATGCGACTAAACCTTATGAAAGAGGCATCTTGTAAGTTGCTCTATGAAGGTGCTGGCTTTGAAGAGAAGAGTAAGGAAGGACAGCAGTTGGTCTGCAAGTCCCCTCTCACCTCATTTGAACTTATCAACTACTTTCTGATGAGAATGCTTGATAAAGATTATCATGGTGCTTCATTCCTCGGGGATGTAAGCATTAGCGAGATGCAGCGAAGTAGGTTTAAGGAAATTGGTCTTGCTGAGTTAGTCAGAAATAAAATATCAAAAGCAACCACTGCCGCTACTCCTACCGGAGAAGCGACAGTGTACAAGTGTAGATTCACAGCGCTTTCCGATTCATATATCTATGGTGAAGCGCTGATCACGCTGTCACCGCGCAGCCTCACGCGAACACGCCACATCTTAGAGTTCGAAGTGACTACCCTGATGCACATCTCAAGCTATGAGGCAGCGCTCCAGCTCCAGCAGGCCGAGTATATCACACTGTACGAATTAACAGTGCCTGCAGAAGCATTCGATCTGGAAGATTCCGTCTTCGGGGCAGACGCCTCGATGACGCCAGCCCCTAACGGAATCATATATGTCCTTTACAACAAGGACAACTATCACGTGGATTCATCTAACTATTTTATGAATCATGATTTATATGGGGCATACCTTCTAACCCCTAATGGCGAACTCGTGGTAATGAGTCATGACATCATCAAGATAACCAATATGGAAGCAGATATCGGGAGAAGTATGAATGCAAATAAGCTTAAGCTAAAGGGCAGATATAAGTTAGAAACTCAAGTATTTAAGAGCTTTTCTGAGACACCTGGAGCGATGTTCAGTGAGATGATTTATAGTCCTGAGGATAATGACTAATTTTATTTGTCAACGGTTGTTCTTTTTTGACTTATAGATTTGATACAAGTTATCCACATCGCTCGATTCCTAATAAAATGCACACATCACGAATTATCCACACAAAAGTCAAAAATCGTATACAATCTTTTCAACATGTCAAAGTGGATAAGTTGATAAGCTCAAATTCGTAAATTTCAAGGCTTAGCGATTATAATTCGAGATGTCAAGAGAAGTTATCAACAGTTTCAAAAAATATTTTTACATAATTTTGTTCGATTTGTGAAAGAACAGCTTAACATGGAGGAAATATGAAAACAGAAAAAGTTTTCCACAGTGATCAATACTTAAAAACACTCGAGGCGACAATAACTGGTATAATTATCGCCAAAGATAGAACCGAAATCATAACCGATAGAACTATTTTCTTTGCAGAAGGCGGTGGTCAACCTGGCGATAGAGGAACTATCCATCTATCCGACGATAGCAGCAAAACAGTGACTATCTACGACACCCATGATTCAGATGAAGCTGTAGCACATTACACCAAGGACAAGGTTCCTTTTGCCATCGGAGATGTGGTCGTAATGGAGATTGATTGGACGTTCCGTTTTACAAATATGCAGAGACATTACGGCGAGCATATACTTAGCGGCGCGATCTACAAACTTTATAAGGGAGCTAATAAAGGCTTCCACATGGGACAGAATTATATAACTATAGACATCGATCTGGGCGGCGAGCTTATGACAGCAGAGATGCTCGAAGAAGCTGAGACTTTAGCCAACGAAGCCGTATGGGAAAACCTACCTATTCAGGCTCATCATTTCGATTCAGTTGGGGCTGCCAATGATATGCCCCTCAGAAAGGCTGTTAATGAAAAAGTCGATGGAAACGTCGTAATTGTGACAGTTGGTGATCCAAAGGAGCCATTTGACTGCTGTGCGTGCTGCGGCACCTACCCTGCTACGAGCGGTGAAGTTGGTATTATTAAGATTTTTAAAGCAGAGCCTAACAAGGGTATGACGAGAATATATTTCGACTGCGGCAGAAATGCGCTACTCCACTATCGTGAGTCACACAAGATTCTAACTGAGGTAGCTGAAAAATTTTCATCAAAACCCGAGAACCTCATGAGCGCACTAAGTAAGAGGGATAAGGAAGAGGCAGAGCTAAAGGCCGAACGAGCACACCTAGCAGAGTATGTCCGCATCGCTGAAGCACAGTCTATTGCGAATAACTACGAACCAGACTTTAAATTTGTGTATAGAGAATATGACAGCATCTCCCCTAACGACCTGCAGAAGCTCGGATTTAAGGCTCTGGAGCTGATCGAAGGAAACAAACCACTGCTTGCTCTTGCAAATGCTCCTTCACACACGCTCATGCTCGTTTCCGACGGGTCATACCATTGCGGCACCCTCGTAAAGGAACACGCCAAGGAATTTGGCGGTAAAGGCGGTGGACGCGACGATAATGCAAGAGCACAATTTGATAGCAAGGATAATTTAACAGCCTTTATAGAGGCAATAAAACAGAATTTATAAGTTGGTTAATTATCGATAGATTATGTTATAATCAGCTTAAGGAGGCGATGTTATGTCAAATAAAGTCATAGTAACAATCGGAAGAGAATTTGGTAGCGGTGGTCACGAGGTTGGCAAGCGACTTGCTAACGAACTGGGCATCAAGTTCTACGACAACGAATTTATCAGCATGGCAGTTCAGAAAACTGGATTCCACGAGGAGTATGTTAAGAATAACGAGGAGAAGGCACCTGATTTTGCAGCTAGTGCCCTATTTTCAGGTATCGAGCTGTATCAGCCATCTCCATACGACAAGATTCAGGCGGAGGAATACAAGCTTATCAGAGAGATTGCTGCCGAGGATAGCTGCGTAATCGTTGGTCGTGGTGCTGATTACATATTAAGAGACCAGTCACGCGTAAGTATTTTCCTATTTGCTCCACTAGAGGATAGAGTAAAGCGTAAGCTAGCGCTTCTATCTGCACAGGAAGCTAAGAATATGACTCCTGCTCAGATGGAGAAAGTCGTTAAGCAGATGGACAAGCAGCGCCGCAGATACTATGAGTACTACACTGATACCAAGTGGGGTGATAGAGATTCATATGATTTGCTTATCAACACTAGTCGTGCCGGTATCGATGGTGCAGTAAAGATTATCAGGACATACATTGAGTCGAGCCACGGCGAAAGCATGATGCCAGACTAGAGGTCTACATCTGATGCCAGCTTTTGGATGATTAACTCGGCATTTCAATAAAATAAAACGCAGATGTTTGGATGAATCAGAGACGATTCTTCATAGGCATCTGCGTTCTTTATTTTCATTTATTCCAGTATATCTATATCGACTTCAAATATTCAACCTCGCCAGGACCAAGCTTTCTATACCCGCCAACTGCCAGCCTACCAATTACCAGTTCCCCTATCTTAATTCGTTCTAATGTCTGAACCGGTGCATCGATAGCCTTAAACATGCGGCGAACCTGATGGTTCTTGCCCTCATGAATAGTGATATCAACCACAGTAGAGTTTCTATTATGCTTTAAAACTTCTACCTTAGCCGGTGATGTTCTAAATCCGCCTATATCTACACCCTTTTCTAGTCTGGCAATTTTACCGCGTGTAAGAATCCCCGATATAACCGCACGATAAGTCTTGTCAAGTTCCTTCGACGGATGCATGAGCTTATTGGCAACGTCACCGTCATTTGTGAGAATTAAAAGCCCAGAAGTATTATAGTCAAGCCTACCAACCGGAAAAATCCTCCTATCCTCATCTTGAATAAGATCAAGAACTGTCGGCCTGTTCTTATCATCCGAGGTCGTAGTCACGTAGCCTACCGGCTTATTGAGAAGAATGTAGGTCTTGCCCACTTCTAGAGATATTTTCCTACCCTCGCATAGAACCTCGTCACCAGGCTGAACATCGTATCCAGGCTCTCTCATGATCGCACCGTTGACTGCGACCTTACCTGCTTGTATTAAATCATCAGCCTTTCTCCTGCTGGTAACACCGCAGGAGGCAATGTATTTATTTATCCTCACTGTCCGCTTCTCCTTCAAAATTAATCGATAGCTGCTCGTGAGCATTTTCGTCTTCGTATTCCTCTATATCATCAAACTCCGTTATGTCAGGTAGATCCTTGATTGATGTGAATCCAAACTTCTTAAGGAACTCATTTGTCGTCTTATATAGAAGTGGCCGACCCACGCCTTCAGACCTTCCAGCTATATCGACTAGATCCTTGCTCATGAGACCATCAATAACCCTCTCGCTCTTGATACCTCTTATAGAATCTATTTCACCCTTAGTAACTGGCTGCCTATAAGCGATGATAGCCAGAACCTCGAGCGCTGCCTGCGAGAGCTTCTTGACCTTGACCGGTGTACAGAGTTTCTCGATAAATAGCTCGTTTTCAGCATGAGTAACGAACTGAAATGCTCCATCAACCTCTCTGATTCTGATTCCACGCCCCATCATCGCATACTCCCGCTGGCGTCCCAAGAATAGCTCTTTTACTTCCTTCTTATCAGCATCTAAAACCTCTGCTGCGTCCTTAACCTTAAGCGGCTCTCCCCAGACAAACATCATCGATTCAAGTGCTGATTTCATTACCTTATCATTGTACATCTGTCTGAACCTCTTTCTTAATCACGCTGATATTTCCATAGTTTTTCTCTTGTTTAGCATCAACTTCCTGCATCTTAATCATCTCTAGAAGTGACATGAACGAAAGTGTTATATCATACCTATCCGCCTCTTCAGGCACTAGCTCGGTAAAATCTATATACTCTCCAACCGAAGCCTTATCCCTAATGATAGCTGCCATATAGCTTATACGATCTTCAATCGAAGCACGCTCACGCTTGATTCTCTGATACCTCTTCTTGACATCGGCTACTCGCTTTTTCTTCTGCAAAAATGCATTGAACGCATTAACGAACTGCTCGATATCGGCCTTTAGGAGCTCGTCAGGTGAATCAAGATATTCCGACATATCCTCGGCCGGTTTCTCATGGATACATTGATTGGCTTCCAGTCTCTCCTGAAGCATCTCAGCAATTTTCTTAGTCTTAACGTACTCAGCAAGCCTGCTCGCTAATTCCATGCGAGGATCTTCGTCAATTACGACTTCACCAGCATCGTTGACACGAGGAAGCAGCATGTGTGACTTAAGTCTGATTAACACTGCCGCTAGTACTATAAATTCGCTGCTGACTTCGACGTTAAGCTCACCCATCTCTTTGAGATAGCCGATATACTGCTCAGTGATTTCAGCCACGCGGATGTCATATATGTCCATCTTGGCATTCTGAATCAGGTAAACCAGCAGATCGAATGGCCCTTCAAATTTATCAATTCTTACTTTGTACAAGTGCCGCCTCCACGCTTAAATTCGTCATCAAAATAAATCTCTTCCAAATACAGCCCCTCTGGTGGTGCTGTAAATCCCGCCTTGCTCCTATCGGTAGAAGCTATTATCTCTTCCATCTCCTGGGCTTCCTTCTTGCCTGTGCCTATATCAAGCAATGTGCCGACCAGAATCCTGACCATATTATATAGGAATCCATCACCTGTAACTCTGATGATAGTTCTGTTATCTTCTTCTGTTATGGTAATGTCCGTAATAGTTCTAACTGTAGTATCTCTAGGAATTCCCCCAGCAGTCTGAAACGAAGCAAAATCATGGGTACCAACAGCCAATCTTGCTGCCTCACGCATAGCCGCATGATCTAATGCGAAGCCATAATGGTAAACATGGTTCCTCTCAAATATATCACCGCTCCTATCGACGATATACTTATACGTCTTACCGTGGCAAGAAAATCTCGCATGAAACTCCATATCTACTTCATCTGCTGAAACTACCTTGATATCTCCGGGAAGTCCGCTGCGCCCAAGACCCCCAGCTCCAAATCTTCTGTTCATAATATCTGCGAGCTTATCTGTAGGAAGCGGATTATCCCACGTGAACGAACAGCATTGTCCAAGAGCATGAACCCCTGTATCTGTGCGGCTTGTACCATTTACAGGCACATCGTAGCCAGCAATAAAGCGAAGCACGTGTTCAACTTCACCTTGTACAGTTCTAACATCTGGCTGTTTCTGCCAGCCGTGGAAGTTCGTGCCGTCGTATTGAATTTTAAGAAGAATGTTCTTACTGTTCTCAGACATATTGCCCTTTCTCTATATTTATATGCTTAATCTCACGCTAGACGATACGTAAACAAATTCTAATTTAATTGTATTATATAAGCACCAGTGGCAGGTAATCCCATAGCACCAGCACATATAGTGTAACTGCCGGAAGTGCATAGACCAGCATCGGTCTTTGCTCATCAGCATCAAATTTCTTAGTTATGCTTAGGTATACGATGTGGATAAGTGCAAAAGCTGAAATCATAATAAATATCGCTAGCACTCCGTAAACACCTGTCACAAGACCTATTGAAATGTAGAACTTAAGGTCAGCACCACCGATTACAGTCTTACGGTAGATTATCCTCCCAAGTCCATATGTTGCTAGTCCTAACGCTAATCCAATTAGTGCACCATAAAGCGGTTCGAGCAGTTTCTCGTTAAAGCTCACGAAACCGACTGCAGATACGGCAAGTAGAACGTTAAGCTGGTCAGGTACAACTCTATACTTAGCATCGCATATAGCCATCATTGAGGCAATGAAAATCACTATCATGCCAGCAATCATGAACTGCGCTGACTCCCTGACTGCCATAAATACACCACTGGCTCCGAAGAACACTGTAAATACCAGCTTCCATGGTGTACTAGCGAGTCTCTGTCTTTCACTTTCAGTATCTTTAATAAGTGCAGGAGGCAAGCTCTCCCCCTCCTCCTGAAACCATCTCACAGGCATATTATTGAACCAGACAACTATACCATTGCCTAACAGCAAGGCGGCAACTACCGAAAACACCGCTTTGATTATCATAAATACGTAATATTGATCCATTTGCTAATTATAACACACAATATAATGGATAAGGCACCCAAAAGGGCGCCTTAAAATACCTAATATAAGCTATATATCCACAAAACTACCTCTTGTTCGAGCGCCTCCATACATTTACATCCTTAGCAGACTTAATCAGTTCTTCTCTGAATTCAGGATGTGCGAGATTAATCAATTTCTCAGCACGTTCCCAAACAGAAGCGCCAGCGAGATTTTCGATGCCATACTCTGTCACCATAGTATATGCCTGACTCCGTGGGTCAGTAATAATATCTCCGTCAGTAAATATAGGCTTGATGTTAGAATGCAGGTTTCCCTTTTTATCTGTAAATGTAGAAGGTAGTGTGATGAAGCTCTGCGCTCTAGGATTCTTAAATCCAGCAGTCAAGAAATCCAGTTGTCCGCCAGTTCCACTTATATGGCGAGTGCCCGCACTTTCAGCTGAAATCTGTCCAAATAGATCAACTGCGATGCAGCTATTTATGGATACGAAATTATCTATCTCACCGATTACATCGAGTCCGTTTACATAATTAATTGGTGCACAGCACATGCTTGGATTATTTGCCACCCAGTCAAAAAGTTCCTTGGTTCCATGAGCGATACTGAACACAGACTTTCCCCTCATGATGCCATGTTTATTCAAATTGGTTATCTTGCCTGCCTTGTACATATCAAGATAGGCATTTACAAGTAGTTCAGTGTGAATTCCGAGGTTCTTGAGTTCAGACTCAGCGATCAGTTTTCCTATCGCATCTGGCATACCTCCAACTCCGAGCTGAATACAAGCTCCGTCAGTCATGCGATCAACGATTGATTCTGCAATTTTTTCCTCTACTGAACCAGCTACAATTGAAGGGAATTCAGTCAGTCCCTCATGCTCCCCTTCGATAACCATATCTACTTCTGAGATATGTATAGTATTCTCGAGCCCGTGCACGAAAGGCAACTTCTCATTTACCTCAAGAATGATAACATCAGCTACATCGAACACTGCCCGAGCATGCGAATTGCTCATCGACATGTTAAAGTATCCATGTTCATCCATAGGAGTTACTCCCATGACTGCGACATTTACCGACAGAAAACGTCTGTAGTATTCAGGAAGATTTCTAAAAACCATTGGAATAAACTTACAGAGTCCTCTATCTGACAGCTTTCTCTCATAGCCGATCATGTGCCATGAATTGTATGTGAAATGCTCTGCCTCTGGGTCCTGCTCAGCTATCTGTAGCGGTTTAGTTATCAGTAGAGCACGCACTTTTACATCTTTAAGCTCAGTCTTCCTGGCAGCAAGTGCCTCATCAAATAGAGCCGGAAAACCTTGATAGCAACCGAAATCTACCCAATCTCCGCTCTTTACTACTTGCGCAGCTTCACTAGGTGTTTTTAGTTTTTGATTGTATATTTCTCTATAGTTCATTAATATCATCCAACCTTTCGTCTATCCAAGTTCTTATATCATTATATACAACTTCTCTATCTGTCTCATTTAGTATCTCATGCCTATCATCGTGATAAAGCTTGATATCCACTACGCACTTTGTATTGCTCACATACTGCATATAAGCTTTTCTTACGCCTTCACCGAAGTCTCCTACCGGATCTTCCGCCCCTGATACAAAAAGCATGGCGAGATTTGGAGAGATAGTTCTGGTTCTACTCTTGTCTATGCATTTGAGAATACCTTTAAACATCTCTTTATACGCATTCACTGTGAATGTGAAGCTGCACCACTCCTCTTCGCAATACCAATCCACGATTTCAGTGTCCTTTGTCAGCCAATCAAAAGGTGTTCTCGCTGGTTTAAACTTTTTATTGTAAGAAGAGAATGCCATTGAGTTAATCAGTTTACTCCTATGACGTGGTCCTCTAACCGCTTTGATAACTGATGTTAGTAAGCTTCCAGCATGTAGTGTCAATGCATTATTCTGGCCTGTACCCATAACTATAGCACCAGCAATTCCTTCCGAGTAGCTCGTTCCGTCCTTCTGCTGTTCCGTTAGATACTGACGAAGTAGGAACGAACCCATACTATGTCCAAGAATGAAGTATGGAATATCAGGGTATTCCTGACTGGTTCTATTTCTCAGCTCGTGTATATCTGCTATCAGTATCTGATTGCCGTGATTACCAAAATATCCGTAATCATCAGGTGTAAGCGCTGATTCTCCGTGCCCCAGTATGTCATGCCCAACAACGACAAAGCCATGATCTGTTAGATACGAAGCAAAAGCACTGTATCTGCCTATAAATTCAACCATTCCATGGATAATTTGCAGAACAGCCTTCGGTTTCTCATCAGGCACCCATTTTCTCACATGTATCGGAGTCCTTGCGTCTGCCGACATAAATGTTTCATCAATCTTTTTCATAAGTTATGTCCCTTGCCTTTGCAGTTTTATATACTGACAATATTGTTTACTTAAAAATTTTTTGTCCGTGGAACTGATAATAGATAGTCTGAAGTCGTCCGTTGTATAACTTACGCCTTCTATCAGCCTTTCTATCAAATATTTCCTCAACATCACGGTCTGTCGTAATCATGAAGAGTGACCACGTCGGATCTTTTTCAAGAATCTCTTTAAGCCGTGCGTATATCTTGTGAATCGCTTCCTTGTCTCCGATTCTCTCTCCATATGGAGGATTTGTGATGATTATTCCGTTAGATTCATCAGCTCTAAATTTACGCATGTCCATGCGGCTAAAGGTAATATCCTCTTCGACACCAGCCTCCATAGCATTAGCCATTGCCGCGGCGATAGCCTTGCCATTGATATCAAAGCCTTTTATGATTACCTCGTATTATAGTGTCATAGCCTTTTCTTTACCTTTTCTACAGGTTAGGCTATGCTGTTGAAGATGCTGTGGATTGGTTTTTTTCACCTACCGCATAGACGGTTTTAGTGAGGATCCAACCACAGCCTCTCTGTCTCATTGTTAATCAGTTAGATACCGCATGACGGTTTATGTAGAACGAGGTTACATCCGGCAGAGAGCCCTGTGGATCGACAGCAGCATCAATATACTTTAAGGAGAATCTGATTATGATCT
>NZ_CP016199.1:1020765-1022344 GCF_002243385.1 Mogibacterium pumilum | reverse complement strand
ACAGGGCATAGCCGGTGGTTTATTGATTCACCTCGTATTATAGTGTCATAGCCTTTTCTTTACCTTTTCTACAGGTTAGGCTATGCTGTTGAAGATGCTGTGGATTGGTTTTTTTCACCTACCGCATAGACGGTTTTAGTGAGGATCCAACCACAGCCTCTCTGTCTCATTGTTAATCAGTTAGATACCGCATGACGGTTTATGTAGAACGAGGTTACATCCGGCAGAGAGCCCTGTGGATCGACAGCAGCATCAATATACTTTAAGGAGAATCTGATTATGATCTATGTTGGCATTGATATCGCCAAGGATAAGCACGACTGCTGTATCCTCGGCTCTGATGGGGAGATCCTGTTCTCTCCGTTCACCATCCGGAACTCGCTACGGGGATTCGACGAGCTTTATGAGAAGATCTGGTCGTTGACTTCAGACCTGACAGAAATAAAAGTAGGTCTTGAAGCTACCGGACACTATCATCTCAACCTTCTGCGCTCGCTCCTTGATAACGGCCTAGCCAGCTTTGTTATCAACCCGTTACATACAACTCTTTACAGAAAAGGTCAAAGCCTTAGAAAGACGAAAACGGATAAAGTCGATGCTGCTTCGATTGCTATGATGCTGCTTACCGATAGGACACTCAAGCCCTACTCGGACACATCATATCACAACGAAGAACTGAAGTCTCTCACAAGATACCGTTTTGACAAAGTTCAGGAACGTGCTAAGCTGAAAACATCCGTCTCCAGGCTCGTCAGTATCCTCTTCCCTGAACTGGAACCACTCGTCCCAACACTTCATATGACTTCCGTCTATGCCCTGCTCTCTGAATTTCCCGGCGCTTCTTTTGTCGCCGCCGCTCATCTGACTCGTTTGAAGCATCTTCTTCACGATGCTTCAAACGGTCGCTATGGCAGAGATATGGCGATCTCTATTCGAGAGGCTGCATCTTCATCTATCGGATCGGTTCTGCCTGCGAAGTCTCTGGAACTGAAGCATACGATCCGTCTCATTGAAGTCTTGTCTGCAGAAATCGATGAGATCGAGACTGCCATCAATGCCATCATGGATGTTCTGGATTCCCCGATCACTACGATTCCGGGAATCAAAAACCGGATGGGCGCTATGATTCTTGCGGAAATCGGTGACTTCTCCCGTTTTGATAATCCGGATCAGATCCTGGCTTATGCAGGTCTTTCTCCAACCACTTATCAATCAGGTCAGATGACGTCTTCCTATGCCCACATGGAAAAGCGCGGTTCACGATATTTGCGGTATGCACTGTTCAATGCAACTAAATACGTTTGTATGTGGGATCCAATCTTTAAGGCTTATTTGGCCAAGAAACGAGCTGAAGGCAAGCACTACTATGTCGCAATTTCACACGCATGTAAGAAACTTGTCCGCGTAATCTACAGCCTTCAGATGTCTAGAGAATCTTATCGAATCTCTTAAATAAGTCTCTTTCACTTTTCTGTACGAGCACCCTAACGGATGCTCTGTTTGTCATGCAGTTTTCAAGGTACTAATCTATCTGAACGAATTTCTTCGATTCAGGCTTGACTTTTAATAGTTAGTCTCA
>NZ_CP016199.1:1011383-1020493 GCF_002243385.1 Mogibacterium pumilum | reverse complement strand
CTAAATACGTTTGTATGTGGGATCCAATCTTTAAGGCTTATTTGGCCAAGAAACGAGCTGAAGGCAAGCACTACTATGTCGCAATTTCACACGCATGTAAGAAACTTGTCCGCGTAATCTACAGCCTTCAGATGTCTAGAGAATCTTATCGAATCTCTTAAATAAGTCTCTTTCACTTTTCTGTACGAGCACCCTAACGGATGCTCTGTTTGTCATGCAGTTTTCAAGGTACTAATCTATCTGAACGAATTTCTTCGATTCAGGCTTGACTTTTAATAGTTAGTCTCACTATCGTAATCAACTGCGTTATATGCCGACTGACGCTCTTCATTCCACAGCTCCTCAGGTATGAAGTCCCATGACATCGCAGCAAACTTTCGGTTAAGTCCTGGAGCGATGTTTCTAGCCATCATAGCAGCTTCTATAAGAATAGTTCCTGATCCGCAACATGGGTCGACAAGTAACCTCGATACGTGATCGGGATTGTCCTTATCTCTACGCATCACGCCTTCTTTCCAGAAGCTAAGCCTGACAAGTGCTGCAGCCAAAGTCTCCTTCATAGGAGCTGCAACGTCTACCGCCCTGTATCCACGCTTATGAAGTCCTATTCCAGACGTATCGATAAGTACTGTTACGTGATTCTTGAGTATGGAAAATCTGATGCGGTAATTAGCACCAGTCTCATCGAAATGATTTTGCACGTAAAAATCCGAAAGGCGTGATACTATCGCTTTCTTGATTATGCTCTGGCACGACGGAACGCTGTGAAGTATTGATTTAACTGAAGTTCCTACTACAGGAAATGCAGCATCAACTGTCAGAAAATCCTCCCAACCGATTCCGCGAACCTGCTGGAACAATTCTTCAAATGTCTCTGCTTTAAACTCAGCCACCTTGATATATACTCGGTCAGCAGTCCTAAGCCACATATTGGTGTGAACAATAGCTCTCTCATCACCTATAAATGTGACTTTTCCATCCTCTACCTTGACTACGTTATAACCAAGATCCTGTAGCTCCATCTTTACTACCGCTTCAAGTCCAAATGTCGCTGTTGCAATTAATTCATACTTCATATGCTATACTTTCTCGAAAACTCGTCATAGAGTTCAGTGAATTCAACGTTATCCTTATCTTTAAAATCCTTAACAAACTGATGCATGTGCAGGTGATTCTGCTTTAGCTCAATCTCAACCGCCGCGATATTCGAGCAGTGGTCGGAAACCCTTTCGATATCCGCCAAGATGTCATTTAGGATAAATCCTAGCTCAATAGTGCAAACGCCATTTTTAAGGCGCACTATGTGGTTAGCCTTAATCTGTTCAACGATATCATCAATCAGCTCTTCTAGTGGCTCTACCTTAAGAGCCGTCTTTGTATCCATCTCCAGTATGGTTTTGCCTGCTAGTGTCAGTATCTCGTTGACAGCAGCGCTTAATATATCGAGTTCTCGCCTAGCTTCTCCAGAGAATGATAACCCCTTGTTATGAAGCTCATATATACTCTCAGCGATATTTAGCGAGTGGTCACCAATTCTCTCTGCATCGGTAATACTATGAAGCATCATCGATACATTTGCCGAATCCCTTTCCGAAAGCTCGACTTTAGTAAGGCTTACATTGAAGGAACCAAGCTGATCTTCATAGTAATCAAGCAGTTTCTCATCGCTCTTAATCTTCTCAAACAGTTCATCGTTATATCCACTCGATAGTGTAATCGCGTCTCTAAAGTTCTGAAAAGCGATTTCAACCATCTCGTTGGTCTTCGCCCTAGCCTCTTCAACGGCAATCGATGGAGTGGCCAGAAGTCTCTCATCTAGGAAAACCTCAACCTCTTCGTCCTCTTCACCGCCGACAAATTTTTGGCTGATTGGAACGAGCTTCTCAGCAAATGGAAAGATAATAACCGTCGTAAAAATATTAAATAGCGAATGGATAATAGCAATATCAACAGGTGTAACCGCTGTATTAATAAAGCTGAAATTGATAAGGTAGTTACCGATGCTATACGCAACCATGAATATAATCGTTCCGATTATATTAAATGCGATATGGACAACCGCTACACGTTTCGCATTCTTATTTACACCAATACTCGAAATAACCGAAGTTGCACAAGTTCCTATATTCTGTCCCATGATAATAGGAATGACCATGCCATATGTCAACCCACTAGTCATGGATAGAGCCTGCAGAATTCCCACCGAAGCCGAAGAACTCTGAATAACTGCAGTTACAATAATTCCCGCAAGGATTCCAAACACAGGGTTGTTAAATGCAGTAAGCACCTTTGCAAACTCAGGCATATCCTTGAGTGGCTCCATAGCTGAGCTCATGAAATTCATACCGTACATGAGAACTGCAAATCCAAGCATTACGGATCCTGCATCCTTGCGCTTATCCGATTTGCTCACCATCATCATAAGCACGCCGACTAAAGCCATTATTGGTGAGAACGCCTCTGGCTTGAGTAGTTTCAAAAATATATTGTCACTGCTTATTCCAACTAAGCTAAGCATCCATGCTGTAACAGTAGTACCAATATTAGTACCCATGATAACGCCAACAGACTGCTCAAGAGTCATGATGCTTGAGTTTACAAGACCTACAAGCATGACCGTCACTGCCGAAGAACTCTGAATAATCGCCGTTACACCGAGTCCGAGCAAGAGAGACTTAAACTTATTTGAAGTCATCGACCTCAAAATGCCCTCGAGTTTGCCGCCCGCAAGTTTTTCAAGCCCCTGGGACATGACTGACATACCGTATAGAAACAATGCCAGTCCTCCGAGCAGGTTGATTATCGAAAAAATATTCATAAATTAATCTCCAATTAACGCCCATGTTATTACGCACATATGCTTTAATATTTTATCATATTGCCAGTGCGTCCGCCTTGTTTTTGGTAGATAATTTCAATACTTTTTGGTTTGATTTTGTACTAGCATATTTATTCTCTCGTTTTATGCCCAGTCAGCTGCTACTATATTTGCTAAATTTTAAAAGCGCAGCATAGACGCTGCGCCTTAAATAATAAAATTAAAAAGGTGTATATCTATAGATGATATTTTAATGAATGAAAACCTCGGAAAACTGGCACCCCAGTATATGTGAGTACGTCTACCTGATTAGTCATAGCCTGATATGCACCAGATGCGAGAGCCGCAATTTCCCACTCCCCTGGCATAACCCACGTTTCTGAAATCCAGTCCACGTATTTCTCTAAACTCCTTACTATATATTCGCTTCTAGCAAGTCCGCCGGTGATGAGGATTGCATCGATATCACCTTTAAGCACGCATGCATATTCGCCCACAGCCTTTGCAAACTGATAAATCATTGCGTCGAGAACCAACTTAGCATACTCGTCATTGTCCTCTTCGATGCGTCTCATAATTTCCTGCACGTCAGAAGTTCCCAAGTGACTACTGAGCCCACTATTTCTAACAATCAAATCTTCAAGCTCTTCATGTGTGTATTCTCCACTAAAAGCCATATCGATTAGCTTCTTTGCCGGAATTGTTCCGGCTCTCAGAGGGGTCATTGGACCATCGCCGATGAGATTGTCATTGCTATCTATCATTCTGCCTTTCTGGTGAGCCGTAATGGATACACCTCCACCAAGGTGACAGATTATGAAATTGGACTCATTATAATTAATGCCTTTCTCTAAGCAGTAGCGCCTTGCTACTTCCTTTTGATTTAAGCAGTGAACGTGGCTGTCTCTATATATTCCTTTGATACCGGTAACGCGTGCTAAATCCTGAAATTCGTCGGTATCAGGTGGGTTTACGATATATGCCTTAGCATCGTATTTGTTGGCTAGCTGCCTTGCTATTTGAGAAGCGAGTAGCGCAGGATGATGTACCCCAGAGGCCGCTGTCTCACAGTCGTATATGATTTTATCATTTATACAATATACACCACTGGTGGAAGGAAGAAGCCCTCCCCCTCTACCGACAAATGCATCTACCTCTTTTAAATTAACACCATTACATGCGCATCTATTTTCCACGAACAGCTTTCTATAGCTGAGCTGCTCCTGTATACTGCCAAATTGAGAAAGCTCTTCTTTCTTATGATAGATATTCTCGATAAAAACCTTTTCGCAGTTGTGATAAAACCCGAATTTCGTTGATGTTGACCCCGGATTAATAGCGACTATGTTATATATCTTTTTGTCCATGTCATCCCCCTTTGGCAGCTTTGAACTACAGGGGAATGCAGGACGTGCCCGCACACCCCTGTACTTGCCGTTTTAAGCAGTCTCTCTCGCTGCTTTGATTGAATCAATTAGCAGTGGAACTACCTTGAATAGATCGCCCGTAATCCCATAATCTGCAATTTCGAAAATTGGAGCTGTCTCATTCTTATTTATTGCTATTATGCATTCAGAATCCTGCATTCCAGCTTTATGCTGAATAGCTCCAGAAATACCGAGTGCAACGTATATCCTTGGATGTACGGTCTTACCAGTCTGTCCTACCTGATGGTCTGCACTGATCCAACCAGCATCCACGCAGGCTCTCGATGAACCCACTACTCCGCCGAGTAATTCCGCAAGTTCTGTTGCAAGTGCGATTCCGCCTTCAACATCTTTTGCAATTCCTCTTCCTACCGACACTATTACGTCTGCGCCGATTAGGTCGACCATTTTCTTTGCAGCCTTTACGATGTCGAGAACCTCTGTCTCTATGTCTGCGTCAATTAGCTCAAACTCTGGATGCATAATCTCTACATTTGCTGCACCAGCTTCATCATAAGTCCTCTTCTGCATTACTCCAGGTCTAACAGTTGCCATAGCTGGTCTGAACCTAGGGCAAACGATGGTAGCCATCAAGTGTCCACCAAAAGCAGGACGAGTCATCTTAAGATTAGTATTTACGTCAAATAGCTTAGTATCAAACTTCATATTGTCGACATCAAGCGATGATCCCGAGCGCAGGAAGTTGATGTAGCCATCAAGATCTATATCGAGGTGTGTACAGTCTGCACAAAGTCCTGTATGAAGTCTTGCAGCACATCTAGGAGCTAAATCTCTACCGATATTTGATGCTCCAAATAGCATCACTTCAGGCTTGAACTCCCGTACCGCTTCGCTGATAACCTTAGTATATCCGTCTGTAGTATAATTTTTGAGCAGTGGGCTGTTATATACGTATACACCATCTGCACCGTAGCCACCGAGCTCAGCAGCTAGATCATCTACATCATCTCCGAGAAGTATGCCGTACAGTTTGCATCCTAGCTCATCTGCGAGCTTTCTACCCTCGGATATAAGTTCAAATGTTGTTGGCATCATCTTGCCCTGGCGCTGTTCACAGAATACCCATACATTCTTGAAAGCGTCGATTTGTGAACTATCATAAGCCATATTGAATTCTCCTTTCTAAATGATATGCTTGCCGGTCAAAATCGATACAAGCTCATCAGTGGTATTCTTGTCTGAACCTTCCATCATCATGCCGCCGCCTTTAACAGGAGGTGTGAACGACTTATAGATGTTGGTTGGAGAACCCTTGAGTCCTATAGTAGTCTTATCGATAAGCGGATGATTCTCAAGTGCTGCGAAATCCATAATTTTGAGAGGCATATCCCAGCATTTTTCAGTTCCGATTACGCTCATGTATCTTGGTGTATTGAGCTCCTTGATGCAAGTAATCATGCATGGAGTTGTAATCTTTACTAGCATATATCCATCTTCGAGCATTCTCTTGATAATAAGAGACTTGCCCTCCTTAGTAATTTCTCCTGCGTAAGTAACCTGTGGCAGATGTAGCTTCTCAGCAATCTGAGGACCTACCTGCGCAGTATCACCATCGATAGCCTGACGACCAGCGATTATTATGTCATCTTCTTCGATTCCATAAGTATCAATTGCTGCTGCTAGAATCTGCGAAGTCGCATATGTGTCGGATCCTCCGAACTCGCGAGCAGATACTAGTACTGTCTCATCTACACCCATTGCCATGAGTTCTCTAAGCATTCCTTCAGCAGGCATAGGTCCCATGGTGAAAGCAACTACCTTATATCCGAACTCTTCTTTGAGAGTTAACGCCTGTTCTACAGCATTAAGGTCATCTGGATTGATTATTGTCTGCATCGAAGCGCGGTTTAACGTTCCATCCTCGTTTACTGCAACCTTACCAGAGGTATCTGGAACCTGTTTTACTGTTACAAAAATATTCATTTATTCCTTCCTCCTCTACTTAAGTAAATTGTTTGCAATAACAACTTCTTGAATCTGGCTAGTTCCTTCAAATATGCTCATGATGCGAGCGTCTCTATAGAACCTTTCTACCCTGTATTCCTTTATGTAGCCATATCCACCATGGATCTGTACAGCCTTGTAAGCACAACGGTTTGCAGCTTCAGCAGCGAAGTATTTAGCTATCGAGCAAGCCATTCCTGCCTGAGGTGAATTCTGGTCTTTAAGAATTGCCGCATGATATGTTAGCTGTCTTGCAGCCTCAACATCAGCCTGCATCTCAGCAATCATGAAGCTCACGCCCTGGAAGTCTGCGATTCTGCGGCCAAACTGCTTACGCTCTTTTGCGTACTTTACAGCCTCATCTAGGCAGCCTTGTGCTACTCCTACTGACATAGCTGCAACTCCGAGTCTACCTCCATCAAGTGTCTTCATAGCATACTGGAATCCCTTGTTGAGAGGTCCGATTAAATTAGCCTTTGGAACTCTTACGTCTTCAAATACTACGTCAGATGTAGGATATCCATTAATTCCCATCTTCTTCTCAGGTGCACCAAGCGATACACCGTCTGCGTGCATATCTACGATGAACATTGATATTCCGCGCGAGCCCTTTTGTGATAGATCTGTCTTCGCATATATGATAATCCAGTCAGCCATAGGTGCTCCTGAAATGAAGCACTTGCGACCGTTGATGATAAAGTCATCGCCATCAGGTATTGCTGTCGTAGTTGTTCCGCCAGCATCCGATCCTGCACCAGGCTCAGTAAGTCCGAATACGAGAATCTTCTCACCGCTCGCAACCTGTGGGAGATACTCCTTCTTCTGAGACTCGCTTCCTGCAAGTAGAAGCGGTCCTCCCCCAAGAGAATTCGATGTGTTCGCATATATCGCAAGAACTGCATCCTGACGAGCGAACTCCTCATCCATGAGCACATAAGTTAAGCTATCAGCTCCAGCACCACCGTACTCCTCAGGAATCTTGACTCCCATAAATCCGTAGCGTGACATCTTCCTGTGCATATCCCAGTTAAATTCACCAGTTTCATCTAGTTCATCCTGAAGCTCCTTGGTGAATTCTGTCTCTGCAAATTCACGAAACAGTTTTTGCTGCAACGCATGCTTTCGATCCAAAATCATTTACTTACCTCCTTAGCATGGTATCTCATGAGACGACTTGCCTTCAGTCATAATCTCATAGATGCTGTCAACTCCACATGCTGCCATAGATGCAGCTGCTTCTTCTGTAAAGAAAGCCATATGTGGCGTGTGATATACGTTTACAAATGAACGTAGATATTTGAGTTTAAAGTAAGGCATTCCTTCAGTTCTAATAATGTCTGTGTTATGTGGAATGTGGATAATTCCAGTCTCTCCTGGGAAAGCATCGCAGAACAGTGCACCGATTTTCTCACTTTCAACACCTTCGATAATCGCATCTACATCGAGTAGCTCACCTCTTGCATTGTTAATGATTATTACGCCATCCTTCATCTTAGAAATTGCATCTTTGTTGATCATACCTGTGGTTGCTGGTAAGAGAGGCATGTGAATCGTTATTACATCGCATTCCTTGTAAATGGTATCCATATCGACATAAGTTGCATATTCTTTTACTTCGTCATCCTGAACTACGTCATAAGCAAGGATTTTGCATCCGAATCCGCTAAGAATCTTGATTACAGTTTTTCCAATCTTTCCAGCACCTAATATACCAACCGTGAGGGAACGGAGCTCTCTACCCATCTTACCTTTGAGGGTAAAATCGTTATCATTTGTATTGTAGAGAGCCTTCTTCTGGTGACGCATGCACATCAGAATCGCCATTACTGAATATTCAGCAACTCCGTTTGGAGCATAGGAGCCGTTGCAAAGCTTAAATCCTAGTTCTCTAGCATACTCAACATTCATGTGATTGTATCCAACGCAGCGGGATGCGAGCACCTGAACGCCCATCTTCTTGAGTTCATCCAGCACCTCATTTGAATACGTGCTCTGCCCTAGAGTAGTGATTCCATCACTTCCTTCAGCTAGATTAACAGTATTCTCGTCAAGGTTTGCTCTTGTAATTACTACGTCGATACCGTATTTGTCACATAGATTTCTGATGACAGGCTCTTCATCAGGTCTAACTTCATATGCAGTAATTTTCATATTAACTCTCCTTTGTAAATCACTTTTCTTGTGTCAAACCTATGCATTTTTCCTACAAATTATTTATTAATCTCTAAGTGCTGGATCCATATCGATTGCAGCACCGCTCTTAATCATCTCTTCAATCGCCTCTCCTGAATATCCAAGTTCTCCGAGGATATCCTTAGTCTGCTCTCCGAGGTAAGGACCTCTCTCGTAAGGTGGAAGTCCCATCTGATCGAATAGTACTGGAGGTCTTACGAGTGTACGTTTGTTTCCGTTGCTATATGACATCTCGTAGAAGCAGTCAGATGCCCATGCCTGCTTGTCCTCTAGGAGGCTATCCCACTCCTGAGCGATTGCGTATGGCAAATCATTTGCATCGAGGAGCTTGCACCACTCGTCACAAGTCTTTTTCTTGAATTCTGCCGTAATCCAAGCTGAAAACTCTTCACGATTAGGAATAAGGTTCTTCTGTGGGTAGTATCTAGCGTCATCTGCTAGCTCTGGGTATCCCATCGCATTCATCAGTATTGGATAGTGCCTATCGTACTGAGGCATTGCTATCTGTAGCCACTGTCCATCAGCAGTCTCATAGCAGAGTACTAGTGGGTTTCCAAGCTTCCATCTCTCCATAGGATATTGGGTACTATCTGCTCCGTACTGGCTCGCTTGAAGCATCAGGGAGATATCCCAGATTGCGCTGTGGAATAGAGATACTACTACGTGATCTCCTTCACCAGTCATCTTAGCCTTAAATAGTGCTGCGA
>NZ_CP016199.1:1010018-1011186 GCF_002243385.1 Mogibacterium pumilum | reverse complement strand
TGCAAGATTCATAGCAACCTGGTGGTCTCCGAATCCCTGAACTGTGAGCATTGGCAAGCTATTCTTGTCACGGAGAGGTCCTAATATACCGCCTCTTGCGTAAAATGCAGTGAAGTCGAAACCTGGGAGATCCTTATCAGGACCTTTTTCTCCGTATCCTGATACATATCCGTAAACTAGCTTAGGATATTTCTCATGTAGAGTTTCCCAATCGAGCCCTGCTCGCTTGAGAGGTGACTGACGCCAGTTGCAGATAAATACATCTGCCGATGCTAGAAGCTTCTCGAGCGCTTCTCTTCCCTCTTCAGACTTCGTATTAAGCGAGATGCAAGTCTTACCTGCGTTCTCTAAGTCGTACGATGTATTTTCCTTCTGATCTAAAGGTCTACCTTCGTTCACTGCAGTGTAACGAAGTGGGTCGCCCATAGGTGGCTCAACCTTTATAACTTCAGCTCCTAAATCAGCCAGAAATCGTGCTGTGCAAGGTGCTGCGATAAATGTCGCCATCTCAACTACTCTGATTCCCTCAAGTGGTCTATTTCCCATTTTATCCTCCTTAATTTATCTATACGCTTGATACGTTCTTGATACGTTTTAAAACATTAGCATGTCGCGGAATGTCTCGAGATTAGTCTTAACCTGTTCAAACTGCTTCATCTGTCTGTCAACTTCCACTAGTACAAGTGGTAAATCAGCCTTTTCACAAGCTCCTTTAATACATACGAAGTCGAATTCCTCAGGATCACAGAATTTTGTCATCACTACGACCACTCCCTTTGCATGTCTCTCCTTCGCCACCTCTACAATCCACTGAACTCTTGGCTTTTCAACGTTGTAAAGAACTGAGCAATTATCAGTGTTTGCAAACTTAACAGCTAGAGCTTGTAGTGGGTCATCACCTTCTGGTACGTCTGTTCTATACTGCCTTGAGTGTGCACAGACATCATCTGCCACGATATGAATACCTAT
Organism: Mogibacterium pumilum; assembly: GCF_002243385.1. GTDB lineage: Bacteria > Bacillota > Clostridia > Peptostreptococcales > Anaerovoracaceae > Mogibacterium > Mogibacterium pumilum. The sequence continues at coordinate 1,010,217 of NZ_CP016199.1, read as the reverse complement.
CTCATCGAAGGCTTCACTTAGCCCCGGCATGTCAGTAAGTATTCCAGATACGACTACAGGATAGTTACCTACGCTCTCCTCGGAAGCTTCTAGTTCAGCTATAAGCTTATTTACAAGAGCTGTATGCTCCTCTACCAACATATAGTTAGCACTTGCAAATATATCGTTTCTCTCCCGCACCGTTACTTCTGCGTGTCTT
>NZ_CP016199.1:972857-1009993 GCF_002243385.1 Mogibacterium pumilum | reverse complement strand
GTCCACGCGTCTCATCGCTTCGTTGTGTTCGTTATAAAGCTTATTCGATTCAGCCAGCTTCTCCATCGAGAACTTCGCTCCGGTACACTCCTCTAGGTCTTTGATAACCCTTTCATAACCTGCTTTCGTATAGTTGATTCCATATACAGGCTTTCTGTTTTGAGGGTAAGTCATCGGGATGAACTTGATATCCGGAACTGCGTACTTCCAGTTCTCGCCCATAGTCTTAAGAGTGTCACAAAGAGATGGAATTATGATAGCACTCGCACCTTCGAACTTGCCGGCAATTCCGAGCTCAAGGATAGTCTGCACGATAGAGCACATAAATGCAGGAAAGTATTCCTTCGACCTATTTAGCTCCATGTCAGTTCCCCATGTTCCCATTGGCACAAGCCCCATTGAATGCATGATTTCATCTGGTGTGTAATATGGGACAGTGAGTACAATCTTCTTGCCTTCAGCAAGATATTTATCCATCTGCTTGCGAGGAGATGATGCTATCTCATGAAACTCTTTAATTGAACTGTATGTCATAGCTACTTATCTCCTTTCTCAGCTTTGTTAGATTCCATAATCTCCATGAGCCCCTGTACTCTCGTGTCATACTGTGCTTCAGAGAAGTTTCGTGGGTCCGCCTGATCTCCGTCAAAGCTTGTAACCGGTATATCGCACGCTTCTCCTATCTGTCTGCTCATCTCATACATGAATCCGCTCCATAGTTTGCAGGAACGGTTGGTATGCACAAGCAAACCTTCGACGTGATTATCCTTGCAAAGCTTAATCCTCTTGTCTCTCGACTTCTCGAGATTAATAGCGTTTGGCACGCTGCAGTAAGCTTTAATCATCTCTTCAAATGAATGATAGTCGAAACCGAAAGCATCTGCGTAAATCGTAGTTACCATGTTGATGCCTCTATCCTTGAGACCATGCGAAGTTGCTCTCAGATATGGCCAACAAGCGATTCCTTCGAACATAATTCTGTACTTTTCCTCTGCTCTAAAAGTACTTGTTCCATTCAGGTGATTCTCCTTGTACTCCTTGAGCAGTGTCTCCATCGCTTCACCTGCTTCTTCCTTGCCTCTTGCCGTAACCATTACAGCCATGTGATTTAGTAGGTCGAAACCATTGAATGGAGATGGAACATATTTGGCCTGTGCTGTTGCATCGAGCCAAGCTCTGCTTGCTCTGCAGCTGAATCCAGTTACCTGCTTGAATTTTTCGTCATCCCACTTTAGGTCAAATAAGTGCTCAAGCTGATGAACTGCATCCCAAAACTGGGCAGATACATACTCAACTTCAGAGTCAGATACTTCGTAATCTGGATTAAATGGTATGTCGAGGATTATCATTGGGATATTTAAATCTCTTGCCAGATTCTCGTACCACTTAATCATGCAATTACAGATGTTGTTGCAGCATAGAAGCACATCTGGCATCGCAACGTCTTGTTCCGGACATTCCTTGAGTTTGGCATATGCAAGGCTCACTCTCGCATAAGCACAGATATCATTTGAATAACCATCTGCTTCTGCAACGTTACACATTCTTTCTCCAGCACCACGAGCAGCAATTCCTGCAGCCTGATTTTCAGGATAAGCAGTGGCAATCCCGAGAGTCTCTGGAATCTCTACCGGAAAGTTGCTCGAAACCCAAGCAACAGGAACGCCTTCCTTTTTAGCTTCAATCGCACTTGCAAAAGCATCTCCTGCGATTTTACCAAGCTTGAATTTAGCTGAATTAGGATCAATTGTCTTCTTAGGCTTTTTGATTTCCTCTGCCATAACCATACCTCCTCATTTATTTTGTTAATCATTTAATAAATTTTATTTGACTTTTAATACAGTCTATATTGAACATTGTTAATTTCGTTAATTTAATAACTTAATATAGGTAAATTTTTTACTGCCCTCGAGAGCAGCAAAAGCAATTATATATTATTCTTTAATTGAGTTTTATATGCATATACAGCAGCACCTATCGCTCCAAAATACTGTGCAAGTGGATCATACTCTATTTCAACTTCGAGAGCCTTGCTCATAGCGTTCCTCACTGCTCCGTTCTTTGCAACGCCTCCAGACATACATACCTTCTCTTTAATGCCAGCCCTTCTAGCTAAGGCGCTAACCCTTGACGCTACGCTGTTACAGATACCTGCAATTACATTCTCTCTGCTTTCTCCATTTGCAAGCTGGCTAATTACTTCAGATTCAGCAAATACCGTGCAGGTGCTAGAGATAGTAGCTGGTTTATCTGCTTTTGATGCTAGCACCTCTAGTTCAGATATATCTGTTCGTAAAATGTTAGCCATCACATCTAAAAATCTACCCGTTCCTGCAGCACATTTATCGTTCATTACGAAGTTTGTCATTCGTCCCGTATCATTAAGACAGATAACCTTTGCATCCTGTCCTCCAATGTCTATTACAGTTCTAGCCTCAGGAAAAATAATTTGACTTCCTAGCGCATGACATGTTAGTTCGCTCACTTCCAGGTCGCAGCCTCTATATTTATTTCTTCCATATCCGGTTATAACAGTGCACGAGGTATCAGTTTTCGATAGCCCTGATTTCTCCATAAGTTCACTCATAACTTCCTCTGGGCCAGAAGTTCCAAGGCCTCCAACACTAAGGGATTTCGCAACTATTCTTTTGCCATCTTCAAGTATTACACTTTTAGATGTTGTAGATCCTATGTCTAGTCCAAGAGTATACATCTGATATCCCCCTTATATTGTATTCATCTATGTACAATTTTATTATATCGCTCGTTATATTATAGTCAACCGACTTTGTTAAAAAAATATTATAGTTGTTTTTCAATCGTGTGTTTAATAATTTTTAATGGTCGAACTGATATATCTCCAATAACTGATTATTTCAGCGTTTATTATTAAAAAAGAGAGGCTTTCGCCCCTCTTTTCGTTTGTCTTGCTATAAATATTTGTAATAACAGCATCTTTCAATCCAGCTATTATCCTGTTTTTCTTTGTAAGATTCATCTTAATTATAAAATTAATCTACTTTAATCTTATCCCAAAGTTTAGACATTCTCTCCATGCTCTTTGCATCTGTGCCATTCTTCTTAAGCTGCTTCATATACATCTCCTTCGGCACCCCCATCTTCTTGTAAGCGCCAAGATACTTCTTGGAATAATTGCTCATATACGCGAAGAATCCGCCCATATAAACGGCACCAGCTACAGCAAGAACTGCTGCTGCAATCCATGTCCAGAAGAATCCGCACACGAAAATCAAAGCAACCCAAACGATTCCTAGAATTCGATTTATCTTTGTGATCTTCTCAATGTTGATAGACTTTGGAACCTGAATATCCTGCTCCTTCATCTGCTTCTTATATAGATTCTGCTGATAGCCCTTAGACTGTCTTATGTATTGTGGTGGTCTCTGCTTACCTTTGCTCATTTCACTATTCCTTTTCTAATTAATCTAGTTAAGTATTCTAACACAATTTATTCACTCTTTTCAAGCGATTTGAACATCTCCTGCATTGTCGGGTTATTTTTTGTCAACTTCTTAATCGTCAGATCTTCCGCTTTGTTATTCGCAAGCCTCAAATTTTTTTCAGATGAAGTCAGCGCTTTCTTAATTTTCTCAAGGTGATTTATAGATTTATCAATCTCATCAATCGCCTCTTGAAACTTTCTAGACGCAATGTCATAGTTTCTCGCAAATGCACTTTTGAAGCTCTCCATGTCCTCTTCAAAATGAGTAATATCAACGTTCTGCGCTTTAATCGACTCCAGCTCCTGCTTGTATTTTAGGGAGTTGTATCCCATATTGCGTAGCAATGAGATAATAGGTATAAAGAATTGTGGTCTTATAACATACATCTTCTCATATCTGTGAGAAACATCTACAATACCCTGATTGTAGTACTCATTATCTGCTTCTAACATCGATACAAGAACTGCGTATTCACACTTTTTTTCTTTTCTATCTTTATCTAATTCCTTAAAAAAGTCTTCATTCTTATGCTTTGTTGCCGTCGTATCCATCTCATTTTTCATCTCGAACATGATAGAAACGACCTCAAGACCAGCTTCGTCTTTCTCACTAAATATATAATCTCCCTTGCTTCCACTCCTCGCATCATTATCCTTTTCAAAGTAAGCATTCTGAAAAGCCGTCGCTCTGAGCTTATTAAATTCTATCTCACAGTGCTGCTCGAGAGTCTCTCCGAGCATCTTGGTAGACTGGCGTGCCTTAAGGTCCTTATAGTAGTCAATCTGTTCATCCTTCATCTTAAGCTTTGTCTCATACTCATCCTTAAGCACCTGTATGTTCAGTTCAGCCTGCTTTTCACTAACCTTTAGATCGCCAGAAAGCCTTTGAAGCTGTTCTTTTTTTAGTGAAAGTTCTTCATCCTTCGATGCTACAGACTTGCGGTACTCTGCGTCTTTTTCATCGACTAACTTCCTGTACTCAGATTCCTTCTGCTGTACCGCTTCACTAATTGCTAATGCTTTCTCTTTATCATAGGCCTCGATGCTAGCACGAAGTTTGATTATCTCCTGCTCTTTAGCTGCAATAGTTTCCTGTAGTGCTTCCTTCTTCAGCGAATTTTCTTCGTCCTTCGAGGCTACAGACTTGCGGTACTCTGCGTCTCTTTCATCGACTAACTTCCTGTACTCAGATTCCTTCTGCTGCACCGCTTCACTAATTGCTAAAGCCTTTTCTTTCTCATACGCATCTATATTGGCACGAAGTTTGATTATTTCCTGCTCTTTGTCTGTAATAAGTTCCTGGATCTTCTTTTCAGTCTCTATCTTAACAAGATTTACTGCTGCAGCTTTATCGTCTTTGTACTGTTCCTCAGCACGCTTTATCTCGTTATTAAATTCTTTATCCCTTACTTGCTTTACAATAGCTGCGTAACCAGCTTCATCTATTTGAAATGCTTCGCCGCACTTAGGGCACTTAATCTGCTGCATAATATTCCTCCTATAAAGTGATACTGTTATTTTATACAAAAAAGCTTCGGTGAAAAAGCATAAATCTAATCACCGAAGGTATTTTAATCATTATTCTCAAATCAAATTATGCAATATGTATCTGGAAATACACAAACTACTTCAGTTACTTATCATCTGGGATTACTTCTACATCCACATCTACCGCATCCTTTGTAAACTCCTCTTCTAACTCATTGTCAATACCATTGTTAGCTTTATAAGACCGAGTTTCCGAATAATAGTACTGCTGCGACGCCTCTTCATTACGACCACCCAACTTCTTCAAGATAGCTTGAAACAATACAAGGATACCGACAACAATCCAGAATACTGGATTTAAAATTATTGCCATCACTGCTGACAAAAGTATCAGTACTATGAATATTCCTATTAAGCAGCCAAGTCCACCATCATCCCGATAGTACATTTCATTTCCCCCCATGTATTAACTTTCACCTTATTGGTAAATTATCTTTACTTTATATCGCGTATTATAACATACGGTGTTTGTATTTTGGGTGACGCAATGATAAAGAAGCTATTATGAAAAACGGCTTAAAGTATTAAAAAACGGGGCCGAAGCCCCATCTCTTATATGAATAGTATCTGCATTTAGGTCGGAATTTAGTCGAAGTATCTCTCTAGAAGTCCAGCAAATGCCTTTCCATGTCTAGCCTCGTCTCTAGCCATCTCATGAACTGTGTCATGAATTGCATCGAGGTTAGCAGCCTTTGCTCTCTTAGCAAGGTCAAACTTTCCAGCTGTTGCGCCATTCTCAGCGTCAACTCTTAGTTGTAGGTTCTTCTGTGTGCTGTTAGTTAGAACCTCTCCTAGAAGCTCAGCAAACTTTGCAGCGTGCTCTGCCTCTTCGTAAGCAGCCTTCTCGTAGTATAGTCCAACTTCAGGATATCCTTCTCTGTGAGCAACTCTAGCCATTGCAAGGTACATACCTACTTCGCTGCATTCTCCCTCAAAGTTAGCTCTTAGATCAGCCATGATGTCCTCGCTAGCGCCCTGAGCAACACCTACAACGTGCTCAGCAGCCCAAGTCATCTCACCTTCCTGCTTCTTGAACTTCTCTGCAGGAACTCCGCATACTGGACACTTCTCTGGTGCCTGATCTCCCTCGTGAACGTAACCACATACTTGACATACAAACTTAGCCATTTCATTCTCCCTTCTTCAGCATTGCTGAATTACATAAAAATAAAGTCATTTGTTAATCATTTATGCACGACTCTTCGCCATGCAGTCAGGGCAAAGTCCATAGAAGTTAACTTCACACCCTTCTATTGAGCCAGAAAAATTCTCCTGGCCAATTTTAACGATCTGTTCCTTATCGGTATCAATATCGAGAACTGAACCACATTTATTGCAGAAGAAGTGTGCATGAGGCTTTACATTATAATCATACCTTGTTGCACCATCCGTGATAATAGTAGAAACCTCGCCCATACCTTCAAGTTGCTTTAAATTTCGGTATACGGTCGCAATACTAAGATTAGGCATGTTAACCTTAAGCTCTGAATACAGAGTCTCAGCTGTCGGATGATCTCCTCTATTCGATAATTGATCTTTAATTGCTTGACGCTGCTTGCTATACTTAATCATTAGTACCTCTAATATTGATAATCGTTATCGTTATTAATATAATATCATTTTAAATTAAATTGTCAACAACTAAATCAAGAAAAATTTAAATTTATCGTTTCTTATTATACGCAATGTTGCTATTATCGGTGTGTTATGCTAATCTAACTATAAATGAAGGAGGGATATTTCATGAAAATTCAGAAGTCTTCGGAAGATTATTTAGAGACAATGCTGATGCTTAGTGAGCAGAGAGGATATATCAAGTCCATCGATATTGCAAGGCATCTTGATGTAACAAAGCCTAGCGTTTCATATGCTACTAAGAGGCTCAGGGAAAACGGCTACATTACAATGGATGATGATGGTCTTATTCATCTCACTGAAACTGGAATGTCGATTGCTACAAAAATTTATGATAGACACAAGATGCTTTCTCGCTTCCTGACTCTACTCGGTATAGATAAGGAAACTGCTGACGAAGATGCGTGCAAGATTGAACACGATATTAGCCAGGCTACATATGAAGCCATTTGTAACCATGTTAATAACTTCATAGCAGAGTGCCCTGCTATGAACCATGACGGCGAGTCATCGCGTTAAATTTGAAAAATTTCTATAAACACCTGATAAACCATCTCGACTACGAGGTGGTTTTAATATTATTATATGTCTTTTTTCTTGTACGTAGTTGTTTACTTATCATGCTATATATGGCAAAATTGAATTGTGATATGGCGTCACTATTCAATATATTAATAGTGTGTTTTCTTCACTGTTTTGATTAAGTATTGAAGTGCACTTTTTTCCTTTTGTACTAAATATAATCAAGATGGGAAGCTTAAGTTATTGCTGTCACGCTTTATTAAGGAGGTTACCCATGACAGAACTTGAGAAAAAGCGCAAATACCCGATAGCTTTTTGGATTTGTGGCTGCACAGAAATATTTGAGCGTCTATCTTTTTATCTCGGACGTTCTCTGATCCTAGTATTCGTTTCAACTGCTGTTGCTTCTGGCGGACTTGGTCTTGCTAATACAACAGCTGCAAAGATGCAGGCAGACCTAACCGCTTACTCATATCTAGCAGGTTTCCTAGGAGCATTTATCACCGATAAACTGATCGGTGCTAGATACACAACTCCTGCAGGCATGCTCATTATCTCATTCGGTTACTTCTCCGGATCTATCGCACATGATGCAAAGCTAGTATACGTAATGGTATTCTGCGTAGCATTTGGACTTGGACTATTTAAGACTGGTCCTCTAATCGGAAGAGTTGTAAAGCCTCAAGATCTTAACTCGGCTTATTCAATCCGTTATTCACTTGTAAATGTAGGTGCGTTTTTTGGTCCTCTACTTGCAGGTATCCTATATCAGTACACATTTAAATCCGGCGACGTTCTCGGGTTCCGTCCTTGCTTTAGACTTGCTGCTATCTCAATGCTTCTAGGTTGCATCTGGTTTACAGTCGGAATGAAGCTCAAGGGCAATGACTACGGTAAGAAGCCGTTTAAGATGTACAAAACAGAGGAAGAACTCAAGAGAGAAGCTGAAGAGAAAGCTGCAGCAAAGACTCATCAGAAGATGACTCTTCTCGAGAAGAAGCGTGTATCCGCTATTATTCTCGTATCGGCATTCCAGATTATATTCTGGCTCTTCTGGTATCTAGCTTATCTACCAATCTACTACCACTGGACAGAGAACATGAACTGGAAGGTTGGAGGATTTACAGTTCCTACAACATGGTTCGACTCACTAAACGCTCTATTCTGCGTTATTTCTGGACCTCTAACTGCTCTTCTATGGCAGAAGCTAGCAGCTCGTCCACAGGGAGATATGAGTATCTTTAAGAAGCTCGGTCTAGGGCTAGGTTTCCTCGGAATCGGATACATCTACTACGCTGTAATAGATATCGTACGTGGAGATAGCAAGCCTACAGTGCTACTTCTAGTTGTCTTTTTCGTATTCCTAACACTTGGAGAGATGTTCTTCTCACCTCTAGGAAATGCGTTTATCGGTCAGTATTCACCAAGCCGTCTACTCGCTATCATGTCAGCAGTATGGGGACTCGGACTATTTGCAGCAGCTAAGCTATACGGAAACGTATACGCATTTGCATTCAGTGGAAAATTCGCATTCTCCAAGGCTTGTATCGCAATTGCAGCAGTTGCATTTGTAAGTACAATTATCCTATTCACTCTCGATGGAAAGTTAATGTCCCTCGTTAAGAATAAGGACGAAGAATAAAATCTATATTGATGTATGATCAATGTATTTACACATTTAATATATTGCTTAAAGCTCCGTTAGTAGCGGAGCTTTTTATCGTTTCTATATGACGTAATATTGCCCCATGCTATTTAGCATTAATTAGCTTTGCTTTGGGAACTAAGAGGTATAACAGAATAATATTAAGAGCAAATATTGTTACGAACATAATAACATCTTTGTAATCAATATTTGTTCAAGATGTTAGCCAGTTATGATATCGCTATAATAGTATCCAGGTAAAATCATCTGAATTTTACTAACAACTTCCATGCGTGAATATGTCAAAAACAGTTGCTTGTATTTTATCACCAAAATCCCCATCCAGTAAACTGGATGGGGATTTCATTGTTATATATCTATTATTATTTTAGATACCTAAACTTAAACCTCTCTTGTATATTTTGCCAGATACTCTCTCTCATCCTCCTCTAGGTATGGAGCGATAACTTCATATACATGTTTGTGGTAATCGTTAAGCTGCTTGCGCTCTTCTTCTGTCATGAAATCTGGATCAATAGCATCTAGGTCGAATGGAACTAGTGTAATTGGCTCGAACTTGAGAAATCTACCGTATTCATTTACCTCGTCGAGTACACATAGAAGTTCATTCTCTAGACGAATTCCGTGCGATCCTTCGATGTAGATGCCTGGCTCATCTGTGATAACCATACCTTCGTCAATTACGCATTGGTTACCCTTTCTGTATGTCCAACGGAAGCTTGCAGGTCCCTCGTGGATATTTAGAAGATATCCTACTCCATGACCAGTTCCATGGTTAAAGTTGAGATGGCGATCCCAGAATGGTTTTCTTGCATATGCATCAAGGATTACCCCGTTACAGCCGTAAAGGAACTTAGCATTTGCAAGAGATAGATTACTGATAGCAACTAGAGTAAAGTCTTTCTTCATCTGATCTGTAATCTCGCCTAATACGTAGGTTCTTGTGATGTCGGTTGAACCCTCGTAGAATCCTGCACCAGTATCTGTCAAGTGAAGTCCTTTAGCTAATACTGGGATATCTGTTTCAGGTGTTGGTGCGTAGTGCACAATTGCAGCATGTGCACCATAAGATGAGATTGGTTCGAAACTTGGGCGAATGAAGTTTCCGAGTTCGGCACGGAATTCATCTAGCTTGTTTGCAACGCTAAGTTCTGTCATCTCAATCTTACCAACATTCTCCTTGATCCATTTCATGAGACGCAGGTGAGCAATACTATCCTTTATTTGTGCTTTACGGATATTTTCGAGTTCTACGGAGTTCTTAACGTTCTTGAATATCATCTCAGGATTCATCACGTCAATCTTCTTAACTGACTTAGGAATGTTACAGAACATAGCATAATTAACTTTAGATGCATCTAACATCAGCTTAGTATCTTCTGGAATTTTCTTGATATCCTCATAAATGTCGTTATATGGGTGTAGAACTATTCCGTCTGCTGCAAAGTGAGCCTTAATCTCATCATTTAGTTTACGCTCGTCTATATATAGGTGATATGTATTCGCATCCATAAGCGCATATGATAGAACTAGTGGGAAGAAGTCGATATCATCTCCACGGATGTTGAGAGTCCAGCAGATATCGTCAAGTGTTGTAACAACGTGCATATCTGCCTCAGCATCTACCATCTTCTCACGGATATCAGCAAGTTTCTCAGCAACTGTCTTTCCAGTATATTTAACATCAAGATCAAACGCTGGCTTCTCTGAAAGTGGCGGTCTATCTGTCCAAATCTCGTCGATTAAATCTACACCGTACTCGATGCTGCCTTCATGCTTCTTAGCAATTTCAGCGTACAGAAGACCCTCTTCCATTGATACAACTCTACCGTCAAATCCAATCTTCTCACCCTTCTTGAGGTTACTGTTGATAAATGAATCTAATGTTGGAACTCCTGGCTCACCCATCTTCATTAACTCAACGGATGTATCCTTTAGCTGCTCAGCTGCCTGGATGAAGTATCTTCCATCAACCCAGAGCCACGCTCCTTCTAGACCTACTACTGCAACACCTGCAGATCCTGAGAATCCTGTGATGAACTTTCTTGCCTTGAAGTGCTCACCAACATACTCGCTCTGATGGAAGTCAGCAGTTGGAACTACGTAATAGTTAATACCGTGCTCCTGCATCTTGGAACGGAGTGCAGCGAGTCTCTCCTGAATAACACTCATTTAAAGTCTCCTTTCGAATGAACAATTAAATAATAATATTGTCTTAAATTGATTATAGCACCAGATACGTGTGGCAAAAAGCCTAACTACATAATCTGGTGCATAATCATATTGCGTCTTATGATAGTCCTATGATAGTTCCATCGGATAGAACATCCATACCGTTTGCAGCAGGCACCTTAGGAAGTCCTGGCATAGTCATGATTGAGCCTGTAAGCGCAACGATGAATCCAGCGCCAGCGGATACTCTAAACTCTCTAACCGTGATTCTGAATCCTGTTGGAGCACCGAGTAGAGCAGCATCGTCAGAGAATGAATACTGAGTCTTTGCAACACAGATTGGGAGCTTGTCATATCCTAGTTTTTTTAGTTCCTTAATCTGTTTCTGAGCAACTGCTGTGAAATCAACTCCGTCTGCACGATAGATTTCCTTTGCAATCTTCTCCATCTTCTCTTCTATTGGTAGTTCAAGATCGTAAAGTGGCTTAAAGTCAGCCTTTCCTTCCTCACAGATTCTGATTACTTCGTCAGCGAGCTCCATACCACCTTCGGCACCCTTAGCAAAGACCTCAGATAGAACTACCTTTACTCCATACTCTTCACAGATCTTATCGAGTAGCTCCAGCTCGGCCTCAGTGTCAGTTGGGAATCTATTGATTGCAACTACTGATGGAACGCTGAACTTAGTTACATTCTCGATATGTCTAATCAGATTGGAGGAACCAGCCTTAAGTGCTTCTAAATTCTCTTCCGCTAGGTTGTCCTTAGCTATTCCGCCATTCATCTTAAGCGCACGAACTGTCGCCACTATTACTACGCAGTCTGGCTTTAGTCCAGCGTATCTGCACTTGATATCAAAGAATTTTTCAGCTCCTAAGTCCGCTCCAAATCCAGCTTCTGTAACAACGTAGTCGCCGAGTTTAAGCGCTGTCTTCGTAGCAACTACAGAATTGCATCCATGAGCGATATTAGCAAACGGTCCACCGTGAATGAACGCAGGTGTATTGTCAAGAGTCTGAACAATATTTGGCTTAATTGCATCTTTGAGCAACAATGCCATAGCACCTGTAGCTTCTAAGTCTCCAGCAGTCACAGCATCTCCTTCATAATTGTATGCAACAACCATCTTTGATAATCTCTCCTTGAGATCATCAAGGTCCGATGCTAAGCAAAGGATTGCCATAATTTCAGAAGCAACTGTGATATCAAATCCGTTCTCGCGTGTTACGCCATCGCCCTTACCACCTAGTCCTATAACGATGTTACGGAGCGCACGGTCGTTCATATCTACTACGCGTTTCCAAACAATTTTTTTAGTAACTATTCCTAGCTTATTGCCCTGATGAATATGGTTATCTAGCAGAGCTGCAAGTAGGTTGTGAGCAGATGTGATAGCGTGGAAGTCACCTGTAAAATGCAGGTTGATATCGTCCATAGGAACTACCTGTGAGTATCCACCACCAGCTGCACCGCCCTTGACTCCAAAGCAAGGTCCTAGCGAAGGCTCGCGAAGAGTTGTAACAGTCTTCTTACCTAACTTACTTAGTGCCATTGAGAGCCCTACGTTAGTAGTGGTCTTTCCTTCTCCTGCTGGAGTTGGATTGATTGCAGTAACCAGTACTAGTTTGCCATCTTCTCTATTCATGTTTTCCTTAATATATGAATAAGAAAGTTTAGCTTTGTATTTTCCATATTGCTCAAGCTCATCACTCGGGATATCGAGCATTTTTGCAACTTCTGTAATCGGAAGCATCTTCGCTTCCTGAGCAATTTCAACGTCTTTTTTCATAACATTCCTCCACAAATATAACATGTGTCAAAAGCTTATATCTACATATATAGTTATATACAGCCATTATACTTCATGTTTACATTCCCATACAATACACTTGGGCATGATTAAATTATTTAATGATTCTATAATATATAAATATATATTTTATAGCTTTATTTATGGCGAATTCTCATGAGTCATTTGAAAGTTTGTATCATAAAAGGCAAACAGCTCTACTCTGCTTGCCTTTTAGTCTTTTATTAATTTCTATGAAGTATCTTAATAGTCCAATATAATATATTTCATTATGTACACAAGCATACTATCTGAGTTTAAGCTCATTATATGGTTCACGTCCTTCCTCATCCCTTATCTCACGCAGGTAGTTATATAGAGTCGCCTGCGAGATTGAAAGTTGCCCGCAGATAAACGGAACAGCCTCTTTCACGGAGAACAACCCTTGGAACTTAAATTTAGCCAGTAACTTAATCTTACCTTCCTTTGTATGAACAAAGCTAGGATCGTACTGCTTTATCGACTTTACGATAGCATCCTTCATCACGTTCTGAATGTAATCTTCGTCATTAATTGAATATGCCGAATCATCAGCCGTTGGTTCCTCAACATCATGGATTTTAATCGAGTCGCTGAGGTAGTTGATAATATCCTGAACCTTCGAAGGATCCTGGTTGATACAAATCATAGCTGCAGGATTATTCTCATCATCCATAAACATAAAGTGGGATGCACGAAGCTTTTTGCCTTGAGCCGACTTGCTTGCATAGCCGATTAGATGACCTTCGCCATCTGCTAGATTGCTTATAACATCATATACACCAGGGTTAATTCTGTAGCTTCTCTCCCTACCAGTGATATTGTTATTATGCATAAATACGATTTCGCGCTTAGTCAAATCGTGTAATACGACTTCTGTATCGCTACCCATCAGTTTAGCGATTCCAGACGCAACCTGCGCTAGTATATCTAAACGTTCTTCTTGAGTCATTTTTCTTCACTCCTCTTTTTGCGTAAGTTCAATTCCTTGGCGCCTCTCTGTAACCTTAGGAACATACTCTTCATCACTAAACCATGTTGTAAATCCATTACCATTTACTTCACTAACGTTAGTTATTGTAATAAATGCATGTTCATCTATTTCAAGAGCCGCTTGCTTTACTTTGTTGAGATTTCTGCTACCTACTACGCAGTACACCAAATCCTGTGCAGACTGCATATATCCACCTGTAGCGTGCATGATAGTCGTGCCGAAACCGAGCTGCAACAATCTCTCATTAACCTCTTTGATCTTCTTGGTGAAAATCATAAGCTGTACACCACCCTGACCGAGTAAAATCATCTTGTTCATAAATACGCTATAAATAAGTGCGTATAGGATTCCTAAGATAACACCGTTAGTCTTCGTTACAGGAATTTGAATCATGAAGATTGTAAAGTCGATAGCGTACATTATCGGTGCAATTTTAATCCCGAACTTTCTGTTTAAAATAAGTGGTGGTACGTCGATTCCACCGGTAGATCCGCCAACTCTAAGGATTAGTCCAAGACCTATTCCGTCGATAACACCGGCACAGATAGCTGCGAGTAGCGGATCATCTACTAGGTGATGCAGCACCGTTGCTTTCTGAAATATTCCAAGAAATACAGGGAACAGAACCGTTCCTAGTACGATTGAAGCAGCAAACTTCTTTCCTAGCGCCCATGTACCGATTATAAAAAGAATGACGTTGATTACTAGTACTGTCCCCGATACGCTAAGACCAAAATAGTGATTAGTCATACGGCCAACACCTGCTAGCCCAGAAACTACCATTCCATACGGAAGTGCAAAGCAGGCGATAGCAAAGGCACTTAATGCGTTACCGACAACCATCTGAAGCACTTCTAGTCCCACCTTGGAAGCATTTCTCATATTTTACCTTTCTGAGTCACCATCAAGACCCGCTCATCCTTTCTATAGTGTAAATCATCAATTTAACTTAAAGCCAAGCACATGTAAACAATCGAAAAAAACAACTGCATACAACAAAATAATATAACACCAGACATCGGAAACTGTCAAGATTTCAGCTAATATTCTGCGGTATGTTTTTATTATATTTCTTTACTTATCGTAAACTTATTTGCTCCCTTATCCCCCATTTGAGTAGTTAAATAGTTGGAAGAAAACGTTGTTTATGATAGTATGATTTATATAATTGAAAATAAGATTCGGTTTCACAAGGAGGATCTTCCATGAAAGCACACGAAAGATTACTAAAATACGTTTCGTATCGCACACCAAGTGACGGTAGTAGCGAAACTTCGCCTTCAAGCCAGTGTCAGTTCGAACTAGCATATGCGCTGGTAGAAGAGCTCAAAGAGCTCGGTGTAGAGGATGCAGCATGTGATGAGTATTGTTATGTATACGGACACATTCCTGCTTCTCCAGGTAAAGAAAATGTAACTGCAATCGGGTTCTGCTCACATATGGACACAGTTAGCGACTATTGCGACCACGATGCAAATCCACAGATTATAGATAATTATGACGGTGGTATTGTAGCCCTCGGCGATAGCAGGTTAGTGCTTGATCCGGAAGTTTTTCCTCATCTTAAGGATCTTAAAGGTCATACCCTAATAACTACAGATGGTACAACTATTCTCGGAGCTGATGACAAAGCTGGTATCGCAGAGATTATGACTATTATTGAACATATCAATGAATTTGAGCACGGTCCGATCTCAATTGCATTCACACCTGACGAAGAAATCGGTAGAGGTACTACGCACTTTGATGTAGCAAGATTTAATGCAAAATACGGCTACACACTCGATGGTTCAACTGAAGGTGAAGTTCAGTATGAAACTTTCAACGCAGCAACTGCAAAGGTTTATGTAAAGGGAGAAAACGTTCATCCTGGTTCTGCAAAGGACGTAATGATTAACGCAGCACTAGTTGCTATGGAATTTGATTCACTACTTCCAGCAGCTGAACGTCCTGAGAGAACCGAGAACCACGAGGGGTTCTATCACCTAATGTCGATGAGTGGCACTGTAAGTGATGCAAATATGACTTATATCGTGAGGGATCACGATGCATCCAAGTTTGCAAATAGACAGGACACTATGAAGATGGCTGAAAAGTTCCTCAATGAAAAATATGGCGAAGGAACTATCAGAATAGATATTAAAGAACAATACAGAAATATGGCTGAAGTTCTCGAGCACTGCCCAGAAGCAATCGAAAATGCTAAGAAGGCTTGCAAAATTGCAGGTGTAGAGCCTCTGGTAATTCCAGTTAGAGGTGGAACTGACGGTGCTAACCTGAGCTTCATGGGGCTACCTTGTCCTAACCTGGGAACTGGTGGTCACGCATTCCATGGACCTTACGAACATATTACTGTCGAAGGCATGGAGACTGGTGTTGCAGTAATCAAGGCTCTTATCGAGGAATTTGCAAAGGAAGCTTAAGATACTCGTTTTATACACGAAGAGATCGAGTAGGGGCTAACTTGTAGCCCCTCTCTCACCACAGTACGTGCCGTTCGGCATACGGCGGTTCAACCTAAAGAGTAATCTACATAGCTTATGAGTCCTCGTTTAGATTGTCTCCTTTCCTTCCTCTGCTCTTGCGCCTTGGTATTAGGTTTCTGTTCGTTAGGCTACGATTTCGCTATCCCTTCTTCTCTCCCAAGCCTCACAACTTGAACCTTGGGAGTTGCTTTGGGGTTCGTCAACAACTACGTCCCTTGTGGACTTTCACCACAGATTGACGCATGCCCGTCATACCACAAAAAATCCCGCTAGTGCGGGCTTTAAATTATGCTCTTGGGTGCGTTCTACTATATACATCCTTGATTCTGATGTTGGTTACAGATAGATAGGCGATACCTACAGCCATATCATCGAAGCCCATAAGCTCCTGAAGAGTCTTTAGATCACCACCATTCTGTAAGATATGTACAGCGAAACTATTTCTAAGAATTTGAGGAGTCATACGATCCTCGATTCCAATCATAGCACCATACTCTTTTAGCATCTTCCAGATTCCCTGTCTTGTCAGGGGTTGTCCTCTGAAGTTAATGAAGACGTAGCTATCATCTGTAACTTCTGTGTGAGATAATCCGGAGTAAGCAGTCTCTCTATATTTGCGGAGAGCTTTCTGTGCATACGAACCAAGCGGTACAATTCTGCTCTCGCCCTCTCCGTCACGAAGCGTTACAAAGTTCATCTTGAGGTTGATATCCTCAAACTTAAGACGTACAACTTCAGTAACTCTAGCACCTGTTCCGTACATTAGCTCAAATAGAGCCGTATCTCTGATACCCTTTACAGTCTGATCAGGTAAAGCAAGCAGCTTCTCCACCTCTTCAACAGATAGGAACTCAATCTGTCTCTTATCATTTTTTGCAGACTTAATCTTAGAGAATGGGTTATCCGTCACCTCTCCAGTTTCTATTCCATAGTCGTAAAATGTTCTCAAAGACGAAAGTTTACGATTGATGGTTGCTTTAGATTTGCTCGCATTGTTCAAGTCTAGAATATAAGCAATCGAATCGCTTTCCTTGCAATCAGCTAACTCTCTACCACTATGATTCTCAAGGAATCTCGCAAACGAGATAACATCCCTCTTGTAAGCCACCAAAGTATTGTTGGCTTTCCCTTTTACATCGCGCAGATACGTAATAAATTCATTAATCATAACCTAACCCCCGTTATAACTACATGCACCTAGTCTAGATAATCCCCGCATTCTTAGCAAACAGTACACCTGCAACCGTCTTGCCATCTTCAATATCCCCGGACATTATCTGTCTAACGACCTCTTCAGGTGTCATTTGAACGATATCGATATCTTCTGTCTCATCGAAATCGGTTTTCCCTGGGTTGAGATTATGACAAACATAAAACTCTAGTATCTCTTCAGAATACCCAACACATGGCGCCATTCTAAAGAGCTTAACCACTCGTCCCGCTGAATATCCCGTCTCTTCTTTGAGTTCACGCTTTGCTGCATCTTCGAACGACTCTCCAGGCTCCACCCTGCCAGCTGGTAGTTCAACAATCTGCTTTTTGAGAGCTTGTCGCCATTGTTTTACAAAAATAATTTTGCCATCTTCTGTAATCGGTATAAGTACGGCAGCTCCCCCATGCACAACGATGTCCCTGTATGACACCTTGTCATTAACTGCCAAAATCTTATCCCTTCTTATGTCAAAAATCTTTCCTTTGTATACAATATCCGACTCTAATGTTATCTCATCGTAAGCCATAAATATTCCTGAATACCCTCCATTTTACTAATATAACTTTATCACAATTTGAGTAAACAACTTGCTATTAATACTTAAAAAACACAAAAAAACATTAGATTTTTAGCTTGAAATTTGCATAATTTGCAGAAATAATAAAAATCCCTCGTAATTGTACTTAAAAACGAGGGATTTTTCAAATTATGAATTATGTGTTGCTCTCATATTACACACGCACATGCGTAAGAAATAAGATACGGTTAAATACTATCACTAAAAGAATTCCCTTCAGCACACTTTTTTACATACATCTAATAAAGACCTAAATTGGTTGCAAATGCATACATGAATCGCATCTTCCATTTCTTCCATGTATTTGTATGGGCAAAATCATCGAAGCCACCGCCTCTAACCTTGACACTACTGACTACACCTTGCCTGTAATAATCTGGAATTTCTTCTAGCGCTCTCTTAAGACAGTCCAGCTTGACAACTGCATCATCTAGCCTGTGATCCTCTTCAGAACCCTGATTAGAACTCTCCACGATTCTCTCCAATCTCTCCATATCGCGAATCATCCACACACACTGATAATAGACTTCTCTCGGGAGACTGCGCTCTCCCTCAACTCGATATTGATACTCTTTCATACATAGCTCCTCCTTTACAAGACTAGTCTATTAAAAAGAAAGACAAAAGTAAATGGACCTGCATAAACAGGTCCAAATAAGTCGATAATAGTTACTCAAACTAAAGTTATTAATGATTAATCCTCGGGCTGAAGGTAGCTGATATAAGGAAGACCTCTGTACTTCTGATCGAAGTCAAGTCCATATCCTATGATAAATAGGTCATCAACGGCAAATCCGATATAATCCGCCTCGAAACCTGTAGTACGACGTGATGGCTTATCTAACATAGTGCAAACCTTGATAGTCTTAGGGTTTCTCTCCTTCAGCTTCTCAAGTAGGAATGTGAGAGTCGTTCCAGTATCTACGATGTCCTCAATGATGAGAACATTCTTCTGATAAAGGTTCATGTCGGTATCCATCTTGATCTTAACTACGCCCGAGCTAGTAGTACTTGAGCCGTAGCTACTCGCCTTGATGAAGTCGATACTAGTGTCAATAGTCAACTCCTTGAGTAGGTCGCACATCCAAGGTACAGAACCTTTAAGTGCACCTATCACGATAACCTCTTCACCTTCAAAATCCTTTGAAATCTGTTCAGCAAGCTCCTTTGCACGTGCTCTAATCTGCTCTTCTGTGTATAAAATCTTACCAAAGATTCCGCTTTCCGAAGCCTTAATGTTAGTCATTCGTTCTCCTCCGCTCTTAATTAATCGTCGCCCTCTTCATAATTTTCGTAGTTTTCCAGCAGTTGCTCGATTTCTCCCAACAGAACATCATGCCCTGTTCGCTTGAGTGTACTCACCGGAATAATTTTATCATCCTTGTTCATACCCAAAGTCTTGCGAATTTTGGAGATATTTTTGCTACGCTGATTAGATGATACTTTGTCTGCCTTAGTTGCCACTACAATACCATCTAGGTTGTAGTATTTGAGATACTCATACATCTGAACATCCTGTGCAGATGGATTATGTCTGATATCTACCAGCTGAATCACCTTGAGTAGTCCTTTTCTACTCTCGAGGTATCCCTCCATCATAGCTCCCCACTTCTCCGATTCAGACTTTGACACTCTAGCATACCCATACCCTGGAAGGTCAACTATTCGAAACTCGTCATTCACTCTATAAAAGTTAATAGTTCTCGTTTTACCTGGGCTACCGCTAACCCTTGCTAGATTCTTTCTCCTAGTAATCAGATTCAACAGCGAAGACTTTCCTACATTTGATCTACCTGCAAAAGCAATCTCCGGTACACCAGGCTCTGGATACTGTGTAGCTTTGACTGCTACTGCCTCGAGCTCGGATTTATTTATCTGCATCTCTCAACCTCTTTATTTATTTGCTTTCAGTTTCTTTTTTACCAGATTTATCCTCAAGCATTATCTCCTTAAATGCATCCTCTGCTGTCTCAAGGAATACAAATCTGAGCTTCTTGCGCACGGAAGCTGGTATTTCTTCTACATCGCGTTTGTTATCGTCAGGAAGCAGAATCTTTCTGATTCCCTGTCTATATGCGGCAAGCACCTTCTCCTTGATTCCGCCAACAGGCAAGATTCTGCCTCTCAGCGTAATTTCTCCCGTCATAGCAACGTCTCTTCTAACCTTATTGCCAGATAATGTCGAGAAAAGCGCCGAGCACATGGTTACACCTGCAGAAGGACCATCCTTAGGAGTTGCGCCTTCAGGTATATGAACCTGTATATCATTTTCCTTAAATACGCTATCAGGTATGTCATACTCCGAAGCCACCGATCTGATATAGCCGAGTGCAGCCTGAGCCGACTCCTTCATCACGTCACCCATCTGACCAGTCAATATGAGCTTTCCACTTCCTGGCATCTTGAGTGTTTCAATTTCAAGTGTTACTCCGCCGACAGCTGTCCACGCCATACCAGTCGTCACACCAACCTGAGGGCTTAAATCATCGAGATCTTCTCTAAATATCCTTTTACCCAGATACTTTTCGAGGTTTCTAGAAGTAATCATGTATTTGTGCTTTTTCTCTGTAACGATATTCTTCGCAACCTTACGGCAAATTGAACCGATTGCACGCTCCAGATTACGAACACCGGCCTCTCTAGTGTAGTAGTTGATAATATCACGTATAGCCGATTCAGAGAAGGCAAGCTGACTCTTCCTTATCGCGTGCTCCTTAAGCTGCTTAGGAATCAGATAAGTCTCGGCGATATTGACCTTTTCCTCCTCAATATAGCTCGAGAGCTCAATCACTTCCATTCTGTCGAGCAGCGGTCTTGGAATCGTCTGCGTAGTATTTGCAGTGGTGATAAACATCGCCTTTGACAGGTCGAACGGCACCTCGAGATAGTGGTCCGTAAATGTCTTGTTCTGCTCTGGATCCAGCACCTCAAGCAGTGCTGATGCAGGATCTCCCCTGAAATCATTCCCAATCTTGTCAATCTCATCTAGCAAGAATAGTGGATTGTTCGTCCCTGCTTCGATAAAGCTGTTGATTACTCTACCCGGGATTGCTCCGACGTAAGTTCGTCTGTGACCTCTGATTTCTGCTTCGTCTCTAACACCACCGAGTGACATTCTCACGAATTCTCTATTGGTAGCATGTGCAATCGAGCGAGCAATAGAAGTCTTACCGACTCCCGGAGGACCAACGAGGCAGATTATAGGCCCTTTTGCACCCTTTGTAAGATGCATAACGGCAAGCTGCTCTAGGATTCTCTCCTTGACCTTCGTTAGGCCATAATGTTCGTTATTAAGCGTTTTTTCAGCTTTCTTGATGTTTGTATTGACCTTGGTCTCTTTGTTCCAAGGAAGCTCAAGAATCGTCTCTATATAGGTTCTGCTGACATTAGCATCGGGACTCATCATGTTCATCTTACGGAACTTATTTATCTCCTTGCGGATTTTTTCATCCACCTTCTCGTCGAGCTTGAGCTCATCGAGCTTATTTAGCCATTCGTTAGCCTCATCCTCAGTGTCATCATCGTTCTCTCCGAGCTCCTCTTTGATTACATTGAGTTGCTCACGAAGATAATACTCACGTTGGCCTTTATTCATGTTCTGCATAACTCTATTGTTAATGCGCTTTGCGAGTGCCAGAACCTGATTCTCTCTCGAGATAGTCTCAACCAGCTGTTCTATCAAGTCATTTACAGAATCGAGATCTAGAAGCCCCTGAAGCACATCGAACGGCACATCAAGTTCTCCAGCGATAATGTAAGCAAGTGCTAGTGGATCCTCTACTCCATCAATTAGAGCACGAGCGGCTGCCTCTCCAGCATTGCTCATCTCAACATATCTAAAGTAAGTCTGCTTAAGTACTCTTGTTAGCGCGGTAATATTAAGCTCATCACTCTCTTCAGAAACGGCATCAGCCACTTCATAGTCACAATAAAGCGTATCATCCTCGTCATACACCGCCGAAAGTTTAACGCGGCTTCCGCACTCTGCGAGCACTCTCACGTATTCCTCATGGCGCTTTACAACTTGCTTTACACGAATTTCTACACCAGTCATGAAGATATCTTCTTCTTTTGGTGCATTTATAGAAATGTCTCTCTGAGTTGCTACGACGAGATACTTGTCCTCGTTCATAGCCGCATCTAGCGATTTCAGCGACTTATCTCTTCCAATATCAAATCCCACTATTGTATTTGGGAAGAAGGTCTGTCCCCTCAATGGTATGAATGGTACTCTTACTTTCATACGCCCTCCTTAAGTCCCTATACCACAAAACGGCATCAAAACATTAATGCCGCCTTGAGATATCATTTGAAATTTTATGCGTCCTTTGCCTTAATATCAGAATCTATCACAAGAACAGGCATGGTACCCTCTTCGACAGTTTCCTTGGTGACGATGCACTTACGCACATCTTCCCTTGACGGCAATTCATACATGACATCCGTCATTATGCTCTCAAATATCCCTCGCAGGCCTCTAGCACCTGTCTTAAGTTCAATTGCCTTGTTAGCAATGGCTGAAATAGCCTCGTCTTCAACTTCAAGCTCGATATCGTCCATAGAAAGCATGGTCTTATACTGCTTGATAAGCGAATTGCGTGGCTCCTTCATAATTTTGCTAAGAGCTTCTTCACTTAGTTCATCAAGTGAAACGATTACAGGAAGTCTTCCTATTAGCTCCGGAATAATTCCGAACCTCAGCAGGTCTTCTGGTTCTACTAGTGACAAAATCACCTTCTCATCGATATCTTGAGCTGAGTCATTTGTAGAGTTAAAGCCTATAACCTTATTTCCAAGCCTACGTTTGATTATAGTCGAAAGTCCAGCAAAAGCTCCACCACATATGAATAGCACATCTTTCGTGTCGAAGTGAATGAACTCCTGCATCGGGTGTTTTCTTCCACCCTGAGGTGGTACATTCGCAACTGTTCCTTCGATAATCTTGAGTAACGCCTGCTGAACACCTTCACCGCTTACATCTCTCGTAATTGATGTATTTTCAGACTTACGGGCAATCTTATCGATTTCATCGATATAGATAATCCCTTTCTGCGCTCTCTCTAAATCTCCATCAGCAGCTTGATATAGTCTGAGCAGAATATTCTCGACATCCTCGCCGACATATCCCGCTTCAGTCAATGATGTAGCGTCCACGATTGCGAATGGAACATCAAGGATGCGTGCCATCGTCTGGGCTAGCAAAGTCTTGCCGCTACCAGTAGGACCGAGCATCAGAACATTACTCTTCTGAAGTTCAACTGTATCCTTTTTCTTCTCAGCTGCATTATTCTCTAGATATTTAATTCTCTTGTAGTGATTGTAAACAGCAACAGCAAGGCTCTTTTTAGCAGCATCCTGCTCTATTACATACTCTCCTAACTCTGCCGCAATCTCCTTAGGAGTTGGTAATGAAGTCAAACTCTCTTGCACTTCTCTCGGAGTCCCATCATCCTTGAGTAGTTCTGAACACATTTCAATGCACTCATTACAAATATTTGCATCCTGACCTACAATTATACGTCTAACCTGAGAGCTTGTCTTGCCGCAGAAGGAACACACTAGTTCATGCGGATTATGATTATTCTCCAACTCTGCCCCCCTTTATCTGCTCAACTCTTCCTTAGATAGGACCTTATCTATCAAGCCGTATTCAACAGCTTCTGGTGCGGACATAAAATTGTCGCGGTCAGTATCTCTTAGGATTGTCTCATAAGGCTGACCTGTCGCCTCAGCAAGAATGTTGTTGAGTTTGTCCTTAGTTTTCTGCATCCACTCTGCTTGGATTTTGATATCTGACGCCTGTCCTTTAGCTCCGCCAAGTGGCTGGTGAATCATTATCTCGGCATTAGGTAGCGCAAAACGCTTACCCTTTGTACCCGCTGTCGTGAGAACTGCTCCCATGCTGGCCGCCATTCCAAAGCAAATCGTTGCGATATCAGGCTTAACGTACTTCATCGTATCGTAGATACCCATACCTGCCGTTACGGAGCCACCCGGTGAATTGATATAAATATTGATATCCTTCTCTGGGTCCTCGGCTTCTAGAAACAATAGCTGTGCAACGACAACGCTCGCTATGTGATCATCTATCTCCTGATCAATAAAGATAATTCTATCTTTGAGCAATCTGGAATAGATATCATAGCTGCGCTCTCCGCCGCCTGTCTGCTCAACTACGTAAGGTATTAAACTCACTATGCTTCCTCCTTATGGCAGATCGTATCATAGGGAACTTATTTGCTCTCCTCTGCCTCTGCCTCTTCCTTCTTCTCAACAAGCTTAGCGTTATCGAACATGAAGTCGATAGCCTTGCGTGTCTTTACGTCCTCTGCGAAGAATCTCAGGTTTTCTTCGCCCATAACCTTCTTAACCTGTTCGATTGACTGACCATACTGATCAGCGAACTTCTGTAGTTCTTCCTCAAGCTCAGCTTCTGTAGCTTCGATGCTTTCCTTAGCAACAACTGCTCTGATGAGAATTCTCATAGCAACTCTCTTCTTAGCATCCTCTCTTGCTCCCTCTCTTACATCACTAATTGTCTGTCCGAGAAGCTGCATGTACTGGTCAAGAGATAGACCCTGGTAAGTGAGCTGCTGATTCATCTCGTTAACCATTCTATCAATCTCGTCCTCTACCATTGCTGCAGGAACATCTACTTCATTAACTTCGCAAAGTTTATCTAGGAGCTCGTTCTTCATCTGAGCTTCGTCTCTATCCTTTGCGTTCTTCTCTAGGTTCTTCTTAACGTCAGCCTTGAGCTCTGCAAGTGTCTCAAACTCGCTTACATCGCTAGCAAGCTCATCATCGATCTCAGGGAGCACCTCAACCTTGATTTCATGAATCTTAGTCTCAAATAGAGCATCCTTACCTGCAAGATCCTTAGCGTTGTAGTTCTCCGGGAAAGTAACCTTTACGTCTACTTCCTCGCCAGCATCCTTACCGATTAGCTGATCTTCAAATCCTGGGATGAACTGTCCAGAACCTAGCTTAAGCTCAAAGTTCTCAGCCTTTCCGCCATCAAAGTGCTTCCCATCAATAGATCCATTGAAGTCGATAACTACTGTATCACCTTCCTGAGTCTTTCGACCTTCTACTGTCTCAAGTCTAGCCTGACTCTTCTGGATTCTCTCAAGATCTGCCTCAATGTCAGTATCAGTAACCTCGGAAGCAACTTTTGTTACTTCAAGGTTCTTATAGTTCTTAATCTCAACTTCTGGGAAAAGCTGTACAGTTGCAGTAACTGTAATATCCTCGCCCTTCTTAACCTCGTCAACCTCAAGCTGTGGATTAGCAACAACCTCAAGATCCAGCTCTACTACTGCTTCTGGATAAGCCTTGTTGAGTAGATCATTTAGAGCCTCATCATAGAAGATGTCCTCTCCGTAGTTGTTCTCGATGATCTTTCTAGGTGCTTTACCCTTGCGGAACCCGTCAATCGAGAACTTATCCTTGTTCTTCTTGTATGCATCTATAATCGCATCTTCAAACTCATCAGCTGTAAATACGAGGGTGAATTTAGCGATGTTTTCTTCCTTTGAGATAAGGTTAGTGTTCATTATATATCCTCCTAAATTTTGGTTCTTAAATAATTAATGTTGATATTATGTGATGTATATGGAGCTACGCTGTAATTATTCAGCAAAGCCCTTCTGCAGCTTGGAAATATTCTCAGCCTTGAGATTATACTTCTCCGCCAGCTTGCATGCTATATATTTGAAGTCATCTTCGCTTCCGTGATACCACTCGAGCTCCATCTCTGAGATAGGAACATCTCCGAACTCTCCGTGAACGGTACCAACGTCAAAAGACAGCGCGCTTATCGAATCACCTGTATCGATTTTGAGCAGCTTGCGCGTGAAATCCATTCTCATAACTTCATTAAGCTTTTTGTTTCCAGCAGCTTTAATAAGAACGTCATACGCCTCACTTGACTCAAACGCTTCAATATCAGGATCCATTGCGAACCTCTCATCGTTGATAACGAGATTGAACTCTTCTCGCGAGTGAAGACCATCTTCAACCTTATTATCCCACTTCACTGTAGCTGTGATACGGTCATTTTCGTATCTTACCCTATAGGCAATCCCTGCTTTGCGAAGGTCAAGGTCTTCTGTGTCGAAATAAATCGCCTCCATGTCAATCTCTTCTAATGTGTTACGATCAACGTAATCATCAAGCATAGAATCACTTAGAATCTTGTCAACAAGAGACGCTTCATCAATGCAAAATTTAAACTCTGTTTCCATATAAACTCCCAATAGCCGCTAGTACGGCATTTTTCATAATATCAATTGATTTTACATAAAAGCGTTGATTTTGTCAATGCGAGAGCCACTTTGGCACCCACTTTTGAGCATATCTACACACTTTTGACATAAAAAATACCGCTTTCGCGGTATTAATTGTCTAATTTCTTCAATTTTATTTTTGTATCGTACCCTTCAAACAACGTATCTGTCATTCTCAAGAAGTTTTCTGATAAGTCACTGGCATAGAATCTGTCTGGAAAGTCATTTTCGCCCGCCAACATATCCTTTTCTGTCAGTATAGTAACTACATCTCTGATAACCTCTGCTGAAGAATTATATAATTTGAGGTCAGGATATATCCTATTGATATTATTCGCAATAAGCGGATAATGCGTACAACCGAGAATAAGACTGTCTATGTTGTTCACCTTTACGAAATCATCCATATAGTACTTGATAGTGAGATCCATAATCTTGTTATCGATGATGCCCTCTTCAATGAGCGGTACAAACGCTGGACACGCTAGGCTATATGTATTGATTTTCGGATTGAGAATATGAATGCTTTCAGTATATACCCCACTCTCTATAGTAACCTTTGTACCGATGATTCCAACGCTATCAACCCCATCTGCTGCCACACGCCTTGCTGTCGGATCGATTACGCCAACGATTGGCACTTCAGGATGTCTCTCCCTCAGCATATCAAGCGCCATAGCTGTAACGGTATTACAAGCGATTACAATCAGCTTAACATTCTTGCTCACAAGATAATCGACTATCTGTGCCGAAAACTTACATACAGTGTCTGGCGACTTCGAGCCATACGGAGTTCTCGCGGTATCTCCGAAGTAGAGAACTTTTTCATTTGGAAGAGCGCGCTTAAGAACCGGCACGCTAGTAAGCCCACCAAGCCCCGAATCAAAAAAACCTATTGCTCTATTATCCATCTCCATCTCCTTAATAAAAAAGCGAGGTTTTGTATAAACCTCGCCCATGTGGTGCGGATGGAGGGACTCGAACCCTCATGACTGTTCATCACACGGACCTGAACCGTGCGCGTCTGCCAATTCCGCCACATCCGCTCATCCAGTTTCTAACTGAAATTGACAAGCGATATTATACAATAATTGCCGTATATTGTAAATATTAAATACTCACAGTAAAACCGCGCTGACGAAATCAGCGCGGCGATATAATCTATCAAATATATTATTCGTCTTCCTCTGCCATTGCTGCTTCGAACGCCTTCACAGCAGTATTGAACTCTTCCTCATCATCAATATCTACGATATCAAATGTATCAGCATCGATATCCTTATATCCATAGATGTATACATCGTCAGTTCCATCTATTGGGGCAAGAGCAATATACTCCTTGGAGTCAGCTTCGAATGTTCCTAGAACATCGCAATCAACTGCAGTTCCGTCGTCAAATTCTAGAGTGATTATATCCTCTTCTTCTTCAATCATGTTACGTTCTTCCTGAGACATAGTTACTCTCCTTTTCTCTATCTGTGTTAGGTTAATATAACATTAATAAGTTTATATATCAATGCATTTTCGTTATTTCTTGCTAAAGTATTCGATTATACTCTCCGCAGCCTTACTATTGATGGTATCGCAGACCAGCAGTTCTTCGTAGCTCGCTCGCTTAATAGAATCTATATCTTTGAAATGCTTCAGCAGTTCCTTTCGCCTCGACGGGCCAATCCCTGGAATCTCTTCAAGAACTGACTTCGTCATTGCAGAAGTTCTTCTTCCTCTCTGGAACGTAATAGCAAATCTGTGAACCTCTTCCTGTATGCGGCCGCAGTAGCTGTAGAGGAATGGCTCTCCTTCGAGTTCAATCTCTGATCCATCACCAAATACGATTGCTCTTGTCCTATGAACATCATTCTTTGCAAGCCCCACTACCGGAATTGACATACGAAGTGCTGAAACAACCTTCTGCACGGCATGAACCTGTCCGAGTCCACCGTCTATAAAGAGTATGTCGGGATATGTGCTGAATCCCGAATCACCATCTTTTGCACGTTTTAAGCGCCTATAAATGACCTCTTGTAACGATGCATAATCATCGCCTTCAGCATCTTCACTCTTAATCTTGAACTTACGGTAATCATTTCTTATCGGCTTTGCACCCTCGTACACGACCATAGCTCCGACAGTATCGAGTCCGTTCATGTTGGAGATATCGTAGGCCTCAACTCTATACTCTCGCTCGTCACCATCTTCGATGATGTAAGGAATCGCGCCCTCAATCTGTGCCGCTCTTTTGATAAGCCTTGTAATCTCTTCTCGCAGCTTATCTTTTTTCTCAGAATCGCGCTCAGCTCTCTCGTCGAGACCTTTAATAACCTGTAGCGAGTCATTTATCGCGAGGTCAAGGATCGCCTTCTTCTCACCGCGTTCGGGAACTATTATCTTAGTGCGATGCATGGTGTCACTTTTAGCCTTAGAATTCTCTTCGTTAGTATTATCGAGGAGTCCGATGATTAGCTCCTCCTCTTCTATGTGCTCGGTCAGCAAAATCTCCTTAGGCAGCTTGGCACTTCCTGTATAGTGCTGCTTTATAAACGCGGATACCATCTCGCTCCTCGTACTGCTCAAATCTGAATTGTATTCATCCATATAATGAATCTCTCGCCCGATAAGCTTACCCTCACGCACTTTGTACTGAGCGATAATTTCGCTATTTTGCGTTACCAGAGGAAGCAGCACGTCGATGTCTCTATCCGCAGCCATCGTCGCTCTCTGAGTCTCCCCGAGGGTTTTAAACGCATTTATATAATCCCTGTATTTGGCAGCTTCTTCATACTCCATCCTGTCAGATGCAGTCATCATTTTTTCCTTGAGTTCCTTGATGAGCTTCGCATCCTTGCCATTCAGAATCTTGAGGATGCTGTCTATCATCTCTTCATACTCAGCCTTGTCTGTAGCATTTATGCAAATGCCCTTGCATTTTCCAATATGATAATTTAGACATGGTCGAAAGTTTGCCGGAAACTCCTTAGTCTTACACTTCTTGATCGGATATATCTCATCAATGAGTTTAATTATCTTCGTAACAGCCCCACTATCCGAATAAGGTCCGAAATACTTATTGCCATCTCTCTTGACTTCTCTAGTCCTAATGACTCTTGGGAATTCTTCGCTTGTGGTCACTTCGATATATGGATATGTCTTTCCATCCTTGAGAAGAATATTATATTTAGGCATGTACTTCTTGATGAGATTGCACTCTAAAATGAGTGCCTCCATCTCTGTAGCGCACGTAATATAATCGAATTCCGCAATGTTGTCCACCATAGCACGCACCTTAGGAGAGTACTGTGATGACTTGTGGAAATACTGAGAAACACGATTTCTTAACTTAATAGCCTTGCCAACGTATATTACGTTACCAAGGCTATCCTTATGCATATATACTCCTGGCGAGAGGGGTAATTTTTTTAGTTCTTCTTCGATGTTAAACATTGAATGATTTCCCTATAATCTCCAGTCTATTTGTAAGTCCAGTTGCGCCTTCTTCTATCTTCTTCGATTTCAAGACGCTGCCTAGCTAGCTCTCGAATTTTCTCCTTATGCTTTCTATCTCTCATTTTCTTCCTGCGCCTTCTAATATTTCTAGCACGCACAAATAGCATGATTATTACGAATAGAATTAAGCATATTATAACCGTCATCATATTTGAAATGTAAATGTATGACGGCAGCCAGCCAACTTTGACATCTTCCTTGATGACGATGTCTACAGTACCAGTAAGCTCATTTGCAACGTAGATTCGGTATTCTCCAACCTTATCACCTGCTTTTAGAGGTGCTTCCACATTGTTAAATATTACCGACTCAGTCTTGATAAGAGAGTCACTTCCTTCTGGAGGGATATATACGAAGCCTTTGCTAGCGGTGTAGGCTTTCAGTCTAGTTTTTGCACCATGCTTTACCTTAACCCTGCCAACCTTGACATCCTTCTTGATTATGACTTTCTGAGTAGCCTTTTTAAATCCATAATTAAACAGCTTAATTGCATCACCCGAAGACTTGCCTTCCGCTTCGCCAAAAAGCACGACTACGAGGTTCATATCATTACGAGTTACGTATGCGAGGAAGACCTCTTTGCTTTCAGGTTCCGTAAGTTTGGAGTACATTCCGCCCTTGAACCCCTTGTAAGAATCGCTGCCCGACATAAGTGGATGAGAGTTTGTAATCTTCTTATCGCCATCACCATCAGTTACTTTTACTGTGTGGCTATTCTCGCCAGACATCCTCTTAATTACACCGTACTGATACGCTGCCTTTGCGATTTTCGCTGTATCCTCAACTGTAGAATACTGATCTATGTCGTACTCACCAGTTGAATTTGTATATCTCGTATTGACTAGTCCCAGCTGTTGAGCCTTTGAGTTCATCTGGTCGACAAAGTTTGACTCTGAACCAGCTGAATAAATCGCCAAAGCCTTGGCAGATTCAGCATCCCCTGATATTAGCATGGTGTACATGAGGTCTTCAACCTTGACGCTTGAGCCTGATGGAAAAGTCGTGCCTGCTCCATACATGTCATCAGAGATTTGGACATTGTTCTTATATTCTTTATCATCGTGCATGTTATCGATAACCACCATGGCTACCATGAGCTGCACTGTGCCCCCCGGCTGGAGCTTCCTGTCTTTTCGCGACGAGTAAACCACTTCACTCGTAGACGCCGAAAAAACAACCGCCGATTCCGCCTCTATCTCAGGGGCCGCAATGGTGCTCGTCTTGGTTTTAGCCTTCTTCTTAGATTTAGAAGCGGCAAAGCTTGTATTAATATTGATGGTGACCATCAATGATGACACCAGAAGCATCACCATGACGATCACCAAAATTCTTACAAGACTTTTATTAATTTTTTTTGAATTAACAATCTCGTTATTTATTCTCATTCTCAAATTTTTCCATGTAAGCAACAAGAGCCTCAACACCTTCCTTAGGCATTGCATTGTATGTGCTCGCTCTCATTCCACCAACTGTTCTGTAACCAGCGAGGTTAATCATACCTCTTTCCTTAGCTCCAGCGATAAATTTCTTATCTAGCTCAGGGTCTCCAGTTACGAAAGTGATATTCATGAGAGATCTGTCTTCCTTAACAACAGATGGTTTGAACATCTCGCTCTTGTCGAGGTATCCATATAGAATGTCAGCCTTCTCAACGTCACTTTCGTGAGTAGCCTTAACTCCTCCGTGGCTTAGCAGATACTTGAACACTTCGCCAGCCATGTAGATTGGGTAGCATGGAGGTGTGTTGTACATCGAACCCTTCTTAGCGTGAGTAGCATAATCTAGGTAAACTGGAGTATTGGCAGGAGCCTTTCCTACGAGGTCCTTTCTAACGATTACGATTGTAACACCAGCAGGAGCAACGTTCTTCTGAGCTCCGGCATAGATTAGACCGAACTTAGTAACATCTACTTCTTCAGAAAGGATGCAAGAAGACATATCTGCAACTAGTAGGTGATCCCCTACGTCAGGAACCTCATTGCAGTGTGTTCCGAAGATAGTGTTGTTATAGCATACGTGAACGTAGTCTACGTCAGGTCTGATATCCTCTGGTTTAAACTTAGGAATATATGAATAGTTGTCTTCCTCAGAACTTGCAAGAATCTTAATATCACCGAACTTAGTAGCTTCCTCATAAGCCTTTTTAGCCCAGTTACCAGTGATTAGGTAGTCAGCCTTCTTGCTGCCAGTTAGTAGGTTGATAGGAACCATGGAGAACTGGAGAGTTCCACCACCCTGTAAAAATAGTACATAGTAATCTTCAGGAATGTTCATGAGCTCTCTTAGGTTCTTTTCAGCATCCTCGATGATCTGCTTGTATTCAGCTGATCTGTGGCTCATCTCCATTACAGACTGTCCTGTTCCTTCGTAGTTGAGCATCTCCGAAGCAGCTTTCTCTAATACCTCTACAGGAAGAGTTGAAGGACCTGCAGAGAAGTTAAATACACGTTCATTTGTAGCCATTTAAATACCTCCAAATTTGTTTCAAACTTACATGAAAATTGTAGCACTTTCAACATTGAATGTAAAGAATAATAATGCTATACTTAATATCGTAAATAGTGCATTTTTCAACACTTGCGGCAGTATAAAGCCGCATATCACACGATAGATGGGCTATTAAGCGAATTATTATTTTCAACACTTTGACCACGCCACATAACCTTGGCGGCAAGTAGGAGGTACTTAAGAATGGATAAGTTTAATATCGGTACGCTCAACAACATTTCACAGGTAGGACTTAGCAGACTTACAGACAGATATGAGTTGACAGAAGATATAGACACAGCACACGGAGTTGTCGTTCGTAGCTTCAAGATGCACGAAATGGATTTCTCCGACAATTTGATGGCTATCGGTAGAGCTGGTGCAGGAGTGAACAACATTCCTCTAGACAGATGTGCTGACGAAGGCATCGTAGTGTTCAATGCACCTGGAGCAAACTCCAATGCGGTTAAGGAGCTGGTTATTTCAGCTATGATTATGGGCGCAAGAAACATCTGCGAAGGTGTTGCTTGGACTAATACTCTTGAAGGAGATGTTTCTGCACAGGTTGAAAAAGGCAAAAAGCAGTTCGCTGGAACTGAGATTTCCGGAAAGACTCTCGGAGTAATCGGTCTAGGCGCTATCGGAGCAAAGGTTGCCAATGCAGCTCACGCACTCGGTATGAACATTGTTGGAAACTCTGTAGTAGTTCACCCTATTCTCACAGCTCCATGCGAGATGTACGAAGATATTTCAGAGCTAGTTAAGGTTTGTGATTATATCTCAATCCACGTTCCTTCACTACCTGATACTATCGGCATGATTAACAAGGAGCTTATCGCTAACATGAAGGACGGAGTTATCATCCTCAACTTTGCTAGACCTGACCTAGTTGTTACTGAAGATATTCTTGCTGGAATTGAGTCCGGAAAGATTAGAAAGTACATGACTGACCTTCCAAGCGAAGAGCTAATCGGTAAAGCTGGTGTTATCGCAACTCCACACCTCGGAGCTTCCACAGCAGAAGCTGAAGAGAACTGTGCAGCTATGGCAGTTGATGAGCTTATGGATTACCTAGAGAAGGGAACTATTAGAAACTCAGTTAACTTCCCTGCAGTAGAGCTCCCTGCAAAGGAAGGATTCAAGAAGGTTTGCATCCTGTTCAAGGGTGAGCTTGATGTTGAGGCTGCTGTAAAGGCTGCTTACGGAAGCGTTGACGACATATGCGTTGGCAAGAGCCGCACAGAATACGGTGCTGCAATCGCTCTCGTTCCTGCTGATGCTTCTGGTGAACTAGCTGGAGAAGGAATCCTCAAAGTTCGCGAGATTTAATAAATATAGCGCTTGGGCTATTGGTTCGGTTTTGACCAAATTATAGTGATAGAATCAGTATAATTGCGAGCGAACTCACGTAATAAAACAAACTGCTGGCATATGCGTAACGCATTTGTCAGCAGTTTTGAATTTCGGGTTATAGGACAAAAAGAGTTGGTAAAAACCGCTGTAGTCGTTGAAATTTCAATGGATACAGCGGTTATATCTTTTTTGAAAGAAGATACAGGGTGGACAAAAAGAGTTGGTGAAAATGCTTGTAACCCTTGAAATTTCAATGTGTATTGGGGTTATATCTTCCTTAGAAACAGTATTCTAGGAGGATAATAAAATGAAGCATGTTATTTGCCCTGTTTTTGGAAATATTTGTATAAAATATGGGAAGAATAAATCAGGATCACAAAGGTGGATTTGCAAGAAATGCAATGAAAGGATTGGTGAGACTATGCAATACGACAATTCATTCAAGCAGGAAGCCATCGAACTTTCAGACGAAATCGGTGTCAGAAAGGCTACAGAGCAGCTTGCATTCCATATTACACACTTGCTGATTGGTGATATATCCGAAAGTATCAAGGTGCTTCATATTTTGTAGGCAGTGGTTACAAATGTAAACCTATTGACGAGAAAGACCGTCGGATACAGGAGCTTGAAGCCAAACTGTGTGAAACCAAGCGAGCCAATGAGATACTAAAGGATGCGGTTCTTTCGGAAGTTATACAGAACATCATTGATGAGTCCGTATTCAATGACAACTATGGAGTTCCCCGCATGCAGATGGCTCTTGCGCTAAGATGGCAAAAGGTCGGTATGCGCAAGCTCAGACAGATCATACTCAAAATGGGACTAATCCATGAACGAAAACGCAGGCCTAAAGATCTGACCAAAGCTACAACCGAGATTCAGGAGAAGGAAAACCTGATCCGGCAGGACTTCTCCACAGATAAGCCATATACCAAGCTACTTACAGATATACCTCAGATTCAATGCATCGATGGGAAACTGTACATTTCACCGATCATCGACTGCTTTAATGGGGAGATCCTATCGCTCATCATGCGTGATAACATGAAGAAAGAACTTCTGTATCTTATCCCGACATACAGAATGAAGATGTTAGAAGCAAAGTCCTGGATCCTCAAATATGTATTCACCTACTACAATACGGTGCGAATATATACGTCTAATCCAAGCGGGATTCCTCTGGCAGAATATAGAAGGATGGTGCTCTACGAAGCCCTGACAGCTTAAAACAATTTTGAGGGTTTAGAGACTGCACTTTTCTTGATATCTCCACTACTAATGTTTTCCCGTGCAAAATGGATTGGGCAAACTGCCCAATCCATTTACATTTCATAAGACCCTAAAACCAGACCCTAAAATTCGCCCCTTAAAAACTTTGATGACCAACAATTTTAGCAAACTACTCTCTTTTTTCTAAAATCCCCCAAAAACAAGTTCCTATAGTCATAAAAGGGAATACTGCAACAGAAAAAAATAATGATTTCTGCTTCATGAAAAGTACAATTAACAAGAAACACTGAGCGAATATTATCATTATAAATCTATCTTTTTGTTTTTTATCCATCATAAAATACCCCTTTAAACATTTGGAATATTATAACCATAGGTTCTGTAAAATGTTGATTTACCTTTAAAATTTGCTTCGGTATAAAGAGTTTGATCTAACCTATATGCTCTTAAATACCGTGGATTCCCTACATATCTCACGCTTTTAAAGGATAGGCAACTACTATATCCTCCTGTTAAATGTGCAAAGCATGCGGCGTTATATACATAACCAACCCAACCAGCCCCAGTTAGTATGATTCCAATAGCCGCTGCAGTCACCTGTCCAGCCTTTGTATTTAAATAAACTTTTTTTCTCGAAACAGTTCTATGATATGACCAAGACTTTACACCAGCTGGTGGTCTTGATGACCATGAAGAAGCTCTTTTAGGCGTAATACCATTGAAGTTTTCTGAAGAAACATCAGATATTTCAAGTTTTCTGCCATCTAAATACATATCTCCATTTGGTTCTACAACTAAATGATTCTCAATATCTCCTTCCTTAACATCAAAGATAATACTTCCATCCTTTCTTTTCAACAAACTAATATCATTAATACTCCCAGAGATGTTAGTAGTATACGTAAATTCGCCTGTTGTAGAGTTGCTGTTATATTTGACTGAATCAGGTTTTATCCCAAATGATTTTAATATTTCTAAATCATTAGATATTGTAACCTTATCTCCTACTGAAAAGCTTCTTAAATCTATTGATTTCCTATCCGGAATATTTGTTGCCGCTGAAATAGGAATGGAATACGAAAAAAGTAGAGTTAGTACAATAAATAAAACGATTATACGCTTGTTTCCAATAATATGCTTTTTCATAAGAGCTCCTTTCTCATTAAATCCAACTTCTGACAAATGTACTATTGTTTAATTTATAACATTTAATAAGCCATAATAAAAGGGTTTTATTTAATAGACTAAAAATATATAATTAAATTTAATGCTTATACACATGATTCTAAAATTCAGATGACTTCTGAAACTCTCTTTATACCATCATATTTTGCTATAAAATGATAAATGAAATAAGCTTACCTATGTGCAATAGCAATCCTTCAGGACCATATTTTTCATAACGGCTAACCCATCTTTGTACGTGTCCCTGGGCAGTCCCTAGGACTTTTGCACTAGCCTTGTAACTCATACCTTCTTCGATAACTCTTAAAACAGCTTCTAGTTTTTCTTCATACGAATATTTGCTCATAAAAAGTACACCTTCAAAAATTAGTTTGTGTCTAACTTTTGGGGTGCACTTCAAAATTGATATGTACCCTCCTTACTGGTTATCCAGTAAAGATGTTAAATATCACTACCACAAGAGGCTAATTTATTCTTTAATTTACAGACTTTTTAATACGCTGGGGGTGCGGACAAAAACCTGGACACATATTATGGCTCTGAAAGGAGTCATTAATGTATTCAAAAGAACAGAGGGCAAAGGCGCTACGCATTTATCATCAGATAGGATCTGTTACAGATACAGTGCGTCAACTTGGTTACCCCAGCAGAAAACACCTATATAACTGGATTCGTAACGAGGGAAAAACAAAAGAAAAACGAAAGAAGCTGAATCTTAAAAACACCACCGAACATCCCAGAAACCCTCCAGCGGAGTTTAAATTGAAAGTACTTCGTCGTTGTTTTGAAAATGGAGAGAGTGTAAAATTAGTATCAGAAGAGACTGGATACAGTCGTGTCATCATATATGTGTGGCGAAAGCGATATCTTCAAGGAGGTGTGTTTTCTCTGATGAACACGAAAAATATCAAGCCGGAAAAATTACCGGATACGGATGGGAATATACCTTCCGAAGAAATAGAATCATTCAGAAAGCAGATGTACG
>NZ_CP016199.1:971661-972832 GCF_002243385.1 Mogibacterium pumilum | reverse complement strand
AAAACACCACCGAACATCCCAGAAACCCTCCAGCGGAGTTTAAATTGAAAGTACTTCGTCGTTGTTTTGAAAATGGAGAGAGTGTAAAATTAGTATCAGAAGAGACTGGATACAGTCGTGTCATCATATATGTGTGGCGAAAGCGATATCTTCAAGGAGGTGTGTTTTCTCTGATGAACACGAAAAATATCAAGCCGGAAAAATTACCGGATACGGATGGGAATATACCTTCCGAAGAAATAGAATCATTCAGAAAGCAGATGTACGAGCTTCAATTGGAAGTAGATATCTTAAAGGAGACAATCAACGTATTAAAAAAAGACCCCGGCGTCGACTTGAACGACCTGAAGAACAAGGAGAAGGTAGCGGTAATCGACGCCATGAAAGAGAAGTACCCGCTACCAGTCCTGCTTCGAAAGATGAAGCTGCCAAGGAGTAGTTACTACTATCAGATAAAAGCTCTTGCAACAGAAGATAAATATAAGCATATACGCCGTGAAGTTGATCGGATATTTATGAAAAACAAAGCCCGATATGGGTATCGTAGGATACATGCAGAACTAAAAAAGATAGGGATAAAAGTATCGGAGAAAGTCGTTCGGAAGATGGTCTTGAAGTAAAAATCCGAAAAAAGAAGAAATACAGTTCGTATAAAGGGGAAATCAGTCC
The DNA here is from genome assembly GCF_002243385.1 of Mogibacterium pumilum. Taxonomy (GTDB): domain Bacteria; phylum Bacillota; class Clostridia; order Peptostreptococcales; family Anaerovoracaceae; genus Mogibacterium; species Mogibacterium pumilum. The sequence goes on along the minus strand of NZ_CP016199.1, from coordinate 972,163 downwards.
CGCTGTTCCAAACGAAGTACAGAGGAATTTTCATAGCGAGAAGCCGGATGAACTTCTTTTGTCGGATATTAGCGAGTTTGCCATTCCGACAGGCAAGGTATATCTGTCTCCGACAGCAGATTGCTTTGATGGAATGCTTGTCACGTGGCGAATAAGCGAACATCCAAATGCCGATCTCGTCAATGGCATGCTCGACGATGTGATTGCAAATATGGGCGCAAAATCTAAACCAATTATTCATACAGATCGAGGATGCCACTATCGCTGGCCGGGTTGGATTGAGAGGATGGAGATAAACGGATATACCAGATCCATGTCACAGAAAGGGTGCTCTCCAGATAATGCTGCTTGCGAAGGTTTATTTGGACGAATAAAAAATGAGTTCTTCTATAACCAGGACTGGAAAAATGTGACCATAGAGGAATTCTCACGTGAGTTAGATAAATACCTTCATTGGTATAATGAAAAAAGAATCAAGAAATCGTTAGGATATTTGAGCCCT
>NZ_CP016199.1:932718-971636 GCF_002243385.1 Mogibacterium pumilum | reverse complement strand
AAAGGATGCCACTATCGCTGGCCGGGTTGGATTGAGAGGATGGAGATAAACGGATATACCAGATCCATGTCACAGAAAGGGTGCTCTCCAGATAATGCTGCTTGCGAAGGTTTATTTGGACGAATAAAAAATGAGTTCTTCTATAACCAGGACTGGAAAAATGTGACCATAGAGGAATTCTCACGTGAGTTAGATAAATACCTTCATTGGTATAATGAAAAAAGAATCAAGAAATCGTTAGGATATTTGAGCCCTGCGGAGTACAAGCGATCTCTTGGATTTGCTGTCTAGGCTATCCAAAAAAACGTCCGCACCCCCGCTCCACTAGATAAATACAAAAGTTATTACAACAATGAAAGAATACAACGAAAAACAAAATAGATGTCACATGTAAGGTGCAGGATAACATCCATGCGTTCCACTTAGTTCATAACATGTGTTCAGGATTCTGGGTACATATCAAAATAAGAAACCTATTCAATAATTGATATCTAAACCAAAATGTTCACTGCATCAACGACCGTCTCAATCTTGATATCGCTCGCCCCTTCCTTGTACTCACCATCGAGAGTCCATGGAACTTCGGGATCCATTTCGAACCTGACAGTCTTTGCGCTATAGAAAGCGATATCTTTTGTATCTAGGTCATTTGCAAGAAGTGACATCGCAATTGAGTTGACGTCAAGCAGATTCTTAGGCGACTTGATTAGCAATATCTCCATTAATCCATCATTCATATCAACTCTAAACGAATCGAGCTTAAGCACTCCACCTACCGATGTCGCATTACATACGGCACCGAACACCAGGTCGTCTTCAATCACTCGTTCGCTTGGCATGCCCTCGTCAGTAATTACTTTTACATGCTGAGCTTTGATGCTGACGATATCCTTAATCCCCTGTAAGACATAAGCGGTATGTCCAAGAATATTTTTGAGATTCTGCGGAACTGAATACGAAGCACTCGTAAAAGCTCCAAAAGAAGCCACATATGAGAAGTGCTGACCGTTGAATGAACCTACGTCAAGCGTTATCGCCTCGCCGTGCGCTATAGCATTTGCAGCTTCGATAGTATTCTTAGATAGTCCGATGCTTGCGCCAAAATCATTTGTGCTGCCAGCAGGTATATATCCTATTTTACACTTTGCACCTACCGAAATAACACCATCTATCATCTCATTGTATGTGCCATCTCCACCTGCACAAGCAATTATGTCATACTCGTTAGCATATTGAATTGCAAAATCCCTGGCATCACCTGACTTAGTTGTCGTCAAAACAGTGGTTAAATATCCAGAATCAGAAAATATTTGGAGTATTTCACTCAAGTGCTTGCTAGCCTGCATAGTGCCTGCACGTGGATTGAGAATGAATAACAGTTTCTTTCTCTTAGTAGTTGCTTCGATATTAGTTTCGATATTCTTCAGCTCTTCCATATATTTACCTCAAGTTATCCTGAGAGCGATGCCAACTAGGCATCATTACTTATCAGATATATTAAGTTTATATGCTACAATTTTCGATGCGCCTTTTTCTGCTTTTCTCTACGAAGCTCCTCTTCGTAACCCTTTACAAATTTGCAGCTCAACTTAACCGCGATAGTCTCGATCTCACTACCATAATTGTCATCACCAGAGACGAAGTATCTCTTAGACTTTTCTTCACCAAGAATGCTAGACTGTTTCTCAATGTATTCAATCATTTTGTCATGGCTCAGTCTGTCTCGCTGCATAACTTCATCCCAAGCCTTGTTGAACATCATCCCTATGCAAAGTATCCATGAAATTATATAGAACCACAGCATAAGTGCGACAATGGATGCAAATGCACCGTATAGTATGTCATAGTTTACAGAATAGCTTATATACTTAGCGTAAATAGTTGTGGCAACCAATATACCGAACGACGAGAATACAGCACCTGGTAGAACCGCTCTAAGCGGAACTCTTACGAGAGGCAAAATGTAGTAATTTAGCGTGATCATAGCAAAATATGAAACCGCCGCAATCGGTAACTTTAATGCAATTAAAACTCTTGCCAGGATTCCCCCATTGAATAATTTGTAAAAAATGTCCTCCCCGTACACGAATACCACGAGAGCAAACGCAATAGCGAAAATTGTTATCGCGGCTGTCGGAACAGCTTTAATCCTTTCTTTGAAGAAATTGAATTTGTATGCACCTTCTGTGAGAGTATAGCTCGTTAGCCTCGACAGCGAGAACTCTAGTGCAGAAGCGGCCCACAACGCAAGAAAAATCATGACTGCATTACCCAGCCTCACAGATGATGCCGAGAATAATCCCATTACGAAGCTGCTTAGCTGCGAGTCCACGTTGTGATTGAGCCAGTTTTTTATAATATCTAATGATATGTCAAAAACTCCTAGCACCTGTGAAAGCACTATGAGAGTGGGTACGCTGGCCATGAAAAAGTAATAGGCAATCTGAGCGGCGAACCCCGCATAATATTGATCATCGAACTGCCTAAATATATGAAAGCCAATCCTAATAAAGTTATCCTTATTAAGTCGAATTTTCTTTTTCTTCAACGCATCATTATTAACTTTTGAAATACTATCTATCTCTTTGCTCACTGATAAGTTCCTCTAGCTTTAGAAGCGACTTAGCTCTGTGGCTAATTCTGTTCTTGAGCTCTGCAGGCAGCTCACCAAAAGTCTTGTCATAGCCTTCTGGAATAAAGAGCGGATCGTATCCAAAGCCGTTCTCACCTTTCATCTCCTCAGCAATAGTACCTTCGCACTCACCACGAGCAACGAGCTTGGTACCATCTGGAAAGATGAGTGTTATAACAGATATAAAGCGAGCCCCTCTTTCTTCAGTAGGTATTCCCTCCATCAGTTGAAGAAGCTTTATATTGTTATCGTGTGGCGTGCAACCTTCGCCAGCAAATCTTGCTGAATATACGCCCGGTTTACCTCCAATGCAGTCAACAGCGATACCACTATCATCTGCAACAACAATTTCATCGCATTGTTTAGCTATAGCCGCAGCTTTAATATACGAATTCTCTTCGAAGGTAGTGCCTGTCTCTTCGATTGCGTCCTTTGGCAGCCCTATCTCATCACGAGAAATTACATCCATACCGAACTTCGAGAAAATCTCTCGCATCTCACGAATCTTCCCCGCGTTCTGCGTTGCCAAAATAACTCTGTCCATTAATATCTCCTCATCAATACCCATTTTTTTGAAATAAACATATCTGAACCTACTCAGAAATGTAATTAATCCCCATAATCTCAAAAATTCATAGTAATTATACCATATGAAATTGCTCATTTTTATATTTTATTTTGCTTTACAAATAAAACACATGAAAATTTGGTGAACGTCCAATTCTCTGTTATCATATAAAAGTTATAAGAGAGAGGACAATAATATTTATGCAAGTAATAGCGTCAAAAGTACTAGTTATTTTTCTGTACATTGCCGTAGGTTTTGTTGCAAACAAACTACGCGTACTAGAGACTGATGCAGTCGATCACCTGATAGCACTCGTTCTGAACATCACAACCCCATGCCTTCTGATTTACTCAATTTGCGGTAAATCTTCTATACGTGCAGATACTTTTTCAAACACAATTATAATAATAGTTCTTTCAATAGTGATGTTCATTGTATTCGGTACAATATCGGTTAAAATTTCTAGATTATTTAGCAATAAAACCAATGACCAACAAAATGTTTTATCTGTAGCTATGGTCACTTGCAATTCAGGTTTTATGGGATTCCCCATCGCTCGCTCCGTATTTGGTCAAGTAGTGCTTTATTATTCAGTAATTCAGAATATCGCCTGTAACCTATATCTTTTTATAGGTTGTATGATTCAGCTGAATCTAGGTGAAAGCAAGGATAGCTCTGGCAAAAGTAAAACTATAAGCAAAGAGACAATTATCAAGCCGTTCAAAAACGTCGTGACAATTGTCTATATATGTTCGTTTTTAGCTCTCTTTTCTGGTATAAAAATTCCAACTCCAGTTATGGATTCCATATCAACTATCGGTGATACGACTATTCCAATATCTATGATTATCATCGGTATCCAGCTTGGAGATTGCAATTTCAGAGCGCTTATCACGGATAAAGATCTTATCTTATCAAGCCTGGTGTGTCTAGTCCTAGAACCAACGCTTGCAGTCATTACAGTTTGGTTTCTGCCACTAAACAACATCTTAAAGCTCACTATAGCTCTATCATTTACCTACCCTAGCGCTGTGCTCGGCGTAGCTCTAGCCGCAGGTGAACACAAAGATACTAAGCTTATGTCAGAAGCCGTAGCTATGTCTACGATGCTATCAATGATAACACTTCCAATATGGATTATGATTATCAGCCACCTATTCTGATACACGCTCGATACCGAGCTCTTCTTCTGCAACCTTTAGCATGAGTGCGCACTCAATTCTCTTCTTATGAAGCTCACAGCCGAAGTCATAGACCTTATTGATGTCTCCGTTGGTGTGAAAATTGTTTGCCGCACAGCCACCAGAGCAGTACAGTTTAGCGAAACAGCTACGACACTTGTCTCTTGTGTAAAGGTTGTTATTGTGTCTAAAACCATCGATTATTTCACGATTCTGAATTCCATCATAGACATTTCCAACCTTATAATCATCGTCTCCAACGAACTGATGACATGGATAAAGATCTCCTGAAGGTGTAACCGCAAGGTATTCCGTTCCTACACCACAGCCACTGACACGCTTATAGATGCACGGTCCACCAGTTAAATCAACTGTGTAGTGATAGAAGTTAAAGCCTTCGCCTCTCTTCTCTCGCTCCAGCATCTCAACAGCTAACTTCTCATACTGGTCCTTTAAAACAGACAAATCTTCATCGTGAAGCGCGTAATCCGAACTTGGATCACTGACAACAGGCTCAATACTCGTCTCCTTAAATCCGAGGTCAGCCATCGCCAGAACGTCTGCCGCAAAATCCTTATTGTGCGCAGTATACGTTCCTCGCATATAGTACTGTTTCTGTCCCCTATCGTCAGCTAGTTTCTTAAATTTCTCAATAATCTTATCGTATGTGCCATTGCCATCCTTGCTAGTGCGCATAAAATCATGAGTTTTACGGCGTCCATCCATACTCAGCACGACGTTGCTACACTCTCTATCCGCAAACTCGATCACCTCGTCATCAATCAGAACGCCATTCGTGGTGAGCGTGAAATTAAAGTGCTTATTGTGTTTCTTCTCAAGTTCTCTGCCGTATGCAACAAGCTCCTTGCATACGTCCCAGTTTAGAAGCGGTTCACCACCAAAGAAGTCAACTTCAAGATTCTTACGGCTTCCCGAATTTTCTACCAGGAAATCGAGTGCTTTTTTGCCAACCTCGAGAGACATTATTCCAGCTTTGCCGCTGTACTCACCTTTACCTGCAAAACAGTATTTGCAGTCCATGTTGCATCCGTGAGCTACGTGAAGACATATTGCCTTAAGCACCGACTGCTTAATTTTGAGTTCGCCAGCGATTTCTTCAAATGGATCATCTGAAAAAAGCAGTTTCTCAGCCTTAAGTTCCTCGATATCTGCAAGTGTTTCATCGATATCACTGTCAGTAACTTCGCTGTATTTAACCTTTATCTCGGAAGCAATTTCATCTCTCCCCATGCTCTTGTCATAGAGGGAAATGATATCATATGCCACCTCATCTACGGAGTGAACAGCGCCGCTATTCACATCCATCACTATGTTATATCCGTTTAGTTTATACTGATGTATCATTTATTTTCGTACCATACCTTATAAATTCATTTTGTTAATCAGGTGGACCTGCCAGAACAATAAAAAAGCGCTGCAATAAGCAGCGCCTTCAGTTACTATTTGTTCTTAGCCTGCTCGCAATGTTGGTTAGCAACACTGCATGAAGTCTTGCTTGCGGACTGGCAAGATGTCTGGCACTCACCGCATCCACCAGAAATAGTTGACTTTGCCATATTTCTTGTTGAAATTGTCTTAATTCTGCTCATTACGTTATCCTCCTAATTACTCGTTATAGAATATCAAATACGTTTAAAACTGTCAATCTTGACGCTATCATTTGCGTTTTATAATCACAGTGTTCTTACTCGCCATGTCCTTCAGCTTCAGCCTTTCGTTCAGTATCCGCATCTAGCTCTAGTCGTGCTTCTGATTTTGATTCCATATCGTCTAGCGCTTTTATAAGCTCAACAGCATCGATAGCACCTGTTGCGCATAGCCTTTCAATAGCAGCAATCGTGTTGATTGGTTGTATTTCGTCCAGCGATTCTAGCGATTTTAGATCTTCGGCTTCATCTGCATCTGCCTCTAGAAGTTCGGCTTCTGCTGGAGCGCCTTCTACTTCCTCGGACTCTTCAGCCACTTCATCGTCTTCTTTCGATTCTGTGACATCCTCAAGTTCAGCAGTTTCATTTTCTTCAGCAGTTTCTTCTGACGCTACTAATGAATCTTCAGATTCAGCAGTTTCCTCAGTAGCAGTTTCTGCTCCAAGACCTTCCGACGATTTAGCTTCATATTCAGCTGTATCTAACTCTTTTCCCACTGCAACTTCGAGAGAAACATCTTCTAGCACTTGAGCTACAGATTCTTCCTCATCTGCATTTTCAGATTCAGCTAATGGTGTTGCAGTCTCTACTGGAGCTACAGCAGCCGCCAGTGATATTGGTGATACTGGCGATACTGAAGCAACTACCTCATTAGCTAGAGAAGCTACCTCTTGGGACTCATATGTCACTTCCTCTTCATTTTGTTCAGGCTGTGTCTCCTGCTCATATGTTCTCTTATCGGCAGTAATCTCGTAGTTGAATACAGCTTCTGTCTTCATGCTACGATTGAGAATTCTGATTCTATCAGCCATCTTGCCATCGCCTGTCGCATTGACTGGAATCTGAATAGATACACCTGCCTCAATCTCATATGCCTCTTGCTGTCCGTTGCTTGGTGGCAGATCCCAATCCTTAGTAACAGGATTAAATGATCTGTGAAGGAACCTAATTCTACCTCTCTTAACGTCAATGTGGTAAATTACATCGCCCTTTACACTTGGAATCAAGCATTCACTCTGCTTGAGACTGAGCTGACCACGAAGAGCAACAGTTCCTTTGGCTCTCTTGTATATAGCACCTCTATAGCTCTCAATCTTTTTACTCTCCGTCTCCTTGATGATCATTACGTCACATTGAGCATGACGGATGATGTATGATGCAGTTAGTCCGATTGTGCTTCCTGCACCTGGCTTTGTGGACTTTGTCATGACAATCATCTCAACGCCAAACTCCTTGGCAGCTTCGATAACTCTAGCTCCCGCACGGCCAACCGCAGATCTTTTGATTACGCTATATTTATCTATTGTCTTGGCAATAGCATTAAGCTTCTTGTCGAGTTCTTCGCGAATCTCGGCTTCCTCACCGAGTGAGAGTGCATATCCGGTATTTTCACGCACCATAACGAGCACAACCTCGAACGCCTTCGGTGAAAACGTAGTTTTGAGCTGTTCTAGCGCTATTAAACTCCTAGGTGAACCATCAACTGGTACAAGGATTCTCTTCATCAAATCACCCTTACTACTTTCTATCAGTCCGTTTATATTGCATTTAAATATACAAAGTTATTATACATTTTAGAGATAGTAAAATCAAACGAACAGGTGTCTAAAAACTATTTCAGCCACTTGTTTTTGGTCATTATCATCTCCAGAATAGCCATATATAGTAGTAGATATTCATCATCAAGGCTGCAGATTAAGCTATTTTCAGTTAATGCATCTTCTTCAAAAGCAATTCTTGCGTTTCCTGCGATTACCGCTTTTCTCACACCATCGATTGTAATAATGTAGTTACAGCTGAGATTTGCCTTACGAACTGCGCGAAATCCTTTTACATAAACACTTCCATCGTTTGTCTCAAGGATATAAGAATCGCTATCACTTTCAGTATCTCTATAGAGAGTTCCATATCCTTCTCCTGACATTGAGAATTTAAAACCATTCTTCTCTGCCTTTGAGGACCCAGTAACCTCTGCAAGCACTTCACCTGATTCTTCTATTGCCTCACCGCCTTCTGGGATTTCGTAAATTTTCACGTTAAGCGGCTCATTTACCGTTCTTACGTATGTATACTCATTGTCGTCAAAGTCTCTATACAGACAGTCTTTGCTATTTGCATAGAAGAACTTGAACATATCAAGAGTCTTAACCTCAAGAGGATCTCCATCTTTAATCTGCTTAATAATTTCTGTCAGATCTTCTACTAGAACCGCACTCATCAGCTTCCAGCTCGCAAAATGCGAGTATGACTTTGGGTTCACAGACATACTCTTGGTGTCCAAAAGTCCTTCGAAATGATCTTCACTATCCGCATCCCTTACGAGATGCTCAAGCTCGGTACTGCTCTTGATTACAATGTTATTTTTCTTATCCTTATAAATCGTTATGAAGTCCTTGAATGGGCTCGGACCTAAATTAATTACGGCTTCGCTAGTGTATGTGTTGTGACCCATCCATGGAAATCTTAGGCATGTATCCATCTTGCTGAGGCACTCATATACATGTTCTATAGTAACATCCTCACATCCCTCTACGATCTTATCGTATATGTTGCGATCATTGTAATGCTTTCCGCCAGTCGTAAGCCATATAGCTACCGCAAGACCTACGAAAATTCCACCTAATATAAATTTGCCAACAGTAAGTCCCATTATTCCCATCGCAAGGCACAGAACCATAAGCAGTCTAAAAAGTTTGTCTCCGTTCATACTCATTCCTTATAAATGTGATGCAGGCAACCCTGCATCATTCACACATAATGCAATATCTTACTCGTTGCTTCAACAACTAAATATTGTTGATTAGCTTTTCTTTTTTGTTCATGATATGACTGTATCTTCTTAGCGCAACCATAGCATTTACAGCCTGTTCAGGTGTAGAGTACGCAGGGATTCCCTTGTCTCTAAGCTTCATGATAGCCGCTCTGCACTCGTTTCCACCCTGGCACTCCATAATGAACGGCTTGCCGAGATTCTTATACTGTCTATGAATGTTAATTACAGTTTCCGTAATAGCTTCAACGTCAGTTACTGCAGTTGGGCAAACGGAAATCATGATTCCGTCAACATGTTCATCTCTATAAGCGATCTTGAGTGCCCCACCGTACATATCTGAAGTTGCTGTTCCGCTGATATCAACTGGATTTAGAGGAGAGCCGAAAGCAGGCATGTAGTTTCTGATATTTTCTCTTAAATCTGAAGAAATGTCTTTGAGCTCCTTTAGTGGCATACCGAGTCTCTCGAAATGATCTGCCGCCAGAAGTCCAGCTCCACCACCATTGGTAATAATAACCACGTTGTCACCTCTTAAAGGAGGACAGCTTCCTAGTGCAAGCGAAGTATCGAGGAACTCCTGCCAAGTCTTCTCACGGAGAACGCCCGACCCTTCAAATAGTTGGTCATACTCCGCATTTGAATGGCCCTTATTCTCGGAAGCAGTATGTGCAAATGCAGCCTTAACACCTATCTCGGATGAACCAACCTTGATTGCAGTGATTGGCTTCTCGCACTCGAGACAAGCTTTCTTAAATGCCTCCGGGCTGTCGAGAGCTTCGATATACACTGCGATGCACTTTGTATTAGGCTCCTTATCTGCGTACTTAATCATCTCGCAGAAGTCGACATCCGCCTTGTTACCAAGTCCTACGAACATGCTGATACCGAAATGGTCAAGCTGTGATGAACCAAGTGCAGCTAACAGATTTGATCCTGACTGCGAGATAAGAGCAACTGGTCCTTTATTTGGAAGATATGGAATGAATCCACAGTTGAAGTCGTGATATGGCGTTCCAATTCCTACAAGATTTGGTCCAATTAACGGTAGCTCATGCGCACGGCAGAACTCTGTAATTTCATTTTGCAGATCACCATTACCTACTTCTTTGAAGCCAGATGATGAAACTACTGCAATCTTAACCTTTTTCTCAACGCAGTCCTTAAGCGCATCGAATACGCCAGTAGCTGGTAGTGATACGAACGCTAGATCAACTTCTCCAGGAACATCTTTGATGTTCTGATAAGCCGGAATTCCTGCAACTTCAGTAGCCTTAACGTTGATCGGATATAGATCTCCTTCGTATCCGCACTTTCTGAGTCCCTGAATTACCTTGAATCCAACTTTAGTCTCATTACGGCTAGCTCCGATTACGGCAATTGAGTTAGGCTTGAATGCGCACTCGAGTCTGTCAACGACATATTGTCTTGCTTCTTTCACTTCCATTTTTTTAATAATCTCCTCATGCTTTGATATCCATTTTACATTTGCGCTGTCTTATCACTCGGGAAAAATCGAGGCACGAAGTCTTGAAATATACTCGGCAATAAATGGCAGCATATAGTTATATTGATTATTTTGGTTCTTTATAGTTTAGCCATATAGCTCAGCGTTCTAATCAACTGACATACATAGCTCATCTCGTTATCGTACCAAGCAACAACTCTTACCTCATAGATATGCGTTCCGCACTTCTGGGCAAGTGTCTGTGTAGCATCAAATAACGATCCGTAGCTCATCCCTATTACGTCTGTCGATACGATATCATCTTCGTTGTAACCAAAAGATTCATCCTGCGCGGCTTTCATCGCTGTATTGATTCCCTCTACTGTTACTGAATCAGTCTCATCCTTGAGCGTAGCATCTAGGATAGTTATGGAGCCAGTCGCAACTGGAACTCGCTGTGCGGATCCGATGAGCTTTCCTGCAAGCTCCGGTATAACATTTCCAATCGCCTGCGCAGCCCCTGTAGAAGTTGGCACTATATTGATAGCCGCAGCTCTAGATCTTCTGAACTTTGAGCCCTTGTCTGGAGCATCGAGAATCTTCTGATTTCCAGTATATGCGTGAATAGTCGTCATGAATCCTGTACGAAGTTCTCTATAATCCGCGAGCGCCTTTGCCATCGGAGCAAGGCAGTTCGTCGTGCAGGAAGCTCCCGAAACAATTCTATCATCAGAAGTCAAGGTCTCATGATTAACTCCATAAACGACAGTCTTAAGGTCATTTCCGGCCGGAGCTGAAATAAGAACTTTCTTGGCACCGGCATCTATGTGAGCCTGCGACTTCTCCTTCGATGCGTAGAAGCCTGTGCACTCAAGCACGACGTCGATATCAAGCTCCCCCCAAGGCAGCTTGCGAGCATCTGACTCCTTGTAAATAGTAATTCTCTTACCATCCACTGTAATCGACTCATCGTCATTATCTACGATATGCCCGAGATATGAACCCTGTACACTATCGTATTTGAGCAGGTAAGCTAACATGTCTGGGGAAGTCAAATCATTGATTGCGACAACCTCGAATTCGTCCATCTCCATAACGCATCTGAACGCCAGCCTGCCTATACGACCAAATCCATTAATAGCTAATTTAATCATATATAGTCCCCCCTTACCTTTTTATTTAATTTCTATTCAAACGGAAATTTGAAGTCCATACCGAGAGAGTCACGAACTTCGATAAACTCACGCTGTACATCCTCTCCCATTGGAACTCCCTTGTCTTTGCGGAATTCTTTTACATCCCACTCCTTCTCACCAGCGGTATAAATTCTGTCCTGACCAGGAGCCTTCTGTGATGCTCTGAGTGCCCTTAAGATATCTCCCGCAGTTTTCTCGCACACCTCTCTTCCGATCATCGCCTCTGGATCGATTACGATGAAGAAATGTCCGAGGTGGTACGGTCTCAGCTCACCATTTTCGCCGACACAAGTGAGGTTCTTGAGGAACATTCCGCCAGACAATGCCGCTGATAATAGCTCAACTGCAGTTGCATAGCTGTATCCCTTGTATCCACCAAGCTCCTCACCGATTCCGCCCAGCGGAGCAAGAGCAGCCTCTCTAGTGTTGAGTGCCTCAAGGATATAAGAAGTATCGGTGAGTGCGGAACCGTCTCTACCGATTACCATACCTGCTGGAGTATCCTTGCCAACACGTTCATAGAACTCTAGCTTTCCTCTCTGCGTGATTGAGGTCGCGCAGTCGATAAGGAACGGATATCCTTCATCGGTAGGAATTCCGATTGTGAGCGGATTTGTTCCAAGCATATTTTCAACACCGAATGTTGGTGCGATTGATGGTCTAGCATTGGTACCAGTGATAGCAATCATACCTTCATCTGTCGCCATTGATGTCCAATATCCAGCGATGCCGTAATGTGATGAATTACGAACAGCTACACAAGCGGTTCCATACTTCTTCGCCTTCTCTATAGCCATATCCATAGCCATCTTACTGGCAACCATGCCCATGCCGTCGTTAGCATCGAGCACTGCTGTTGTCGGAGATTCTCTGATAATATCTACCTCTGTAACAGGGTTTAAGATGCCCTTTCTGATACGATCAACATAAATAGGCTTAAATCTATTTACTCCGTGGCTCTCAATACCTCTTCTGTCACTCTCCAAGAGAACTTCTGCGCAGATTTCAGCATCAGCCTCGGGTAGTCCGAGCTCTGTAAATGCTTTTATCATAAATTCCTGCACAACATCCCAAGCTATATACGGACGAGTTTCTTTATACATTAAGCACCTCCACAATAAATAAAACTTACTGTAATATATCGTGAATCAGCCGTTAATCATGCGATAACGGCCTTAATTCATTCTGAAAAAATCTGCAAGCACAGTTTGCATTACTTTCTATTCCAACCCTTGTAGTCTCCGCGTGTCGTCGAAGTCTTATACCCTATCTCGGCTAGTTTCTCATCTAGTATCTTACGGCCTTCTGCCGCCTTGTCCTTAACACCTACTTTGCCCTCGTAAAGTAGGTATTGGCGCCTAGCATTGTCAGGCGAAAGACTTGGCATTATTACGTTTGCACCCGCAAGAATCCCCTTCTCACGCCCTATCTTATCGATAGTTCCAAGTGCCGTCGTCGCAGGCAAAAGGACTTTTGGAAACATTATCCTAAGTATGCTCAGACAAAAAAGTGTTAGTTCCAATGTCCCATCTGGCTCGTCTCTAAAAGGCGTATCCTTGTGGTGTATAAACGGACCAATCCCTATCATATGAGGATTTAGCTTCTTGAGATATTCGAAGTCACTCGCCATCGTATCATACGTCTGTCCAGGAGATCCGACCATAAAGCCTGCGCCGATTTGAAATCCGATTTCCCTCAAGACCTCAAGACATCGCATGCGATTCTCTAGCGATAGTGGCTCTGGATGAAGACGCCTATAATGTTCCCCATCAGCAGTTTCATGTCTAAGCAGAAACCTATCAGCACCAGCTTCATAAAACCGCTCATAACTTTCGCGCTCTTTCTCTCCAATCGAAAGCGTCAACGCACAATCTGGGTACTCCTCCTTGATAGCGAATATGATTTCACAAATCATGTCGTCCGTGAAGTAAGGATCTTCTCCACCCTGAAGCACGAAGGTTCTAAGTCCTATCTGATATCCGATCTCGCAACACTGCAGGATATCTTCAAGAGTTAATCTATATCTCTCGATATTGTCATTGCTCTTCCTAATGCCGCAGTAATAGCAGTCATTTTTACAAGTATTCGAGTACTCAATAAGACCTCTTAAAAAGATATCATGACCGTAGTTAGTAGTAGCGATTTCCTGCGCGACACTACGTAGATATTCTCGTACTTCGTCATCTCTATTTGCCAGAAGCTCTATATATTCATCGTGTGCTAAAAGCCCTTCATCAACGAGCTTATTCGCTAGTCGCATAACTTCAGTCATCTGCCTAATCCCCCACTAGATATTTTAACACAATGAGCTATTATAACAACAAAAGAAAAATAGTGATTTTTTGAACGTTTGTATAAACAATTGTTGACACATATAATGCATTAAGCTAAAATTAAATTGTATGCAACATGATGTTTTGATAACGAATTGCATGCAGTATCTGCACAACTGGGAGGAAAACTGATGGACAAGTACGATAGCCTAAAGCTAGAAAATCAACTATGCTTTCCGCTGTACGCATGCTCTAAGGAGATAACTCGCAGATATAAGCCATTCTTGAGTAAGCTGGATCTCACATACACTCAGTACATCACTATGATGGTACTATGGGAAACTCGTGAGCTGAGTGTTAAGGAGCTTGGTGACAAGCTATTCCTTGATTCCGGTACGCTTACTCCACTGCTCAAGAAGCTTGAAACTAAGGGTTATCTAACTAGAAATCGTTCGGTAAAGGATGAACGTAATCTAATAATCAAGGTTACAGACAAGGGTATGGCCCTTCGCGAAGAGGCACTCTCTGTACCACAGGAGATTCGTTCTTGTGTAAGCCTTACTGACGATGAAGCTGCAGCACTGTTTAATCTACTTCATAGTTTTATGAACACGATTGAACAGTAAGCTGGTTCAGGCAATTACATTGAACAAACATCAAAACCCATCCACGCGTCGAACGTGTGGCTGTTAAGTAGATGGGCAAAGCCTTTACGGGACAATGCGGCTAGGGTTTACCTAGCCGCATTGTTAATGTTACTGTCTTACATCAGAACAGAGAATAGTCTCAAAATCTGCCTAAATATATTTAGTGATCTCTTACCCTCGATGTATTTGTCAGTAACCTCGACACACTTTGCTAGAGTTTCATCAAAATCCGTCTTAATGTCATGTACAGCTTTACAGTTATACATAATTACTCCATTTTCAAAGTGATGATAGAAACTTCTATAGTCGAGATTGATAGTTCCGCAAGTCGCAATTTCATCATCTGCAACACACTGCTTCGCATGGCAGAATCCTGGTGTATACTCATATATTCTAACGCCATCTCTAACGAGTCTCGAGTAATACAATCTCGTCACTGCATAAGCTAGACGTTTATCTGGTATTCCTGGAGTAATTATTCTGACATCGACACCACGAGAAGCAGATAATGTCAAGGCCTTATTCAGCTCATCTGTAATGATTAGATATGGTGTCATAAACCATACATAATCATCTGCGTTGTTTATAATGCTGAGATAAACATTTTCTCCAACATGTTCGTGATCGAGTGGAGTATCTCCATATGGCTGGATAAAACAGCCTTTCTCTGTATTATCTATTTTAACTTCCGGCATGAATTTTGAATAAATTGCATCCTTGGCGTCACGCGTCTTGGTCGCATTCCAGATTTCGAGAAACATCATGGTCAAATTGTGAACCGCGTTACCTTCTATACGAACACCTGAATCCTTCCAGTCTCCATAAGGCCTCGTGAGCTTGAAATACTCATTTGCTAGATTATATCCACCAGTGAATCCGACCTTGCCATCTACCACTGTAATCTTACGATGATCACGGTTATTGAGGAATACGTTTGCAATTGGTACAACAGGGTTAAAAACTCTGCACTTGATACCGAGAGCATTTAGACGTTTTATAAAGCTGCTATCTATAAAACCTATGCTACCCACATCGTCATATATAATTCGCACCTCAACACCTTCAGCAGCCTTTTCCGCCAAAATCTCCTTGATCCCTGCAAATGCCGCTGAATCTTCTATGGCATGATACTCCATAAATATGAAGTGTTTCGCTTCCCGCATCGCTTCTTTCTGCGCAGCAAGAGCCTCTCGAGCCTCACCAAAAAACTCGATATTAGAATCACTATAAGCTGGAAAGAAAGCCTTTCGGGAGACGTATCTGAATACGTTTGCAACGCCAAGGTCTTTCTCTCCTATCTCTTTTAAAACTGCTTTATCTCCATTTAGAAGCGGGAAGAGTTCTTTATCTACATTTTGGAATCTTACTCTCATTTTTCTAGTAGAACTCGAGAGTCCTACCATAAAGTAAATAGTTATTCCGATAATCGGATTGAGCATGATTAGCACTACCCACGGAAGCTTCACAGATGCACTCGTAGATTTCGTCGAAATAGCAACGACGATAATAAGTGCGACAATTCGGAAGCCTGTGGATAATATAGTGTATTTTTCATTTAACCGACTTATGAGTGTGGCAATAAGGAGCACCTCAGCCGCAATCGCCAGGACAGCTAACATCAGCCTCCCAACGCTGTTTTTGACTTGCTCCTTCTTTTCATATGTCGCGAATGTCTTTGAAACACTCATACGGCTAGCCCCCTATCACGTCTATTCGTCCCAGAGCACAACCTTTCCTTCTTCTCTAGTCTTATTCATATCTATCAGCCTCTGATTCTCTGAACCTCTGAATCTAAGCTGTATATTCTTAAGATTCTGATCAAATCTGCCGTCTATTAGTACATCCAGCATGTTAAGCATCTCCATAGTCACGTCAGTATGACAGTGTGTGCCCTCCTTCATCAGGTCCTCAAGCACAAAGCCAGAGAAAGACCATATGGTTTTATCAGGATAAACTTCCTTAACACGCTTTAGGAACGGAACGAGCACTACCTGGTTTTCAGGCTCAAACGGCTCTCCACCAAGAACTGTAAGCCCCGTTATATAATCAGGCTTAAGCATATCAAGGATCTTATCTTCGGTCTCTCTTGTAAATTCCTGACCGTAGTTGAAATCCCACGTCTGTGGTTGGAAACAGCCAGGACATCTATTTGTGCAGCCTGATACGAACAGGCTGACTCTTATGCCAATTCCATTGGCAATATCACAATCTTTTATCTCTCCGTAATTCACGTTTATACTCTCGTTTCATTTTGTTAATGCAATTATATCGCATATATCATATTAATATAAGCTTTAAATACTATACGTTCCATCGCAATTACCACTTTGTCGGGAGATTGCGAAGACTATGTCTTCTCTCTTTGTAACAAGGCTCAAAACGGCTCACAATACACCAGAATGCCTCTGAATGATTAGCTTCGATGAAATGTGCAAATTCATGTACTATGACGTATCTCAACTCCTCATATGATGCTGTAACAAGCAGGAGGTTGAGCGTTATCTTGCCGAGATCTGGGCGGCACGACCCCCATCTGGATTTCATCTGCCTGATAGTTACATGTGGGAACGGCACACGGTAAGTTCTCCTAAATTCATCGTACACTTCGTGCACAACACTCATAAATATCTCGCTCGCCTGTTTACTATACCATCGCTTCACCACGTCTATACGAGCGGCAGCATTTGTAGCCTCTGGCATTTGGACGAGCAGCAAATCCCCCTCTATAGAAACGCAAACTCTTGGTCTCTGTAGAAGCTTCACATCAAGTGGCCTACCCAAGAAATACGCTTTATCTCCGTCGTCATACCTAGATTTATCAGCCTTATCACCTTTGATACGTGCAAGTGCATTGATAACAAAAGCGCCCTTGCTGATCATGAACTCTTCAATCTCAGCTAAGGGCACTCTACGAGGTGCTGAGACGCATATTGAAGCATCCGGTCTAATCCGCAGGTTGATATTTCTCACATTCTTACGTTCTAAAGTATAGACTAGAGTCTCTCCAGCTATGCTTACAACGTGAGTTTCAGTGCGTATCTCGCTTCTCAAATATCGTCTCCTCATATTATTTTTCTCTTATAGGTGGAGAACTCTGTCCTTGATTTCCTGTGTTCTTCCCTGATTCCAGAACTGTGTTCCGATGTATCCACAAGTTCTTCTTGCTACCGACATCTTGTCCTGATTACGATTTCCACAGTTTGGGCACTCCCATACAAGCTTGCCTTCTGCATCCTCAACGATCTTGATCTCGCCGCTAAATCCGCACTCTTCACAGAAGTCACTCTTTGTGTTGAGCTCAGCATACATGATGTTCTCATAGATGTACTTCATAACGTCAAGAATAGCAGGGATATTGTTCTGCATGTTAGGAACCTCAACATAGCTGATAGCACCGCCTGGAGATAGTTTCTGGAAGTCTGACTCAAACTTCAGCTTCTGGAATGCGTCAATCTCTTCCTCTACGTGAACGTGGTAACTGTTTGTGATATAGTTCTTATCTGTAACGTGAGGGATTACTCCGAATCTTCTCTGGAGCGACTTAGCAAACTTGTAAGTTGTCGACTCCATCGGTGTTCCGTATACAGAGTAGCTGATGTTCTCAGCAGCCTTCCACTCAGCGCACTTGTCGTTGAGTCTCTGCATTACCTTTAGTGCAAACTCTCTTCCTTCATCAGCTGTATGGCTCTTGCCTACCATGCGGTAGCACATCTCGCAAAGTCCAGCGTATCCTAGTGAGATAGTTGAATATCCATTGTAAAGCAGCTTATCGATTGTCTCACCCTTCTTGAGTCTAGCAATCGCACCGTACTGCCAAAGGATAGGTGCAACGTCTGAAGGTGTTCCGAGAAGTCTTTCATGACGAAGTCTTAGTGCACGATGGCAAAGCTCAAGTCTCTCATCGAGAATTTCCCAGAACTTGTCCATGTTTCCATATGATGAGCAGGCTACGTCAACTAGGTTGATTGTTACAACACCCTGGTTGAATCTTCCGTAGAACTTGTAGCTTCCGTCAGCGTTCTTCTGGGACTCTTCTACTGTCAAAAATGATCTGCATCCCATGCAAGTATATACGTTGCCCTTCTTGAGCTCTCTCATAACCTTAGCGGAGATATAATCAGGAACGAGTCTCTTAGATGTGCACTCTGCAGCGATTTCTGTTAGGTTCCAGTAAGGTGAATCTTCTCTGATGTTGCACTCATCAAGAACGTAGATTAGTTTAGGGAATGCCGGTGTAATCCATACACCCTTCTCATTCTTAACACCCTGCATTCTCTGCTTAAGAACTTCTTCGATACAGAGAGCTAGGTCATCTCTAGTTCTTCCTTCTGGTGTCTCCTCTAGGTGCATGAACATAGTTACGAATGGAGCCTGTCCATTACAGGTCATCAGTGTGATGAGCTGGTACTGGATAGTCTGGATACCGCTCTTAATCTCATCTTTAAGTCTATCTTCAACAACCTTGTTAAGTGCTTCTTGAGTTGTCTCGATACCTGCGTCCTTGAACTCCTTCTCAACCTTAGTTTTAATCTTCTGTCTACTTACATCAACAAACGGAGCTAGGTGAGCTAGTGAGAACGACTGTCCGCCGTACTGGTTAGAAGCAACTTGAGCGATAATCTGAGTTGTAATGTTACATGCTGTGTAGAAGCTATGTGGCTTCTCGATAAGAGTCTCGCTGATTACGGTTCCATTCTGTAACATATCCTCTAGGTCGATAAGGTCGCAGTTGTGCTCTTTCTGTGCAAAATAATCCGAATCGTGGAAATGGATGATTCCCGCATCGTGCGCAGCAGAAATCTCCTCTGGAAGAAGGATTCTTCTAGTAAGATCCTTACTTACCTCTCCAGCCATATAGTCTCTCTGCGTGGAGTTGATAATAGGGTTCTTATTAGAGTTCTCCTGTTTAGCTTCCTCGTTGTTAAGCTCGATTAGCGAAAGAATCTTGTCGTCTGTTGTGTTGGACTGACGAACGAGGGATCTTGTATATCTGTATGTGATATATGCCTTTGCAACCTCATATGCACCATGCTGCATGATGTGCTCTTCCACCATATCCTGAATTTCTTCTACTGCAGGTGAGCGACCAAGGTCTTCACAAGATAGAATTACACTGTCAGTGATTCTCTTAATCTGAATTGGTGTAAGTCTAACTGCTTCTTCAACGGAATTATTTGCTTTGATAATTGCATTTTCAATCTTGGCTTTGTCAAAAGCTACTTCTGAACCATTTCTCTTGATAACATTCATTATTTCTCCTTAACCGAATACCCGAACATATTGATTTATGTGAGTTAATTCTCTTAAAATTAATTAATACACTTTTCAGCGCTAAACACTACATCTTGTTTGACGCCCTGTCATTATATCCCATATAATGGGGTTAGTCAATTGGTTTTATACTATACTGTTTTATACAATTTTAAGCCTGTGAGGTAGAAATTTCAAGCTTTCTATGCTAGTATTTACTAAAATACGAAAAATAATTTATGTATATTTTTTGCACTTAATTTGTACATGCGAGCACAAGATATTGTACCACATATGGAGGTAATACATATTATGAATAACTTCGATTGGTGTGCACCTACGCACATTGTATTTGGTAAAGGTACTGAATCAGAGGTAAGTTCTCTCCTCAAATCATCAAAATGCACTCGAGTTCTCCTTCACTACGGAAGTGGTAGCGTGATTCGTAGCGGCCTGCTTGACAAGATCAAATTTTCGCTAGAGAACGCAGATATAGATTATGTAGAACTTGGAGGCGTTGTAGCTAATCCAAGACTGTCTCTTGTGTATAAAGGCATCGAACTTGCAAAATCTAAAGGAGTAGATTTTGTACTTGCTGTTGGCGGTGGCAGCGTAATAGATTCATCGAAGGCAATCGCATACGGCGCCGTATCTGATTTCGATGTCTGGGATTTATATGATAGAAAGAGAACTCCGGAGTCCGCCCTTCCAGTAGGGGTCGTCCTTACAATCGCTGCTGCTGGTAGCGAGATGAGCAATTCTTCTGTAATCACCAATGAAGACGGAGGTATCAAACGCGGCTATAGCAACAATATGGTTAGACCTAGATTCGCAATACTAAACCCCGAACTGACGATGACACTGCCGAACTTCCATACAGCATGCGGTTGCACAGATATCATGATGCATACGATGGAAAGATATTTTACATCGGCAGGAAATATGGAATTAACTGACGGGATTGCCGAAGCACTGCTTCGTACAGTTGTAAAAAATGCTTTGATACTCGTAGAAGAGCCGAACAACTACGAAGCACGCGCAGAGGTAATGTGGGCTGGAAGTTTATCCCATAATGGTCTTACAGGCTGCGGAAATGGTGGCGATGACTTTGCAACTCACCGAATTGAACACGAGATTAGCGGCATGTTCGACGTAGCACATGGTGCAGGTCTGGCAGCAATTTGGGGAAGCTGGGCTAGATACGTTTTAGACGACTGTCTCCCTAGGTTTAAGCAGTTTGCGACAAATGTATGGAATGTCGAAGCTTCTGGTGATGACCGCGAAGTCGCACTCGAAGGAATTGCAAGAACCGAGGATTTCTTTAAAAGCATCGGAATGCCTATATCTCTGAAGGATTTTGATTTTGAGCTAACAGATGAAGTTATAGATGAGCTTGCTGAGAAATGCGAGAAAGCTGTTGGCGGCAAAGTTGGTGCTGCAAAGGTTCTGTATAGGGATGATTTCAAAGAGATTTACAAAATGGCTTACAATAATAAGTAGAAAATAGCTGTAAATAGCAATATAAATGCGCCCCATACGGAGCGCATTTACATTGCTTTGTGATTAGAAGGTCTCTGCTGTCCGCCCTCTGTCGTTAAGTCGTCATGCTCATATTCAGGCACAGAGCCTTTTACATGAAATCTCTTATCATAGCAAAGATTAATAGCGCAGAGCAGTAAACTCCGAGCAGTATCTTATTCCATAGCGGCATGTGCTTTTCTGTGTAGCTCAAATACACGTTATACACTATCTCAAACAATATAAACGGGATAGTCGTGAAAATGAACGGATTAGCATAAAAAGCATCGCTAAACCTGAATCGCAGTATACTGACACACATGGTTGTCGTACCACAGCCAGGGCACTTGTACCCGGTGATATACCTGAAAATGCAAGGTATATATATGTGCGTCATCCTCAGCCAGATATAGTAAACGACTCCTAGTATTACAAAAGGAGTCGTTTTTTTAATTAGATAGTGCAGAAAACTGCAATTCTGTTCATTATGCAACTGTTGCATGATGGTTCACTTGATCCTGCATGATGCAGTAAGCAACAATTGAAAGCCCGAATATCGTGAGCAGAACGAAAAGAAGTCCTGAATTTCCATCCTTGCCATTATATCTATCCAGCTTCTCACCCATGCAGTAAATCCAGTATATTCCATATATTCCACAGGTTAGAAGTGAGAACAGGAATACCATACCGCCCGATGTTGCTGTTCTATCACCAACTACCTCGTTAACATCATCATTTAGAACAATCATCCAGTAAATGCCGTAAATTCCACAAGTAATAAGCGAGAATAAGATACAGAGTCCAATTTCTCTTCTTGAAATAGGCCTTGTATATTGTGCGTAACCATCATCGTTCTGGTTATTGTTCTGATTATGAATATTATTATCCATATGTCTCTCCTTTATAATCACTATAATCTCTTAACGTTTGCATATTATAGCATACCTTTTCCATATTTCCCACACCGTAGTAATTATTGAAAAATAGACGGAGAACACCTAAATAGATGTCCTCCGCTTCAAATCTTAAATAATAAATGTCCTATCAGCCTTTAATCCACCATTCACCACATATCACTAGTTGATTATCCTCTTAACTTCCAATATGCTCTTGCCACTATAAGTGGTTTTAGTACCTGGTCTGTAGAGATCAATCTCACAAATGTCGTGAGAAGGATCCATAGCGTGTACTATTCTGCCATTTCCCGCATACATAGCTACATGTAGTTTCTTATTGCCTCGGCCAAAGAAAATTATGTCTCCAGGCTTCATATCATCCACAGATACGGTAGTTCCTCCGCAGTTGTCATAAAGCGTATTAACCGAACCCATCTTCCAGTTGTATCCGTACTCTTTGTATATGAGTGTAATAAACGAAGCACAGTCACAACCATTAGTAAGGCTCTTGCCTCCTAGCACATACGGCTTACCGATGTATTGCTTAGCAAAAGAGATAATGCTAGTCCTTTTGTCGTCAGCAACCTTAATGTCTCGCTCAGTCTCCGCGTCTGAGATTGTTGTCTTCGTACCAGTCACTTCATTCGAATTGCTATCAGTACTAATGGTCTTGAGCGTAGCAAGTTTAAGCGGTGTACTTACAACACGACAGTCATTGATGGCATCTGCTTTAACGACAATAGTCGATACCATAACTACCATGAGTAGCAATTCAGTAACGACTATCACCTTAATATTCTTAAAAGCTGTTTTGAGCTTTGATACCATGCGCGCTTCCCAATCCTTATACTTAAGATAATATCTAATCACTCTTATATTATCATAAAAAACTTGTCATCGCATGTGTATTTTTTTTGTAAATTCTTACTGGAATTTCTCCTTGTAATGGTCTCTGATTTCGTCCATTATCTGTACGCACTCGAGAGTTCCTACATAGTTGCCCTGTGCATCGCGAACTGCTCTATAGCTAACAAGAACCTCGCTTTCACCCTTGTTCATCCAAACCTCTACCTTGTCCTGTGCGCCTGATTTGAACGAAGAGATGATGCTACGAACCATTGGCTCAATCGTTGGTGGATGGCAAGTATATACCTCTCTATCGAGCGAGCTGATAGGTCTCTTAAAGAGCTTCTTCTCCCCGTTGTCATTGTAGTATCTATTCATGTCTACATGGTCAACGAATGTCAATTCGAGCGGAATCGTGTTGAGCATAGCCTCAAGTTGATATGGAGTCATGTGCCCTAGCGCAAAGATAACTTCATCATTTCCAGCTGCTCCATTCTTGCCTTCCCTAGCAGCTCTGTGTGTGTAATCTTCATTCGATGCTTTATCCCATTCTGCTGGCTCTTCCTTGAGCAGGCAGTAATCGTACTCCTTGAGATCACGACCAACTTCCTCCCACTCCTCATCTTTGAAGAACTGTACGCAAATTGGAAATAAGATATTTGCCTCTTTGAAGAGCATCTCATCAGCTCTCTTAACCACAGCCTTTGATTTCTCTAGCCATTCCTCGTCAGATAGCGTTCCGTCAGTTACACGTCTTAGCTCATCTCTGATTTCATCATCAACTGTCCACATTACATCTGATGGCCCAGTTACGTCATATCTGCTCTTGAGTATTGTGTAGATGATGTCACCCTTCTTAGCGTAGTGAATCGATACCGCGCGAAGTTTGTTCAGCTCTTCGGTGATAACCGCACGATCCGCCCCCTCTTCAAATAGCTTATTCACTACTACGATTTGCTCGGCAATCCCTTCGTTCTCAAGAGTAAGTACATTTAGAGGATGTCCTGGCTCTGCGATTAAAGTCTGTGCCTTAATTTCTGCTTCCTTGCGGTCATTTGCACCGTTCATTCTTCTCTGTGCTGCTTCCTTAGATGCTGCAACAGCTTTCTCAGCATTCATAACCTTTTCCTGCTTAGTTGATCCGTGGAAGAGTGCTGAATGTATATCACAAAGCTTCTGAACCTCCTGATAAGGAACTCCGCTCTTAATCAGATGCTGCTCTGCATTTGCTATTTCAAGAGCATCAACTTCCTTGAAGTTCTCAACGAATTCTGCTCTAACTGTCTCGAGGTCTTCCCCGTTTGTAAGTCTCTCGATGTAGCTGCGAAGCAGAACTTCTCTCTCGCTAGCATTCTTAGGCTTCTTAGTTTCTTCCTGTGCAGGGGCTTCTTCATCTTTTGCCTCATTACCTGCCATGGACGATTGTAGTTTGTTTGAGTCGATTCTTCCATCAGCATCGAGGAAGTTCTTTACAAAATCAGGAACCTTATCTACATCTACTGTTCCATCCTCTCTTATGTACGCCTTAGCAAAATCAGGAATGTTCAGCTTGCTGATATCGAATGCCGGTTTTGCTGGCTCTTCCTTTACTTCGGCAGTCTGAACCTTTTCTTTCTTCTCTAGCTCAGGAACATTGATAACATCAAAACCCTTCTCTTCGAATAGAGCAACAATTGACTCTAAATCTATTCCCTTAATCTGGGATCCTTTAGGAATTGTCATAACTCGTCCCATTGTATTTAGAGCCACTGGATTCGAGATATCCTTGAATCCTAGCTCAATCATGATGTCAATTACTTCCGGAAACTCTGTTGATAAATCGTGTACGTTTCTCTTCATATCTAATACTTTTGCAGCCATGTCTATTTCCTCCTTCGAAAATACTCTTATCTTTCTCTCAGCCCACGTCTCCGTCAAGCGTATTTACTGTTATTTGTTTGCTTTAAGTTGTATATTCATTATACATTAAATACCTCTAATCTCTGTAACAGATGTTACATTTTAAAATAATTCATAAAATTTCATTATTAAATAAAAAGCGGATGCATCTACAGCACTCACTAGCGTTACACACAGTATCGCAAATGATGCAAAAGTTACATCCACTTTTTTTATGCTTATGCTTTCGCAACAAAGACGTTATATATAGCTCTTATAGCTCTCTGGTAGTCAGATTCTGATACACCTACCTGCACGCTTATACGTTCAGGAGCATGGTCAATAAATCTGACATTAACATGAGCACTTGATAGTGCTTCAAATATCTTCATCGCTACAGAAACCTCGCCGGAGATATTTCTTCCGACTACAGAAATCGCAGCAATACCTGTGGAAACCGTAATTTCATCAGCATCTGTTGCAACACGCAGTCTCTCGGTCAGCTCTTCTTCGCAGTTTGCTACACTTGCTGAACCTACGATGATAGAGAACGAGTCTAGTCCAAGCTGCTCACTTTCCATAGTGATGCTGAATTCATCGAGAATCTTCTGAATTCTATCGCGATACTTTGCATCATCATTGAGTTTCTCACGTTCTATAAGAATAGATGAATACCCCTTCTTACCAGTTATGCTAGAAATTTCGAGAAGGTTCTCGTATGAATCTGCATTCTTAACGATAAGTGTACCTGGCTTATCCGGCTCGAGTGTGCTCTTGATATTAATCGGAATTCCACACTGACTTACAGGTCTAACTGCGTCCTCGTGCAGCACCTCTGCACCCCTAAGCGCAAGTTCTCGTAGTTCCTTATAGATTATTACGGGAACACTTAAAGGCTGCTTAACGATGCGAGGGTCTGCCATTAGAAGACCTGGCACATCTGTCCAGTTCTCATATAGGTCTGCTTTTGCAGCCGCAGCAACGATTGAACCTGTGATATCCGATCCACCTCTCGAGAAAGTTACGACTGCGCCTGCTTCATTTGCACCATAGAAGCCAGGGAATACAATATGTTCGTGCTCTCTGATGAGCTTCTGAATATTAGCTCTTGTAACGTCAGCAAGAAGCTTGCCATCATTATCAAATTTGATAACTTCAGTAGCATCTATAAAGTCGTAACCAAGCTGTTCAGCCATAAGCTGTGCAGTTATGAATTCACCCCTGCTGATTAGATAGTCTCTACTACCAGTAGCCTTATATGTCTCGATAATATTGTCGAAAATTTCATCTATATTAACTTTTGAATCTAGCTCAAGCGCAAGTTCCTTGAATCTCTTATTCGCTAGCTCAAGCTTGCAGTCACAGCTCTCTGGATTGTCATGAGCCGATAGTAAGAGATCTGTAATCTTAACCTTCTCGTCATCATGAATACCTGGAGCCGAAACCACTACGTAACGGCGAGCTTTATTCTGACGAACCACATCTGCGGCATTTTTGATGCGCTCAGCTGTCGCAAGTGATGACCCACCGAACTTAGAAACCGTCAGTTCTGATTTGTTTCTAAGTGCTGGAGCAAGATCCTCATTTTCGATGAGCTTGATATCGTACGGTGTAGACTGATATACGAAATAGTTTAGCCAGTTTGAGAATAACAAACTGCCGGAAGACCTCCAGCGAACCACTGGCGTCTTTGAGTCATCATCGTCAGGGAAGTAATTTACAGGAATCTCTGGATTGATTCCTGCATTTTTATCTCTCATGTACTCCTTGAGCAATGTATTCCAGTCGTACTCGGTATGTCCTGTCACAAATATCTGTCTATCGTTGTCAGACTTAACGCAGAACACACCACCTTCTTCTGATGTGGAAAGCAAGGTTATTCCTGGAGTCTTCTCTATATCCTCTTCGTCTACAGTAGTATTTCTGGACTGCGGCACATAAAACTCATCGTCAAAACCTCTAAACAGCATGCTGCGCTTGGTTTTAAGAGTGTGCTTGAACACGCCAGAGAGCTTCTTAGGAAGCCTTTTCTTATCTATTCCATAGTGGTAATATAGGCCCGCCTGTGCACCCCAACATATGTGGAACGTGCTGTGTACGTGAGTCTTAGACCATTCCATAATCTCACAGAGCTCTTCCCAGTAATCAACCTCTTCAAACTCAAGAAGTTCAATCGGCGCTCCAGTGATAATCATTCCATCATAATATTCGTTCTTGATATCGTTAAATGTCTTGTAGAAAGCAAGCATGTGTTCCTGCGAAGTAACGTGTGGCTTGTGAGTTGCCGTCTGAAGCAGTTCAAGCTCAACCTGAAGAGGAGTGTTACTGAGCATACGCGTAATCTGAGTCTCTGTATCAATCTTTGTAGGCATCAGATTGAGGAGCAATATATGAAGCGGACGCATATCCTGCGTCATAGCACGTGTATCCGTCATTACGAATACATTCTCATTAGTAAGCGTCTCTATCGCCGGCAAATTATTTGGTACTTTAATTGGCATTATAGTCTCCTCCCAAAACCCCTTTTATTTCAGTTCAGCTGTGATGGCACACCATTCACCCTGTTTAGCAATCTCTAGCCACTGAAAACCGTTATCTCTAAGTGCACTTAGCACTTTATCCTGCTGAGTAGTTAGTATACCAGACATTATATATCTTCCGCCACTATTTAGGTGGTTACGAATATCACCAGTGAGGCGAATGACGAGGTTTGTAAGTAGATTTGCCACCACTAAATCAGCTTTAAAGTCTACTCCCTCTGTCAAATCAGCCTTTTTTATCACTACATTATGTACGTTGTTAGCCTCTAGGTTTTCAATCGAAGCTGTTACCGCCTCATCATCTATGTCTATGCCGAGAACTTCACTAGCTCCTAGTTTACTCGCTACACTAGACAGTATTCCAGTGCCACATCCTACATCCAGCACCTTATCTCCCTCTTGGATATAAGACTCCAGACAATCAGCAGCTAGGGAAGTCGTTTCGTGGAGTCCCGTTCCAAATGCCATACCCGGATTAATACGTATCACTTCTCTATCTATATCCATTTCCTGTGCATAATCGGATATATCTATCCACGGTGTCGCAGCTATGTAGCTGTATCCAACTCTTGCTGGCTTGATAAATTTCTTCCAGAGGTCTTTCCATTCTTCATCGTCGCGGAGATTTACGGCAACCTCTAATGAACCGAGGTCTGCACCTGTGCCGAAAAAGCCATTCTCTACGTTATCTCTAACAGTTTTAGCAGCTCTTTTTACTGCACTAAGAGTATCATCAGTCTCTTCATCCTCTGCTGCATATACCACAACGCTTGGATTCTTGCTACTCTCCCTATCGAAATCCTCTGGTGCCAGATAATCAGTTTCTCCAAGCTGTTCGTTCATAAAAGCTGCATCCGCTGGATCGTTTACCTCAGCAGTATCTATACCTTCGCAGATAAGTGCTGCCAGCATTGGTTCAATCCCGAGTTCCGATACTTCAATTTTTATCTCATAATATTTCATCTAAGTATCTCAATCTCTCTTACATAACCTTCGAGGTCATCCTGTGGTGTTTCGAGAATGCACGGAAGTCCGACTATATGTGGATTATTAACCACTTCGAGCATAGCTTCGAGTCCGATTTCTCCGTCCCCAATCTTCTCATGTCTATCCTTTGCAGCACCCATCGGGTTCTTACTATCATTGATATGGAGCGCACGAAGTCTATCTAAACCAATAATTCTGTCAAACTCTTCAAGCACGCCTGTAAAGTCATTCTTTACATCATAACCGGCATCACTGACATGGCAGGTATCAAGGCAAACGCCTATCTTGTCTTTGAACTTAACTCCATTGATAATCTTACGCAGTTCATCGAAATTCTTTCCGACTTCACTGCCTTTACCAGCCATTGTCTCGAGAAGTATGACAGTCTGCTGGTCTTCCCACATAACTTCATTTAGGGTATCGATAATCATTTGAATTCCCAGCTCACTACCTTGTCCGACATGACTGCCCGGGTGGAAGTTGTAATAATTCCCAGGCAGGTATTCCATGCGCTTTAGGTCTTCTGCCATGCAGCTACGTGCAAATTCTCTCACGCTATCCTTCCCTGAACAAGGATTGAGTGTGTACGGCGCATGTGCAACTAACTTACCAAAGCCGTGCTCATCTATGATATTAATTAAAGCCTGAATATCAGCTTCATCAATAGCTTTGACTTTACCGCCTCGTGGATTCCTCGTAAAAAAAGCGAATGTATTGGCGCCAATCGATAACGCCGCCTTTCCCATCGACTCAAATCCATCCGATGTCGATAGGTGGCATCCCAAATATTTCTCCATCTATTTACCCCTTCTCTCTTTGTATATCTCTATTTATCTATCTATTTTCATCAAGAAAATCTCTTATCTCTTGTAAAGCTGTTTCGATATCAATCAAAAACTCTCTGGAAGATATCCTCAGTGCGCCATGGCCGAGCGACATTTCCTGTACTAGCGAATCTGACGATACGACCGTGACACTCTCGCGCTTGCCAATTGCCTTTGTCAGCTCAGCTATGTAAGCATCCGCCGTCTCATTTCCCTTAGTATACACTATCTCAGTATCATTAATTGTATAAGTTCTGCCAAAGCTGTACGGAACTCTATATGCATCAAAGACGATAGTCATCTTGCAGCCGAGATATCCACGGTAATTCGCTAGTATATTTACAAGATGCTCTCTTGCCGCTCCAATATCAGCTCTCGAAAGCGCTTTCATGTGTTCCTCAGCATTTATCAGATTGTAACCGTCCACGACAAAGTGGGAATCTGGTGACGCGACTCTCTCGAGCCTATGAAGCGAACGCTTTTGTCTTTCCATCGCACGATATTCTGATTCTGTTGGCTTCGCCTTGTGCTTTACTGGCTTGTTTTTTGATATACTTCCATACGTTTTCTCAAATATAGCGAGGAGCTCTGCATCGCTCGCCAGCTTACGACCAGCTGCCATCGTCTCATCTCTAATTGAGCTAGATTTCCCCTTAGCCCCATCTTCTGAGTCTAGTGCATAAGGAAGATGCATGAAGTCATGTACCTCGTCCCACTTGACAGTCTTACCCGCCCCGTGATGACAGAATATAGAGTCTCCAGTTTCGATTTCATCTTTGTCTGCATCATAAACAGAATCTTCGATAACTTCCGCTTCATTGTGACAGAAGTCATATCCGATGAGCATACAGCTAATACGACCTCGGCCTCCAGTGTATGATGTAAGCTTTCTCTGATAGTCAAGGATCAATGCTGCCGGAGCCTTTCCATTAAGAATCGACATGTCTCCATCTACTTTCGGTTCGTCAAATGTCCCTGAGCCATTCTTAATATCTGTCATAGCCATACCGATATTTGCACTTGGAAGTTTTATCTCAAAGCTGAACCAAGGCTCGAGTATGTGGCATCTAGCACGCATAAGTCCATTTCTAACAGCTCTGTATGTTGCTTGTCTAAAATCTCCACCTTCTGTGTGCTTATCATGCGCCTTTCCAGCGGCGAGTGTGCTGTGTACATCAGTTAGAGGTGCTCCTATCAACACACCGTGGAATATTCTCTCATCAAGATGCGAAAGAATTAGATTCTGCCAATTTCTTCCGAGAACATCCTCTGGAATTTCGCTATCTGTGACAATTCCACTTCCTCGCTCTCCAGGACTGATAATCAGATGAACCTCCGCGTAATGTCTCAACGGTTCGAAGTGGCCCACGCCTTCAACTGGCTCTATCACCGTTTCCTTGTAGATTATACTTCCTGTCTCAAAGCGAACACCGTATCCGAATCTGCTCATTATCTGCGACTCTAGGATTTCCTGCTGCACTTCTCCCATAAGCCGTATATTCACACCACGAATATTATCCTCTAAATCTATGTGCAGCTTAGGGTCTTCCTCTTCTAGCACTCTCATATCTGAGATGAACTTGTTTTGATCCACATCATCAATAGGAACAATTTTGTATGTAATAAATGGCTCGATTATACCGTTTCTTGCTTCATTCTCTGCTAATGTACCAAGCCCCTGTCCAGCTCTCGATGAGCCAGCACCAGTAATGGCGCAAATGTCACCAGCAGATACCGAGTCGACCAGCGAATACTTCTGACCTGAATATATCCTAATCTGGTTGACCTTCTCATGAACGATTTCACCGTCACTATTTCTTACTGCAATGCTATCCCTGACTTTAAGAGTGCCGTTCATAACACGTACAAATGAAAGTCTTTCATCTCTCTGGTCACGTGCAATCTTGTATACTAACGCCCCCATTTTATCTTCTGGCGAGACGCCCTCATGTAGTTCGTAAAATCCGTAGGCATATGTTGATATTGTGTCGAGCAGCTTATCAACTCCCTCCTGGTGAAGAGCTGATCCGAACAAGCAAGGAAATATCTGGCATTCAGCAATTGCTTTGAGGATTCCTTCAGACGGTATCTCCAGATTTTCAAAAAAAGCTTCTGCTAATTCTGGCGAGTAAAACGTTACGCCATCTACAAAAGCTTCGTCTTCTTTAGCTACACTAAAATCAACAAAGCCTTCACCTAGTCTGCCTTTGATGCGACTAAGCTGCTCTTCCTTATCTGCAATTGCAAGATCCATTTTATTAACAAATATGAAAGTTGGAATCTTTCTCGCCCTAAGAAGCCTCCATACCGTATCCGTGTGGCTCTGTGGTCCATCTACACCACTCACCACTAGCAGCGCATAATCGATTACATCGAGAGCTCTCTCCATCTCTGCTGAGAAATCATCATGTCCCGGAGTGTCGAGTATAGTGATGTGACTATCTTGCCAATTTAGTCCCACTTGTTTTGAAAAAACGGTAATTCCACGGTTTTTTTCAACCTCATAATTATCGAAGAACGAGTCGCCCTTGTCGACTCGTCCTAGTTTTCTTATTGTCCCAGCGGAGTAAAGCATGGCTTCGCTGAGCGTAGTTTTGCCCGCATCTACGTGAGCCAATATTCCCATTGTCAGCTTCTTGCTCATGCCCCCTCCTCTTGGAAAATTTTATTTACTTACAATAAAGCTAATTATATTACATAGAACCACTCGTCCTGCTTGCGTTCCTTCTCCTGACCAGTTTTGTGCGACTGCTTATCGTACACCATCTCAAGAGTCTTGATTGTTACAGTTGTGTGAGGGTCTACAGACTTTGTTACAAATGCGTTTCCACCAATTACAGCGCCTTCTCCGATTACAGTATTTCCACCCAGTACCGACGCACCAGAGTATAGTGTTACATTGTCCTCAATAGTCGGATGTCTCTTAGTTCCATGAAGTTTCTGTCCCGCCTTAGTGGAAAGGGCTCCGATGGTAACGCCCTGATACACCTTAACATGCTCTCCGATTATGGAGGTCGATCCGATTACGACACCAGTTGCATGATCCATGCAGAAATACTTTCCTATAGTTGCACCGGGATGAATATCCACACCAGTCTTCCTGTGTGCGTACTCTGTCATAATTCTAGGAATTAGTGGTACATCGAGTTCATGCAGTTCATGAGCAAGCCTATAAATAGCAGTTGCATACAGTCCTGGGTAAGCGAGAACGATTTCATCCTTGCTGTTAGCCGCCGGGTCACCCTCGTATGTAGCAAGAATATCTGTGTTGAGATATTCTCTAATCTTAGGAATCTGTCTGAAGAATGCCTTTACGATTTTTTTCGCTTCATCCTGTCTAAGTGCTATACAAGTATCCTCAAATTCCTGTCTATATAGAAGAGCTTTCTCAACCTGCTTAGTCATCATATACATGACGTCTTCGAGTATTACCGATATCTTCTTCTCAACGCTGTATGTGCGGTAAGATTTCTCACGATAATAACCAGGAAGAAGCACCATCATCAGCTCGCGAATCATCTCCTTGATAGCCTTCTGGTCAGGTATCTCAGACATTCTAATCGTATCGATATCACGATTTAGCTTGTAATCAACCAGTAACTGCTCTGCTAGATCGCTCATATCCTTATCAATTTCCTCGAAGCTGCTCATGTCACCAGTCTGGCAAGGCTCCATCATCATTACATCCTTATCCACTTCGCTCTCCTCTCCATAAACCTCATATTTTCATCAAATGTTTCTATTTATTTTCCACGCCGATCACTGAAATTAATTATATATCTGAGTTTATTACTCATCTACAGTTCAGCTCCGCACTCCATACAGTAAGGTGTTCCATGTGCTACCTCTACGCCACACTCTGGACAGACCGCAACAGTAGTCTTATCTACGATATCCATGATTGCAAGCTCAACTCCATCTTGAAGCTTCTCAACTACTTTGTTTGCATAACTTGAAATCTTGAAGTTCTGACAGCTAAATCTCACTTCACTTGCCATCATTTTGAGCAAGGCAAATACATCATCGTAATCTGCACCGCTTCGAAACACCAGTGAAATAGCGTATGGTTTCGGTTTCTTGACTACCAGTGTTATGAAGTGACGCTTTTCGTAATAGAGCACTGTATAAAGCTGTTCATTAGTATTGATTCGAGCTCCATCAATTGGCACTCCTCTATCGTCAACTATGACTACGTAATCCCCTACAAAACTGAATGAACTCGCCTTTGACGCCTTATTATTTACGACAAACATGCACCCCTTAGTGCATTCTAGCTTAGTCACTCCCACATTTTCCTCCGTAAATTATCTAATAATATATACTAGCCTGTAATCGCTTCGACTAGCTCGTCCATATCAGAGCATATCTGATCTGCTCCGATAGTCTCCAGAAACTTATTATCTCTAAAGCCCCAGTCTACACTAATGCATTTTAAGCCAGCGTTATGTGCAGTTTCAATATCAACCTCAGTATCCCCTATGTATACTGCATCATCCTGCTCAAGTTTCATGAGATCAAGGATTCTAAGCGTTGCATCCGGGTTTGGCTTTCTCCTTATGGTTTCATCTACGCCCTGAACGTATTCAAACGCGCTAGGAAAATACCTATTGGCGAGAATGACAGCTGCCTCATGCATCTTATTCGAAACGACTGCGGTTCTAACACCTTTCTCCTTCAGGCTTGTTATTGCTGCAGTGATTCCTTCAAAAGGCTTAGTTTTTTCATCACAGTGGCTCGGATACCATTCCTCAAAAGAAGCTATAACCGCTGCCAGCTCATCTTCATCACCCTGATATGATATATCTACACCGATTCTATCAACCTCTTCTTCACTAACTCCCGCTTCAGTAGCCAGAGCTCTCGCCATAGCAACCTTCACTCCACTGCCAAAGAATCGCGAGGCATCTCTCACGGTATAGTCGTTCTTATGCCCATTTACCATAAGGGCGTGATTGGTACTGTCCTTGAGATCAGTAATGGTATCAAGAATCGTACCGTCCATATCAAAAATTGCAGCCTTATACATTATTCCCTCAAACCTTTCTCAAATGCCGCACGAACCGACTTAATGGATATACCAAGCTCAAAAGCAATCCTTCCTAAGCTCTCATACTCTGGATACGTATAGGTCTGTCCACTCGCCGTAGAAACTCTCTTCGCTTCAATAGGTCCTAGTTCTGTATCTACCACAGTTCTAGTCCTAGAGAGTTCTTCACGCTGCACTGGATAATACCTAACACCGATTGTAGTAGTCTCGGCAAAGATTATCTCACATAGCTTATCTCTGTCTTCAGCCCTACAGATAACTTCAAGTCTGTACGCTGGTCTGTTCTTTTTCATAAATATTGGAGCATACGAAACATCCAGTGCCCCTGAATTCATGAGCTTCTCCAACACATATCCAAGCTCTTCTCCAGTAGAATCATCAATATTGGAGTTTATAACTAAAATGTCACCAGTCTGAACTGCATTATCAGACGGCACCTCTTCTCCTAGAATAACTCTAAGTGTATTTGGACAACCAATGTTGCGGCTTCCTACTCCGATTCCTATCTTGCTGATATTCATCTCAGGCATCAGCCCATATGACTCTGCAAAAGTCGAGACAATAGCTGCACCTGTAGGAGTCACGAGTTCAGTTGGAACTTCAATCTGCTTAAATCTAACCTGTTCGTTTTTATAAATCGCTGATGTAGCAGGAACTGGAACACTAAGCACCCCATGAGCACACTTAATCGTACCATATCCATCAGAAACGACACTTGAGATAATACGGTCTGGCTTAATGTAATCCATAAGTATCGCCACACTGACGATATCAACTATAGAATCCAGCGCCCCAACCTCGTGGAAATGCACTTCATCTATGGGCTTACCGTGTACTGTCGCTTCTGCAACTGCAACCTTGTGGAACATTGCTTTTGCAAGTTCCTTAGCGCCATTAGTGATTTCGCTATTATCTATTATTTGTTTTATATCACCATAAGTCCGATAAACATGGTGGTGTCCATGACTAGGATTATGATCATAGTTGTGGTTATGACTAGGATCATGATCTTGATGATGGTCATGGTCATGGTCGTGATGCACATGGTGACAATCATCATGTAAATGCGTGTGCGGATCATCATGATGCTCGTGCTTATGTGCCTCATCGTTTGCTTTAATCGTGCAATCTACATATTCGCCTTTACACTTGCAGTAGCCCTTAAAATTCGGTTTCTCGCACTTTCCGCAAAGTTTCTTCTTTTTTTTCTTCTTGAACTTTTTGGCTAACTTCTTCTCTTCTTTTGCGTTTTTCTTGGACTTTTCATCTCCACACTCCAAATCTGAGTGTTCATGTCCATGGTGATACTCATCATCGTGATGATGAAGCCCTCCATGTATATAGAGCTCTCTTCTTGGAATTTTTTCTGATATCGCATCAACTGGGATATCTGTCCCTGCTTCCAGAACCTCCACATAAGTTCCATCAATTCCATGTGAACCTCTCTTTACTATGCGAACGTCATATTCTGGAACTCTCAGCTTATTGAGCTCACCTCTCAAATAGTGCTCGCCATCTGACACTTCAAGGAGTGCTCCGATAGCCATGTTGCCACTGATGCCTGTCGTGCAGTCAAAATAAAGTGTTTTCATCTATACCTCTTATACATTAATTGTGGTTTTTTTCTATATCTATAATAGTAGAGCATTGCGCTCCGCGCAATGCTCTTAAACTCACAAAATCAACACTTCTCAAGTATTATAGCGCTTTTCCTGAGCAGCCGAGAACATTAACAATCTTGTGTCTTACAAGCTCCTTGATATTAGCTCTTGCTGGCTTCAGATACTGTCTTGGGTCAAAATCTGCGGGGCACTCAACTAGATGCTTTCTAATAGATCCCGTCATAGCAAGTCTTAAATCTGAATCGATATTAATCTTGCAAACTGCTGAACGAGCTGCCTCTCTGAGCTGATCTTCTGGAACGCCTATCGCGTCCTTCATAGCTCCACCATAAGTATTAATCATCTGAACATAGTCCTGCGGAACAGAGGATGCTCCGTGCAGTACAATTGGGAAGCCTGGCAGTTTCTGCTCGCATTCACGAAGAACATCAAATCTAAGCTGCGGTTTAGTGCCTGGCTTGAACTTAAACGCACCGTGGCTAGTTCCAATTGCGATAGCGAGAGAATCGCAGCCGGTTCTGCGCACAAACTCCTCAACCTCTTCTGGTCGAGTATACGATGAGTCTTCTGTTGCAACTACTACATCATCTTCGATTCCAGCAAGTGTACCTAGTTCAGCTTCAACTACTACGCCATACTTGTGCGCATAGTCTACAACCTGCTTTGTAATCTCAATATTCTCCTC
This sequence comes from Mogibacterium pumilum, assembly GCF_002243385.1. Classification (GTDB taxonomy): domain Bacteria; phylum Bacillota; class Clostridia; order Peptostreptococcales; family Anaerovoracaceae; genus Mogibacterium; species Mogibacterium pumilum. The sequence continues at coordinate 935,162 of NZ_CP016199.1, read as the reverse complement.
AAACGGCTTCGAAGAAGCATCAATCATAACGGAAGTAAATCCACCATCAATGCAGGACTTGCATGTCTCGAAATCAGGGCCGTGATCGAGGTGAAGCGCAATCGGAATATCTGGGCAATCTATAACTGCTGCCTCAACCAGCTTCATAAGATATGTATGACTAGCATATGAACGAGCACCCTTTGACACCTGAAGAATTACAGGGGCATTCTCCTCCCTGCAGGCCTCGGTGATTCCCTGAACGATTTCCATATTATTAACATTAAAAGCTCCGACAGCATAACCTCCATCATAGGCCTTCTTAAACATCTCTGTTGTTGTTACAAGTGCCATTAATAACCTTCCTTTCCCAGTTCGAATTTCAAATGACCGTAAACCTTGTAGTTATTTTACATTATAACACACAGAAAGTAGATTAAAAACTATGTGTGTTAGTCGATATGTGTTACAATTAACTAGAATTTTTTAGTTAAGAAAGGAATTGTTATGACAGAACAGAACATTGCAAAAAAAGGTATCATTCTTAATACCGTACTCGTAATTGCTACACTAGTAGCATTCTTGGTAATTAAAATTACTAATCAGTTTCTATTATCTTCATATGGTTACAGCGGTTACTATACGGAGATATACACAATCCAGAGAGCTACGTTCATTGGACTCATAGTCGTTTCAATTGTGATTATTATTTGCTCAGTAGTCTTAATGACTAAGAGCAGAAGCAAAAACACTGGATTTCTCCTCCTTATTATCGGAGCTGTTGTAGCTGCTATACTAGCTATGCTTGGCCTAGTGCTCGGTATCGTAACATGGATTCTATGTGGTGTATCTATCAACCAGTTTAGAAAGCTCCAGGGCGAAAGTAACTTTGAGAGCAATCTTGACTTTGGTGCGGTTGCTGAACTTAAGAAAACTGCAAACAATAACACTCAAGCACAGGCTTCACCTGCCTCAGAAGCTCCTGTTCAGAATGTGGAGACTGTTGTAGAAGCTGAGGCTGTACCTGCTGAGGCTGAAGCTGAATCCGCACCTGTAGATGTTGCGTACGAAGTAAAAGTAGATGATGTTACGGCACCTTCCGAGAACAACGAAGCATAACAGATACATGCACGTTATTTGAAAGAACCACATTAAAGGATTATCTGAAGAGAGATATGAGAAATATAGAAACTAAGTTTTATTCACAGAGCTTATATGAGAAGCCGATTAAGCGAATTTTCACAGTCTATATAGGCTTTGCAGTTCTGCGCATTATCCTATATTCGACACTTGGAATATCGGTATCAAACAGCATATCATTTGGTGATACTTTTTTCTTCTATCAAGATTATGCAGCAATATTCAAGTTGTTTTTCTTGGGTTTTGTCTTCTTGCTTTTACTTATTGTGTCCGTAGTAATGTTAGCATCTTGTCTAAATATTGTCTCGGACCTAGACGATAACCAAGATGTAAAGAAGCGTCTATATTTCTACCTGATTCCTATGCTGCTAGATATTTTTGGCGGATTGGCTTTAGCAAGCATTGTCGTTATAAACAAGGCAGCTTCGATTATAGGTATCATATTGTCGCTTATCGAGATTGGCCTTCTCATATGGCTTAAGGTCAGTGCGAAGAAAGATACTCAGAATACTACAAAATAATTGGTCAAGGAGCTAATCACTATGAGTATAGCAAAAGGTAATGTTAATATTAACGCACAAGCAGAGCTGGTACAGATTGCTCTTAAGGGACTTCTCTCTTACTCGGGTGTTGATACACCGGAGAGCTATTATTTTGATCGGCCAAGCCTAAAAGCTCTGCAGAAAACTCCTGAGGGCAAAAATTTATCTGGCTTGATAATTAATGTCAACTATTTAAAGCTTGATCTTATCTCAACATCCAGTGAAACTTCTTCCCTCTTGTATGAAGCAGAAACCAGGAGCTGGAAGGCACCGATTCCAATGATGCTATTTATAGAGAGTGCAATTCTATTTGTGTTAGGAATTATTTTGCAGCTAGTCACTGGTTTTATGCCAATCTCTGCTATGAGCTATGGCGTTGCAGCATTCTTGCTAATTATTACGTTGGTATTTGTCATTCCGACGGGAAAGAAGATTGATAAGCTTATTCATAGATTCTTATTACCTAGACTCGATCGTTACATTGATATCATCAATGAGCATTTGGAATCATAATCTAATAGGGTAGAGCGAGGGCGTTAGCCCTCAACCCTCCCGTTGCACCGTACGTACGGGTCTCGTATACGGCGCTACATCAACATAGAATCAAGCGTTAATTCAGATAATACGCCAAAGGGTCGACCAATCCCGGTCGGCTCTTTGTCTTTTTGCCAAGTATCGTTGGATTGAGCAGGAAATTAATATCCCGAATAGTAGCCATTCGGTACCATCCCTGCCTTGCGTTTGCCACGCTTAACAATCTTTTCTCCTCAAGGCCACATTTCT
>NZ_CP016199.1:930535-932693 GCF_002243385.1 Mogibacterium pumilum | reverse complement strand
AATAGGGTAGAGCGAGGGCGTTAGCCCTCAACCCTCCCGTTGCACCGTACGTACGGGTCTCGTATACGGCGCTACATCAACATAGAATCAAGCGTTAATTCAGATAATACGCCAAAGGGTCGACCAATCCCGGTCGGCTCTTTGTCTTTTTGCCAAGTATCGTTGGATTGAGCAGGAAATTAATATCCCGAATAGTAGCCATTCGGTACCATCCCTGCCTTGCGTTTGCCACGCTTAACAATCTTTTCTCCTCAAGGCCACATTCCTGAATCCTATTCAGAGCCATCAGGTTCTTGAATATGGTCTTCGGCTTTTTCCACTGTTTGAGTATCACTACTCTCACCTTGTGCCTCAGCCATTGTCCATATTCATCAAGAAAGCCTTTCATGCTACCGATTCTGTAGTAGTTTATCCACCCCCGGATGAGCCAGTTCAGTTGCATAAAGGTAGACTTTATGGTTCGCGCAGCCGCTTTCTTCCGACAAAGAATCTCACGAGTCTTCTCATAGAGTTTCTTCTTTCGGTCTTTGGCAAGCCTGCACTTCCAACCGTCTTTGCTCTTCCAGAATGTGAATCCCAGAAAGTTACTCTTCGTAGGTCTTACTACCTTTGTCTTAGTGGCACTGACTCTCAGCCGAAGTTTGCGCTCCAGCCAGCTTGTCACAGACTTCATCACTCTGTCTGCCGCCATTTCACTTTTCACGAAGATGTCGCAGTCGTCAGCGTATCTGACAAAATGAAGTCCCCTTGATTCCAGTTCCTTGTCGAGCTTGTCAAGGTAGATGTTGGATAGTATAGGTGAAAGAGGTCCACCTTGCGGTACCCCTTCTTCACTTGGGCTTACCAAGCCATCTTCCATGACTCCAGCTCTTAGAAACTGTCGAATCAGTCGTAGCGTTTTCGCATCATTAATGCGTTCTCTGAGTATTGAAATTAACTTGTCATGGTTTACCGTGTCGAAATACTTCTCGATGTCAAGGTCTATCACCCACTCATATCCCTCGTTGAGGTATTCGAGGGCTTTCTCTATCGCTCCATGGCAATCTCTGTTCGCTCGGAACCCATAACTATGGTCACTGAAATATTTGTCATATCCCAGAGACAGTATCTGTGCTGTCATCTGCTGTACAACTCTGTCTGTGACTGTCGGTATTCCGAGAGGTCTCTTCTTGCCGTTGGCTTTAGGTATGTAGACCCTTCTTACCGGACTCGGCCTGTATTTACCTTCACGTATCTGAGTCTTCAGCTCTTCCCTATGAAGAGTAAAATACACGTCAAGTTCATCTACCGTCATCCCATCGACTCCGGCTGCACCTTTGTTTCGCTTGACGTTCTTGATTGCCTCGTCAATATTCCTGTCCTGTAATATCCATTCGATTAATTCCACTTGTTGCTCCTCTTTCTGTTCGTAAAACTGCCGGAAATCATCCCCTCTACCTTTTGCCTCCACAGACTTACGTTTCTGCTTTCAGAGCATATCCTCGATTTCGGATTATTCCGACCTTGCTTGCAGTGATTTGCAATACATTGACATTAGACCCTTCCCGTTCGTGCTCCCGGTACTATGGTCTAAGCTGACTCCCGGACGCAAGCCTTTTCCGCACGTGTTTCCACGCCGTCCGGGTCTCCCGGGGTAAGACATAGTTCTTTCGCCACACAACCTCCGGATTTACTGTCTCGGTGATACGTTTACCTTTTGGGCTTCGGTTTGTGTAGCAACCTCACCCACCGTTTAGCCTTGTATCCGGTTTCTGTTCGTAGGCTCGATGGCTTTGCTACACCGCTTCCTTCACTTGAGCATTACTGCTTTCCGCTTGCGGTTCGCTACACTTGGCGGTAAATACCCGTGACTGGACTCTCACCAGTAAGAACTGTGCCATGCCCGGCACACCGACAAAAGGTCGGTAGCATATGCCACCGACCTTAATACATCTAAAAGTTCAGGTTCTATAAATTCTTTTGGGGTTTAGGAGGTACCTATCCATTTCATTGTGGTGTTTTAAACCCCTACCTATACACTTGTTGGGGTAATAAAAAAACACCCCAAAAAAATCAATGTTGTCCCTGACAAGGGGTACACATCATAATTTGGATAATCTAAAAAGGACGGAGATTTAACCATGATTAGTTAAATTCTCCGTCCTTTGTTGTTCCTCAA